>JBQGBY010000143.1:0-26889 GCA_052038195.1 Micromonosporaceae bacterium | reverse complement strand
ACTTTCCTTCCACCGTGCGGAAGGTGCCTGTATCGACGTGGGCACGAGTCCGAACCTGAAGTCTCGTGAGGTAAGCGTCATCGCCTTGTTAGCCCCACGTAACCGCGAGGAAGCGAGAAGAACGCAGTGAGAACTAGGACGAAAGTAAGTATCTTGCTGGCCGGGGCACTTGTCATGGCCGGGTGCACAGGCCCCCAAGAACAAACAGACGACGACGGTACGCCCCAACCGGGCGGCGAGCTGGTCGTGTTGCTGGACGGCGCGTTCTCCGGATCGTGGCCCAGCGGTCTCGACCCGGCGACGAACACGACCGGTGGTGGAAACCTCACCCAGATGCTCGCGATCTACGGTGGCTTGTTCCGGCTCGTCGCCGATGACGATGGCAGCAACGCCCAGGTCGTTCCGCATCAGGCGGACCGCTACGAATTCGAGGACGAGGGCCGGACGGTCCGGATCTGGCTGAAGCCGGGAATCAAGTTCACCGATGGCACCGACTTCAACGCCGAAGCGGTGGTGTTCAACCTCCACCGTGCACTGACCGCAAGCTGCACGTGCCGGCCGAACTGGGTGCTGGCCTCCGACGACCCGACGACGCCGGCGCCGGCCATCGAGAACCTTGAGGAGGACATCTTCGCCGACGGCGACGATCAGGTCGTCATCAAGTTCGCCAACGCGAGCGCCACGGCGGTCAGCGCGTTCGTCGTGTCCAATGTGAACTGGATCGCCTCGCCGACCGCGGTCGAGGAGATGGGCGAGGACGACTTCCGGATCAACCCGGTGGGCGCGGGCCCGTTCAAGGTGGTTAGCAACGAGCTCAGCACCGAGCTGGTGCTCGAGAAGAACGCCGACTACTTCGTGGAGAACCGGCCGTACCTGGACCGGCTGATCATCCGCAGCATCGGCGGCGACCAGCCCGCGTACCAGGCGCTGTTGGCCGGTCAGGGACAGGCCTACGAGGGAATGACAACAATCCCGCTCCTCGAGGAGGCCAAGAACAACCCGAACCTGGTGGTGACCCAGCAGCCGGCGACCTCGCCCTACGTCATTCAGTTGAACACCCGGATCCCGCCGTTCAACGACAAGCGGGCCCGGGAGGCGATCTACTACGCGACCGACGTCGAGGCGATCCGTCAAGGTCTGTTCAAGGGGCAGTACCCGATCAGCCAGACGTTCACCGCGTCCGGCGGGCTGTTCCACCACGAGACGATTCCGGGCTACCGCACGTACGACCTGGAACGGGCCAAGGAGATCATCGATGAGATCGAGGCGGAGACCGGTCAGCCGTTCACCGTCGACCTCGGCACCCTGAACGCCTACGTCGCCGACCAGGTGAACACCGCGCTGCAGACGCAGTGGGAGGCGGCCGGCATGGACGTCACGATCCACTCAGAGCAGCTCGCCGGACTGGTCCAGAACTTCATCGGCGGCCAGTGGCAGGCGATGCTGCAGACCGCGGGCGCCTGGGATCCGGCGATCGGTGTCGGCGTCGCGTTCCGGTTCGCGTCGACCTTCCCGTTCAGTGGGGTCACCGACGACACGATCGACGAGCTTCTCCAGCAGGGCGCGCAGTCGACCGACGCCGACGAGCGTGACGAGATCTACCTGGAGATCGGACAGCGGATCAGCGACGAGGCGTACGCGCCGTTCATCCTGGCCTTCGCGCCCGCCAGCGTGGTGGTGCAGGGCGTGCACGGCCCCGGCCTGGACACCTTGATCCCGCCGGTGGTGGTGAACACCGCCATCCTGTGGGACGAAGTCTGGATGAGCCAGGCGTGACCCCCGCCGACGCACGTCCTCCAGCGGAGGCGGCATTGTGACCGTAGCTCAGACGGGCCCAGCACCGCGGATCCTGTCCGCGGTGCTGGGCTCACCAGCCCTCCGACTGATCGTCAAGCGCCTGCTGACGGCGATTCCGATCCTGCTCGGCGTCACCATCATCACGTTCATCCTGCTGAATCTGATCCCGGGCAGTGCCGCATTGGCGCTGCTCGGTCCGGAGGCGACCCCGGACCAGATCGCCCGGCTGAACGCGGAGATGGGGCTCGACCGGCCTCCGGTCGAGCGGTACCTGAACTGGCTGGGTGGCGTGCTCCAGGGTGACCTGGGCAACTCGATCGTCAGCCGGCAGCCGGTGACCGACGTGCTCGCCACCCGGCTTCCGGTCACCTTCGAGCTCGTCGCGCTGTCCTTGCTCATCGCGCTGGGCCTGGCCATCCCGCTGGCGCTGCTGTCCGCGCGCCGGCCCAACGGGCCGCTCGACCGGGTCATGATGGTGGTCTCGAACACCGGGCTGTCGGTGGCCAACTTCGTGCTGGCGCTGCTGCTGGTGCTGCTGTTCGCGGTGACGCTGGGTTGGTTCCCGGCCATCGGCTACACACCGCCGGCGAAGGGCCTGGGCGACAACCTGTACTCGATGTTCCTGCCCGCGCTGTCGATCGGCCTGGGTCTGCTCTTCTTCTACACCCGGTTCCTGCGCAACGACCTGGTCGACCAGATGCAGGGCGAGGACTACATCATGACGGCCCGGGCGAAGGGGCTCGGCCCGTGGCACGTGCTGCTCCGGCACGCCTTCCGCAACTCCTCGTTCGGCCTGATCACCTTCGTCGGCCTCAACGTCAGCTTCCTGATCAGCGGAACCGTGATCATCGAAGTGATCTTCTCGCTGCCCGGGACCGGCCAGTACCTCCTGCAGGCGGTCAACACGCGCGACTACGTCGTGCTGGGGTCGCTCACCCTCGTCTTCGCAACCATCACCGTGCTCGCCAACCTGGTCGTTGACGTGCTCTACGCCGTGCTCGACCCGAGGATCCGATATGGCAGTAACTGATGCCCTGGGCGCCTCGGCGGGGGTCGTCGCCGAGGGAACGGGACAGGCCCACTCGCGCTGGCTGAAAGGGTCCCTCCTGCTCGGCGGATCGGCCGGCCTGATCGTGCTGATCTTCTTCGCGTGCTTCATCCTGCCGCTGGTGGCTCCGATCCCGAAGCCGATCGGCGGCAACATCCTGGAGTCTCTGCAGCCGGCCTTCTCATCCGGCCACATTCTCGGCACGGACCACAACGGCAACGACATCCTGGCCCGGATCCTCCACGGTGGACGGACGTCGCTTCTCATCGCGCTCTGCGTCCAGGTGATCGGGCTGGCCATCGGCGGAGGGCTCGGCGCGTTGGCCGCGCAGGGCGGCGGCCTCATCGACAGCATCATCATGCGAGTGATGGATGTACTTATTGCGATCCCCACTCTGGTGCTCGTCATCGTCGTGTCGCAGGCGCTGGGGCCCGGTATGCGGAACACGATCCTGTCGCTAGCGTTCCTGTCCATCCCCACGTTCGCCCGCATCGCCCGCGCGGAGACACTCCGGTTGCGCGAGCAGCCGTTCATGGTTGCGGCCAAGCTGTCGGGCACGTCGATATGGCGGATCCTGGTCCGGCACCTCGCGCCGAACATCGGCCCGACGCTGATGACCGTCGGGCTGCTCGGGATGGGCATCGTCATGATCATCGAGGGGGCGCTCACCTTCCTCGGCGGCGGCATCCGGCCGCCCGCCCCGACCTGGGGCAACATGATCTTCCCGGGTCAGCTCAGCCTCTCGGGCACCCCGTGGCTCGTGGTGTGGCCGTCGATCGCGCTGACCTTGACCGTGATCGGGTTCAATGGGCTCGGCGAGGCCCTGCGCGCGCGGTGGAGCAGCCGATGACCGCCGTTCAACTCCGGCGACGCTGGCGGAGCGGAATCGTGAAGCAGAGATCCTCCGCGGAGGCGGCAGCATGAGAGACACCGTGCTCAAGGTCGACGACCTGCACGTCCGGTTCGACGTGGGCGGCCGCCGGGTGCACGCGGTCAACGGGCTGAGCTACGAGCTGCGGGCCGGCCGTACGCTCGCCATCATCGGAGAGTCCGGGTCGGGCAAGACGGTCAGCTCGCGGGCGTTGATGGGCCTGCTCCCGCCCAGCGCGACCGTGACGGGATCGGCCCGGATCGACGGTACCGAACTGGTCGGCATGTCCGAGGAGGAGATCCGCCGGTACCGCGGCGCGGACATCGCGATGGTCTTCCAGGACCCGACCCGGTCGCTGAATCCGACCATGCGAATCGGTACCCAGATCACCGAGGCCGTGCGCGCCCATGCCGAGGTCGAGAAGTCGGCGGCCAAAGAGCGTGCCGTGGAGCTGCTCAGACTGGTCCGGATACCGGATCCGCAGCGGCGCTTCCACGAGTACCCACACCAGCTCTCCGGCGGGATGCGCCAGCGGGTCATGATCGCGATCGCGCTGGCCTCGGACCCCAAGGTCCTGATCGCCGACGAGGCCACGACCGCGCTCGACGTGACCACCCAGGCGCAGATCATGGTGTTGCTCGCCGAGCTGCGCGCGCGGCTCGGCACCGCGATCATCCTGATCAGCCACGACCTCGGCTTGGCGGCCAGCTACGCCGACGAGGTGATCGTCATGTACGCCGGGCGGGCGGTGGAGTACGCGCCGACGAGGATCCTCTTTGGACAGATGCGCATGCCGTACACGCGGGCGCTGTTGGAAGCGATCCCGCGGCTGGAGCGGGAGTCGCACGCGCTGTTACCGGTCACCCCGGGACAGCCGCCCGACCTCATGGCGGTGCCGCCGGGCTGCCCGTTCGAGCCCCGGTGCCCGCGGGCACTGCCGGACTGCAAGGTGAGCCGTCCGCCGTTCGTCGAGCACGAGGTCGGCCACTGGTGGGCGTGCTGGAACCCTTGCAAGGACGGAGAACCCTTATGATCCCCGCGCAGCCATCAGGGACGCGGCTGTTGGAGGTACGCAACGTCGTTCACGAGTTCGTCGTGCGCGGCGCGGGCGGCGTCAAGGGCGGCGTCGTGCACGCGGTCTCCGACGTCTCGTTCGACCTCAATGCCGGCGAGACCCTCGGCGTCGTGGGCGAGACCGGGTCGGGGAAGTCCACGCTGGCACGTTGCGTGCTGCAGGCGCCGCGCCCCAAGTCCGGGTCGGTGCGGTTCCAGGGCACGGAGCTGGTGGGCCTGCGGGGAGGTCGGCTGCAACGGGCCCGGCGGGACATGCAGATGGTGTTCCAGGACCCGTACGGCTCGCTCAACCCGCGCTGGCGCATCTCGGATGTCGTTGAGGAACCCCTGATCGGGTTCGGCGACGGCACCGCGACCGAACGACGTCACCGCGTACGGGAGCTGCTCGATCTGGTGGGCCTGAACCCCGACGTCTACGGCCGGCGCCACCCGCGCGAGCTCTCGGGTGGACAGTGCCAGCGGGTGGCGATCGCGCGGGCGATCGCGCTGCACCCGGCGCTGGTCGTGTGCGACGAGCCGGTCTCCTCACTCGACGTGCTGATCCAGGCCCAGGTGCTCAACCTGCTGGAGAAGCTGCGCACCGAGCTGCGGCTGAGCTACCTGTTCATCTCGCACGACCTCGCGCTGGTCAAGCAGGTCAGTGACCGGGTGGCGGTCATGCACCTGGGCCAGCTGTGCGAGGTCGGCCCGGCCGACGCGCTGTACCGGTCGCCCCGGCACCCGTACACCGTCGACCTGCTCGCGTCCATCCCGAGCCTGGAGCCGACGAAGTCACGGACGGCCGCCCGGTCGGTCTCCATGGGAGAGCCCCCCTCCCCGCTGAGTCCGCCGAGCGGTTGCCGGTACCGGACCCGGTGCCCCCGCGCGCAGCAGCTGTGCGCCGACGAGCGGCCGTTGCTGCGGGTTCTCGGACCCGGTCACGAGGTCGCCTGCCACTTCCCGGTCGACGAACCCGACGGCTCCGGTCCGAGTCCGGCGTCGACCAGCGCGCAGTACGCCCGCCCATAGGGAGAATCAAATGTTTAGTGCCATGATTGACCCCACCGCGGGGCCGGCGACCCGGGCCAGCGCCGTGGCGCTCGCCGAGCGCAAGCCCGACCTGTTGGGTCGCCGGGTCGGCCTGTTGGCCAACGTCAAGCGCAACGCGGAGCAGTTCCTCGATGAGGTCGGCGCGCTGCTGCAGGCCGAGCACGGTGCCGTCGATGTGGTGCGGCGCAAGAAGATGTCCATCACCGACCCGGTCCCGCCGGACATCCTCAGTGACCTGGTCTCGTCCTGTGACGTCGTGGTGGTCGGCGTCGGTGACTGCGGTTCGTGCAGCGCGTCGGCGGTGGCCGACGGCCTGGCGCTGGAGGCTGCCGGCGTCCCCGCCGTCGTGATCTGCAGCGATGCGTTCAGCGTCACCGCCGACGCGATGGCCGCGCTGCAGGGCACCCCTGGGTACCACTACGTGCAGACGCCGCACCCCGTGGCACCGCTGGGCCCCGAGGAGTTGCACGAGCGTGCCGTCGCCGCGCTACCCGAGATCGTCGCGACGCTGACCACCGGGCCCGTACGGGCGGCCGCATGACGGCGGATCTCACGGGCGGGCGCAGCGTGGGTGGGGTAGGTGTTGACGACGACGTCGCCGCGGATCAGGCGCGGCTGGACTACGCCCGGGCCGCCATCGAGCACGCCTACGACCAGGGCTGGACCGATGGTCTGCCCGTGGTCCCGGTCACTCGACCCATGGTCGACGAGTTCCTGGCCCAGACGTCCCGGCCGGCCGACGAGGTGATCGTCGCCCTGCCGCACCTCAACCGTGAGTGCACCGTCGAGCAGGCGGCGGTGAACGCCGCCCTCGCCGGCTGCCGCCCGGAGTACTTCCCGGTCGTCCTGGCGGCGTGGGATGCGCTGCGACACGAACGGGCCGCGGTGGCCGGGTGGCAGTCCACGAGCGGACCGGCTCCCCTGATCATTGTGAATGGCCCGATCCGTTCGCGGCTGGGGATCAACAGCACAGGCGGGGTGTTCGGTCCCGGCTTCCGGGCCAACGCCACGATCGCGCGAGCCATTGGTCTGGTGGTGCGCAACGTGCTCGGCGTCCGGCCGCAGGAGCTTGAGCAGGCCACGCAGGGCGTCCCGGGCCGGTGGAGTCTGTGCATCGGCGAGAACGAGGAGGAGAGTCCCTGGGAGTCGCTGGCCGCCGAGGTGGGGCTTCCCGCGGGCACCGATGCGGTGTGCGCCACCCTGCTGCGCACCTGCGAGTTCGTCGACAACCGGCACACCCAGCGCCCGGAGGAGCTGCTCACCGACTTCGCCGACACGATCGCCCGCACCGGCGCGGCGATTCCACCGTTCTCCACCGGCGGAGTGGTGTTCAGCGTGGAGCACGCACAGCTGCTGGCCGCCAACGGGTACTCGAAGCGGGACGTGCAGCAGTGGCTCTACGACCATTGCGTGCGTAGCCACGAGGACCTCGAGCGCGCGGGCAAGGGTCTGGAGGGGCGGAAGGGACCTGGGATCGACGAGCACGGCCTGCACATGCTGCCCGCCCCGGAGCAGGTACTCGTCGTCGTCGCCGGGGCCCGCAACGCGGCGATGTCCATGGTGGTGCGGCCGTTCGGGTTCGCGGGCTGGTCGCGCACGGCGGTGCCGGTCGAGGGCAAGCAGGAGTAGAGAAACATGGAGATTTCACTGGCCGGCAAGGTCGCGCTCGTCACCGGTGCCGGCCCGAACATCGGCAGCGGTATCGCTCTGGCGTTGGCGCGCTACGGCGCCAAGGTCGCCTGCAACGACATCGACCCGGAGGCGGCCCAGTCGGCGGTCAAACGGATCGAGCGCAACGGCGGCACGGCGATCGCGGTCCCCGGTGACGTGACGGACGAGAAGCAGGTGCTGGCCTACCTGCGCACCGTGACCGAGACGTGGGGGCGGCTGGACATCGTCGTCAACAACGCCGCGGTCCTCGGCGGACGCGGCGTGCTGGACGAGAGCACCGAGTACTTCGACCGGGCCGTGCGGGTTGCCGCGCTGGGCAACTTCCTCAACACCAAGCACGCCGCCCGGTACATGGCCGAGCATGGCATCCGCGGATCGATCGTCGCGATCTCGTCGTCGAACGGCTGGTCGGGCTCGGCCGGTGTCATCGCGTACGCCTTCCACAAGGGCGGGGTGAACAACTTCGTCCGGGCTGCCGCCATGGACCTGGCGCCATACGGGATCCGCGTCAACAGCTTCACGCCGACCGCGCCCACACCGGACAACCCGGAACTCATCGCCAAGCAGGGACCGGGCGGCGTGCTGGACCGCCCGCGGCCAACGGGTGGGCTCGGGGCGGAGGGCGGTACCGAGGAGTGGCGCCGGCCGGCGCGGTGGATGGGTCAGCGGGCGCCGATGGTGCCGATGGGCAGCACCGGGACACCGACCGACATCGGCCATTGCGTGGCGTGGATGTGTTCCGACTACGCCCGGCTGATCACCGGCTGCGACTTCGTCGTCGACGGCGGCGCCCGGGCCAAGAACTTCGCCTACGCGCCCGCCGCAGCGTCGGAGTTGGCCGGCCCGGTGCCCCTGATCCCGTTGGACGTCACCGGTGAGCTCGATCAGGAGCTCACATGAGACTCCACGGCAAGGTCGCGATCATCACCGGGGCGGGGTCGGGTATCGGCCGCTCCGCCGCGCTGCGGTTCGCCGCCGATGGCGCCCGCGTCGTGGTCGCGGAACTCTCGACCCAGCTGGGTAAACAGACCGAGGAGCTGGTCCGGGGCGAGAGCGGCGAGTGCCTGTTCGTCGAGTGCGACGTGACCGATGAGGGCAGCGTGGAGGCGATGGTCGAGGCGGCCCTTCAGGCGTATGGAACCGTCGATGTCGTGTACAACAACGCCGGCGGCTCGCGGGACGCCGACGGTGCGGTGCACGAGGTCGACGTCACCGAGTTCTGGCGCACCATCCAGGTCGACCTGTTCGGGACCTTCCTGGTCTCCCGGTACGGCGTGCGCGCCATGCTGGACCGGGGCGGTGGCGGCAGCGTCATCAACACGTCGTCGGCCGCGGGGCTGGTGGGCGTCGCCCCCGGCCGGTCGTGCTACAGCGCCGCGAAGGCCGCGGTGACCGGGTTGACGCGGGCGATGGCGGCCAGCTACGCGGGCAACGGGATCCGGGTCAACGCGATCGCCCCGGGTGGCACTGCGACCGACCGCATCAAGGCCGGGTTCGCCCGACGCGGCATCAGCGTTCCGACGAGCGACGGTGTGGCGATCCCAGCGCTGGGTCAGCCGGAGGACATCGCGAACGTCGCGGTGTTCCTGGCCTCGGACGAGTCGAGGATGGTCACTGGCCAGGTCCTGTCCGTCGACGGCGGGATGACGACCACCCGGCCCATGGGACGCCCCCAGCCGCCGCCGCGCTAGTTGTGTGTGTCCCGAGAAGAGCGTGAACATCGCACCTCAGTCCCGTACGCGCGTCTCGGGGTTCACGCTAGAACGGCGGCTCCTCGGGCAGTGACGTGGTTGGTGGTGGTGGCGGGGGTGGTAGAGGCGGCGGTCGTGGGGGTTCAGGTCCCGGTTCGACGTGTGCGCATCTGTCGTAGGAGTCGCCGTAGTCATCGTCCTCGTCGGGCTCGGGTCCTCGTCGGGGGTGATCGGATCGGTCATTGGTGCCAGTGGCGGTGGGATGGCCAGGTTCTGGTAGCTGTGGCCGAGCGGGCTAGTCCAGATCACCTGACCCGGGGCGGGCTGATGCACACGCCAGCCGCCGTCGTGGCGTAGCGGGTGGTCGGCGCCGCAGGCCGCGCCGAGGTTGCGGTCCGTGGTGGGGCCGCCGTAGGAGTGCTCGAGGATGTGGTCGGGTTGGCATACGTGCGCCGGCACCCGGCACCCTGGGAACGTGCATTGACGATCCCGGATGGCGATCCATCGGCGAAGGGGTGCGCCGGGCAGCCGGGCGGTGGGATCGCGGTTGGGCGGCCGGCTCGCGGCGCTGGCGATGTGACCGTTGAGGTGGTCGATCAGCGCCTGCCAGCCCGGTGGTGGGTTGTCGGTGAGCCAGGCCAGTTGACCGTCCGTGACGGGCAACCAGACCTCGAGGTGCTCGGCGGGGCCGGTCGTGGTCTGCCATCCGGTGGGGCGACGGCGGATCGGCCCGATCTGCGACGGCGCGCCATCTGGCCCGGTGAGTACGAACCACCACGACGCGCCACGCATGGCCGCGGTGGCGCGGGCCAGCTCCGCGTGCATCGCGCCCCAACCGAGCAGCTCCCCCGACCGGCGGTCCAGACCGGCGAGAGTGGCCAGACTCATCACCAACCGCAGTCCGCGGCCACGCCGCGCATCCTCGACCGGGTCCGCGGCGTCGTCGTTAGGGGCGGTGTGGTCGGACGCGGTGTGGTCGGACGCCGCGTGGTCGGGCGCCGCGTGAGGCCGATGGGCTCGTCGTGGCTGGGCTGGTCGAGGCCGATGGGCTCGTCGTGGCTGGGCTGGTCGTCGCCGGGTTCGGTCGGTTGGTAGCCCCCGGGAACGTCAGTATCGCCGTCGCAGACGACGAGGTCGTCGGCCCAGTGCGGGTCGAGCATGGTCATGAGCGCGTCGAAGATCTCGTCGTCCGTGAACCCGGGGAACTGGTTGGCCAGTTTGCCCAGGTAGATGTCGGTGCGTAGGTGGTCCAGGGTGCCTGGGTATCCGGCCCGCTTGAGCCAGTGCGCGAACGCGTCGAGCTTCGCGCAGGCGATGGCGACGGCCCCGACGGGTAGGTTGTGCCCGACGAGGTCGGCGGTGCCGTCGGTGCGCGGCTTGCCCTCCACATAGCGGGCCTTGACCGCCCGTTGGTAGCGACGCCTGGCCCACTCGGGGTCCAGATCCGTCGCGCCTCTCCGCAGGGCGGAAATCAGCTGCGCGCGGTGCTCAGCCGAGCCGCGATCGGCAGCAGCCGGTGCACCAGCGCGTCGGTGTGGCGCTGGCACAACTCGCCGGTCCAGGTGTGGAAGATCTTGCCTCTGACCTCGTCCAGCACCCCGGAGATCATCGCGTCCAGCACCGTCGGAAGCCGCACCGCCAGGTCGTCGGCCAGCTCGCACAGGTCCTTGGCCGCGCGACGGGTCAGCAGCAACGCGGCCCGCACCTCGCTGACGTCGGCGTGCGGCAGCAGCTCCACCACCGCGCGCAGCCGCAGGCCCGCCTCGTGGTTGGTCTGCCGTTGCTGCGCCTTGAGCACCAGCACCCGGTCGAACCCGGTCAGCGCCGTCCGGTCCAGCGCGGCCAACGCGGTCGCCAACTCTGGCCCGGGGGGCAGCGGCTCCAGGGCCGCGACCGGCGGCGAGGCCACCGATGTGCGGGTCCTGGTCGTCACGGCCATGGCACAGACACTACCCGAGCCCTCCGACAAATGTTCGTCACGACACGCCGACTCCCGAAGCCCAAACGAAGTCCACAGTGGACCAGCATGGCCCGCATTGAGCAACTACTGTCGAGCTCAAGATCGAAGGATGGGCAATGGATGACGCGTCGGCAACCGATGGCGTCAGCCGAGCGTGAGCTCGACCGTCACGTACGAGTGCGCAGGCAGGTCCACCGACAGGCCGTGTGGGTGCGCTCGTACGCCGTCGTGGTCTCGGGGTGCCACCGTGTCCGGGCTGTCCGGGGTGTTGTGGGCGGTCGGGTCCGCCGCCGTGAGCACCCGGGCGCGGTGACCGGTGACCGTTCGCCCGCGCAGATCGACGGTGATCGTGGACGATCTTTCGATATCGAGATGCGACAGTGAGAGCAGTGCTGTGTCTCCTCGAGTCGAGGCGGAGGCCGACACCAGCGGAAGGTCGCCGCCGTCGACCGGGAGCGCCGGCACGTCCTTGAGGTGGACCGGCAGCGCCGCGGCGTCGTGGTGGCCGACGTTCATGGCGAACACGTGATACGTCGGTGTGACCACCAGCGCGTCCGTGTCCGGGTCGGTGAGCGCCATCGCCTGCAGGACGTTGACCGTCTGGGCGATGTTGGCCATGACCACGCGGTCGGCGTGGCGGTGGAAGATGTCGAAGTGGACACTGGCGACGAGGGCGTCGCGCAGCGTGTTCTGCTGGTAGAGCAAACCCGGGTTCGTGCCGGGCTCGACGTTCCACCAGGTGCCCCACTCGTCGACCGCGAGCCCCACCTTCCGGTAGGGGTCGTGGTGGTCCATGACGGCGGTGTGGCGGGTGATGTAGCGGTCCAGGCGGCGGGCCCTGGCCAGGGCCAGGTACCACTCCTCGGCGGTGAACCGAGTGGCTGAGCCCTTGTCCGCCCACGTCCCGGTCATCGTGTAGTAGTGCAGGGCGATGGCCTGGAACGGGGTGGCCGGAGCGTGGGGATCACCGTCCAGGGCGCCGAACGAACGCATCATGACCTCGGTCCACTGGTAGTCGTCGTCGGTCGGCCCGACCGCGATCCGGTAGACCTTGTTGTCGGCGTGGTCACGTACGAAGGTGGCGTACTGCCGGGCCAGCGGGGCGTAGCTCTCGGCACTCAGATTGCCGCCGCAGCCCCAGGACTCGTTGCCGATGCCCCAGAAGGGCACCCGCCAGGGTTCCTCACGGCCGTTGCCGCGGCGCAGCGCCGCCATGGGTGAGTCGTCGGCGCGGGTCAGGTACTCGATCCACTCACTCATCTCCTGGACCGTGCCCGAGCCGAGGTTCCCGCTGACGTACGGTTCCGCGCCCACCACCTCACACAGGTCCATGAACTCATGGCTGCCGAAGGAGTTGTCCTCGACCACGTCACCCCAGTGGGAGTTGACCATCCGGGGTCGGTGCTGGCGCGGGCCGATCCCGTCGCGCCAGTGGTAGGTGTCGGCGAAGCAGCCGCCCGGCCAGCGCAGGTTGGGGATGCGGAGCGCCCGCAGCGCCTCGACGACGTCGCGCCGCAGTCCGCGGATGTTGGCGATGGGTGAGTCCTCGCCAACCCACAGACCGCCGTAGATGCACCGCCCCAGATGCTCGGCGAAGTGCCCGTAGACGTGGCGGGAGATGACCGGCCCGGGCAGGTCGAGGTTGACGACGGCGGTGGGTGTCGCGTTCACGCCCGGCTCCTTCGTGATCTTTGCGGCGACCGTACCAAACGGGGCGTCGAACCCGGTTCGGTGGTGAGCACCTCGTCGCGGAAGCCGGCGGCCAACGCCCGCAGCGCCGCGTCGAGGTAGACGGTGAGGTCGGCGTCGGCGCGGGCGGCCCAGCGGTCGTAGCCGGCGCGGCAGGCGGCGAGCACCGCTCGGCCGACGGCGAGCGGGTAGAGCGAGTCGGCCGGCTGGCCGGAACGCCGGGCGACGAAGTCGACCACCGCGCGCTCCCAGGCGTCGTAGTGGATGGCCGCGCTGGCATACAGGTCGGGGACGGAGCGCAGCAGGCTCATCCGCGTCCGTAGCTCCGGCACATCCTGTGCGCGGTAGCGGTTGGCCGCGAGGACCGCGCGGCGCACCCCCTCCATGACGGGCAGATCGTCGCGCGTCTGGGCGAGCAGGTCCCGGATCGTCTCGACCTCGACGTCGAACGAGTTCCAGAGGACGTCGGCCTTGCTGTCGAAGTAACGGAAGAACGTACGGCGGCTGACTCCGGCGGCGGTCGCGATCTGGTCGACGGTGGTCTCCTCGAAGCCCTGGTCGGTGAACAACCGCAGCGCGATCAGTTCCATGGCGCGCGGGCTCGTCCCGCGCGGTCGGCCGCGTTGCCTGGCCCGGGGCGCGGGCGCATCGGTGGACATCGTCATGACCCCTGTGGCGATCCCTTGCTTCTGTTATCCGAGGACGTTACCCTCCCGATATTCGGCACGCGGTGCCGGAACTGCCTGATGGTTCCGCTCCGCAGATGTCGCTGGAACTGCCTGCAGGCTCCGCTCCGCAGGCGTCGCTGGAACTGTTCTCATCGGAGGTGGAGTGACGATGGGCGAGAATACCGTGCTGGAGGAGACCGCGGTCGAGGCTGCGGCGGATGCCGCCGCAAAAGCCGACGAGGAAGCCAGCGAGGCGCTGCTCGAGAGTCTCCTGGTCGAAGAGGTCTCGATCGACGGTATGTGTGGTGTCTACTGAGGACACTCGCGGGTTCGATCTGGACGGTGCGTGGAAGCTGGACGAGCGGGTGTCGATCCGGCCAGAGCGGTTCGGGGCGCTGCTGTACCACTTCGGCACCCGCCGCTTGTCCTTCCTGAAGAGCCGGACCTTGCTGGATGTGGTGCGTGGGCTGGCCGAACAGCCCACCGCGCGGGCCGCGTGCCGGCATGCCGGGGTGTCGAGCGCCGAGCTGCCCGTCTACCAGGCCGCGCTGGCCGCGCTCGTCGCGTCGCGGATGCTGGTGCCGATCTCCAACGCCGGCGGAGCGGAATCCGCTGGCAATACTGAGGCCCGCAAGCTCGGCGAAGTGCCGGAGGAACGATGACACCTGACCCGCCCACGCTTCGCCCGGTGACGTCGCTGGTTGACGAGTTCCAGTACGGGCTGGACGCGCCCATCTGCCTGACCTGGGAGCTGACCTACGCCTGCAACCTCTCGTGCGTGCACTGCCTGTCATCCTCGGGCCGGCGCGACCCGGGCGAGCTCAGTACGGCGGAGTGCCTCGCCTTGATCGATGAGTTTGAGCGGATGCAGGTGTTCTACGTGAACATCGGTGGCGGTGAACCCACCGTGCGACCGGACTTCTGGGAGCTGGTCGACTACGCCACCGCCCATCACGTCGGCGTGAAGTTCTCCACCAACGGGATCACGATCACGGACGAGGCGGCCCGACGGCTGGCGGCCAGCGACTACGTGGACGTTCAGATCTCTCTCGACGGGGCGACCGAGGAGGTCAACGACGCGGTGCGCGGGCGAGGGTCGTACCGCACGGCGGTGCGGGCGATGGAGCGCCTGGCGGTGGCCGGGTTCACGGGGTTCAAGGTGTCGGTGGTGATCACCCGGAACAACACCGGCCAGCTGAACGAGTTCCAGGCGATCGCGGACCGCTACGGCGCGCAGTTGCGCCTGACCCGGCTGCGCCCCGCCGGCCGTGGCGCCGACGTGTGGGACGAGTTGCACCCGACGGCCGAGCAACAACGTCACCTCTATGAATGGCTGGTCGACCACGGCGAGAAGGTGCTCACCGGTGACTCATTCTTCCACCTCGCCGGCTACGGCGAGTCGTTGCCGGGGTTGAACCTGTGCGGGGCCGGCCGGGTCGTGTGTCTCATCGATCCGGTGGGCGACGTCTATGCCTGCCCATTCGCCATCCACGACAGCTTCCTGGCCGGCAACGTACGACGCGACGGCGGGTTCGCAAAGGTGTGGCGGTCGTCCGAGCTCTTCGCCGATCTGCGCCGCCCGACCAGCGGCGGGGCGTGCACGGCCTGCTCGGCGTACGACGCGTGCCGCGGTGGATGCATGGCGGCGAAGTTCTTCACCGGCCTTCCGCTCGACGGACCCGACCCGGAGTGCGTGCGCGGCCACGGCGAGACGGCGCTGACCGCGGTGGCGGCCGGCACCGCGCCGAAGCCGTCGCAGGATCACTCGCACGGGCGGGCGGAGCGTGGGCGGGGCCAGCATCGGGGCCGCGGTCCGGTGCCGGTGTCGATCGGCCGGCGCCGGCCGCCCGAGCGGGCCTGCGACGAGAGCCCGCTGTCAAGATCCGACTCCGCGGTGAGGATTCCGAGTTTCCTCGGAAATCTCACCGGTCAGCGCGCAGCAGGTCCGTGACGATGTGGGTGGCTGACCTGGCGTGGCCGGAGGTGGCGCAGCGGGCGGCCGCCGGGGCGGCGCTGGCGGTACCGCTGGGTTCGACCGAGCAGCACGGGCCGCATCTGCCGCTGTCGACCGACACCGACATCGCCGTCGCGCTGTGCCGGCGCCTGGCCTCGGTGCGGGACGACGTGCTGATCGCCCCGGCCCTGGCGTACGGCTCCAGCGGTGAGCACGACGGTTTCGCCGGCACGCTCTCGATCGGCCAGGCCGGAGTCGAACAGATCGTGCTGGAGTTGGGCCGATCGGCGACGAGGACGTTCCGGCACGTGCTGTTCGTCTCCGCCCACGGCGGCAACGCGGACCCGGTCAGCCGCGCGGTGGCGGCGCTGCGGTCGCGATCCCGGGATGTGTCCCTGTTCCAGCCGCACTGGGATGGGGATCCGCATGCCGGGCATCACGAGACCGCGCTAGCCCTCGCCCTCGACCCGGGGCGGGTGCGGATGGACCGGGCGGTGGTGGGTGACACCCGGCCGCTGGTAGCGCTCATGCCCGCGTTGCGCACCGCCGGCGTTCGCGCGGTGAGCGAGTCGGGGGTGCTCGGTGACCCGACCGGGGCGACCCCGGCCGACGGATCGGCGCTGCTCGACGAGTTGGCGGGTCAACTGATCCGGCACGTGCAGGCCTGGCGCGGCACCTCATGACCGCGGACGTACGTCCGACCGCGGCGGCGGCATCCATCAGGGTCGCGGTAGTGACGGGAGCCGCCCGGGGGATCGGGGCGGCCACGGTGCTGGCCCTGGCCGATCAGGGTTGGGCGGTGCTCGCGGTGGACGTGGCCGCCGACGACCCCGCGCTGCCCTACCGCATGGGCAGCCGGGCGGAGCTGTCCACTGTGGTCACTGAGGCCAACCGGCGGGCCGGCGGCGACACCGTACAGGCCCGGGTTGCCGACGTGCGCGACCAGAAGGCCGTACGGGCGGCGGTGCGGTATGCGGAACGGCGCTGGGGTGGCCTCGACGCCGCGATCGCCGCCGCCGGCGTGGTGGCCGGCGGTGTGCCGCTGTGGGACGTGCCGGAGGAGCAGGAACGGGCCGTGCTCGAGGTGAACCTGGGCGGCGTGGTGAACCTGGCCCGGGCCGCGGTCCCCGCGTTGCTGCGCCGTCCGGCGCCCCGATCGGGCCGGTTCCTCGCGGTGGCATCGGCCGCGGCCACCCGGGGGCTTCCGATGCTGGCCGCCTACTGCGCCGCGAAGTCCGGGGTCTGCGGGCTCATCCGCGCCCTCGGTGCCGAACTGGGCGGCTCCGGCGTGACCGCCAACGCGGTCAGCCCCGGCTCCACGGACACTCCGATCCTGGCCGAGAGCGCGCGACTGTACGGGCTGCCGGAGGCGGCGTCGTTCGCCGCGCAGCAGCCCGAGGGGCGGTTGCTCGACCCGGCCGAGATCGCCGCGGTGCTCGCGTTCCTGGCCGGACCGGCGAGCAGCGCCATGACGGGCGCCATCATCCCCGTGGACGGAGGCCTGTCACTGTGAGCACGGGACGTGTCCCGCGGGACATGGGGCTGCCGGCGGGGTTCCGCGTCGTGCTCGATGACGGCGTACGGCAGGTGGCGCCCGGGGTGTGGTCGGGGGGATCGCCGGCCCGGGTGATCCGGCTGAGCCCCGCTGGTCACGCCGTATGGCGCCGGCTGTCGGCGGGTGTGGTCGACTCGCCCGCGGCCGCAGTGTTGGCCCGTAAGCTCACCGACGCGGGGCTGGCTCATCCGCAGCCGCCCCCGGTAGAGCCCGGCACGGCCGACGTGACCGTCGTGGTGCCGGTCCGGGACCGGTCGGCGTTCCTCGACCGGTGTCTGGCCGGGCTGGCGGGTCCTTATCCGGTCGTGGTCGTCGATGACGGCTCGCGGGATCCGGCCGCCGTCGCCGCGGTGGCCGCCGCGCATGGAGCGACGCTGGTCCGGCGCACCGCCAACGGGGGACCGGCCGCCGCCCGCAACACCGGTCTGGCCCAGGTGACCACCGAGCTGGTGGCCTTTGTGGACAGTGACTGCGTGCCGGCGCCCGGTTGGATCGAGGGACTGGCCGGGCACTTCGCCGATCCGCTGGTCGCCGCGGTCGCGCCCCGGGTCACGGGACTGGCCGGAGAATCGGCGGCGGGACGCTACACGCGCCTGGCCGACACCCTCGACATGGGGCGTCGACCGGCGCGGGTGGCGCCGAACACGCGACTGTCCTATGTGCCCACGGCCGCACTCGTTGCCCGGCGCGGAGCCCTGGACGCCGTCTCGCGTTCGAACGGCGTCTTCGACCCGGCGATGCGGGTGGGCGAGGACGTCGACCTGGTGTGGCGCCTGCATAACGGCGGCTGGCGGGTCCGCTACGACCCGTCGGTCCGGGTGAGCCACCACGAGCCCACCACGTGGCCGGCGCTGCTCGCGCGACGGCTGCGCTACGGCACCTCCGCCGCGCCCCTGGCGCAGCGGCACCCGCGCTGCATACCACCGCTGATCCTGGATCCGTGGCCTGCGGTGACCGTGGCCGCCCTGCTGGCCCGCCGCCCGGCCGCCGCCGCCACGGCGTTGGCCCTGTCGGTGCTCACGACGCGACGGACGCTGCGATCGCACGGCCTGCCCACCGCCGGCGCCTGGCGGGTGAATGCGGAGGCCGCCGCGAGGACCTGGCTCGGCGTCGGTCGCTACGCCACCGCCTACGCGACGCCGCTGCTGGCCGGGCTCATGCTCGCGGGCGGCCGCGCCCGGTGGCGCCGGCGGGCCGCGGTGGCCTCGCTGCTGGTGGGCCCGCCGCTGGTCGCGTGGGCCACCGAGCGCCCGCCAATCGACCCATTTCTTTTCGCGACGGCGGCGATCGCCGACGACATCGCCTACGGCGCGGGCGTGTGGACGGGTGGCCTCAGGCACCGCACCATCACGCCGCTGCGCCCGGTCATCCGGTGGCACAAGGGAAAGCGAGGACTGGCATGAGCGCCTGGTTCGAGTCGGTCGCCGAGGCCCAGCGCCGGGCTCGCAAACGCCTGCCCAGCTCGGTCTACGCCGCGCTGCTCGCCGGCTCCGAGAGGGGTCTCACGGTGCGCGACAATGTCGAGGCGTTCGACGAGATCCGGCTCGCGCCGCGTACGGCCGGCCTCGCCGCCGCGCGCGACCTCGGCACGACGGTCCTGGGCCAGCGGATCAAACTGCCGGTCATCATCTCCCCGACCGGCGTGCAGGCCGTGCACCCGCAGGGCGAGGTCGCCGTCGCGCGTGCCGCCGCCGCGCGCGGCACCGCCATGGGTCTGAGCTCCTTCGCCAGCAAGCCGGTCGAGCAGGTAATGGCGGCGAACCCGAAGACCCTGCTGCAGCTGTACTGGATCGGCAGCCGCGAGGACATGATCCGGCGCGTCGAACGGGCCCGAGCCGCTGGCGTGGCCGGGCTCATCCTCACCCTCGACTGGTCTTTCTCGCACAGCCGGGACTGGGGCAGCCCGCACATCCCCGAACGCCTGAACCTGCGCGAGCTGATCCGCCTCGCGCCGCAGGCGATGAGCCGCCCGCGCTGGCTGATGCGGTGGGCGCGCACGGGACGCCTGCCCGGCCTCACCGTGCCCAACATGGCCGAGCCGGGCGGGCGGGCGCCGACATTCTTCAGCGCGTACGGTCAATGGGCGCAGACCGCGCCACCGTCCTGGTTGGACGTTGCCTGGCTGCGCGAGCAGTGGGAGGGCCCGTTCCTCCTCAAGGGCGTCATCCGGGTCGACGAGGCCAGGCGGGCGGTCGATGCCGGCGTCAGCGCGATCTCGGTCTCCAACCATGGTGGGAACAACCTCGATGGAACGCCGGCCGCCATCCGGGCGCTGCCGGCCATCGCGGACGCGGTCGGCGAACAGATCGAGGTACTCCTCGACGGCGGCATCCGCCGGGGCAGCGACGTCGTCAAGGCCCTCGCTCTCGGCGCGCGGGCAGTGATGATCGGTCGGGCCTACCTGTGGGCCCTCGCCGCGAGCGGGCAGGCCGGCGTACAGAACGTCCTCGACGTGCTCCGCAACGGCATCGACTCCAGCCTGCTCGCGCTCGGTCACCGCAGCGTGCGCGACCTCGGCCGCGGCGACGTGGTGCTGCCACCCGGCTTCACGGTCGCGCTCGGCGCCGACCAGGCCTCCGCGACCCCCGGGCAGCGAGCGGCGCCGGACACCCTGACCCCGCTGACGCCGTGACTCTGCCCCGGTCGCTGGAGCCGGAGACGGCCCAGGCGATCGTCGACCCGATGGGCCTCGGCTTCCGGGTGACCGAGGTGGTGGCTCGGACCGGTGGCGAGGTCAGCGCGGTCTACGAGCTCCGGGGCGAGGGGACCGGCGCGCGGTCTGAGGTCCCGAACTCGCCTGATCCTGGGGGCGAGGGCGGCCCGGAGTTTGCGCCGCCTGAGGTCCCGAACTCGCCCCATCGTGAGGGCGAAGGCGGCTCGGAGTTTCCGCCGCTGATTGTCAAGGTCTACGCACCGCGGTGGCGGCCGAAGCTGATCAAAGAGATCTATGTCTACCGGTTGCTTTCACGGCACGGCATCCGGTCCATCCCGCGGGTGCTGCAGGCCGAGCCGTTCGGCATCCCGGTCTTGCCGTTGGCGTACGCCGTCATGACCCGGCTCCCCGGCCGGCCACTCGCGCAGGTCCGCGACGGCCTCGCCAGCGACGACCGCGACGCCGTCTACCACCGGATGGGTCAGCTACTCGCCGAGGTGCATCGGATCACGCAGGACCACTGGGGCTACGTGACCACCCGGGTCGTCGACGCCCGACCCGACAACACCGCGTACATGACCGACCAGTTCGCCCGCCGGCTCGCCACCTTCGCTGAGCTCGGTGGTGACCCGGACCTGGCCCGGGCGGTGGAGGCGCGCGTCACCCGGCAGGCCCACCTGCTCGCCGCCTGCACCGCGCCGGTGCTGTGCCATAACGACTTCCACCAGGGCAACGTGCTGGTGGCCGACCGCACCGTCAGCGGATACGTCGACGTGGAGGGCGCCGTCGCGGCCGACCCCCTGTTCGACCTGGCCCGGACCGACTACTACGCGCTGCGCGACGACCCGGCGGCTCGCGAGGCGTTCCTGCGCGGCTACGGGCCACTGCCATCGGGTTGGCGGGGCCGGGTCGCCATCTACCAGCTTCACCACGCCCTGGAGCTCTGGAACTGGGCCGCCGGCACGGGCAAGATGGCAGACCAGGCCCGTGCCGTCGCCGACCTGGCGCAGCTGCTCGGCTCCTCGGCGACGTCCTAGCTGACTCCCCGGTCCGGTGACCGCCGCCCTCACATGTCTCGATGCAGGCCGATGCGCACGCGGGGGGACAGTCGGAGCGTAGCGAGAATATATCTCGGCTGAAGCGCGGCGCGTCAGGATCTGTGCCGTCCTCGCGGAGCTCATTCGCGGGGTTGAGTCCTTGCGGCGAGACGCGTCTGGAGGCCTGTGGTGTCTGGTCGAGCTGTATGGTCCCTTCTCTCCTCGGTCGTCGTCATTGCGGGGTCGCTGGCCTCAGCGGTCGTGCCCGCCGGTGCGTCGGGCGCCGCCGCGGCGGCTGAGTGTGTGGCTGCCGTGGAGGATCCGGTCGCGGCGGAGCAGATGGCCCGGTCATGTACGCGTCACGTGGAGGTGATGTCGGCGCGGTCGGAGACATCGCGGGTCTTCGCGAATCCGGATGGATCCTCGACGATGGAGATCTCGGTGGTTCCGCAGTGGGTGGACCAGCCGGACGGGGTCCGGCAGGTTGACGCCGTCTCGCGGGTTGAGGGTAGGCAGTTCGTGCTCGAGCCAGATGCCGCGGTGCTGACCGGGTCCGAGACCGAGTCCCTCAACCCCCCGCCCTTCCTCGTGCCGCCGGAGGCGTCGCAGTGGGCGTACGCGACCAGCACGAATGTCAACCGCAACGACGGCCTCGCCCGGGTGGGCAAGGATCCGGATACGGGATATGTGGCTCGGTCGTTCTTCCAGTTCGCGACCGCCTCGTTGGCCGGTTCGCGGATCATCTCCGCGACGTTCGCCATTACGCTGTACCACTCGAGTTCGTGTGGCGCCACCCCCGTGAGGCTCTGGCGCAGCTCGGCGATTGCCAGTGCGCCCCGCACCCCGTGGAGTCCGGCCCTCTACGACCTGCTGGACACGCAGTACGGCGCCGCCAACAAGACCTCCTGCTCTGCCCCGGACCTTCCGATGAGTTTCGGCGGCAGCTTGGCCGCCAACCTGCAAGCCCATGTGAACGACGGCTCCTACACGCTTGCACTCGCAGCCCAGAACGAGCCGGACAGCTTCCAGTGGAAGAAGTTCCTTCCCGGCACGGCCCGGCTCATTGTCCAGTACAACCACGCACCGGCGGTGCCGGCGGCGGCCGACATGTCGATCGACCCGTCGTTCGTGTGCGGGTCGCCGCTTCGGGTCAATGCGGTCAACGGGCTCACTTTGCGGGCCAGGCTCTCCGACGCCGACAACCAGAACCTGATGGCGCGCTGGACCGTTTCGGGCATCCCGGCGCAGTACGCTCCGCCGGACTCGGCGTCCGCAGCCTCCGGTAGCGAGTTCACCACCACCATCCCGGCGGCGGCGTTTGCGAACAACGGATCGTACTCGTGGACGGTGCGTGGTGATGACGGCACCGATACCGGTGGCAACGGGCCGACGTGTCAGTTCACTGTGGACAACAGCCTTCCCGGGGTGCCAGCCGCGACGTCGACGGATCTCGCCCTGGGCACAGGGCTCATAGCGCCGGCGCCACTGCCGAGTGCGGTGGTGGGGCAGTCGGCGGCGGTCACGTTGACGCCGGCCGCCGGTGACACTGACGTAGCTGGATATCTGGTTGGGCTCGGTGCCGGCGCCCCGCGGGAGCCGACGCTGTGGGTACCGGCGGGTAGCAACGGCTCGGTGACGGTTCCGATCGTGCCGATCGCATCGGGCACGACGGTCAACTACCTGAAGGTCCAGGCCAGGGACATGGCCGGTCAGCTGGGCGGTGCCGTCCTCTACAAGTTCAAGGCCAATGCCGGCTCGACCACGAGGGTACGCGGTGACGCCACCGGCGACGGCCGCGCAGACGTCACCACGATGGCGAACGCGCCCGGCGGCACGAGGGCGCTGTGGCGCTGGAACGGTAGGGCCGACGGGACATCGGTGTGGACGCCGGTCGCCCCCCAGGACGCGGTGGGCTCCTACCACGACACCACGACCCCGCTGCTCGGCGACTTCGACGGCGACGGCCGGAGCGATGTGGCCACCTTCGCGCCCCAAGGAACCGGTAGCTCGTTGACGGTGCAGCGCTCGGACGGCACCAACCTGCTCGGGACCTCTCAGCTGTGGTCGGACGTGTCCTGGGCGCCGTCCCAGATGATGGGCGCCGCCGGCGACGTCAACGCCGACGGCAAGGACGACATCGTCGTGGTCCGGAACGAGGGCCCGACGCACTGGAAGATCTGGGTGTTCGCATCGAACGGCACACCCGGGTCCCCGTCGTTCGCCGCGCCGACCCTCTGGTGGGAGAACCCGCCGGGATGGGCCGACTGGAACCGGATGAAGCTCGTGGCCGGCGACTTCAACGGCGACGGCAAGTTCGATGTCGGCCACTTCTACGACTACGGGTCCTGCTGGACGAAGCTGTGGGTTCACTACAGCACCGGCTCGGCGTTCCCGGCCGGCGTCATGGTGTGGGACGGCGGTGCCAACAACGCCTGCTGGGACCGCTTGAAGGTCTTCGCCGGTGACTTCACCGGCGACGGCAAGGATGACGTCGCCGACTTCTACGACTACGGCACATGTCAGGTCCGGCTGTGGATACATCCGGCCAACGCGGCCGGAACCGGGTTCGAGGGCCCGTCGATGCACTTCGACTCGGGTCAGAACTCGTGGTGTTGGCCGGACATCATCGACTCGGTCGTCGGCGACGCCAACAACGACCGCCGAGCCGACCTGACGGTGGTCTACCGATGCTGTACCGCATCTGCAGTGAACGTCTGGCGGTTCACATCGAACGGCGTAACGATGTCGGCGCCCACGCAGATCTGGAGCGGCACGTTGACGACTGGGCGCTATCAATAGCGCAGTGCACGACCGCCGCGATCGTAAGCCCGACGGCCGATCTACACGCCCGATCAGATTGAGGCACGTAATTATGACGAATCGTCGCTATAGACTCCTTCCCGGAGCCGTCACGGTGACTCTGGTCGCCGTGCTGCTTCCGGCCGCGGCCGCGCCTTCGGCCCCGGCGGCCCTGCCCCACAGCCGGGGCGTGCCGTCGATCCCTGGCCGTGATGTGGCGGGTGGTAGCGCCCCGGCCGACGCGACCGCCGGCGAGGACATGACGGCCGTGCCCGAGGTCACATGGCCGACGGCGGCGGCCGCCGTGGTCACACTTGAGGCCGGAGCGGGCGGTGACTGGAGGCGGGCCGGCGACCTTCCTGTCTCCGTCGCCCGGGGCCGGGCCGCCCCCGGCGAGGCCGCCGTGGCCGGGCCGACCGAGGTGGGCCTGCGGATGGTCGAACGATCCGACCAGTGGCCGATGGCGGTGCGGGTCGAGCGGGCGCGCGGTGGTCCGGTCCAGGTCCGGATCGACTACGGTTCGTTCCGCGATGCGTACGGTGGCAACTGGGCATCTCGACTCCAACTGGTCCGGTTGCCGGAGTGCGCACTCTCCACACCCGACGATCCAGACTGCGCTCCGGCCCCGTTGGCAACGGTGAACGACCGGGCGGGCGCTACCGTCACCGCGGACGTGGGCGCTCCCAAGGCGGGAGACATCGTCGCGTTGGCATCGACGCCGTCGTCCGACGGTGGCAACTTCGCCGCCACGCCGCTGCAGGCGTCGTCGACGTGGTCGGGCGGTGGGTCGTCAGGCGACTTCGCCTGGTCGTACCCGCTGCGCACCCCGGCCTCGCTGAGCGGGCCCGGGCCGACCGTGGGCGTCTCGTACTCGGCCCAATCGTCCGACGGGCGGACCTCGGCGATGAACAGCCAGCCGTCCTGGGTCGGGGAGGGGTTCGACTTCCACCCCGGCGCGATCAGCCGCGCCTACAAGGCGTGCGCGACTGACGGTGAGACGTTGACCGGTGACCTGTGTTGGGGCAGCGACAACGCGGTGCTGTCCATGTCGGGTCGCGCCGGTGAGCTGATCCAGGCGTCCACGAACCCGGATGTGTGGAAGCTTCGTAACGACGATGGAACCCGGGTCGAGCGGCTCACCGGCGCCGGCAACGGCGATGCCAACGGCGAGCACTGGCGAGTGACCACCACCGACGGCACCCAGTACTACTTCGGGCTGAACCGGCTGCCCGGCTGGACCGGCGGCAAACAGACCGGCTCCGTGGCGACCGCGCCGGTGTTCGGCAACAACGCGGGTGAGCCCTGCCACCAGTCCACGTTCGAGGCGTCGTACTGCGACCAGGCCTACCAGTGGAACCTCGACTATGTCGTCGACTCGCACGGCAACTCGACGTCGTACTGGTACACAGCCGAGCGGAACAACTACGCCCGTAACCTCACGTCGACCAAGGTCTCGTCGTACGTGCGGGAGACCTGGCTCGCCCGCATCGAGTACGGCACCCGGCTCGACGGCGGGGTCGACTCCGCGCTCACCTCCACCGCGCCGATGCGGGTCCTCTTCGACACCCAGAACCGGTGCATCGTGCAAGGCTCGACCTGCGTGACCACGAACCCGTCGAACTGGCCGGACGCGCCGGTGGACCTCATCTGTTCGTCCGCCACCTCATGCACCACGAGCTACTCCCCGACGTTCTTCTCGCTCAAGATGCTGCGGAAGGTCACGACCCAGGTCGCGGTCGGCCCGAGCGCGTACGCCGACGTCGATCAGTGGACGTTCAACCACACGTTCAAGAACCCCGGCGATGGCCACGAGAAGATCCTCTGGCTCACCGGCATCGTCCACACGGGAAAGGCCGGCGGGACCACGACCACCATGCCGGAGGTGCGGTTCAACGCGGTGCAGATTAACAACCGGGTCGACACGTCGGGCTCCAACAACCCGATCATCAGGTATCGGATTCAGTCCATTGTGGATGAAGGCGGTGCTGTCACCGCGGTGACGTACTCGCCGCAGGAGTGCAAGCTCGGTGTGGCGATGCCGGCGAGCCCGGACAGCAACACGATGCGCTGCTACCCGGTGTACTGGACGCCGTACGGCGCGACAACGCCGCGGCTCGACTGGTTCCACCGCTATGTCGTGCAGCAGGTCGCGGTCTCGGATCCCACCGGCGGCTCCGGCATGGCGGTCACGACCTACGCCTACATCGGGCCACCCGCCTGGCACTACGACGACGGCGAGTTCGTGCCGGACACCCACAGGACGTGGGGCCAGTGGCGCGGCTACGGACGGGTCCGGACCACCGTGGGCGCATCCGACGAGGGCCGCACGCAGACCGACGAGGTGTACTTCCGTGGCATGAACGGCGACCGCCTCGCCAGCGGCGGCAGCCGGACGGTCACGATTCCGCCCGACCCGGCCTTCGGCGGCAACGCGATCCCCGATGAGCCGTGGCGAGCTGGTCAGCTTCGCGAGCGGATCGTCTACAACGGCCTTGGCGACGGCGCCGCGGTCTTCTCCAAGACGTTGCACGAGCCGTGGCAGCACGGGCCCCACGCGAGCCGGACGCGGGGTGGTTTCACGGTCCACGCGTACACGGTCGGCGTGCGCTCGACCACCGTCAAGACGGCGCTCGACGGCGGCCGCGGCTGGCGCACCACGAGGACCACGACGACGTTCGACTTCGACTCCGGGACCGCCAACCCGGTCGGCCTCGCGACCGCGGTAGACGACGCGGGCGACGTGGCGACGACGACGGACGACCGCTGCACGCGCACGACGTACGCCCAGGACGCCGCTACCTGGACGCTCGTGTTCCCGGTGCGGGTCGAGACGGTCGCCGTCGCCTGCGCAGCGACACCGAACCCGGCCACCGATCTCATCTCCGACGTGCGCACGTACTACGACGGCAACTCCACGTTCGGTACCGGCATCGGCAAGGGCGACGTCACCCGTACCGAGAAAGTGGCCGAGGTCAATGGGGGCGTCCGCAGCTACGTTCAGGTCAGCCGGGCCACATACGACGTGTACGGCCGGATCGTGGACAGCTTCGACGTACTCGACCGCAAGACCACCACCACAGTCTCGATCGGCCCCGGCGGGACCGTCACGGGCACCGTTACGACGACCCCGGCCGGCTGGCAGACCACGAAGACCGTCGACCCCACGCACGGCCAGCCGATCCTGACCGTGGACTGGAACGGCAACCGGACCGAGCAGACCTACGACGGCCTCGGCCGTCTCCGCGAGGTCTGGCTGCCTGGTCGCGGTCGCGGCGACCGCCCGAACATGACCTTTGACTACTACATCGGCGGCGCCGGCGCGCCCGCGGTCGCCCGCGCGGGGGTGTCCGCGGACCGCTCGGGGTTCTCGACCGCGTGGACGATCAACGACGG
>JBQGBY010000142.1:0-3545 GCA_052038195.1 Micromonosporaceae bacterium | reverse complement strand
ACGGTGAGGAAGATCTCGACCCGGACCCGGCCGTCTCCTCCCACCTCGACCGCCTTGACCATGCCCAGATCGGTGATCGGTCGCTTGATCTCGGGATCGTTGACGGTCGCCAGCGCAGCAGTGACCTGCTCGTTCGTCGGGCCGGAGCTCATGCCGTCGATGCTACGTCCGCATCAGCCGGGCCTTACGATCAGGGCGTGACGGCAGAGCCGATGTCGCGCGATCGCGTCACACCCGAGCAGCTCGAGGTGTGGCGTTCGTTCTTGCGCGCCCACGCCTTGATCATCCGTCGGCTGGAGGCCGACCTGACCGATCACCACGCCCTTCCGCTGGCGTGGTACGACGTCCTGGCTCGGCTGGTCGAGGCCGATGGTCATCGGTTGCGGATGAGTGAGCTCGCCGAGCGCATCATGCTCTCGCCGAGCGGGCTCACCCGCCTGGTCGACCGCATGGTCGACGCCGGCCTGGTCTGCCGTGAAGTGTCCGAGCACGACGCACGCGGCTACTACGCCGTCCTGACCGACGCCGGCTACGAGAAGCTGCGCTCGGCGACGGGTACGCACCTGCGCGGAATCCTCGAGTACGTGCTGTCGCGCTACACCGATGCCGAGCTCGACCAGATCGCGGGCTACCTCGCCCGTCTCGAGGACTGAGCACCTGCCCCTGCGTGCGCCGGGCGTAGTCAGGCCCAGACCGGGCGGAACGTCCCCAACGCCGAGCTGACCAGGACCGCGGCGGCGAGGACGGCGAACGCGCCGACGACCAGCGCGACATCGGATCGTCGCACCACCTGCGGCCGGGCAACCGTCCGCGGACCGGTGGCATCGAAGCCGCGCGCGTCCATGGCCAGTGCCAGCCGGGTTCCCCTCCGGACCGCCCCGACCAGCAGGGTGAACACCGTGCCGGTGAACAGCCGCACGCGCGCCACCGGGTTGCGGCCGGCGTCGACACCTCGGGCGCGGCGGGCCAGCCCGATGATGCGCCATTCGCCGGCCATCAGCGGCAGGAGCCGCAGAGCGGCCAGGGAGGCGTAGGCGAATCGGGCGGGCACCCGGGCGTTCTGCACCAGGGAGTCGGCGAGGTCGGTCGGGTCGATCGTCACCAGCACGAGCACGCCGGGCAGCGCGACGGCGAGGACCCGGATGGTCACGGTGAGCGCCGTCCGCCAGGGCTCGTCGCTGTCCGAGAACAGCAGAGTGGTCAGCCCCAGGCTGGCCGCCGAGGCCAGCAGCGGCCAGCCGCGAAGGAGCAGCAGCCGCGCGGTAACACCGCCGGCCGCGAGGGCGGCCACGACCGCCGCCAGAACCAGGACGGGTGTGACCGGGTCGTCGGTGAGGGCGACGCCGAGCCCGAGCCCGAACGATGCCACCAGCTTCGCCACCGGGTTGGCCCGGGCGAGCCGCCCGGTGACCCCGGCGGAGTGCAGGTCGAGCACCATCAGGCGGCCACCTCCCGGTCGGGTGCCGGCGCCGGGCGATCGTCCCCGAGCGTCAGCACGCGGTCGGCGAGCGACGCCACCACCGCCTCGTCGTGGGTGGCCGCACAGATGGAGCCGCCCGAGTCCCGGTGTGCCGCGAGCAAGTCGACGAGCTCGACCCAGGTGCGACGGTCCTGTCCGAACGTGGGCTCGTCGAGGATCAGCACGGCCGGTCCGCTGCCGAGGGCTGTGGCGACCGACAGTCGGCGCTTCTCACCGCCGGACAGGGTGAACGGGTTCGCCGCTGCCAGCGGGGTGAGGCGAAGCCGGTCGAGCAGGTCGTCGACCCGACGGAGCACCGCATCCGCGTTCTCGCCGCGGCGGACCGGTCCGAACGCCAGTTCGTCGCGAACCGTGCCGGTGAGGAACTGGTGCTCGGGATCCTGGAAGACGGTGCCGATCCGGGTGGCGAGATCGCCGGCCGGCCAGCGGTGCAGTGGGACCGTCGCGTCGGTACCGGCCAGCCTCGGTGTCGCCCGCACGGAACCGGTCGTGGGTTCGGCCAGGCCCGCAAGAACCATGGCGAGGGTCGACTTGCCCGAGCCGTTCGGTCCGACGACGGCCAGGGTCTCGCCGGCGCGCAGCCGAACGGACACGTCGGCCAGCACTGGTCGGTCCCCACCGCGGTGGCTGTATCCGACCCGGTCTGCGACGAGCAGATCTCGTCCGGGCGTGTCGGTCGAGTCGTCAGGACCGGTCGGACCGCCGTCCCAGATAGGCGACTTGTCCGGCCTGACGGGTCGCTGGGCCTTGCAGATGGGAAGCGGACGGTCCGGGACCCAGACCCCGGCGGCTGCCAGTGCGTCGCCGTGGCGGGCGAATACCTCGGCGGGATCGCCGTCCGCGATCAGGCCTCCGCCGGGAGTCAGCACGACGACACGGTCGACGAGTTCGAGCGCCTCGGCCACCCGATGCTCGACCAGCACCGTGGTCGCACCCGTCGTCCGCTGGATCGCGGCGATCGCCTCCCGCACCAGCCGGGCGCCGACCGGATCGAGGTTCGCGGTCGGCTCGTCCAGCAGGAGCAGGCGTGGGGACAGCGCGAACGCGCCGGCGAGGGCGAGCCGCTGCTGCTCCCCGCCGGAGAGCCGGTCGGTCCGGCGGTCGCGGCCGTAGGGGAAGCCCACGGTGGCGAGGGCCGCGTCGACGCGTTCCCAGATCTGTGTGCCCGGCACGGCGCGGTTCTCGAGCCCGAACGCGACGTCGTCGCCGGCCCTCGCCATGACCAGTTGGGTCTCGGGGTCCTGAAGCACCAGACCGACCCGATCGCGGATCCCCCGGGGATCGATGCCGTCGACGGTCAGCCGACCCTCGGCGTCGCCCCCCTGGTCGAAGTCCAGCAACCCGGCCAGGGCCGTGAGCAGGGTGCTCTTGCCCGCACCGGACGGTCCCAGCAGGAGCACCCGCTCCCCGGGTTCGACGACCAGGTCGAGTCCACGCACGGCGTAGGAGCGGCGCCCGGCATGGCGCCACCCCCATCCCCGCGCGTCGACGCGGCTGCCGCTCAGACCGGTCTCCGTTCCCGCCCGGACGGAAAGGCATCCAGCGCTCCGGTGCCGGCCAGACTGCGGGTCAGTGCCCACGAGCCGAGCCCCGCTATGACGACCGCGCTCGCCGTGAGCACGGCGTAATAGGCGACCAGCCACCCGGTCGTCCAGTCGCGGTAGTAGTAGAACCAGTCCAGCGATGCGGCCGTGAGACCGGCGGCGGCGGCTGCAACCAGGGCGACCGGCAGGCCGAACCGGCGGTAGCGGGTGGCCAGGAACACCAACTCGGGTGCCAGGCCCTGCAGCAGCCCGTACCAGACGACCTGGACGCCCCAGGTGGCCCCGAGGAGCGCGCTGACGGCGGCGGCCAGCACGGACGCGAACACGGCGGCCCCTGGCTTGCGTACCACCAGGGCGGCGAGCACACCGGGAACCAGCCAGATGCCGTACATGAACGCCTGGCCCGGCGGAAAGGCGCTGAACGCCGGACCGGTGGCCGTCCACAGGTGGTTCCAGGCCCAGAAGACGACGCCGAACGCGACCGCGATGACCGCGCTCACGACGATGTCGACGGTGCGCCA
>JBQGBY010000141.1:0-2459 GCA_052038195.1 Micromonosporaceae bacterium | reverse complement strand
ACGGGTTGCATCCAGCCCGGCAGCGTGTCCGCGGGAACGTACGCGGCGGACACGAACGCGAGGGGGACGATCAGCAGCGTGGCGGTGCCTTGGGCCGCCTGCGCGCTGCCCGCGGTCAGGCCGATCGTGATGAAGACCCACATGAAGCTGTAAGCGGCGAGCAACAGCAAGACCAGTGCGAGTGCCACCTCAGCGACGTCGGCGTGGACCCGGAAGCCGACGATGAAAGCGAGCACCCCGGAGATGAAGAGCCCCCAGAGCGTGAGCGCGGCATCGGCGAGCGAACGCCCGAGCATCACCGACGACCGTGGGATCGGCAGCGATCGGAGCCGGTCGTGCACGCCAGTGGCGGCATCCTCGGCGACGCCCGACGCCGCCGACATCCCGAGCCACAGAATCCCGGTCACGAGGAACCCGGGCACGAGAAAGTCGACGTAATCGAGCCCCTCACCCGGGTTGACGGCGCCGCCGAAGATGTAGCGAAACATGAACAGGAACAGCGCGCCCTGAATCGTCCCCAACATCAGGAGCTGGGGCGTGCGGAAGAACTGGAGGACCGTCCGCTTCGCACTCTGGAGCGCGGCGGTGAGATAGCCGGCACCGGTCGTGTGGTCGACTGCGGCGTGGGCGGATGTGGTGGTCGTCATCGAGGCCTCCAAAGTCACGCGACGCCCGCCGGCTGGGTCTGGTGGTCGCTGTCGAGATGGGTGGGATCGAGCGGGTTTCCGGTGACGGCCAGGAAGACCTCGTCGAGGCTCGGACGGCGCAAGCCGACATCGTCGGCCTCGATGCCGCGCTCGTCGAGCAGCCGCACGATGTCGCGCAGCTGATCGGCACCTCCATTCACACGGGCGGAGACGCGCTGGGCGTCCACGTCGGTGTGTGGTGTCTCGCAGCCGATCGCCCCCAGCGCGGCTTCGACGGCGGGGAGGTCGGCGCCGGCTCGCGGCCGCACTTCGATCACGTTGGTCCCGGCGTGGGTCTTGAGCTCGTCGGGCGTTCCGGCCGCGATGGCGCGCCCGTGGTCGATGATCACGACGTGGCGCGCCAGCTGGTCGGCTTCCTCGAGGTACTGGGTGGTGAGCAGGACGTCGGTGCCGTCGGCCACGAGGCCGCGGATTGCGTCCCACAGGTCGGCCCGACCGCGGGGGTCGAGGCCGGCGGTGGGTTCGTCCAGCAACAGCAGCTGCGGCCGCCCGACCAGGCTTGCGCCGAGGTCGAGCCGCCGGCGCATACCGCCCGAGTAGGTCCGGACGAGACGGTCGCCGGCGTCGGTGAGGTCGAGCCGCTCGAGCACCGCAGCTGCGGCGGTCCGCGCCTCGCGCCGGTTGAGCCCGAACAGCCGGGCAACCATCCGCAGGTTCTCGGCCCCTGTCATGGCCGGCTCGACCGAGGCGGACTGTCCGGCCAGCGCAATGATCTCGCGCACCCGCTCGGGCTGGGCACACGCGTCGATGCCGGCCACGTGGATCCCGCCGCCGTCCGGCCGCAATAGGGTCGCCACGGCGCGCACGAAGGTGGTCTTTCCGGCGCCGTTGGGCCCCAGGAGGGCGGTGACCTGCCCGGACCGAGCGACGACGTCGAGGCCATCGAGTGCCCGGACGTCGCCGAAACGCTTGGTGAGCCCCTGCGCCTCGACGATGGCGGTCATGCGGTCCTCCCTTGTTGAACGCGTCAGCCCGCCTCGTTGGCGTACCCCGCACGCCGGCAGATGAAACAAACTGGTTTGATGGAATTGAGGCACCGGTCCGGGGAGCGGTATGCGTCCCCGGATCCGCAAGGCGTCAGCTCTTCGGGGCGAAGGGGTCCCAGGCCGGCGGTGCCGTGCGGAGGTGGTCGGTGAGGAGCTCCACGAAGCGGTCGGGGGAGATGGAGCTCTCCTGGCCGTCGCCCAGCTGGAGCCGGGGCGTCAGGCGACCGACCGGCGTGGCCGACCATTCGGCGTCACCCGTCTCCTCGTCCTGGAGCCGGGTGGCCAGCGGGGCCAGGTCGCGGCGGGCCAGGACCGGCCGGCTCCGCAGCTGGACCCAGCCCTCGTAGCGCAGCTCCACGTCGTAGCGCCGGCCCCGGAGCCGGGCGAGGGTGGCCCGCTCGGTGCGACCGTTGACCGCCATCGGGTGGAGCCCGCCGACCCAGCTGCCGCCGAAGCGGTGGCCGCCGCCGTCGGGCGCATTTGGACGGACAGGTCGGCCTCGATCCCGGCCGGCGCCGGGTACCCCGGCCAGTGCGTGACGGTCAGAACGGTCCCCGGCGCCGGTGACCCGTCGAGGACCACGCTCGGACGCCCGTCGAGAAGGTGGTGGGGAACGAACCTCATCTGCTCGGGCATCGCTTCGTCCCTCTGGTCAGGCGCCGATGTAGGCGGCGAGGTGCTTGCCGGTCAGGGTGGAGCGGGCGGCGACGAGGTCGGCGGGGGTGCCCTCGAAGACGATGCGGCCGCCGTCGTGGCCGGCGCCGGG
>JBQGBY010000140.1:0-11797 GCA_052038195.1 Micromonosporaceae bacterium | reverse complement strand
ACCCGCAACGAGTTCAGCCGCGAGCGCGAGGAGCGAGCGCCAGCGAGCCCCGCAGTCGCGAGCAACGACAGCAGTCCGCGGTGATCGACCTGACCGACAGTCCGGACGAGGCGGCACTGCGCGCGCAGGCCCGAGCCTGGCTGCGGGCCAATGTCCCCGCCAGCCTGCCCTCGGGCGACACCCGGGACGGTTTCGCCGCCCACCGCGAGTGGGAGCGGCTGCTCTTCGCCAACGGGTGGGCCGTGGTGTCGTGGCCGCGCGAGTATGGCGGCCGCGAGGCCTCACTGTGGGAGTGGCTCGTCTTCGAGGAGGAGTACTACGCCGCCGGTGGCCCGCAGCGGGTCACCCAGAACGGCATCTTCCTGCTCGCCCCAACCCTCTTCGAGTTCGGCACGAAGGAGCAGCAGGACCGGATCCTGCCGCGGATGGCGGCCGCGGAGGACGTGTGGTGCCAGGGCTGGTCCGAGCCCGGCGCGGGCAGCGACCTCGCGTCGATCGTCAGCCGGGCCGAGCGGGACGCATCGGCCGGCGGGTGGCGGCTGACCGGGCAGAAGACGTGGACGACCCGGGGCGCCTTCTGCACGCATCTGTTCGGGCTGTTCCGGACTGACCCGACCGCCGCCCGGCACCGCGGACTCACCTACTTCCTCGTGCCACTGGACGCGCGCGGCGTCACGGTGCGTGGCTTCCGACGGCTCGATGGCGACGAGGGTTTCGCGGAGGTGTTCCTCGACGACGTGTTCGTCCCCGACACCGACGTCCTCGGCGGTGTCAACGACGGCTGGCGGGTCGCGATGGCGACGACCGGCCCGGAGCGCGGATTGACGCTGCGCTCGCCGGGCCGCTTCCTCGCCGCCGCCGACCGGCTGGTCGCGCTGGCCCGCGAGCGGGGGGTGAGCCCGCGCCTGCGGGAACGGGTGGTCCGTGCGTGGATCGGGGCCCAGGCGTACCAGCAGTTCTCGCGGCAGCAGGCGAGCGAGATCCTCGACGGGCGGCGGCCGGGCGCCCGGTCCAGCCTCACCAAGCTGTTCTGGTCCGAACTGGACATCGCGCTGCACGAGACGGCCCAGGCGCTGCTCGGCGGGCAGGCCGCGCTGGACCAGCCGTGGAGCCGGGGCTTCCTGTTCTCTCTGGCCGGCCCGATCTACGCCGGTACCAACGAGATCCAGCGCACCATCGTGGCCGAGCGCCTCCTCGGGCTGCCGAGGTTGTGAGATGCGGTTCGTCCCGGGTGGCTGGGTGGGGGTGGAGGGCATGGAGTTTTCGTTGACAGGCGAGCAGACCGCGCTGCGGGACGCGGTCCGCGAGCTGTTCGCGCGGCTCCCGGCCGGGTCGCAGTGGGACGGGCTCGCGCGGATGGGCGTCTTCGGCGCCGCGGTACCCGAAGATGCTGGCGGACTCGGTCTGTCCGATGTGGACCTGGTGCCGATCCTTATGGAGGTCGGGTACGCCGCCCCGCCGCGGCCGGTGGCGGAGACGATCCTGGCCGCGCCGCTGCTGGTCGGGGACCCACGGCTGCCCGAGGTGATCGCTGGCCGTCTGACGGTCGCCGTCGCCGGTGGCGACGGGCTGGTGGCCTACGGGGGCGACCTGGTGCTGGTGCTCGACCAGGCCGTACGCCTGGTGGTTCCGCGTTCGTCCACTATGGAGGTAAGCGTTGATCCCGAACGCCCTTTGCTGCGGGTGGAGTTACCGGGTGGTGGTGTGATCGATGCGGATGTCGAGCTGGTCCGGCGGCGGGCCGACCTCGCCACGGCCGCCCAACTCGTCGGGCTCGGCCGGCGCCTGCTCGACCTCACCACGATGTACGTCACGACCCGCCACCAGTTCGGGGTGCCGGTCGGGTCGTTCCAGGCCGTCAAGCACCACTGCGCCAACGCGTTGCTGGAGCTGGAGTTCGCCGCGCCGGCCGTGCTCGCCGCCGCCTGGGAGCTGGCGAACCGGACGAACGCCGCGCCCCGGTCGGTGTCGCTGGCGGCCGTGCTCGCCAGCGAGGCGGCGACCCGGACGGCCCGGATCGCCATCCAGTGCCACGGTGCCATCGGCTACACGGTCGAGTACGAGCTGCACCGCTTCGCCAAGCGCGCCTGGGCGCTCGCCGCGACCATCGACATCGACGAACATCTAGACCGCATCGCACAGTCCCTGTCCCTGTCCAGCGGAGGAGTCGCTGCATGACCACGCCCGACGAGGAGGTCGTCCGCTATCGCACCGAAGGGCCGGTGGCCGTCGTCACGATGGACCGGCCCCGCTACCGTAACGCGCAGAACTCGAAGATGACCTATGCACTCGACGACGCCTTCTCCCGCGCGGCCGCCGACGACGACGTACGCGTGATCGTCCTGTGTGGAGCGGGTGAGCACTTCTCGGCCGGCCACGACATCGGCACACCCGGCCGCGACATCGATCAGTCCTTCACGCGCAGAGCCGGCCTGTGGTGGGACCACGTCGGCAAGCCGGGCGCGGAGAGCCGGCTCGCCCGCGAGTCCGAGGTCTACCTGGGCATGTGCCGGCGCTGGCGGGAGATCCCCAAGCCGACCATCGCGATGGTGCAGGGTGCCTGTATCGCCGGCGGTCTGATGCTGGCGTGGGTCTGCGATCTGGTCGTGGCCGCCGAGGACGCCTTCTTCGCGGACCCCGTGGTACGCATGGGCATCCCTGGCGTCGAGTACTTCGCGCACCCGTGGGTGATGGGTCCGCGGTTCGCCAAGGAGTTCCTGTTCCTCGGTGAGCGCGTCGACGCGGCGCGGGCGCTGCAGCTCGGCATGGTGAACCGGGTGGTGCCGCGCGACGCCCTGGCGGAGTCCACGATGGACATAGCCAACCGGATCGCGGCCATGCCGCGCCTCGGGCTTGCGCTGACGAAGCGGGCGGTGAACCAGGCGGAGGATCTCATGGGGTTACAGACCGGAATGGACTCCGTGTTCGGGTTGCACCACCTCGCCCACGCCCACAACGCCGAGGTCGGCGCTGACTCGCTGGCCGGCCACGACGCCCGCTCCCTGCGCGACGCGTCCCCCTGAACGTCACCCGCTGATTCCCCTCCCCGGGCGGCGCGGAAGACGGGGCGGGCGGATTGCTCCGCCCGCCCCTAGCGAGGCCCCGAGGACGGGTCAGCCGTTCGGGAACAAGGTCCCGTAGTCGGCCAGGGCCATCGCGATGTCGGCCTGCGCCCAGAACCGGTGGTAGCGGAGCTGTGGCGCCGGCCCGGTGCCGGCCATGTAGGCGTTGATGGCGGCGATACCAGAGCCTGCTCCGCCGGTGCAGGTCGGCGTCTGGTCGGTGTTGTAGAAGGTGCGGATGCTCAGGAACGTCGAGCCCGGTGCGATCTGGTTACCGTTGGGCATCGTTCCGTTGAATCCGGACGGGATGAACAGACCCTGCTGGTTGGAGGAGCTCCACACGTCGTCGAACCGGTTGTAGTCGCTGCGGGTCTCGCAGACGGTGATCCCCCGGTCCTCCTTGAGCAGCAGCAGCCGGTCCAGCAGCCCCTTGGCGGTGTCCTTGGCCCGGGTGCCCGCCGCCGTGTTGCCCTCCTGCGCGGCGTAGTGGGTCAGCGTACGGACGTACGCCGCCGCCACGCCGACGTCCTGGCTGAACGACGTGATGGATACGTGCAGGTTCGGGTTCGCCGGCGGGGTGCCGGTTGCGCTGCTGAAGTTGCCCGCCGGAGCGCCGCTCCAGGTCATGTCGCTCGGGATGGCGAACGTGCTGCCGGTGCCGAGCGTGGTGTTGTCGATGGCCCAGTCGACCCACTTGTCGAGCAATGCCTTGGCCTGCGCGTTGCCGGTGACGTTGTAGTACTCGGCCACGCGGTGCATGCTCCACGCCTGGAAGCCGAACCACTGGTTCGATGGCGGGTCGTGGAACACCGGCTGGAAGTCGTACGCCATGCCGAAGAACGTGGGCGTCCCAGCCGGCGGTGCCGCGTAGGCGCCGTTCCAGCTGTTGGTCGCGCCACCGGCGATGGCGCCCTCCGCCGACTGCAGCCAGGTGTAGAACTGCAGCTGGCGCGTCAGGCTCTGGGCCCAGTCGTCGTCGGCGGTCGGCGACAGCGGGCGCAGTGCCGCCGGGCCGGCCGGCGACATGACCCAGGCCGCCAACGGGTTCTGGTATCCGAAGTGGTTGTGGCTCGAGCCGATCCGCCACGACCAGGCGTTGGCGTTGTCGCCGCCCCACGCGAAGTACCACGACAGCAGCCAGTTCGAGCTGCTCTTGCCGGTGCCCGCCGCGCAGGTCGGGCTGGTGCAGCCCGGGTTCTTGAAGTACTTGTCGTAGAACGCGTACCGCAGGAAGTCGCCCATCTTGGCCGCCTTCGCGACGGACGCCGAGATCTGCGACTGGTTGCCCTGCTCGGTCGCCCAGATCAGGGCCCAGTAGGCCGCCTGGACCGCCCGGGCGTCGGCGTCAGGGGCGTCGGTGTAGCGCCACTGGTTGCCGGCCGAGCCCTGGATGAACAGCGGCGGGAACCCTTGTGCGGAGCCGAACCGCTGGGTGTCGCAGGACGGGTGCGGGACGGTCTCCCAGACCGACTCCTGCGGACCGCGCTGGTAGGTGTTGATGTACGTGACCCGCGGCGTGCTGTCGCCACACTCGACGAGGCTGGAGCTGCGGCCGTTGCCGAAGCCGTACGTGTTATCCACGTCGATGATCCAGTGCATCGAGTACATGAGACGGTTGCCGTAGGTCGACTGGAGCTCGCCCGCCAGTGGGTCCTGGCCCGCGACCACGCTCGTGCTCAGCGGGGACGGGTACTGGCTCGGCTGCGGGAACTCCGGTGCGTAGTCGGCCGGGTCGGACGGGTTGTAGGTGGTCTGCCCGCCGGGCTGGCCGGCCGCGGTCGGGATGATGAACTGCTCGGTGATGTTCCAGGCGTTGTTGAACGGCGCCCAGTTGCCGGTGACCCGGCCGTACTCGGCCTCGAGCCACATCCAGAAGCTGAACGCCTCGGACGTCGTCTCGTGGCCATGGTCGGGCGCCTCAACCATCAATGTCTCGATCGAGTGGTAGGGGATGCCCTCCGGCGAGAAGTAGCCGTTCGCCGGGTTCTTGAGCTTGTCGTACTGGATCTGGAACTCGGTGAGGTACGGGTTCGTCCCGGCCTCGAGCTCCGTCGCGGTGACGTTCACCGAGGTCAGCCCGGTCGCGGCACAGACGATCGTACGTACCCCGTTGGCCGTGTCGGCGTCCGCGGCCGCGGCCAGCGTGACGTTCTGCGCGGTCGCGAAGTTGGTCGGCGTGAAGGTCTTCGTGCCGGTGCCGGCCACAACGGTGATGTCGGTGTCACCCGTGCCCGCGGTGCAGGTGACGGTCACGTTCGCGGTCGGAGCCGCGGCGAGCCGCACGCCGAAGACCGCGGTCGAGCCCTCCGGCACCGACACCGCGGTCGGCGCCGGGATGATCGCCTGGGTCGGGTCGTTGTCGACTTCGGTGGCCGTCACGGGCGTGGTCGGTATCGCGGTCGCCGAGCAGTTGATCGTGCGCGTGCCGTTGGTGCTGTCGGCGTCCTCCGCGGCCGCCAGGGTCGTCGGTTGGTCGACGTTCCAGTTGGTCGGCGTGAAGGTCTTGGTGCCGCCGGCCGTCAGGGTGATGTCGGTGTCGCCGGCACCGACGCTGCAGGTGACCGTCACGTTGGCGCTCGGTTGGACCGCCAGCCGCACGCCGAAGGAGGCCGTGCCGCCCTCGGGCACGTTCACGGTGATCGGCGTGGCGACGATCGCCTGGTTACCCGGGTCGTTGTCGGCCTCGGTGGCCGTCACCGTCACCGTGGTCAGCCCAGTCGAGCTGCAGTTCACGGCCCGCGTGCCGTTGGTCGTGTCTGTGTCCTCGGCCGCACTCACGGTCACGTTCTGCGGTGTAGCGAAGTTCTGTGGTGTGAAGACGAAGCTGGTGGGAGGCGGGACGATGATGTCGGGGTCGCCCGTGGCGGCAACCGCGCACGTCACCGTGACGTTCGCCGTCGGTGCAACCGCCAGTCTCATCCCGAAGGCCGCGGTGCCGCCCTCGGGCACGGTCAGCGTGGACGGGTTGACCAGGATTGACTGACCTGGGTCGTTGTCGGCCTCGGTCGCGGCCACCGTCGCGGACGCGATGCCGCCCGTCGCGGCCAGCGTGATCGTGGCCGTGCCGTTGGTGGTATCCGCGTCCTGGGCGGCGGCCAGCGTCACGTTCTGGTCGGTGGCGAAGTTCTGCGGCGTGAAGGTCAGGGTGCCTCCGGCGGAGACCGTGATGTCGGCGTCGCCAGCGGTACGGGTCGAGGTCACGGTGACGTTGGTGCTGGGTGCCGACGACAGGTGCACGGCGTAGGTCACCATGCCGCCCTCGGGCACGCTGACGCTGGTCGGCGTGACGACAAGGTTCGGCGTCGTGCCCGAGCCACCGCACACGGTGCCGTTGAGCGAGAAGGTGTTCGGGTCGACGTTGGGACCGGAGTAGTTACCGTTGAACCCGACCGTGAAGGTCGCGCCGGTCGGCAGCGACTCGTTCCACGCGGCGTTGCTCGACACCGTCACCTGGTTGCTGCCCGCCGGCTGGTTGAACGCGACAGGCCAGTAATCGGTGATCCGTTGGTTGCCGGGGAACGCGAAGACCAGGTTCCAGCCGACGATCGGGTCACCGGTGTTGGTGATGACGATGCCGGCGCCGAAGCCGCTGCCGTTGTCCCACTGTTTGGTGTAGGTCACCGAGCAGCCGGGTGCGGCGTAGGCCGCCGACGCCGGCAGCAGGATGGCCATGGCGGCCACGACGGCGCCGGCGGTGGCGATCGCGACCGCACGGGGCGGTCGGCGCCGGTGACGGTAAATCTTACTGATTTCCATCTACCGATCTCCTTAGGACGGACGAGTGCCCTGCTGCAAGGTTCGGGGACGCTTGCGCAGCGGAAAAACGGCCCTCGACCTGTGCGCCTCCGGTGAGGACGGTGGACGGGCGCAGGGACGAGGACATGGATGTGTGCAGTGGGGTCAGTGTTGCATGGGAGCGCTTCCATGACAATCGAACGTGCGATCGACATGGCTCAAATCCGAAATCGGTGCCTATCTAGGCACATGTTGATCCGTCACTAAAAGGTTTCAACGATCGGTGGGAGCACCTCGTGACCGTTTCCTGGCTCCGCGTCCCAGTTTTCCACGCTCCCCCGTGCCAATTCCAGGGCTCCCCCTACCAGTTTTTCAGGACCCCGTGCGGGTTCCCCGGTCGCGGTGCCGTCGATGCAGGGCTTGGACGTACGGTGATCTCTGATCGCGGTCCTGCGCCCTGGATCGCTGCATGGGAGCGTTTGGGTGGGTGCTAGAGGTGGCCGGCGAGAAGGCTGAGGTCGGCCGCGCCCAGCCGGTCGGCGGCGGTGTTGCGCTGGTGCCAGAACGGGTAGCGCAGCGGCTCACCGCTCACGTCATCCAGCGCTTTGACGTCATCGGGTGCCAGCCGCAGCTGCGCGGCGGCGAGGTTGTCCGAGAGCTGGCCCGGTGTGCGAGCGCCGACGACCAGTGAGGTCACCCCGGGCTTCTGGAGCAGGTAGGCCAGCGCGACCTGCGCCGCGGAGACACCGTGCGCCGCACCGAGCGCGACGGCCGTCTCGATCGTCGCGTAGAGCTTGTCCTCGTCGGGAACGGGCGGTTCGGACCAGTCGGACAGGTGCCGGCTGCCGGGTGGCGCCTGGACACCGCGGCGGTACTTGCCGGAGAGCAGGCCGCCGGCGAGCGGGCTCCAGACGAGGATGCCGACGCCCTGGTCGACGCAGGCTGGCACGATCTCCGTCTCGATGTCCCGGCTCTGCAGCGAGTAGTACACCTGCTGGCTGGCGAAGCGCTCCAGTCCGCGGGCGTCGGAGGTGGCCAGTGCCTTCATCAGTTGCCACGCCGCGTAGTTGGAGCAGCCGATGTAGCGCACCTTGCCGGTCCGCACCAGGTCGTCGAGGGCGGTCAACGTCTCCTCGAGCGGCGTCCGCCCATCCCATTCGTGCACCTGGTAGAGGTCGATGTAGTCGGTGCGTAGGCGGCGCAGGCTCGCCTCGGCGGAACGGACGAGGTGGTGGCGGGACAGGCCCGCGTCGTTGGGGCCATCACCCATCGCCATGCGTGCCTTCGTCGCCACCAGCACCTCACTGCGGGCGCGGCCGAGCGCCTCACCGAGGATCTCCTCGGCCAGCCCGGCCGAGTAGACATCCGCGGTGTCGATCAGGTTGACCCCGGCGTCGCGCGCAAGGGCGATCTGCTCCCGCGCACCGTCCACGTCGATCTGGCCGACCGGCTTCGCCCAGCCGGTGCCACCGAATCCCATGGTGCCCAGCGTGATCGTCGAGACCCGCAGGCCACTGCGCCCCAACTGCCGATACTCCATGGATCGGCAGCATAACGGCGCGCGGGAGTCGATCCGCGTCCACTCTGCGCGATGATGTCGGTCGGAGGTGACGTCATGTCGGTGAACGTGGGTCGGGTCGGGGTCTGGGCGGTGTCGCGGTTCATGGAGGGTCCGGCCGGCCTCGACGCGGCGGTGGAGCTGGACGAGCTGGGCTTCGGTGCGCTCTGGCTCGGCGGGTCATCAGGCGACCTGCGCCTGGTCACCGACGTGCTCGGCCGGACCCAGCGGCTGGTGGTCGCGACGGGGATCGTCAATGTCTGGGTCGAGCCCGCGGGACCGACCGCCGCGGCCTACGCGGCCGCGTCGAGCGCGTATCCGGACCGGGTGCTGCTCGGCATCGGTGCCGGCCACAAGCACATGGTCGAGGCGGTGACCGGCCAGCGGTACGAGCGTCCGTACACCAAGGTCGTGTCCTATCTGGACGAGCTCGACGCGGCTGGGCCACCGGTGCCCCCGGACCGGCGCGCCGTGGCCGCGCTCGGTCCCCGGATGCTGGCGCTGGCGGGGGAACGGTCGCTGGGCGCCCACCCCTACCTGGTGACGCCGGAGCACACCCGGCGTGCCCGCGAGATCCTCGGGCCGGGGCCGCTGCTGGCGCCCGAGCAGACCGTCCTCCTGGAGACCGACCGGGACCGGGCCCGTGAGGTCGCGCGCCAGATGGTGGGGTTCTACTTCATCGCGCCCAACTACACCAACAACTGGCTGCGCCTCGGCTTCACCCCGGACGACCTCGCCGGGGGCGGCAGCGACCGGCTGATCGACGCCCTCGTCGCGTGGGGCGACGTCGCGACCGTGGTCGCCCGGATCGACGAGCATCACCAGGCGGGCGCGGACCATGTCTGCGTCCAGGTGATCGCGCCGCCCGGCGAGATCCCGCTCGAGGGCTACCGCACACTCGCGGCGGCACTCTCGCTCTAGCTCCGAGCGACCGTCTCCGCTGACTCGGTACGATCGCGCCGTGGTGATCCAAGACCCCACGGTGCCCGCGCAGGTGAACTGGTCGACCTTCGACCCGGCGTCCACCCGCGGCCACTACGAGAGCTACTACCTGCGCGCGAACCATCCCGACCGGCCGCTGGCCTTCTGGATCCGTTACACGCTCTTCTGCCCCGTGGGCCGGCCGGGCGAGGCGATCGGCGAGCTGTGGGCGATCGTCTTCGACGGCGAGTCCGGCGCACACGCCTCGGCGAAGAGCGAGCTGCCCATGGCCGAATGCTCGTTCGCCCGGCACGGGTTCGCGGTGCGAGTGGGCGCGGCGACGCTCGACGCGGGCACGCTGCGCGGGTCGGCGGGAGACATCGCCTGGGACCTGACGTACGGCGGGGAGTCTGCGCCGCTGTTCCTGTTGCCCGCGCGGCTGTACCGGGGTGGCTTCCCCAAAGCCAAGAGCCTGGTTCCGCGACCGCTGGCCCGGTTCTCAGGCGAGCTCAGGGTGGACGACCGTACGATAGTCGTCGATGACTGGCGGGGCAGCCAGAACCACAACTGGGGCAGCCGCCACACGGACCACTACGCCTTCGGCCAGGTTGCCGGGTTCGACAACGCGCCCGACTCGTTCCTCGAGGTCGCGACCGCACGGAACCGCATAGGTCCCTTGTGGACGCCCGCTCTGACGCCCCTCGTGCTTCGGCACCGCGGCCGGGAGCACGCCCTGAACTCGGTGGCGAGGTCGGCCCGGGCCAAGGCAACGATCAGCGCTACGCGATGGACCTTCGCCACGGTATCGGACGCGGTGGCGGTCAGCGGAACCGTGACGGCGGCGCCCGATGCGTTCGTCCACCTGCGCTACGCCAACCCGCCCGGCGGCTTCAAGCACTGCCACAACACCAAACTCGCGCGCTGCGAGGTGACGGTCACCGACCGCGCCACCGGCTCGACCGAAGTACTGGTGAGCGCCCACGGTGGCCTGTTCGAGATTCTCGACGACCACCCCGCCCAGTAGCGGTCGCGGTCACGCGGACAGCGCACGCAGGGCGTCGGCGAGCGTACCGGTGACCGCGGCGGCGAAGTCGAAGTCGAGGGTGTCGATGGTGTCGGTCGGCCTGTGGTAGTTGGCGTTGCGGAACTCCGCGGTATCGGTGATCATGACGCCCTTGCGGCCGGACAGCCAATACGGCAGGTGGTCGCTGCGCGAAGCGTTCCGGCCGTGGTCGCCGCGTACCGTCACAGACGCGACCCGCAGCGGGGGATCCTGGGCGGAGGCGGCTCGTGAGACCGCGGCGACGTGGTCGGCTGCCGCGAGGTTGCCAATAGCAGCGATGAAGTCAGCTCGATCGAATCCGGCCGCCACGAGGTCCGCGGCGCTGACCTCGGGGTCGTCCGGAAGGCGTTGCGAACCCGGACGCCGGTCGCGGTAGCCGATCATCTCCAGCACGATCGCGCCCTCCACCGCCGTGGCTTCGAGCCGGGCGACGTGCGCGCGGCTACCGGTGGATCCGAGGGGTTGGTCCTCCTCGCCGCCGAACACGCAGAACCGCAGCGCCCGGCTCCGTTGCCCGGCTCCGACCAGGATCCGGGCGACCTCGAGTAGACCGGCGACGCCACTGGCATTGTCGTCGGCGCCGGCTGACTCGCGGACAGTGTCCCAATGCGCACCGATCTCCAGCACAGCCCGATCGTCGGCCTCCGATGTGGAGGCGAGCAGGTTGACCTCGTGCCGACCACGGCCGTACCGCTCGGGCTCGACCGCGTATCCATACGAAGTCAGGCAGTGCGCGATGTACTCAAGGGCGGCGAGGACCGCGGCCGGGTTGTCGCCGTGGCGCGGGCCGGAGGATGTCAGCCGCTCGACGTGTTCCCGCAGCGCCTTGACGCTGACCGCATCATCGGTGTCTCCCATGACCTGCTTCGTACCAGATCGCGGTCCCGGACAGAGCCCCGCGCGCCGCTGGGTATCGTCCGCGGTGTGCCCATTCACGTCGAACCGACTGCGGCCGTGCTCTTCGACTTCCATGGCACGCTGGCGCAGGTCGAGGACGCCGTGACGTGGGTGACGCAGGCGGCGGCGGCCTGCGGTGTCGAGACGGACCAGGCCCAGGCCGCGGCACTGGCCGATCAACTCGTCGCCACCGGTCGCGCGGGCGGGCCGATTCCGGAGCACGTACCGCCACACCTGGCGCGGGCATGGGCCGACCGGGATCTGACGGCGCAGGCCCACCGCGCCGCCTTTGCCGGTCTGGCCGCCCTCGTCGACAGCGGGATCGAGGGTCTGCCGGACGCGCTCTACGAACGGGTGCTCCGTCCCGAGGGCTGGCGGGCCTACCCCGATAGCGCGCCCACTCTGGAGGCGCTGCGACGCGCCGGTGTACCGGTCGCCGTGGTCAGCAACATCGGCTTCGACATCCGGCCGATCTGCGAGGCGCTGGGTCTGCACGAGCTGATCGACGCCTACGTCCTGTCCTGTGAGGTGGGCCGCTGCAAACCCGACCCGGCCATCTTC
>JBQGBY010000139.1:0-46842 GCA_052038195.1 Micromonosporaceae bacterium | reverse complement strand
GGGTGGGGGAGGAGGGCAGGTACTGCTTCTCGGGTGGCTGGGTGGGGGAGGAGGGCTGGTACTGCTTCTCGGGTGGCTGTCTGCGGGCGCTCGCCAGGTCGAGCAGCCTCCGCAGCTGGTTCGCGCCGAGCCCGTGCCCCTGCGCCCGCGGCAGTACATGCAGCTCGACCACCTCGAAGCAGTCCGCCAACCAGTACGCCCGGGCCTCCCGCCGCATGGCCGCGCGCACCTGGTCGTGCCACCACTGCCCCGGTTCCGAGCGGTACCCGTACCCGAAGCCGAGCAGCTGGCCGTCATCGTCGAGCGACGCGACGGCGCGGAAGTCCGGTCGGTGCACGTGCGAACCCATGTAGTTGCGCCGGGTCACGAGCAGGTCGGACGGGTAGCCCATGGCCTGTCCGTAGACATAGATAACTTCGTCGAGACGATCGGTGAGCTCGGCCGGGCCCCACACGACGAGCTGCGTCACGCCGCGCCCCTTCCTGCCTTCCGGGAGGTCACGCCACCTCAGCCGGGTTACCGCCGGTGACGCGGACCAGCTCGTCGTAGGTCGTCGGGAAGACCGCGTGGGGGATGCCGCCGGCGGCCCAGATCTCCGGGAAACCACTCAGGGCAATATCGACAAGTGTAGTTACAGGCTTAGGGTGCCCGACCGGGGCCACGCCGCCGATGGGTTGGCCGGTGTGCTCGCGGACGAAGTCGGGCGTGGCTCGCCTGACCTTCGTGAAGCCGAGCAGGGCGGCCACCTTCGTGGTGTCGACCCGGTGCGCCCCGGAGGTCAGTACGAGCAGCGGGGTGTCATCGGCACTGAAGATCAACGAATTGACAATCTGGCCCACCTCGACGTTCAGCGCCGCCGCCGCGAGCGCGGCGGTGGTCACCGCATCGGGCAGCACGATGACCTGGCCCTGCGCGCCGGCGGCCGCCAGCGCGTCCTGAACGGCTTGGACGTTGGGGTGCATGCCCATCATCTTCGGGCCGGGACGGTCGGCTGATCACCGCGGGGTCCCTGTCCACCCCCTCCGGGTGAGCGACGGCCGTCGGCCGCCGGGCTGTAACTCGTCGCGACACGCTGGGCGGGTTTTGTCGGGGGGTCTGTTTACTCTGTACCTGTGTTCGAATATAGTTCACCTGTTCGAACGAGAGGGAGTGGGTGTTCGCGGCACCGCCTCCTCAGGGCCGGGCTTCGCGGGTCCGGCCCGACGCCATGGGCTTCGTCCAGGGCCGCCAAGCCCAGAGGCCGAAACCATGGCGTAAGGGTCGGCGCTGCTCGTCGACCCCTAACCCCCTGGGGATGGACGAGCAGCGACCGGGCCGTGGTCGGGCGAGGCGTGGGGAAGCGCACCGCCCGGCCACACCGGTCAACGTCGCGCTGCGACCTTCCTCCAGCGGCGCACACCTGCACCGGGTCACCAGTCGACGGCGCGCGACCGCGCACGCCCTTGCGGAGGAGAGACGAGAGATGACAACGACCCTCGCGGCCCCCACGGTCACGGCGGCCCTGACAGTGCCCGCACACGTGCTGCCCCAGCGCAGTTCGGCGCAGTTGCTCGTCCTCGCCCGGCAGGGGTTGGCTGAGGCCGAGCACACCAGCGCCGACGGGCTGCGCTATGCGGCCGCCCATCTCGCCGCGCTCCGGGCCGCCGCGGCGATGCTCGCCGCCCGGGCCCGACCCGAGCCCCGTCGCCGGGGCCGCATCACCAGCGTCTGGACACTGTTGACGGCCGTGGCACCGGAGCTCGCGGAGTGGGCGGAGTTCTTCGCGGCCGGGGCGTCCAAGCGGGTCGCGGCCGAGGCGGGCATCCCCCGGGCCGTCACCACCCGGGAGGCCGACGACCTGGTGCGGGCGGCGGGTGAGTTCGTCGAGGTGGTGGCCCTCTCGTTGACCGCGGCTTACCAGCCGGCCCTGGTCTAGGCAGAACCAGTGCACATGAATACGAGCAAAGTAAATGGGTACATCAGTAGTTTCCCGGTTGGACTCGTTGCGCGCGGCCGGGCTGGTCCGGCGGGCCAGCGAACGCATCGACAAGGGAGTTGAGCATTCGCTGCCGGTGGTGGCGGCGTTACGTCCGCTGCTGCCCGGTGGGTGCCTGCGCCGTGGTGCCACCGTCGCGATCGGTGCCACCGGAGGCGGTACGGCGACCTCGCTCTTGTTCGGGTTACTGGCCGAGGCATCGGCGGCCGGGTCGTGGTGTGCCGCGGTGGGGCTGCCCCGGCTCGGGCTGGTCGCCGCCGCCGAGGCGGGGGTGGCGACCGACCGCCTCGCCCTGGTGCCTCATCCCGGTCCGGACTGGGTCGATGCGGTGGGTGCTCTTCTCGACGGGCTCGACATCGTGGCGGTCGGTACCCCGGGTGGAGTGGCTCCTCAGCTCGCCACCCGGATCGCCGCCCGGGCCCGGCAGCGGGGTGCGGTCCTCGTCGCCGTGGGCGCGTGGCCGGGTGCCGACGTCGTCCTGCAGGTCATCCGCGGGTCCTGGCACGGACTGGGTGAGGGCGCGGGCCGGTTGCGTCGCCGGGAGGTCGAGGTCGTCGCGTCCGGCCGGGGTGCCGCAGCCCGGGCTCGCCGGGCGCGTCTGTGGCTGCCCAGCCTGTCCGGGGCCCCGACGCCGGTGACGCCGGCGCTGGTCCCGGCCGCGGCGAGCCTTGCGAGGGCGAGCTGATCCCCGCCAGATCTCGATGATCGAGGAGTTATGTGTGTGATTGAAGATCAACTCACACGCATAATCCCTCGATCGCAATTCCAGCTCCAGGAGGAGACGTGCGGACGTTGCTGCTGTGGTCGCCGGACTGGCCGGTGACGGCGGCCGGGCTGGTCGACGGCGTGGACACCCACACGCCGGTGGTGGTGCTGCACGCGAACCGGGTGCTTGCCTGTTCCCCGGCGGCGCGAGCCGAGGGGGTGCGCCGTGGGCTGCGCAAGCGCGAGGCGCAGGCCCGCTGTCCGCAGGTGACGGTCGTCGAGTACGACCCGGGGCGGGACGCGCGGGCGTACGAGCCGGTGGTGGCCGCGGTCGAGGAGCTGGCCCCGGGGGTGGAGGTGTTCCGTCCCGGGGTCTGCGCGGTCGCGGCCAAGGGGCCGGCCGGCTACTACGGTGGCGAGGAGCAGGCGGCCGAGCGGTTGGTCGAGCATGTCGCGCTGCACTGCGGGGTGGAGGCGCAGGCGGGCATCGCGGACGGCACCTTCGCCGCCCTGCTCGCCGCGCGGCGGGGGCAGCTGGTGCCGTCCGGTGCCACGGCGGGGTTCCTGGGCGAGATGGATGTGTCCACCCTGGACCGACCGGAGCTGGCCGACCTGCTGCGCCGGTTGGGCATCCGTACCTTGGCCGACTTCGCCGCTCTCCCCGCCGGTGACGTGCTGGCCCGGTTCGGCTTCGACGCGGCCTACGCCCATCAGCTGGCCGCGGGAAGGGACGATCGTCCGCTGGCGGTGCGCACACCACCGCCGGATCTCACGATCACCGGCGAGTACGACCCACCGCTGGAGCGGGTCGACATGGCCGCGTTCGCCGCCCGGGCCCTGGCCGACCGGCTGCACGAGCGGCTGGCGGGGCACGGGCTCGCCGCAACCCGGCTCGGTATCGAGGCGCACACCGCGGCCGGCGAGGAACTGCACCGGGTGTGGCGCCACGACGGGCTGCTCGACGCCGCCGCGCTCGCCGACCGGGTCCGTTGGCAGCTCGACGGGTGGCTCACCGGTGCCTCCTCGCGGATCCGGGCGGGGAGCGGTGTCTTCAGTGGACGGTTGCCCGCCCGACCCACGGCCGGCATCGACCGGCTGCGGCTGGTCCCCGACGGGCTGGTCCGCCACGCCGGCATGCAGCCGGGCCTGTGGGGCGAGTTGGGTGAGTCCGACGTCCGGGCGCACCGGGCGCTGGTCAGGGTCCAGGGCCTGCTCGGGCCGGAGTCGGTCTTCACCGCCGTACTCGGGGGTGGCCGCGGCTACGCCGAACGTGCTCGCCTCGTCCCTTGGGGCGACGAGCATGATTCGCCTCCGCCCCAGCCGTGGCCGGGGCGGTTGCCGACCCCGGCGCCGGCCACCGTCCTGACCGAGCCGGCCGCCGTCGCCGTCCATGCGGCTGACGGGTCATCGCTCGACATCGATGAGCGCCTGGCCCTGTCCGGTTCGCCCACGACCGTCGTGGTCGGTCGGGAGCCACCCCTGGCCGTGACCGGATGGGCCGGGCCGTGGCCGGTCCAGGAGCGGTGGTGGGCGCCCGGCGAGGCCGCCTCACTGGTGCGGCTGCAACTCGGGCTTGCCGACGGGAGGGCGTTGCTCGTCGCCCGCCGTGACGGTGCCTGGTGGCTCGAAGCCGTCTACGACTAGTCAAGATCCAACTTAGCGGTGAGGATTCCGAGTTTTCTCGGAAATCTCACCGGTCAGGGGGAGAGATGGGGTTCAACAACCCGGCGATGAAGTGGTCCGCATTGGAGCGTCATCTGTCGGGAGGCATCGTCCGGGACCCGGTGACGACCGACCACGGCGACGGTGGCGACACCCCCGCCTGGACGCGCAAGCGGCAACGCTACGAACCGCCGACCCTGGTCCGGCGGACGCCCACAGTGGAGTATGCCGAGCTGCATTGCCACTCCAACTTCAGCTTCCTGGACGGGGCGAGCCATCCCGAGGAACTGGTCGAGGAGGCGTGGCGGCTCGGCCTGACCGGGTTGGCGCTGACCGACCACGACGGGTTCTACGGCGTGGTGCGGTTCTCCGAGGCGGCGGTCGAGTACGGCCTGCCCACCGTCTTCGGGGCGGAGCTCTCCCTCGATCTGCCGGCGCCTCAGAACGGGGAACCGGATCCCGTCGGTGCCCACCTGCTGGCGCTCGCCCGAGGGCCCGAGGGGTACGCCCGGCTCAGCCGGGTCATGTCCGAGGCCCATCTCAGAGGAGAGGAGAAGGGACGCCCGGTCTACGACCTGGAGGGGGTGGCGGCCGATCTCAGGGACCACGTGCTGGTGCTGACCGGCTGCCGCAAGGGGATGGTGCCACGGGCGCTTTACCGTGGTGGTGAGCCACAAGCCGTACGGGAGTTGGATCGGCTGGTCGCGCTCTTCGGGGAGGAGCACGTGGTGGTGGAGCTGACCGACCACGCCCATCCCGACGACGGAGACCGCAACGACGCCCTCGCCGGGCTGGCCGCCCGATCCCACCTGCGCACCGTGGCGACGAACAACGTCCACTACGCCACGCCCGACCGGCGGCGGCTGGCCACGGCGCTGGCGGCGGTGCGGGCCCGGCGGTCCCTCGATGAGATCGACGGGTGGCTGCCGGCGGCCGCCACCGCCCACCTGCGCGGCGGGGAGGAGATGATGCGGCGGCTCGCGCCGTACCCGGGCGCCGTGGCCACCGCGGCCGCCATCGCGGGAGAGCTCGCCTTCGACCTGCGGTTGGTCGCGCCGAAGCTGCCCGACTACCCGATCCCCGAGCCGGGGCACAGCGAGATGTCCTGGCTGCGCAAGCTCACCGAGGATGGCGCCCGGGAGCGGTACGGGACGCGAACCGACAACCCCCGGGCGTACGAGGTGATCGACCGGGAGCTGGACATCATCGAGCGGCTCGGCTTCCCGGGGTACTTCCTGGTCGTCTACGACATCGTGAAGTTCTGCCGGGACGAGAACATCTTCTGCCAGGGCCGCGGCTCGGCGGCGAACTCGGCCGTCTGCTATGCGCTGCGGATCACCAATGTGGACGCCGTGCGCTGGGGGATGCTGTTCGAACGGTTCCTCTCCCCGGAACGGGACGGGCCGCCGGACATCGACGTCGACATCGAGTCCGACCGCCGGGAGGAGGTGATCCAGTACGTCTACCGCAAGTACGGTCGGCGGCACACCGCGCAGGTGGCCAACGTCATCTCCTACCGGCCCAAGTCGGCGATCCGTGACATGGCCAAGGCCTTCGGCTACTCGCCCGGGCAGCAGGACGCGTGGAGCAAGCAGATCGACCGGTGGGGGTCGGTCGCACAGTCCGATGTGGAGGATGTGCCACCGCACGTCATCGGCTACGCCAACGAGCTGCTCACCTTCCCCCGGCACCTGGGCATCCACTCCGGCGGGATGGTGATCTGCGACCGGCCGATCATCGAGGTCTGCCCGGTGGAGTGGGCCCGGATGGAGAACCGCACCGTGCTGCAGTGGGACAAGGATGACTGCGCCAGTACCGGTCTGGTGAAGTTCGACCTGCTCGGCCTGGGCATGCTCTCCGCGCTGCGGTATGCGGTCGAGTTCGTCGATCGAGGAAAGACGCAGTGTCTGCCCTCCTCCCCCGCCCAGCCGCCCATGGACATCGGCACGCTCGACCTGGCCGACTCCGAGGTCTACGACATGCTCTGCCGCGCCGACGCGGTGGGAGTGTTCCAGGTGGAGAGCCGGGCCCAGATGGCGACCCTGCCCCGGCTGCGACCGCGCGAGTTCTATGACCTCGTGGTGGAGGTGGCGCTGATCCGTCCGGGGCCGATCCAGGGCGGGTCGGTGCACCCGTACATCCGCCGGGCGCAGAAGAAGGAGGCGCCGACCCCGCCGCACCCGCTGCTGGAGGGCGCTCTCAAGAGGACGCTCGGCGTGCCACTGTTCCAGGAGCAGCTCATGCAGATGGCGATCGACGTGGCCGGGTTCGACGCGTCCGAGGCCGATGAGCTGCGCCGCGCGATGGGGGCCAAGCGCTCGGCCGATCGGATGGGTCGCCTGCGACAGCGCCTCTTCGACGGTATGGCCGAGCGGGGCATCACCGGCGACCTCGCGGAGGACCTGTTCATGAAGCTCGCCGCGTTCGCCAACTACGGCTTCCCGGAGAGCCACGCGATGAGCTTTGCCTACCTTGTCTTCGCCAGTGCCTGGTTCAAGAGGTACCACCCGGCCGCGTTCTGCGCCGCGCTCATCAACGCGCAGCCCATGGGCTTCTACTCAGTGCAGTCCCTTGTGGACGATGCCCGCCGGCACGGGGTGACGGTGCGCCGGCCCGACATCAACGCCAGCGGTGTGGCCTGCACCCTGGAGGCGCCCATCGAGGTGGGTGGCCCGCGGTGCGGGCCGGGGGCAAGCCCGACGGAGTGGGGCCGCGGCGGGCCGGTCGTACGGCTGGGGCTCTCCCAGGTACGGACGATCTCCACCGAGCTCGCGGAACGGATCGTGGCCGAGCGGGAGTCCGGCGGCCCGTACCAGGATCTGCGTGATCTCGCCCGCCGGGTGGCGAGCACCGGCAGCGCCGGCTCGGCCGGTGTCGCCGGACGCCCCCTCACGTCGGCGAACCTCGAGGCGTTGGCCACCGCGGACGCCTTCGCCGGGCTCCAGAGTGGACTGACCCGGCGGGAGGCGCTGTGGGCAGCGGGTGCCGCGGCCCAGGAACGGCCCGACCGGCTACCTGGCACGGTCCTCGGGGTCCGGGCTCCGGCCCTGCCCGGTATGGATGCCGTCGAGGAGATGGTGGCCGACGTCTGGGCGACCAGTGTGGCCCCGAACTGCCACCCGGTGGAGTTCGCCCGGGAGTACCTGACGAGCATCGGCGCCCGGCGCCTCGGTGATCTGCCCACATTGGAGGACGGGATGAAGGTGCTCGTCGGCGGGGTGGTCACTCACCGGCAACGCCCGGCGACGGCCAGCGGGATCACGTTCCTCAACCTGGAGGACGAGACCGGCATGCTGAACGTGGTCTGCTCTCCCGGTCTGTGGCAACGGTTCCGGCGGGTCGCCCGCACCGCCAACGCCATGGTGATCCGCGGCAAGCTGGAGATCGTCAAGGGTGGCTGGGCGGGGGAGGAGGGCATGGGATTGGTCACATGCGTGACGAACCTGGTCGCCGAGCACCTCGCCCCGTTGCGCCTCCCCGTGCGCACCGCCTCCCGCGACTTCCACTAGCGCTATTCGCGGGCGCCGGCCAGGCGGATGGCGGGGGTGCGGGTCGCCGCCAGCGTGGTGATCAGGCTGGTCACGCCGACGACCACGGTGGCGCCCATGGCCAGCGCCCCGAGCAGCGGCCACCGGATGGCTACCACCCTGATACCGGTCAGATCGTCGATGGCACTGGCGATGCCCAGTACGGTCGTGGCGGCCGCTAGCCCGCCCAGCAGCAGGCCGATCACGACGACGGCCATCGACTCGCCCAGCGCCATCCGTACGACCTGGCCGCGGGTCAGGCCGGTGACGCGGGCCGTCGCGAACTCCACCCGTCGGGCCGACGTCGAGATCACGACGGCGTTGATCATCGCGAGCACGGTGTAGAGCATGGCCAGACCGAGAAGCGCCACACCGACGTTGAGGCTCTGTCGCTCCTGCTCGTCCGCGTGGCGACGGATCCACTCCGGCACCGTGAGGGCTTCGCCGTACGGCGCCAACTGGCCGAGAACGGCTGACGGGTCGGCGTCCGGGGCGAGCTCGACCGTATGTGTCCGCGGGCTGGAGTACTCAGCGGTGAAGTCGAGCGGCAGCAGGGCATACGGGCCGACGATCGTCGCCGGCAGCAGGGCCACCACCCGCAGCTCCCGGGCCTGGTCGCCGAACCGGACCAGGAGCGTATCGCCCACCTGATAGTCCAGCCCCGGCAGGCTACCGGAGCTGACCGCCACGCTGTCGCCGCGCAGCTCGGCGAGGTCGCCCGAACCCAGAGCCACCTCGTGGGTACGCAGATAGGCGGCGGGGTCGACGGCCAGTGCGTCCACCGAGTCGTACGACACATCACCGTCACCGTCGTCAATCGGAACCTCGAGCGAGACAGGGACCTCCTCGGATACCGTGGCGACCCCGTCGACGGCGGCCAGGTCGGCCGTCACCGACCGATTGCTCGTCACGACGAGGTCGCCCCGCAGCGTACGGACGAGCTCCTGGCGGGACGCCTCGCCGACGGTGTCCAGGGAGCCGGCGAGACCCGCGACGAAGGCCACCAGCACCATGATGGGCGCTGCGGTAGATGCACTGCGCCGAACGCCCGTCCGCAGGTTCGCGTAGGCGAGTTGGCTGATCTGGCCGGCCGTGACAAGCCGGAGTGGCCAGCTCACCAGGGGCACGATGAGCGGTGCGAGCGCGGCGAAGGCGATGACGAGAACCATCGACACGAGCGCGGACAGGGCGAGGGCGGCCTCCCCGCCCAGCGCCGGCACCAGGATAGCCATCGCCGTGCCTCCGGCCAGGAAGATCGCGCCGACGATCCACCGTGACACTGTCATGACCCGGGCGGCGGTCGAGATCTCGCGCAGCGCCTCGAGCGGCCGTACGCGCGTGGCCCGCCCGGACGCGGCCAGCACGCCGCACACAGCGATGGTGACCCCCGTACCCATGGACACGGCGAGGATCCACGACCGCCACCCCGCCGTAAAGCCGGCTGGAAGGAAGCCGAACTCGGTCAGCATCCATATCTGTAACCGCATCACCGGTAGCCCCACCAGGACCCCCAGCGCGGAACCGACGGTACCAAGCAGCAGTGCCTCGCCGAGCACCAGCGACCGCACCTGTCGTCGGCTGGCTCCGGTCAGCCGCAGCAGCGCGAGGTCGCGCCGGCGCTGGGCCACCGTGAACGCGAACGTCGAGCTGACGATGAACATGGCCACGAACGAGGCCAGCCCAAGGACGATGCCGAGCAGCGAGATCGCCGCCTCGTATGCCTCGCGCAGCGCCCGCTGCTCGGCCTCGGCCAGATCGACCGGAATGCGCGCGGTCGCCGCCGAGATCAGGATGAGCAGCGAGGACTGTACGAGCGCCACGCCGAGCGTGACGGTGACGATGGCGCCGACGAAGACCGGCCACCGTTCTCGGAACGTGCTCCAGGACATATGCAGCACGGCTACTCCCCGCCCACCGGGCCGGACTCCTCCCACCGGGCCAGCCGGTCGGCGACCTGGCGGGCGTCCGGTCGCTCGAGCTGGTCGACCAGGCGCCCGTCGTGCAGGAAGAGCACCCGGTCGGCCCGGGCTGCGGCCGCCGGGTCATGCGTCACCATGACGATGCTCTGACCGGCACCGTCCACCATGGACCGGAGCAGGTCGAGAATGGACCGGGCCGACCGGCTGTCCAGCGCACCCGTCGGCTCGTCCGCGAACAGGACAGCCGGCCGGGTGACCATTGCCCGGGCGATCGCGACCCGCTGCTGCTGCCCACCGGAGAGCTGGGCCGGGCGGTGGCGCGCGCGGTCGGCCAGCCCGACCGCGGCCATCACGTCCCGGACCTCGCGCCGTCGTGGACGCCGTCCGGCCAGTCGCAACGGCATGGCGACGTTCTGCTCGGCCGTCAAGGAACTGATCAGATTGAAGCTCTGGAACACGAACCCGACCGTGGTCCGCCGCAGCCGGGTGAGCTCGGCGTCGGAGGATCGCGTGACGTCCGAGCCGCCGAGCAGGACCCGTCCGGTGGTGACCCGCTCGAGCCCGGCCGCGCAGTGCAGCAGCGTCGACTTGCCCGATCCCGACGGACCCAGCACCGCCGTCCACGAGCCGGCCGGGAAGGAGACGTCCACTGTGTCCAAAGCCCGTACGGTCGTACCGCGCGTTCCGTAGACGCGGCTGACCCCCCGCAGCTCGACGGCGGCGACAGACGGGTCGGAGGCACCCCTCAGGTGCGTGGTCTTAGCATCCACGGCTGCCAGTACAGTGCCCCGCGTCCGGCCTGCCAATGAGGTTGGCCCGCCTCCTGACACTGGGGGTAACCCCAGGCGGATCTATGGCGACGAACCGTGACCGCCGCTGGTGAGCGAGCTTGAGCAGGCCTAGTTCTGGCTCGGCGACCAAAGGCTGGCGATGGGGACGGCGAGGACACGGTCAGTTAGCCGGAAGAGCCGTGGTCCACTATGGACGAGAATCGCCGCGGCGAGCTTGGAGCCGAGTCGGTCGTGGAGCCACTTGAGGTGCCGGGCGTCATCGGAGGTTGGGGCTGCCGTCGCCTTGACCTCGACCGCGATGACCCGACCATCTCTCGCCTCGATCAGCAGGTCGATCTCTCGGCGGCCGTTGGCGTCGCGCAGATGGTAGATGTCGGCGCCGACGACGCTGATGGCGCACTCGGCACGAAACTGGGCGGCCACCAGAGTGTCGAGGACCCGTCCCAGCAAGTCACCGTCGCGAAGGGTTCGTCGTTGGTCGATGCGCAGCAGTGGCCCGAGGAGCCCCGGGTCGATGAGGTACCGCTTCGGCAATCGAATGGCTCGATTCATGAAGCTGCCGGCCCAGGCAGGGACCCGTTGGGTGATCATGAGGTTGTCGAGGAGGCTGTCGTAGTTGGTGGCCGTTTCTCGGTCAATGGTGGCGGCGTCATAGAGCAGCTTGTGGGTCGGAACACCCGCGGTGTTGGCGGCGACGACATGGAGGTATCTACGCATCAGAGCGGGATCTCTCGCTAGGCCGAGCGAAGGCGCTTCCCGCGTCACCAGATGGTCGATGTAGCCGGTCAACCAGCGGTCACGAGCACGTTCGCTGGGCGCTCGGAGTGCTTCCGGCCAGCCGCTCGTCAGCGCCTCAGCCACGTAGTCATGCAGATCCCAGTTGGTGCTGAGGCCGCCGAGAGCGTCCGCGCCATCGCTCAGGATCCGATCGATGAGGGACGGTGCGGTCGGCTTGCCGTGCCGTTCTCGACCCACGAGCGGATACATAGTCAGGCGGACGATCCGGCCGGTCGCGGGCCAGCCCGACGTGCTCAAGTCAGCCTGGGACGAACCGGTCAACACGAACCGTCCCGGGCGGGCATCGTCATCGACTGCGCGCTTGACTGCGCCAAGGACCTCGGGGACCAACTGCCACTCGTCGATCAGGATGGGCTCCTCGAGGCCACGGAGCGCAGCATCCGGATCGGCGCGTACGACGGCCGCCTGAGCCGGGACGTCGAGGCGCAGCACCGAGTGGCAATGGCGCCTGGTCGTGGTGGTCTTCCCACAAGCCCGGGGGCCGACGACCAGGACAGCCGCGTGTGAGGCGATGACCTCGCGCAGCTCGGAATCCAGCAGGCGGGGCACGTAGTTGTTAGCGATCATCGTTCTCCGGTCACTATCTGGCACTGGGTCTAGCCGCAAGATAGCACAGTGTATGACCGCGATTTAGCACAGCCACGGGTCGCAGGTGGGCACCGCCTCGCGCGACTTCCACTCGCGACCGAGCGACAGCAGCGGACGCACGACGAGATGGCGGCCATCGGGCCCCGCCGGCGACATGGACGTGAGTAATGCGCCAAAGCGGACGGGCCGCAGCCTACGGAGTTGCGTACGGCTTCACACGAGGCCTCACCCCGCTGCGCCTCCGCGTCTGCGCCGACACCCTCGACTTCCACCGACTACCGAGGGTCCGAGCGTGCCCGCGAGAGTTGGACGAAGGCGGCACGTATTGACGCTACGGACCGGGATGGCACGGCAAGCTCGGATGGGTGTCCGTCGAGGCGGCACTCGATGACCTTGAAGAGGATGGGCTTGATATTCACGCTCCCATGCGAACCGATCGCCTCGTACACGCCGAGGACCTCCACAGACGTGGTTGCGAGCACGGACACCGGCCGTCGGAGGCTCCAGAACGGCGGCCACGTCACACGCTCATCCGTCACCGTGATCCGTCCATACCGCCATCGGCGCGTTTCGCCTGAGCGGACGAAGCAAGTATCGGTGAACATCTTAGATCTCTGAGTTCCGTTCCTGGATTGCGCAACTTGGAGATGATCTTACAAAATCGTACCGCCAAACTTGCGGGCGCCCCGCCGCGCCAGCCTCCATGGCGACAGCAGGAGGTCGCGCTGCATCGTGCAGCGGACGTGCCGCCATAGCGACACTTCCGCTGCACGCTCGTGGGGTCACCGCGCGGTGTGGGTCACGGCGCGGTGTTGGTGGCGGCACGGGTCAGGTGCAGGCGGCTCCGTTGAGGGTGAACAGGGCCGGTACCGGGTTGGGCCCACCGGGGTTGGCACCGATGAAGCCGAACGTCACCGATCCGCCGGGGGCGATGGTCGCGTTCCAGCTCAGGTTCTCGGCACTGACGGTGGCGCCCGTCTGCTCGGTGTCGGTGCTCCAAACGTCGTCCAGGCGCTGGCCGCCGAGGAAGGACCACCGCAGGCGCCAGCCGGAGATGGGCGTGCCGCCGGTGTTGCGGATGATGACCTGGGTGTTGAACCCGTTCGGCCAAGTGCCGTGCACCAGGTAGTCGACGTCGCAGACCGTCTCAGGCGCCGGCGCGGCGTCGTTCTGGTCGGCCAGGAACGACGCGATCCAGGCCAGCGACGCATTCCAGTTGATCGCGACCTCGTTGGTCGAGTACGAGTCGATGTGGTCGACGTAGCAGAACTGGGGAGCGCAGCCGCGCAGCAGGTTCGCCGCGAACGGGTCGTCGAGGTTGGCGTTGGCCCCGCCGGCGATCGAGCCGGCTGGCGGGTTGGGCAGGCTGTCGTCGAGCTGGTCGCCGAAGATCCGGCTGTGCTGGTTCTGCGGGCTCCGTTCGCCCCAGCCGGTGACATAGGAGTGGTTGAGAGCGTTGCGGCCGAGAATGTAGTCAATCGCCTGCACCGCGCCGTCGCGGTAGACCTCCTCGCCGCTCACGTCGAACGCCGCCGCCAGCACGATGGCGTTGTTGATGATGTTGCTGTTCGAGCCCCAGAAGTAGCTGCCGCGGTTGCCGGGTAAGGGCAGGCCGTACGGCTGGGCGTTCAGCGTGACGAGGTACGCGTCGGCTGCATCCACAATGGACGTACGGATGCGGGCGCGCTCGGCCGCCGGCAGCGAGCTGGGCACGGTGGCCAGGTCGAGCCGGCCCAGCGCCGCGGTCTCGGGCCAGGCGAACCCCGTGGCGGGGAAGACGTTCCCGGTGTGGTGCGGCGACGCGCGCAGGTCGTCGAGGTAGCCGCTGTCACCGGTGGTGAGGAACAGCTCCGCCGCCGCCCAGTAGAACTCGTCGCTGACGATGCCGTCGCTGTAGGCGCCGCCACCGTTGCCGTCGTTCGGGTCGGCGAGGACGGCCGGGTTGGCCTCGGCCGCGGCGTACGCGGTCCGGGCCGCCTGCAGGCAACGCTGCGCGAACTCCGGGTCGTAGGGCGCGAACAGCCTGGCCGCGGTGGCCGCGGCGGCGGCCAGGTTGAGCGTCGCCGCGGTGGATGGCGGGTGCAGCTCGCGCAGCTCCGGATCGTCCTCCGGCTGTAGCGGCAGACCCGTCCAGTTACGGTCGTGGATCTTGTGGTGGGCCATCCCGGCCAGCGGCTGGCCCGCGGGAACCTGCATGCGCAGCAGGAACTCGAGTTCCCACCGGGCTTCGTCGAGGATGTCGGGCACGCCGTTGGCCCGCTCGGGCAGACGCAGCGTGCCGTCGCCCAGGGCGTTCTCGTCGGCCGTGGCCGCCCACTTCGTGCGCTCGAACGCGGCCAGCAACTGGTAGGTGGCGATCCCGCCGTTGACCACGTACTTGCCATGGTCGCCCGCGTCGTACCAGCCGCCCCGCACGTCCAGACGGTAGTCGCAGACGCCCGGCTGGCAGGGCACATCGGTGTCGCCGGTGTTGGGTGGCACGCCGACGTGGCCGGCCGGTCGCGCGAACTCCTCGCCCACGAGCGAGCCGTCGATGGCGATGCCGGAGCGCTGGATGTAGAAGAACTGCAGCGAGTCGGAGCGGAGTTGGGAGTACACAGTGGACGCGATGTCGAACGGGTGGCTCGCCTCGCCGTCGGCCGACAGCGTGAACCCGGTACCGCTGGCGCTGTAGCCGGAGAAGTCGATGGAGTGAACGTTCTGCCCGGAGGCCTGGTCGACCTCGCGCGGTGTCGTCGTGCCTTCGGCGACGGCCGTGCCGCCGGCGTCGAGCAACCGCCAGGGCAGCGGCTCGGTCGCCTCGGTTACCACGGTCGCGTGCTTGGGACCGTACGGCAGGTAGCCGACCTGGTTCACCCGGACGCGCGGTCCGGTGTCGGGCACGTACGGGGCCTCTTCTTCGCCGCCGAGCAGCGAGACGTTGTCCAGGCAGAGCGTGTAGGCGTTGGGGTTCGCGCCGACGTGGAAGACGACCTGCGAGCGCTCCGTGGTCACGCCCGAGACGAAGGTGTACTCGAAGCGCTGGGTGTCGGCGGTCAACGCGACGTCGCGGGAGAGGTAGGAGGTGAACGGGTCCTCCTGGAGTTGGACGTTCGCCCGTACTGTGGCGCCGGGTGCGGCACTGGCCTCGAACGAGAAGACGTAGGTCTCGCCGGCGATCAGTGGCACGTCGTTCTGCCCGATGCCGGCCTCCCACGGGTTGACGATCCCCCCGGGCACGGTGGCGCACAGCCGCCCGTCTCCGGTGTTCGGGGCACCGGTGCCATAGGTGAACCAACCGGCCGACCCGGCCTCGAAGTCGCCGTTCTCGACCTGCTCGGCACCACCGGTGGGCGGCTCCTGCTCGGTGTCTCCGATGAGCGAGACATCGTCCAGGCAAAGGGAGTACGGCTCGGCGTTGGCGCCGAGGTGGATGGCGAACTGGCCGGACGGGCTCGTGAACGACGAGGCGAACGTGTACGTGAATGACTGCTCACCGGCCAGCGGGACCTCGCTGAAGAAGGCGCCGGTGAACGGTTCGGCGCCGAGTTGGACGACCGCGCGCACCGTGGTGGGCGGCGTGGCCGTCGCGGTGAAGGACAGCGTGTAGGTGACCCCGTCGGCGAGCGGGATGTCGTTCTGCCCGAGCCCGGCATCCCACGGGTTGACCAATCCGCCCGGGACATCGACGCAGAGTCGTCCATCGATGACGCCGGAAGTCGTGGTGCCGTAAGTGAACCAGTCGGCCGCGCCTGCGTCGAAGCTCCCGTTACGGATGTGTTCGGCCGGCTCGGCGCTCGCGATCGGGGCCGCCAGCACCGCCATGACCACCGCGGTGGCCGTGAGCCCGGTGGCGACGATCAGAGTCCGTGGGCGCGGTCGTCGGATCACGGTGGCCTCCAGGGGACGTCGTGGGAGCGCTTCCATGAGTAACCCCCGATGTTGCCAGCACGGGACGTGCCCTGTCAATCGAATCATGCGGATTATCTGCTGAAACGTCTCAGTTGATCGCTAGTTGTAAGTAGAGGCGCGTGTAACTTCAGGAGAGTCTCGACTGATTCCCACACCTCTGGGTAACCTGACGCCGGACGAGGCGCTGGACCACCGACGGCAGCCTCGGTGTCTTGTCCGCCAATCGAAGAGTAAAGAGGCTCCAATGCGCATCCGTCCCCTTGTCGCGTTGGCAACCGCCACCAGTCTCGGCGCGGGCGCCGTCACGACGGTGCTGCTCCTGTCCGCACCCGCCGATGCCCAGGTCGCCGGCGGCTACGACTTCACCCGCCCGCAGGTCGTGGCCACCGGACTCACCGTGCCCTGGGGCATGGCCTTCCTCCCCGACGGCAGCACGCTCGTCTCCGAACGTGACAGTGGCCGCGTCCTGCAGCTTCGGGTCGGCCAGGCGCCGCAGACCGTCGCCACCATCCAGGGCGTCTCGGCCGGCGGCGAGGCCGGCCTGCTGGGCCTGGCCGTGTCGCCCACCTACGTCCAGGACCAGTGGGTCTACGCGTACTTCTCGACCGCGAGCGACAACCGCATCGTGCGTTTCCGCCTTAGCGCGCCCCAGACCCAGAACGTGATCCTCTCCGGCCTGGCCCGGGCCGCCATCCACGATGGCGGCCGGATCGCTTTCGGCCCGGACGGGATGCTGTACGCGGGTGTCGGCGATGCCGGTAACACGAGCAACGCCCAGAACCTCAACAGTCGCAACGGGAAGATCCTGCGGATGACACCAGGCGGTGGTGTGCCGGCCGGGAACCCGTTCGCCAACTCTCTCGTGTGGAGCTACGGCCACCGCAACGTCCAAGGCCTCGCCTGGGACGCACAGGGCCGGATGTGGGCATCCGAGTTCGGCCAGAACACGTGGGACGAGCTCAACCAGATCGTGGCCGGCGGCAACTACGGCTGGCCGACGGTCGAGGGCATGGGCACCAACCCGTCGTTCCGCAACCCCGCGGTCGTGTGGACCACGGCCGAGGCGTCGCCGAGCGGGGTCGCGTTCGCCAACGACACGCTGTTCGTCGCGGCGCTGCGCGGGCAGCGGCTGTGGACCGTACCGGTGAACGCCAACGGCACGGTCGGCGCGCCCTTGGCCGAGCTGCAGAACCAGTTCGGCCGGCTGCGGACGGTCCAGCGGGGCCCGGACGGCTGGCTCTGGGTGGCCACGAGCAACCGCGATGGCCGGGGTAGCCCGGTTCCCGCCGACGACCGCATCGTCCGCTTCCCACCGGTCGGCACCACGCCGCCGCCCACGACCACCACGCCCCCGCCGACGACCACCACGCCCCCGCCCACGACCACCACGCCCCCGCCGCCGGGTGGCTGCGCGGCCAGCTATGCGAAGGTCAACGAGTGGCCGGGCGGGTTCCAGGCCGACGTAACGGTGCGCAACACCGGCACGGCGACGCGCACCACCTGGACAGTGACGTTCACCTTCGCCAACGGTCAGGTGATCAGCCAACTGTGGAACGGCACCTACACCCAGTCCGGTGCGAACGTCACGATCCGCAACGCCACCTGGAACGGCATGCTGGCCCCCAACGGGACCGTGACGGTCGGGTTCCTGGCGTCCTGGAGCGTCACCAACGCGGTACCGACGAACGTCAGCTGTCAATAACAATGCTCATTCGTCGATGAAATTCCATGAACCGGCGATGATGCCTATCGGGCATCTGGCACGATGGGCGGCATGGAGATCCAGGGCACCGTCGCGCTGGTGACCGGAGCATCGTCGGGTGTGGGCCGGGCGACCGCGCTCGCGCTAGCCGAGCGCGGCGCCACGGTGCTGCTGCACGGCCGGAACCGGTCCGCACTCGACGAGCTCGCCGCCCGTACGGGCGGTACCGCAGTGGTCGAGGACCTGGCCGAGCCCGGTGCGGCGCGCCGGCTGGCCGACCAGGCGCAGGCCGTGGCCGACCGGGTGGACGTCCTCGTCGCCAACGCGGGTGCCGGCTTCGCCGGAGCTTTGTCCACAATGGATGACGCCGGGCCGCCACGGCTGATCGCCGCGAACCTCACGGCGCCCGTCGAGCTCACCCGGTTCCTGCTGCGCCCGATGCTGGCCCGCGGCCGGGGCAGCATCGTGTTCGTCACCTCGATCGCGGGGCGCATCGGAGTCGCCGACGAGGCGGTCTACGCGGGGACTAAGGCGGGCCTCGATGTCTTCGCGGAGAGCCTGCGACTGGAGCTGCACGGCTCCGGCGTAGCCGTGGGTGTCCTGGTGCCCGGTGTCGTCGCCACCGAGTTCTTCGCCCGGCGCGGGCGGCCGTACGACCGGGTCCGGCCCCGGCCACTACCCGCCGAACTGGCCGCCGCAGCGGTTGTCCGGCTCATCGAGACCGGCAACGCCGAGACCTACCTGCCGCGCTGGCTGCGGCTGCCGGTCACGGTCCGGTCGGTCGCACCCGCGCTCTACCGTCGCCTCGCCACCCGCTTCGGTGGCAGCTGAGCGCCGGACGGACCGCCTCAGCCCACACCTACGGCCACTCGCTCGCCCGAGGCCTCGTGCACCTCGACCACGTCGTCGATTCGCAGGCCGAGTTCCAGGAACTCACTGCGGGGCAGGGTCACCATGATCACCTGATCGTCACTGGTCACCTCGATCCGCACCTCGAAGCCCACGCGCGCGACGCGGGTGATCCGCCCGGCCACGCCGCCGGTGCCGCTCGTGGCCTGATGATCCACTCCGAACGCTGTGCGGATGTGCAGGTCGTGCGGGCGCACCAGGCGGTCGCCGAGTTGCGTGACCGGTCCGAGGAAGCGCATGACGAAGTCGTTGGCGGGCCGGTCGTAGAGGTCGTCGGGCGTGCCCACCTGCTCGACCCGCCCATCGTTGATCACGACGATCTCGTCGGCGACCTCGAGCGCCTCCTCCTGGTCGTGCGTCACGAAGACGGTGGTCACGTGCACCTCGTCGTGCAGGCGCCGCAGCCAGTCGCGCAACTCCTTGCGCACCTTGGCATCCAGCGCACCGAAGGGCTCGTCGAGCAGCAGTACCGTCGGCTGGACCGCGAGCGCGCGGGCCAGCGCCATCCGCTGGCGTTGACCGCCCGAGAGCTGAGCCGGCAGCCGGTCGGCGAACTGCTCCAGGTGCACGAGTGCGAGCAGCTCGTCGACCCGGGCGCGGATCTCCGCTTTCGGACGGCGACGGATCTCCAGTCCGAACGCGACGTTGCGCCGCACGGTCATGTGCTTGAACGCGGCGTAGTGCTGGAAGACGAAGCCTACGTTGCGCTTCTGCGGTGGCAGGTTGGTGGCGTCCATGCCCTCGATCTCGACCCGACCGGAGTCGGCCCGCTCCAGGCCGGCGATGATGCGCAGGAGCGTGGACTTCCCGCCACCGGACGGTCCCAGCAGCGCGGTGAGCTGGCCGGTGGGGATTCTGACGGAGACGTCGTCGAGGGCGACGAAGCCGCCGAAACGCTTGCTGACGTTACCGATTTCGATGCTCACTGGTTTCCTTCGGGCGGACGAATGTAACCGCGACGATGGCGGCCACGGCGAACAGGGCGAGCAGGAAGGCCGTCGCGTAGGCTCCGCCGCGGTCGAAGTTGAGGTACTTCTCCTCGACCATGAGGGTCGCGGTCCGGGTGGAGCCGAGTACGTTGCCGGAGATCACCTTCACGGCACCGAACTCGCCCAACGACCGGGCCAGGCACAGCACCACGCCATAGATGACGCCCCACTTGATGGCCGGCAGGGTCACCCGGAGGAAGGTCTGCGCCGCGTTGGCGCCGAGGCTGCGGGCGGCCTGCTCCTGCTCGTCGCCGACCTCCTGCAGCACCGGAACGACCTCCCGGATCACCAATGGCAGTGCCACGAAGGTCGTGGCCATGACGATTCCCGGTCCGGAGAAGATGACCTGGAACCCGGCGTCCTCGAGCGCCGGGCCGAACCAGCCCGTACGGCCGTTGTAGACGAGGACGAGGGCCAGGCCGACCACGATGGGGGACACCGACAGCGGCACGTCGAGCAGCGCGTCGAGCGCCCGCTTGCCCGGGAACCGGTATCGCGCCAGCAGCAGCGAGATGCCCACCCCGAACACGGTGTTGATGACCACCGAGGCGAGCGCCACCTGGACCGTGAGGCCCAACGCGTGCACGGCGTCGGGATCGGACAGAATGGACTGAAGGTCGGCGAACCCGTCCGCGAACGCATTGCGGCCGACCAGGTAGAGCGGCCAGGCCACCAGTAGGAACAGGTATGTGATCACGACCAGCCGCAGGACGTAGGTTGCCGGGCCTCGCTGCGCCGGTCCCCGCTGGACCGTCGGTTCAGCCACGGCGCACCACCGTCCGTTGCAGCAGATCGACCGCCACGATGACGATCAACGAGATCACCAACAGCACCGCGGCGACGGCGGCGGCGCTGTCGAGGTTGTCGTTCTCGATGCTGGACAGGATCCGCACGGAGGTCACCTCCGTCTGGTGGGGCAGGTTACCCGAGAGCAGGACGAGCGAACCGTACTCGCTGACGCCCCGGGCGAAGGACAGCGCGGCTCCGGCCGCAATGGCCGGAGTCAGGCTCGGCAGGATGATCCGGCGGAACACAGTGAACCGGCTCGCACCCAGGGACGCCGCCGCCTCCTCGGCCTCGCGGTCGAGCTCGGCCAGGACGGGCTGCACAGTCCGGACGACGAATGGCAGGGTCACGAAGAGAAAGGCGAGGACGACGGCCGGGCGGGTGTTGGCGATGTTCACGCCGAGCGGGCTGCGCGGGCCGTACAGCGACAGCAGGACGAGCCCGGCGACGATCGTCGGGAGCGCGAAGGGAATGTCGATGAGGATCTCGAGGACGCGCTTGCCGAAGAACCGGTCCCGGACCAGGACCCAGGCGATCGCGGTACCCATCGCTATATTGACAAGCGTTACCAGCAGTGCGGTGCCGACGGTGAGCCGGATCGACGCCGAGGTCTGTTCGTTGGTGACCGTGCGCCAGAACCCGGCCCATCCGCCCTCCGACGCCGCGACCACGACCGCCGTCAGTGGGATCAGCACCAGGAGGCTGAACCAGAGCATGGCGACGCCGAGGCCCAGACCGGAGGCCCGGGTCAAGGGCTGGGCTTGGACGGTCCGGCTCGCGCGCTTTGCCGGACGCCCGGCCCGGCCCGACCCGCGGGTGGGCGCCGGCCGGGAATCCTCGAGTGCGCCTGTGGTCACGCCGCCTTCCCGGACTCAGCGATGATATTCACGATGATGCCCTCTTCTTCATCGAAGAACTTCGAAGATAACGCCGACCAGCTCCCGAAGTCCTCGGCCACGGTGAGGAGGTTCTCCGGGACGGGAAACGGATCGTTCGGGTCCTGGGCGCCCTCGACCCCGGCCGTGTCCACGCCGTCGATGACGGGGCGGAATCCCTTGAGCGCGAACTGCCGCTGGCCCCCCGGGCCGAGCACGAAGCGGAGCCACTCGGTCGCCTTGGGGTGGGCGTCCTTGAGCACCGCACCCGGGTTCTCGATCAGGATGGTCGTGTCCGGATAGATCCAGTCGAGCTCCTCGCCGTTCTGGGTCGCCAGGATGACCTCGTTCTCGTAGGCGAGCAGCACGTCGCCCGTGCCGGAGAGGAAGCCGGTCGTGGCGTCCCGACCGCTGTTCGGCAACGAGACGACGTTGGCGAAGAGCTTGGCGACGTAGTCGGCCGCCTCTTGCTCGGTGCCACCGGCCTCGATGACCTGACCCCAGGCGGCCAGCGCGTTCCACCGGGCGGCGCCCGACGAGGCGGGGTTGGGAGTCACGATCTCGACGCCCGGCCTGATCAGGTCGTCCCAGGACCGGATGTTCTTCGGGTTGCCCGGTCGCACAGCGAACACGACGATCGATGACGAGACGACCCCGTTGGTGGGGCCGTCGTCCCAACTCTCGTCGACCAGGCCCGCCTCGACCAGCCGGGTCACGTCACTGGACACGGAGAAGTGCACATAGTCGGCCTCCAGCCCGTTGACGACAGCGCGACTCTGGTCACCCGAGGCGCCGTACGACGTCTCGAACCGTACGTCGCGCCCCTCGTCGGTCTTGTTCCACTCGGTAGCGATCGCCTTGTTGGCCGCCTCCGGCACCGCGAAGCCCACGATGTGCAACGTGACCGTGTCGCCGCCGCCCGAACCGCCGGTGCAGGCCGACGCCGCCAGGGCGGCGACGACGGCGAGCACGGCGATGGTTCTCAAACGGAAGCTCATGGCTACGTATCTCCCTTGTGGATTGCCGCCAATCGGCGGAGAGGTAATGGATGGCTCACACGGCCAGCGCGCTGCACGCGCCCGACCGCGCGAGGGAGGTCGGGCCTGGGCCACGACCTAGTCGGACTTGTGCAGCCGACAACAACACGCGGCCGAACCGCCGCGGGTGCCGGGAGCGAGAATCACCATGCCAATCTCCCACTAGTCCGATAGGTTTTCGAGGGTGGCTCACATGACGGGACATCTCGTGCCGTTGCGATGGTCAGGACAGGACGGGCAGGCTCGCGCCTACCAGGCCGGCGGCGAGCGTCGTTCCGTCGGCGGGGTCGATGACCAGGAACGCCCCCGTCCGTCGCACCCGGGCGTAGTCGTCGACCGGTAACGGCTCCGCGGTGCGGACGCGCACCCGGCCGATCTCGTTGAGCGACAGGGAATCCGGGTCCACCACGGTCGTCAGGGACTGCTCGTCGAGCCGGGCCGACAGCTCGGCCACGATCGCCGGCGTGGTCCTGGTGCCGTGCTTGACCAGCACTCGCGCGCCCGCGCGCAGGGGACGGTCGCCCAGCCACGCGATGGTGGCGTCGAACTCGTTGGTCACTCGCGGGGCGGACGCCGCGCCGGCGATCAGGTCGCCGCGGGCGATGTCGATGTCGTGGCCGAGGATCAGGGTCACCGACTGGCCCGAACCTGCCTGGGCCAGTTCACCGTCCGGTGTATCGACGCGGGTCACGATGCTGCGAATGCCCGCGGGCAGCACCGTCACCTCGTCTCCGGGACGGACCGTGCCCGCCGCGACCTGTCCGGCGTAGCCCCGGTAGTCCTGATAGCCGGCGCGAATCACGTACTGCACGGGGAAGCGGAAGGGCATGTCGTCCGGCTCCGGCTCGACCGGCACGGTCTCCAGGTGATCGAGGAGCGTCGGCCCGCCGTACCAGGGTGTGCGGTCGGAGCGCTCGACGACGTTGTCGCCCAGCAGCGCCGACACGGGAATGATCCGCACCGAGTCCGGCTCGTAGCCCAGCGCGGTGACGTGCGCGTCGAACTCCTTGGCGACGAGCTCGAAGACCTCCTGGCTGTAGTCAACCAGGTCGATCTTGTTCACGGCCAGGACGAGGTGCGGCACACCAAGCAGGGCGAGGACGGCCGCGTGCCGGCGCGTCTGCTCGACCACGCCCTTGCGCGCGTCCACGAGCAGGACTCCGAGCTGCGCGGTGGACGCTCCCGTCACCGTGTTACGGGTGTACTGCACGTGACCCGGGGTATCGGCGAGGACGAACGAGCGCCGGGGCGTGGCGAAGTAGCGGTACGCCACGTCGATCGTGATGCCCTGCTCGCGTTCCGAGCGCAGGCCGTCGACCAGCAACGAGAGGTCCGGTGTGGACAGTCCCTTGTCGACACTTGCCCGGTGCACCTCGTCGAGCTGGTCGGCCAGCACCGACTTGGTGTCGTAGAGCAGTCGGCCCACCAAGGTGGACTTACCGTCGTCGACGCTGCCGGTCGTTGCCAGCCGCAGCAGATCGCGGCCAGGATGGGTGATCACTAGAAGTACCCCTCCCGCTTGCGGTCCTCCATGGCGGCGGCCGACAACCGGTCGTCCGCCCGCGTCGCGCCCCGCTCGGTAAGCCGGCTGGCCGACACCTCCGCGATGACCGCCTCGATGTCACCGGCGTCCGACTCCACCGCGCCCGTGCACGAGGCGTCGCCGACCGTCCGGTACCGGACCGTGCGCTCCACGACCTCCTCACCGGGAGCGGGGAGCAACCAGGGACCGGGCGTGAGCCACATGCCGTCGCGCCTGACCACCCGCCGACGGTGCGCGAAGTAGATGGCCGGCAGGTCGATGCGCTCGCGTTCGATGTATCGCCAGACGTCCAGCTCGGTCCAGTTGGACAGCGGAAACACCCGTACGTGCTCCCCCCGCCGGTGCCGTCCGTTGTAGAGGTTCCACAGCTCCGGGCGCTGGCGGCGTGGCTCCCACTGGCCGAAGGCGTTGCGCAGGCTGAAGATGCGCTCCTTCGCCCGGGCCCGCTCCTCGTCGCGCCGCCCGCCGCCGAGCACCGCGTCGAACCGGTTGTCTGAGATCGCATCCAGCAGGGGGACCGTCTGCAGCGGGTTGCGGGTGCCGTCGGCGCGCTCGGCCAGACGGCCGTCGTCGATGTAGCTCTGCACGCTCGCAACGACCAGGCGCAGGCCGTAGCGCTCGACCGTACGGTCGCGGAACTCGATCACCTCGTCGAAGTTGTGCCCCGTGTCGACGTGCAGCAGTGGGAACGGCACCGGCGCGGGCCAGAACGCCTTGACCGCCAGGTGCAGCAGCACCGTGGAGTCCTTACCACCGGAGAACAGGACCACCGGGCGGTCGAACTCGCCCGCGACCTCGCGGAGGATGTGGATGGCCTCAGACTCCAGGCGTACCAGGGCGTCCAGACGGGTGGGAGCGTCGATCATCATCAACTCGCCTTTACCTGTGTAGTCCGCACTCGGTCTTGGCCTGGCCCGCCCAGCGGCCGCTGCGCGCGCCCTGCCCGGGCAGTGGCAGGGAGGTGCACGGGGCGCACCCGATGGAGAGGTAGCCCACTGCAACCAAGGGGTTCTGCAGGATTCCGCGGTCGGCGATGTAGGCGTCGAACTCGTCGTCCGACCAGGCCGCGATCGGGTTGACCTTTACCAGCCCGTTGCCTTCGTCCCACGACACGATCGGCGTCTCCGCCCTGGTCGGGGCGTCGACCCGGCGTACACCCGTCACCCAGGCGTCGTAGCCGGCCAGTGTGCGCCGCAGCGGCACCACCTTCCGCAGGTGGCAGCAGCGGTCAGGGTCCGTCCTGTTCAGCCGCCCGAACTCGGCCTCCTGGTCGGCCACCGACTGCTCGGCCTCGGCGTTGACGATCCGGATCTCCGGGTACGCCACCGCGACGGCGTCGCGCGTGCCGATGGTCTCCACGAAGTGGTACCCGGTCTCCAGGAACAGCACGTCGATGTCGCGCTTGGCCTGGTAGGCCAGGTCGACCAGGACGGCGTCCTGCATGTTCGAGGCGACGACCCAGCGATCGCCGAAGGTCTCGGCGGTCCAGGCCAGCACCTCGGTCGCGGTGGCGTCCGCCAAGTCCCGCTGGGCCTGCTCGGCCGTCTGGGTCAGCTCGCGCAGCCGGGTGGTCGTCGAGCCGGTTGATGAGGTGGACAGTGGACTGGCCTTTCGGGTCGTGGCGCCCGTGCGCGTGCGGTGACGACCCGAAGGGAGCCTTCGCCGGCGCGCCCGGCGCCGGCTGAAGATCAAGAGCAGTGGCGACGGGTCAGCGGGGCTGACAGCACACTGCGCTGCTCACGCGACGGTAGTCCACGTGGCGGCGAACCACGAGGAACACGCCGATCGCGGAGGACATGGACACACAGTGCCACGCGCCAGCGGAGATGGTCCACCTGCGATCCGCATGCTGGGACAATTCGCGCAGTATGCGGGACCGAATCAGGCTGGCAACGCCCGCAGCATGTGGAGCGAATCAGGCTGGCAACGCGTCCAGCATGCGGAACGAGGCAGGCTGGCAACGCGTCCAGTATGCGGAGCGAATCAGGCTGGCCGGCTGGCCGCACGTTTCGCCGGCAGGTGGCCTTGGTCCGAGCCGGCTGCCGGGATGGAGCTCCAGCCCAGTGCCAGCAGCAGCTGGGCCCGAAACTCGGGTGAGTCCAATCTGGACCCGAAGTGGGTGTGCAGCTGCCCCATCCGGTACCGGACCGTCTGCGGGTGCACGTGCAGCTCGGCTGCGATGGCCCGGCGGTCGCCGAGGTGCCGTAGCCATGACCGGAGTGTCTCGATCAGTCGCTCGCGGCTGGCCGGCGCCTGATCGTCGAGGGGAGCGAGGACCTTGCGCTGCAGCGCGGCGAGCAACCGCGGATCGCGGTGCACCAGGATCGCGTCGAGGTGGTCGTCCACGAAGACCGGATCGTCGACGAGCAGGCCGCCGCGCTGGAGCCCGGCCGCCGTCTGAGCGATCGACACGCTGGTCGGCAGTTGTTCCAGCGGCACCGAGTGGCCCACGACGGCCCGTGCTCCCCGCAACGCCTTCTCCAGCCGGGTGCGCCGGCCCGGGCCGCCGGGGTCCGGCACGATCGCCCCGACGAAGCCCGGACGCCGCACCGGCAGGCTCCGAGTGTCCAATCTAGACAGAAACGTGTTGCCGATCGGGTTGTCGGCGTCGGTGAGGATCACCGCCACCTCGGTGGGCAGCGCCCATCCGGCCCGGACCGCCGCGCCCCGGACCGCGGGCAGGTCGGACCGCCCGGAGAGCAGCAGCTCCACCAGCTCGTCGCGGCGCCGCTCCCGCTCGGCCACGGCCTCGGACTGCTCCCACACGAAGCCCCGGGCCGATGCGGAGGAGAGCTGGTCGACGAAGACGAAGACGGCCTCGGCGAGCGCGGCGAGCGAGTCCGGCTCGACCCCGAGCTCGAGCGCCGCGCGCGAGACGTGGCGCCACGCCACGCGGCCGCCGACCTGGTAGGCGGAGAGCACCGAGGACAGCTCACGCCCCTCGCGGACCTGCAGCCGGCCGATACTCTCGAACAGCGCGATGTGCGGCGCCGCCTCGAGATCGGCCGCCGCACCGGTGTGGTCGGCCAGCTCGACCAGCCAGGTGAGGAACGCACGGGCGGCCGTGGTCACCTCGCCCTGCTCGTGATTGAGGAACTCCGCGTAGTCCGGCCAGTCGGCCCGGAACTGCTCGCGCACCTCGGTCAGGATGGCGGGCAGTTGGTCGTGCAGCACGGGCACCAGCCGCGCGAGATCACCCCTCGAGATATTTCCCGGCCCCACGCCTACTGGTGTACCGCATATGTCGGCGGTTGGCACGACCGAAACGACGTTTGTACGCCGGTGATAACCGTACGCAGGTGATTCTGCGCCGAGGGATACAGACTGCGCGGTCGGATCCGGCCCACCATCAGAGAATGCGAGTCTCCCGACCAATCGTGGCACTCGATGCCAATTCAGCCGCGAGCGGGAGCAGCGAGCATCAGCGACCCCAGCAGTCGCGAGCAACGATTTCTCGGTCGGTAACTCCCAGCCGATTCCGATCCGGCGTCGCTGGAATGGCCGGCTGGTTCCGCTCGGCAAGCGTCGCCGGAATGGCCGGCCGGTTCCGCTCCGCAAGCGTCGCCGGAATGGCCGGCTGGTTCCGCTCCGCAAGCGTCGCCGGAACTGCCGATCCGTACCTTGACAGCAAAGCCCGCCGGGAGAACTTTCCGGTCGCGCTGCTGGTGCTGCCGGCCCGCCTGCGGCGGCATCTGCGGCACCTCTACGACGTCGCCCGGGTCATCGACGACCTTGGTGACGAGGCAGTCCGGGCGGGCGCGGCCGGCGGTGGGAGCGAGCAGAGCGACCGTACGGCCGCTCTGCTGGAGTTCCGCGCCGACCTGGCCACCATCTGGCACGGCGGGACACCGCAGGCGGCCGTTCTGCGCAACCTGGCCGAGACGGTCTCCGCCTGTGCCCTGCCCGAGCAGCCCTTCCTCGACCTGATCGAGGCGAACCTGCGCGACCAGGTTATGCATGTCTACGCCACCTACGACGACCTCCTGGCGTACTGCGCGGTTTCGGCGAACCCGGTCGGGCGCCTGGTCCTGGCCGTGTTCAACGTCAGCACGCCGGAGCGGGTGGCGCTGTCGGACCGGATCTGCACCGCCCTGCAGATCATCGAACACTGTCAGGACGTGGCCGAGGACCACCGGGCCGGCCGCCTGTACCTGCCGCTGGCCGACCTGGCCCAGTTCGGTGTCTGGCGCTCCGACCTGGCCGCCGCGGTACCGACCCCTCGGCTGCGCCACCTGATCCGCTTCGAGGCCGAGCGCGCCGAGGCCCTGCTGGCCGAGGGGAGCCCGCTGCTGGCCAAGCTGCGTGGCTGGGCCCGGCTCGCCGTGGCCGGCTACATCGCCGGCGGGCAGGCGGCGGTGACCGCGCTGCGCCGCGGTGACTGGGCCGTGCTGCCCACCCATCCACCCCGCCGGCGGCGCGACGTGCTCGTGTCGCTCACCGCTGCGTGGCTGCGGAGCCCGCGGTCCGGCGGCCGACCCCAGCGAGCCGAGGAGGGCGTGTGACGGCGACGATCGCGGAGGCGTACGAGGTGTGCGAGACGGTCACCCAGACGCAGGCCCGCAACTTCCACTATGGAATCCGGCTCCTGCCGGTGCCCAAGCGCAACGCCCTGTGCGCGCTGTATGCGCTTGCCCGGCGCATCGATGACATCGGCGACGGCGATCTGCCGACCGGGGCGAAAGTCGAGGCGCTGAGCGCGCTGCGGGCCAGCCTGCGCGAGCTCGACCGGAGCACCGATCCGGTGCTGGTCGCCGTGCACGACGCCAGCCGCCGGTATCCGGTGCCGCTGCGCGCCTTCGACGAGCTCATCGATGGCGTCGAGATGGATGTGACCGGGCGGACGTACGAGACGTTCGACGATCTCGTCGGCTACTGCCGGTGTGTCGCCGGGACCGTTGGGCGGCTGTGCCTCGGCGTGTTCGGTTCGCGTCCCGACCCGAACGCCGCCGACTATGCCGACCGGCTGGGTATCGCCCTGCAGCAGACAAACATCTTGCGTGACATCCGCGAGGATCTGCTCAATGGGCGGGTGTATCTACCTCAACGGGAGCTTGAGGCATTCGGTGTCGAGCTGGCCACCGACGAGCAGGGCGGGCTCGTGGACAAGGACGGCGGGCTGGCCGCGCTGATCGTGGCGTGCGCCGCGCGCGCCCGGACCTGGTATGCCGAGGGCATGCGCCTGCTGCCGCTGCTCGACCGGCGTAGCGCCGCCTGCGCGGGCGCGATGGCCGGCATCTACCGGCACTTGCTGAACCGGATCACCGACGATCCCACGATCGTCTATGGCGGGCGGGTATCTCTGACGGGCTGGCAGAAGGCGCGCGTCGCGACCTGGGCCCTGATGGGGCCTGGGCGGCCATGATCGAGCGTCGGCCGTGACCGAGCCGGGAGGCGAGCAGGCGTGACGGACGTGGTCGTGGTCGGCGGCGGGCTGGCCGGCATCGCCGCAGCGCTCGCCTGCGCCGACGCCGGCCGCTCGGTCACCCTGCTCGAGGCGCGGCCCCGCCTGGGCGGGCTGACCTACTCGTTCCGTCGCGGCGAGCTTGACGTCGACAACGGCCAGCACGTGTTCCTCCGCTGCTGCACCGCCTACCGCGCGCTGCTCGACCGGCTCGGTGTGACGGATCTCACCGTCCTGCAGGACCGCCTCGATATCCCGGTCAGGTCCACATGGGACAGTCGCAGCGCCCGGTTGCGTCGGGTCGGGCTGCCGGCTCCGCTGCACCTCGGCCCGTCGCTGCTGGGCTACCGGCTGCTGAGCCTGGGCCAGCGGCTGCGCGCGATGCGGGCCGCGTTGGCGCTGCGGGGCGTGGACCGGACCGACCCCGATAGCGACCGGCGCAGCTTCGGCGACTGGCTGCGCGGCCACGGCCAGGATGCCCGTACGGTCGAGGCGCTGTGGGATCTCGTCGGAACCGCGACGCTGAATGCCCGGGCCGAGGCGGCCTCGCTGGCCCTGGCCGCGATGGTCTTCCAGGTCGGGCTGCTCGGCGACCCGTCGGCCGCCGACATCGGCTGGTCACGTGTCCCGCTGCAGCGGCTGCACGGCGACGCGGCCCACGACCGCCTGACCGCGGCCGGGGTGCGGGTCCTGAGTACGGCGAAGGTGACCCGGCTCGAACGGGCCGGCGACGGATGGCTGGTCGGCGCCGGCCCGAGCGAGCACGTGGCCGAGCAGGTCGTCCTCGCGGTGCCGCCGGCCGCGGCCGAGGCGCTGCTGCCACCCGGTTGCATCGCCGCCGCACCGGGGTGGGCCGCGAAGCTGGGCGCCGCGCCCATCATCAATGTCCACCTGGTGGTGAGCGACCGGGTTATGGCGCAGCCGTTCGTCGCCGTGGTCGGCTCGCCGGTGCAGTGGGTATTCGACCGTACGGAGCAGGCTGGCCTGGCGCGCGGCCAGTACCTGGCTCTGTCCATCTCGGCGGCGGACGGCTTCGTCGACGCACCGGTGGCGGCCCTGCGCGATGTCTTCCTGCCGGAACTGGCCAGGGTGCTGCCCGGGGTGGACCGGGTAGAGGTGCTCGACTTCTTCGTCACCCGCGAACGCGATGCGACGTTCCGCCCGGCACCGGGTCAGGCCGCGCTGCGGGCCCCGGCCGCCACGGCCGGGTCCGGCCTGTACCTGGCCGGGGCATGGACTGACACGGGTTGGCCGGCGACCATGGAGGGAGCCGTCCGCAGTGGCAACGAGGCAGCGCGGGCCGTCCTCGGCGATAGGGCCGTACCGGCCTCCCTTCCCCGCCCAGCCACCCGCACCGCTGCCCATGAGGAGGCACTACCATGACGGCGACCGCACCGCCCACATTGGACTACAGCCGGGCGTCGACAGTGCCGGAACTGCGGGCCGCGGTGGCGCGGCTCGACCCTTGGTGCCGACACCTCGCCGCCTACCACCTTGGTTGGTGCGACGAGGATGGACGGCCGACCAGCGGCTCCGGCGGCAAGTCCATCCGGCCCGCCGTGGCGCTGCTCGCGGCCGAGGCGGTCGGCGCCCCGGCCGAGGTGGCGCTGCCCGGCGCGGTGGCTGTGGAGTTGGTGCACAACTTCTCGTTGCTGCACGACGATCTCATGGACCGTGACGTCGAGCGCCGTCACCGCCGTACGGTCTGGGCGATCTGGGGCCCCGCCGCCGCGATCCTCGCCGGCGACGCCCTACTCGCGCTGGCCCACGAGATAGTCCTCGAGTCCACGTCCGCCGGCGCGAGCCACGCCGCGTGGCTGCTCGCGTCGGCGACCCGCGAGCTGACCCGGGGGCAGGCCGCGGACCTCGCGTTCGAGACCCGCGCGGACGTCGGCCTCGCCGAGTGTGTCGAGATGGCGACGGCCAAGACCGGGTCGCTGCTCGCCGCCAGCGCGGGCATCGGGGCTGTCCTCGCCGAAGCGCCCGACTCCACTGTGGAGGCGCTGATGACCTTCGGTCGTGAGGTCGGCCTCGCCTTCCAGTTCGTCGACGACGTGCTCGGCGTCTGGGGCGATCCGGCGGTGACGGGCAAGCCGGTCCACTCCGACCTGCGGTCGCGCAAGAAGTCGCTGCCGGTGACCTACGCCGCCACGCGCGAGACCATCGCTCCGGAGCTTGCGGAGTGGCTCGAGGGCACCGGTGAACCGGCCCCGGGCAGCCTGCCCCGGATCGCCGAGCTGCTCGACCAGGCCGGCGCCCGCCGGTGGGCCGTCGAGCAGGCGGGCCACCGGATGGCGCGGGCCGAGCAGGCGCTGGCCGCGGTCGATATCAAGCTGCAGGCGCGGGCCGAGCTGATCCAGCTCGCGCACTACGTCGTGGAGCGTGAGTCTTGACCGGGCCGGTCGCGGGCGAGCGGGCCGACGCGGCCCTCGCGACCGCTGGCCCGGCGGAGCCGACGGGCGCCGCCGCGGCGCTGGCCCGGGCGGTCGGCCACCTCCGCGGCCGGCAGCACGAGCAGGGGTGGTGGAAGGGCGAGCTGGCCACCAACGTCACGATGGATGCCGAGGATCTGCTGCTGCGTGAGTTCCTCGGTATCCGCACGGCGGGGGAGACCGAGGAAGCGGCCCGGTGGATCCGTTCGCAGCAACGGGAGGACGGGACGTGGGCCACCTTCCACGGTGGACCGGGAGATCTGTCGACCACGGTGGAGGCGTGGGTCGCGCTGCGGCTGGCCGGCGACGAGGCGGACGCGCCACACATGGCCCGCGCGGTCGAGTTCATCCGGGCCGAGGGCGCTCTGCCCGCGACGCGGGTGTTCACCCGGTTCTGGCTCGCGATGTTCGGCGCGTGGTCGTGGGACGACCTGCCCGACCTGCCGCCGGAGCTGATCTACCTGCCGAAGTGGTTCCCGCTCAACATCTACGACTGGGCCTGCTGGGCGCGGCAGACTGTCGTTCCCCTCACCATCGTCGGCAGTCTGCGGCCGGTGCGTCCGCTGGGGTTCGATCTGACCGAGCTGATGGTCGACGCGCCGCCCTCGCCCAAGAGTCCCCTGTGGACATGGACCGGCGCCTTCCAGCGGCTGGACCGCGTGCTCCACTGGTACTCGCGCCGGCCCCTGCGGCGGCTGCGGGACGCCGCCCGGCGCCGCGCCGCCGACTGGATCGTGCAGCGGCAGGAGGCGGACGGGTGCTGGGGCGGCATCCAGCCACCGTGGGTGTACTCGCTGCTGGCGCTGCATCTGCTCGGCTACGACCTTGACCACCCCGTTGTGGCCAAAGGTCTCGCCGGTCTGGACGGCTTCGTCGTCCGGCAACGCACGCCCGACGGCATGGTCCGGTGGCTCGAGGCGTGCCAGTCGCCGGTCTGGGACACCGGCCTGGCCGTAACCGCGCTGCTCGACGCGGGGGCGCCGGCCGACGACCCGGCCATCCGGCGGGCGACCGACTGGCTGCTGGGGGAGGAGATCCGGGTCAGGGGTGACTGGTCCGTGCGCCGGCCGCGTCTGGCGCCCGGCGGCTGGGCATTCGAGTTCGAGAATGACGTCTACCCGGACACCGACGACACCGCCGAGATCGTGCTCGCGTTGCGCCGGGTCGCCGATGCCCACGCCGATCCGCGGGCCGTGCGCGCGGCGGTGGACCGGGGCGTGGCCTGGACGGTCGGCATGCAGTCGCGCGACGGGGGCTGGGGCGCCTTCGACGCCGACAACACCAGCACCCTGCCCGCCCGGCTACCCTTCTGCGACTTCGGTGCGGTGACCGATCCCCCGTGCGCCGACGTCACGGCGCACATCGTGGAGGTGCTGGCCGCCGAGGGCCTCGGTGGCTCCACGGCCGCCCGGCGCGGCGTGGCGTGGCTCCTGCGCCACCAGGAACCGGACGGCTCCTGGTTCGGGCGGTGGGGCGCCAACTACGTGTACGGCACCGGAGCCGTGGTACCGGCCCTGGTTGCCGCGGGAATGCGGCCCGACGCGCCGCCCGTCCGCGCCGCGGTCCGCTGGCTGCGCACGAACCAGAACGATGACGGTGGGTGGGGCGAGGACCTGCGGTCGTACGACGACCGGTCCTGGGCCGGGCGCGGCCAGTCGACCGCGTCGCAGACGGCCTGGGCCCTCCTGGCGTTGCACGCGGCCGGCGTGCGGGACGAGACGGCTATGCGGGGGATCGCCTACCTCGTGCGGACCCAGGGCCCCGACGGCGGCTGGGACGAGGATCTGTTCACGGGCACCGGTTTCCCGGGCGACTTCTACATCAACTACCAGCTGTACCGGCTCGTCTTCCCCATCACCGCGCTTGGCCGCTACGTCCGGGACGGCCTGGCATGACCAGGGTCGTCGTGATCGCCGCACCGCTGCGCGTCGAGTGGCTGGCGCTGCGGACCGCCCGGACGACCGTCGTCCCCACGGGCATGGGGCCGCGCCGGTCTCGGCGGTCGGCGCGCCGGCTGGGTGACGCCGCGGTGCTCGTGGCCGGTGTCGGCGGCGGCCTGGCGCCGGATGTCCACATCGGAGACGTGGTCGTGGCGAGCGAGGTCCGCTCGCCCGACGGGACAGTGGTGTCCGGGCTGGCGGGTGCGGTGCTCGTCGCCGAGCTGGAACGGGCCGGCCTCCGGGTCCACTATGGACCGATCGTCTCCACGCCAAGGCTCGTCGGTGGCCCGAGCCGCGGGCGGCTGGCCGCGACGGGAGCGCTCGCGGTGGATATGGAGTCGTGCTGGCTGGTCCCGCCGCCCGGCCGGCCGTTCGCGGTCGTCCGGGCGATCTCCGACACCGCCACCCAGCCCCTGCTGCGCCCGAGCGCGCTCCATAATGGATGGACGGCCCTGCGCTCGCTGCGCCGCGCCGTGCCGGCGCTCGACGCGTGGGCCGGTTCGCTGATGGACGAACAGGCACCGCCCCGTGACTCACTCCACCAGCCGCGCGAATCGGAGGTGACCTGACCGTGGCCATGCCGCTGCGCCAGAGCATGAGGCTCGCGTCGTACCTGCTCAGACAGAAGATCCTGCGCCGGGAGCGGTTTCCGCTCCTGGTCGAGCTCGAGCCGCTGTTCGCGTGCAACCTCAAGTGCGCCGGGTGCGGGAAGATCGCCCAGCCGGCGAGCCTGCTCAAGCAGCGGATGCCCGTCGACCAGGCGGTTGCCGCGATCGAGGAGAGCGGCGCACCGATGGTCTCCATCGCCGGTGGCGAGCCGCTGATGCATCCCCAGATCGACGAGATCGTCCGCCAGCTGCTGGCCCGCCGGAAGATAGTCTTCTTGTGCACCAACGCTCTGCTGCTGCCCAAGCACCTGCACAAGTTCCGGCCGCACCGTAACTTCGCATGGATGGTGCACATCGATGGTCTGCGTGAGCGTCACGACGCCTCCGTGCGGAAGGAAGGCGGCTTCGACGGCGCAATCGCCGCGATCCGGCAGGCGCAGGCGGCGGGATTCCGGGTGATGAGCAACACGACGTTCTTCAATACGGACACTCCGGAGGACGTCCGCAGCGTGCTCGACTACCTCAACGACGAGGTCAAGATCGACCTGATGCAGATTTCGCCCGCGTACGCCTATGGCAAGGCGCCCGACCAGGAGCACTGGCTCGGTGTCGAGGAGACGCGGGCGCTGTTCGCCAAGGCGTTCGGCGACGGCCGCCGGCGTCGGTGGCGGCTCAACCACACCCCGGTCTTCCTCGACTTCCTGGAAGGCAAGCGCGACCTCGCCTGCACGGCGTGGGGCATCCCGTCGTACTCCCTGTTGGGTTGGCAGCGACCGTGCTACCTGCTCGACGACGGCTACGTGAGCACCTACCGCGAACTCATCGATACCACCGACTGGGCGGCGTTCGGGCGGGGCAAAGACCCGCGCTGTGCCAACTGCATGGCGCACTGCGGCTACGAGCCGACCGCGGTCATCGCCACCCTCGGGTCGCTGCGGGAGTCCGTGCGCGCCGCTGCTGGCGGCTGAGGCCGGCGCTCCCGGTCGCCGGGTGAAGCGTCGTGCGGCACACTCGACGAGTGCGGCGCATCGCGGGAGTCGACATCGCGCGCGGACTTGCGCTGCTCGGGATGTTCGTGGCCCACGCCGCGCCGCCCTACCGCGGCGACGGGCTCGCCGCCCTTCTCCTCGAAGTCCCGAGCGAGCGCTCGCGCCTGCTGTTCGCGCTGACGGCCGGTCTGGGCCTCGGGCTGCTCACAGGCGGGTCGGCGCCGCCCGGGTCGGGACCCGAATCCCGAATCCTGCGCCGCCAGATCGCGGTGCGGGCGGTGTTCCTGCTCGCGCTCGGACTCGTCCTGCAGGACACCGGCGTACTCGTGCGGGTGATCCTCGACGAGTACGGCGTCGCGTTCCTCCTCATGCTGCCGTTCGTCTTCCTGCCCGGGCGCATCCTGCTCGGGACCGGCATCGTGCTGCTCGCGGTCGCCCCCGCCGGGGCGGCGGTGGTCGGCGCGCGGATCGGGAACGCCGACCCGGGGCCGTACGCGCAACTCGTCGACTGGTTCGTTACCGGGTCCTATCCGGTGCTCACCTGGCTGGCGGTGTTCATGCTCTGCGTCGGCATCGTCCGGCTCGGGCTGACCCGGCCGGGAGTCCTCGGGGCCATCGGGTTCTTCGGCCTGGCGGCGATGATCGGCGGGCTTGGCTTGTCGATCGGGCTCGGCGGCGACGGCATCGAGGCCGAACCCGTCGCCGGTCGCGTGGGGCTCACGGCCGCGGCCGTCGGCACGTCGGCCTTCACGATCGGCAACGTGGGCTTCTGCCTCGCCCTCACGGCGATGCTCGTCGCGGTATGGCGACGGACGGCGGGAGTGCTCGCTCCGATCGCGGCGGCCGGGGCGATGCCGCTGTCCGTCTACACGGCACACCTGCTGGTGCTGCTCGCCGTCACCGAGCGGACGGCGGGCGTGCGCACCGACGACGGATGGCCGGTGGTGCTCGGGCTGGTGGCCGGAGCGCTCACGGTGCCGTGGCTGTGGCGGAGGTTCCTTGGCCGTGGCCCGCTCGAGCGGCTGGTCGGCGCTTTGAGCGGGCGGGTCTCGGGCGGCTGGGTGGGGGTGGAGGGCCGGAACGACGGTTCGGGCGGCTGGGTGGAGGGCCGGAATGGCGTTTCGGCCGGCCGGCCCGCCCGCTCAGGCCCGGTTCAGCAGCTGGTCGACGGGGGCGTAGTCGTCGGTGAGGATCATGGCGTCGCCCCGGTAGTCCGCCAGTGACTGTCCATCGAGGACAGACGCGGGTCGGCTGACCTCGGCAATGGCCGAGCGCAGTACGTCGACGGGCAATGGCTGCGTCGAGGCGATGACGAGGAAGTTCGACCCCGTACGGCCGGCCAACGCCGCCTCGGGGGCGGCCAGGGCGACGTGGTCGAAGACGTCCATGATCGTGGCAAGCTCGGCCCGGATGAGGCGGTGCGGCGGGTAGTCGATGACGTTGAGCGCGTAGACCCCGCCATCGCGCAGCACTCGCCGGATGTCGGTGACGAACTCGCGGGTGGTGAGGTGCCACGGCACCGCCAGATGCCCGAAGGCGTCTCCGATGACGAGGTCGTACGATCCGAACGGCTCCCGGGTCAGCGAGGTGCGGGCGTCACCGACCACAATCGACAGTTCCGGGCCCGGAACGACGCCGAGCCGCTCCTGGTCCAGCCGCACCAGCCCGCCGTCGAGCTCCAGCACCCGGTTGTACGAGCCGGGACGGGTCGTCGCGACGTAGCGCGGCAACGTGAAGCCCCCGCCGCCCAGGTGCAGCGCCCGTACGGGCTCGGCCGCGGGGGCCAGGCTGTCCACCACCTCGCCCAGCCACTGGGCGTAAGCGAACTCCAGGTAGGTCAGGTCGTTGAGGTCCACATAGGAGTGTCGCGCCCCGTTGAGCAGCAGCAGCCGGCCACCGGGCCGTTCGGGGTCGTCGGCCACGATCCGCGCGCACTGGTACTCGGTCTCGACGTCGCACGGAGTCGGCACGGTACCCGTCAGCCCGGTTCCGGCGACGATCATCACCGCGAGCCCCGCAACCACCCGCCGGCGTCCGGCCGCCTCGGGTTCACGGTGGACGGTGTCGCGCAGGTAGTACCAGAGCAGGCCGGCCGTGACAGCGAGCAGGGCCGCGAGGATGAGCAGGATGACCGAGGTCTTCAGGAACGCCAGGAGGACGAAGCCGGTCACCAGGGTGGCCGTGATGCCGCCGAGGGTGCCGATACTCGACAGCGATCCGACCACGCGACCGGTGCGCTTCACGTCGGAGAGCTGCAGCTTGACCACGATCGGGCTGATCGCCGAGAGCAGGGCCGCCGGCACGAACACGGCCAGCCCGGCCAGCAGCAGCGTGCCGACCACTCCGGAGCCGCGCAGCGCCTCACCCAGCCACCGCACCACCGGCAGGGTCAGCGCCGTGGCCCCGGCGGCGAGGGCGAACGCGGGCGGCAGCAGGCGGTGCGGGTCGACCCGGTCGGCGAGCGCGCCCCCGGACCAGGCGCCGTAGGCGATGGCGCCGAGGGCCACGCCGATGACGGCGCTGCTCGTCTGCAGGGTGATGCCCACGTACGGCCCGACCAGTCGCAACGCGACGATCTCGAGCACCAGCACGGCGGCCGCCGCGAAGAAGACGATGGCCGCCGCCAGCCCGTTCGGCATGGCGCCGCCCGCAGCAAGCCGCACCGATCCCGACCGTTCGGGCGGCGCGGACGTCGCGGACTCGGGCTGCGATGGCGACGGGGCCGGCGACGCGTTCTCCACGCTGTGAGGCTAGCCGCCGCCGGAACCGCCGTGGTGGTCTCTCCCTCACGATCTTGGTTCCGCGCCGTTGCCGGAGAGGGCAACGCATGTGGATGATGGCCCGCTCGGGCCGGAGGACGCGGTGCAGCGCCTTCGCACCGGGCGTTAGGCTGCTGATCGTGGATCGCTCGAACGCCCGCACCGCCGTGGTCTGGCAGGTGCTGCGGCGCGAGCTGGACCGGATGGCTGGCGCCGGCCGGCCCCGGCTGCGGATCGTGGATGTCGGCGGCGGCACCGGCGGCTTCGCCGTACCGCTGGCGCTGGCCGGCCACGATGTCACCGTCGTCGACCCGAGCCCCGACGCGCTGGCCGCGCTCACCCGCCGGGCCGCTGAGGCGAGCGTCCCGAACGGGGTACGGGCGGTGCAGGGCGACGCGGACTCGCTCGGCGCTCTGGTCGAGGCGGGTAGCGCGGATCTCGTGCTCTGCCACAGCGTGCTGGAGGTTGTCGACGAACCGTCCGATGTGGCCGTTGCGCTCGCCGTCACGCTGCGCCCGGGGGGCGCGGCCAGCGTGCTCGTGGCGAACCGGGCAGCGGCCGTGCTCGCCCGGGCGATGGCCGGGCAGTTCGACGTGGCCACCGCCGGGCTGCTCGATGCCGCCGGCCGGGCGGGTGATCGGGACACGCTGCGCCGCCGGTACGACGTCGAGTCGGCGACGGCACTGCTGGCGAAGGCCGGCCTGACCGTGGACGAGGTGCACGGCGTGCGGGTGGTGGCCGACCTGGTGCCGGGCGGGGTGGCGGAGCGCGAGCACGACGGCCTGGTCGCGTTCGAACTCGCTGCGGCGGGCCGCGCCCCGTACCGGGACATCGCGACCCAGCTGCACCTGCTGGCGCGTCGGGCGTGAACGGAGCGGACTTCGGTTCGGCCGAACAGTGGATGAGCGCCGGGCTGGTCCGACCGCGGTACGGCGAGGCGAGCCTGGCCGATGTCCTGCCCAGCGTGCTTTCCTGCCTCGGGGTGCCCGGCGCCCGCGACACGCTGCACCTCGAGTACGTGCTGCACGACATCCGTACGGTCGTGGTCCTCCTGGTCGATGGCTTCGGGCACCAGCTCCTGCCGATCGCCCGGCGGTCCGCCCCGACGCTGGCCACCCTCGCGATCGGCGCACCGGTGCTCACGGCGGGATTCCCCACCACCACGCCGACCTCGCTGACGACGCTGGGCACGGGCGCGCCACCGGGCTCCCACGGCGTGGTCGGCTTCTTTCTGCGGATCCCCGGCACCGACCGGATCCTCAACCACATCCACTGGCATGACGACCCCGACCCGATGCGGTGGCAGCCGTTGCCGACCCAGTTCGACCGGGCCCGCGCGAGCGGAGTGACGCCCTATGTGGTGAGCCGGCCTGAGTTCGACGGCTCGGGCCTGACCCGGGCGGCCTTCCGGGGATCGCGCTACGTGCCGGCGACCGATATCGATGTGACCGCCGAGCGGGTGATCGACCTCGCCCGCGCCGCCCGCGGACGTACACTCATCTACACCTATGAACCTTACGTGGATAGTTGCGGCCACCTCTTCGGTGTCGGCTCGCCGCAATGGCACCGCGCAGTGGCCGACGTCGATCACCTCGTCACCATCCTGCTGGAGCGGCTTCCCCGGAGCGCGGCGCTCGTGATCACCGCTGACCACGGTCAGATCAACGTGCCCGAGGGCAGCCGGTTCGACCTCGACGCCGACCCGCGGCTGCGGGTCGGCGTCGACGTCGTGGCCGGGGAGGCTCGGGTGCGGTATCTGCATCCGACCCCGGGCGCGATGCCGGACGTGATCGCGACGTGGCAGTCCGTCCTGGGCGACGCCGCCATCGTCATGCCCCGGGAGCAGGCCGTGGCCGAGGGATGGTTCGGCCCCATCCCCGAGGACCACCTGCTGCGTGTCGGCGAGGTCGTCGTGATGTGCACTGGCGACCACGCCGTCCTGGCGACGAAGACCGATCCCGCGCCGGTCACCACCTTCGCCGGCTTCCACGGTTCCGCCACGCCGGCCGAGATGTTCATCCCCCTGTTGATCGGCCGCCGCTGACCGGCCTCCTGACATCGGAACCAGACCAGTGTCGTACTGGCGGGATAGTCTGCGGGCGTGGCGCCGGAACCGGACGACGCTGGGTGCACCGTGCTGCATGCCGACATGGATGCGTTCTTCGCCTCGGTTGAGGTGCGCCGCCGGCCCGAACTCAGCGGCCGGCCGGTGGTCGTCGGCGGCGCCGGTCCCCGGGGCGTGGTCAGCTCCGCCAGCTACGAGGCACGGGCGTACGGCGTTCGCAGCGCGATGCCGGGTGGGCAGGCCCGGCGCCTGTGCCCGCACGCGGTGTTCCTGCCGCCCGACATGGCCGCCTACGCCGAGGCGTCGCGGGAGGTGATGCGGATCTTCGGCGACGTCACGCCGGTGGTCGAGCCGATCTCCATCGACGAGGCGTTCCTCGACGTCGCCGGGGCCCACCGGCTGCTCGGACCGCCGAGCCAGATCGCCCGCCAGATCAAGCACCGCATCGCGACCGAGCTGCACCTGCCTTGCACCGTGGGCGTGGCCGGCACCAAGTTCCTGGCCAAGCTCGCCTCGACCCGGGCCAAGCCGGATGGCCTGCTCGTCGTCCCAGTCGGCTCGACCCTGGAGTTCCTCCATCCGCTGCCGGTGGAAGCGCTGTGGGGTGTGGGTGACCGGACGGCCGAGGTCCTGCGCCGGCTCGGTCTGCGGCTGATCGGCGACGTGGCCGACGCACCCATCGGCATGCTCCGCCAAGCGTTGGGTGAGGCGGCCGCGCGCCATCTGCACGAGCTCTCCTGGGGTCGCGACCCGCGTCCGGTGCTGGACGGTCGGTCGGGGGAGAAGTCCGTGGGGACCGAGACCACGTTCGACACCGATGTGTCCGATGTGGACGTTCTCCGCCGGACCCTGCTCGATCTGTCCACCACGGTCGGCAGGCGGTTGCGGCGGGCTGGTCAGGCCGGCCGAACGGTCGCGATCAAAGTACGGCTGGCGGACGAGTTACAGCGAGGCCTGCGGAGGGGAACCGGCACGCAGTTCCGCACACTCAACCGCTCCCGCACGCTACCCGCGCCGACCGATGTAGCCCGGGAGATCTTCGCGACGGCGTGGGCGTTGTTCGAAGCGCTCGGACCGGGAGACCGCATCCGTCTGCTGGGCGTTCGGGTGGAGGGTCTGGAGGACGGTGACGGCGCACCGCGTCAACCCACGATCGACGAGCGGGAGCATAGTTGGCGCGACGCCGAGGTTGCCGCCGACGCGGCCGCGGCCCGGTTCGGTGCCCTGGTCGTCCGCCCTGCCAGCCTGATGCGGCAGACTAAGCCCGAGCCGCGCCCGTAGCGGGCATCTTGAGATTCGGACAAACCGGCCAGGCACGGGTTATTGACGCCGAGACGTGACCGGTCGCGGACAGAACGTGCCTTCGATCCGCTTTCCGACTCGGTGTGCCGCTCGTAAACTGGCTCTGTGCGGCCGACCTGGCTGCGCACGGTTTGCCGGTTTCGCCGACCGGCAGCGAGGGCAGGGGAGGGACGCCGTGCCGCTGTCCGAGCACGAGCAGCGGCTGTTCGAGCAGATCGAGCGGTCGTTGGCCGAGGACACCAAGTTCGCCTCGGCGGTTCGCTCCACCGATCCGCGTTTCCACGCGCGTCGGCGGGTTGTCTTGGCCGTCGTCGCCGTACTGCTCGGCCTCGGTGTGCTGATATGGGGCGCGGCCACCCAGATCCCGTTGCTCGGCGTCGCCGGGTTCGTGGTCATGCTCGGCGCCGCGGCGTTCGGCATCCAGGCGTTCCGTCGGGGCCGCCAGCCGGAATTGAAGGTCGTCGGCGGCACGACCCCAACCAAGGGGACCCGGCGATCGGTGCGGCGTAGCGGGTTCATGGCCCGGCTCGAGGACCGCTGGCGTAACCGCCCCGAGGGCGACCAGAACGGCTGACCCGCCACAGGGTTTGCGAGCACCGCCGTCCGCGCTCCCGAGAGTCTGCGTGCACCCGCCGCCCGTTCCCCCACGGTCTGCGAGCACCCGCCGTTCCCCCACCCCCAGACTTCGCGAGCACCCGCCCGGTCCCGGGCAGGCGCTCGCGTCATCGTCGATGCTCGCCTCATCGTCGGTGCGCGGCGGGACCGGCGGGCGATTCGTCGGCGGACCTCAGCGGCGGCGGTCCTTCCGCTTGGGCGCCGAGTGGCGCCGTTCGCGGAGCTCGACGAGCAGGATCGCGTCGCGGACCCGGCCGACCCGGCGCGCGGTCTTCGCCACCATGCCGTAGTAGCCGAGCCGCCAGCGCATGAGCACCGAGCGCGGGAAGAGCCACGCCGAGAGTTGCTGCATGCGGGTGGCGCTGTCGGCGAACGCCTGACGCGCCTCCCGTACGGCCTCGTCGAGCCTCGTGGCGCGTACCGGCGCCGGCGCGTACCGGGCGCGCTCTTCGGCGCGGGCCAGGACCGCGGCCGGCGGGCGGCCGGTCGGGGCCAGCTCCGGTGTGGTGGCCAGGCGCCCGGCCGTCCCGCGCGGGGTCTCTGCCGGGTCTACCAGCACTCCGTAGTCGATCATGGTGTCGAGCAGCTCCGCCCAGGCGTTGTGGGCGTCGCGCTGGGCCGCGGTCATGGCCGCGGGTTCGGTCACCAGGTCCTCCTGGCCCGGTATGGGTGGCGTCAGCGCGATCACTGCACCCGTCCGGGCCCGGCGGCGGCGGCGCAGCGACCTCCGATGCAGGCTCGGGGCGAGCAGCACCACGAGCAGCGCGACCACGGCCACGGCGCCCGCGACGTTCAAGGCACTGATCTGCATGAGTGGAGCGTCCGTGCCGCCTCCGTCGGGCAGGTTCTCCTGGCCCGGGTTGACGCCGGGCGGAAGCGCCGTCGGCGTGGCCGCTGGCCCGGTGGGGAGGACCGGGGTGCTCGTCTCGTCGTTGACGTCCGGCGCCCACGCGGTGCGGGCCGACCCCGTGACCGAGCTGCCCGGGGTGGCATCGAACGGAACCCAGCCGAAGCCGGGGAAGTAGACCTCGGTCCAGGCGTGCAGGTTGAGGTTCGTCAGCGGGTAGACGCCGTTCTGCCCACCGCCGCCTCGGGTGAAGCCGAATGCCACCCGCGCCGGGTAGCCGGCCTGGCGTACGAGCCAGGCGAGGGCCGCGGCGTACTGGACACAGAAGCCCTGCTTGTTCTCGAGGAAGTCCACGATGGCGCTACCGCTCTCACCATCCACTGTGGACAATGAGTAGCGGAATCCGTTGTCGGTGTGGAAGTAGTCGTAGAGCGCCCGCACCCGGTCGTACTGGTTGTTCAGCCCGGCGGTCAGTTCGTCCACGAGGGTGTCGACGTACTCGGACTCCGGCACCTCGGTCAGTGCCCGGGCCCCGGCGTCGGTCTGTGGGATCGACCCGGCGTTGCGCAGGGCCTGGGGGGAGTAGGACAGCCGCGCGTACTGAATTGTGTAGATGGCGCCGTTGATGTTGCCCTGGTTGGAGAAGACCTGCTCGGTGTTCTCGTCCAGCTCCCAGTTGCCGTCCAGGCCGGAGATCCCGGTGAGCCGGGTATAGACGGGCGCGAGGTTGAGGCTGAGGCCGACCACCTCGACCTGCGCCTGATAGGTCCCCGCGACCGACGCCGGACCGGCGGGCGTGCGGTCGGGAAGCTGGTCGACCGGGAAGCCGCCATCGGGCAGGCTCGTGCTGTAGAACCCGTCCTCGTTGAGCTGCTGCGCCACCCCGAACCGCAGGTAGTACGGGCTGGGGTCGTTGGTGCGGACGATCACCATCTGGAACGCCTCGTCCTGGGTGAGGGCGTCCGACAGCATCGCGTTCATGTCGACCGTTGTCACCGGGTTCTGGCCGGAGTCCCCGCCGCCGGGGCCATTCCCGCCGGCCGGGCCGAAGCGACTGATGATCGTCGACGTCATGGCCGGCACGACCAGCGGCACCAGGATCGCCAGCACGATCACCACGGCGCCGAGCCGGCGACCCGCGGCGGACAGCGGCGACGGCTCCCACAGGTCGACGTCGCGCCCCTCGCCCGAGAACCGGCGGCCGAAGCGGCGGACGCGGTCGACGCTGTCGCTCACGAGCAGCCACAGGTAGCCCGCGCACGCGGCGGCGAAGGTCAGGAACGACACGCCGTCGGGTAGCACCGCGACCGGCACCGAATAGATGGCGAGCATCGGCAGACCGGCCAGCGCCGGCCGCCGGATGCCGACCGCGGCCAGGTCGACGAGCACGGCCACCATGCCCACGCCCGTGGTGGAGAGCAGGAGCAGACCGTCGAGATCGGGCACGGGAACGGCCGAGCCGCGCACCTGATCACCCGACAGCACGAAGAGTTCGCCGAAGTGCCGCAACGTATCGAGCGTCGGGACGAGACGGGCGATCTCCCCGCCGCTGGGGAACATCCAGGTGAGGATGAGCAGCAGCGCCGCCAGCATGGCCAGCACCTGCACCCCGGCGGGAGCGTGCATCATCCGGGCCAGCGTCGCGGTGCCGATGACGATGATGATGACCACGATGGCGTAGACGAGCCACTTCCATGAGTCGAACACGCTTGCCAGCGGCATCGACGCCAGCAGGGTGGCGACGCCGGCGACGGCCGACATCGAGTGCCGTTGTGACATCAGCCCCTCCTCGTCACCGGAGTGCCCGTACGGTCTGTGGTCGGCGTGGGGCTCATCGGCGCACCTGGCCGGGCGCCACGGTCTCGGCCATGGCGGCCCGCACGGCGAAACCCTGCGAGCCGCGGCTGGCGGCGGCCTGCCACAGCGCGTGCAGCTTGGCGCCGTGGGTCACCGACACGACCCGCCAACCGGCGCGCAGCAGGGTCAGCACCGCGGCCTCGTGGTTGGCGTTGGTCTGCGCCCGCTCCGCCTCGCTCAGATTGAGCCATGTGGCGGGGTCGATGAGCAGGGCCACGCAGGTCGTACCCGAGGCCCGCAGAGCGGTCAGGCTCTCCGCCTCGGTCGTGGACAGGCCACCGAGGACAGCGATGATCAGCCCGCCGTCGCCGCGGTGGCGTACCCGCTCGACCAGGGGTGGGATGCTGCCGTGCAACGACAGCTCCGCCTCGGCCAGCGCGTCGAGCAGCACGCCGTCGCCGTCCTTCTCGGTCGAGTCGATGTCGGTGCCGCCGCCGGTCACGAGCCGGATCCGGTAGCCGCTGTGTCGCAGGTGGACGGCCACGCTCGCGGCCGCCGAAACCGCCCATTCGAAGCTCGCGGTCGGGCCCTCACCCCGGTGCCCCACGCGCCGGGTGTCGAGCAGGACCGTCGCTCGGCTCTCCCACGGCTGCTCCTCACGGCGCACCATGAGCTCACCCATCTTGGCGGTCGACCGCCAGTGCACCCGTCGCAGGTCGTCCCCGTGGCGGTACTCGCGGGTGGCGATGTCGTCCTCACCGTGCACGGCCACCGACCGGGCCCGGCTGTCGCCGCTACCCACGTACTCGCCGGCCAGCCGGACGTTCGGCAGCGCGACCACCTGGGGCACGACCGTCAGGTGGGAGACCGTGGTGAACGAGCGGGTGAGCTCGCACAGGCCGAAGGGGTCGGTCAGCCGCACCACCAGCGGCCCGACCTCGTACTTACCCCGGACCTCGGCCCGGACCGTGTAGGCAACCGTGCTCGCCCGCTGCCCGCCGAGCCGCTCGAGGACCAGGCGGGGCCGGCTGCCCAGTGCGTACGGGAGCCGGTCCTCGAGCAGCATCGTGCCGGTGGGCAACCGGGACAGGTTCGACAGTCGCAGGATGACCCGGGAAGGAATGCTGACCGGGACGCGGTTCGGCTCGACCGTACGCGTGCAGGAGAGCCGGTAGCGGGTCTGGCCGACGTACGCGGCGGCGATCAGGGGCAGCGCGGCCAGCAGGATCGCCACGCGCAACAGATCTCGCTCCCCGAGCATGAACGCGGAGAGGCCGGCCGCGACCGCCGCCGCGAGGAAGGAGCGACCACGGGTGGTCAGTCCTCGCAGCGCCTGCCGCATGGTCATCGCCTCCGGGTGTCGTACGGCGAACGGGCGCGGTCGACTGGCAGCGGCAGGCGGTGCACCAGGTCGGCCACGACGAGGTCGGTCGTGCGCCGCGAGAGCTGAGCCTCGGCGGTCGGGATGATCCGGTGGGCCAGGACCGGTACGGCCAGGGCCTGCAGGTCGTCGGGGAGGACGTACTCCCGGCCCTCGAGCGCGGCGACGGCCCGGGCCGTGCGCAGCAGGTGCAGCGTCGAGCGGGGCGATGCGCCCAGGCGCAGGTCGGGTGACTCCCGGGTGGCGGTGACCAGGTTGACCGCGTACTGCTTGACCACGTCGGCGACGTGCACGCTGCGCGCCGTCTGGATCATCCGCCGTACGGCCTGCGCGTCGGTGACGGGCTGCAGGTCCTCGAGCGGGTCGTGCTCGCCATGGACATCGAGCATGAGCAGTTCGGCCGGGATGTCGGGGTAGCCGACCGCGATCCGGGCGGTGAACCGGTCCCGCTGCGCCTCGGGGAGCGGGTAGGTCCCCTCCATCTCGATGGGGTTCTGCGTCGCGATCACCATGAACGGCAGCTGAAGCTGGTAGGTGATGCCGTCGATGGTGACCTGGCGCTCCTCCATGCACTCCAGCAGCGCGGACTGCGTCTTGGGCGACGCGCGGTTGATCTCGTCGCCGACCACCAGGTTCGCGAAGACCGCGCCCGGCTTGAACTCGAACTCGCGGGTCTCCTGGTTGTAGACGCTCACGCCGGTGACATCGCTGGGCAGCAGGTCCGGGGTGAACTGGATGCGCCGCACCGAGCAGTCGATGGACCGGGCAAGGGCCTTGGCGAGCTTGGTCTTGCCGACGCCGGGCACGTCCTCGATCAGCAGGTGGCCCTCGGCGAGGAGCACCGCGAGGGCGAGGCGCACGATCGCCGTCTTTCCCTCGATCACCCGCTCGATGTTGGACACGATGGCGCGGGCATGGGCCGCGAACTCATCGGGTGACATGGGCGCGCCGCGCTCGTCCCAGGTCCGCTGCGGCATGACGTGCGGATTCCGCTCCGCGGGCGTCGCTG
>JBQGBY010000138.1:0-1715 GCA_052038195.1 Micromonosporaceae bacterium | reverse complement strand
ATCCTGCACGCTCGCCCCGGGGCGTACAGCGTGTCGGTCGCTCGCCGGACCGTGCCGCCCAGTCAGTGAGGATGGGCCTCCTGGAGGGGCGTTCCGGCAAGACGGGTGGTCACGACGCTGGCGAAGTTGGGGCAGTGGAGGATGTCCTCCTGCGGGGCAAGCCAGCGCGTGAGCGATCGCGGTGCGGGCCGCCTGGGCTTGCGCGATCCGTTGGTCGAGCTCGGCTGAGGGTCCCCCACCTGACCGGTCACCTCGAATAGGAGGTAGCCATGTCAGTGATGGAGCAGAAGCCGGCGAGGACTCGGCGCTCGTTCACCGACGAGTTCACGCGTGACGCGGTGGCGATGGTGCTCGACGACGGCAACAAGATCGTCGATGTCGCCCGCCGCCTCGGCATCGGCGAGGGCACGTTGGGGAACTGGGTCGCCCAGGCCCGCACGGACCGGGGCGAACGCGCCGGTCTGACCACCTCGGAGCGCGCCGAGCTGGCCGAGCTGCGCAAGGAGAACGCGCGGCTGCGGATGGAACGAGATCTGCTCAAACGAGCGACGGCCTTCTGGGTGAAGGAGTCGGGGCAGTGACCCGCTACCGGTGGGTTGCTGCCCGGAAGGCCGAGGGGTTCCCGATCACCATGGCGTGCAAGGTGGCCAACGTGAGCCGCCAGGCGTTCCACGACTGGCGGGCCTGCCGGGCCGCCGGGCCCAGCGCTGCCGAGCAGGCCGAGGCTGCCCTGGTCGCCGAGATCCGCCAGATCCACGACACCTTCGACGGCACCTACGGCGAGCCCCGCATCACCGAAGAGCTGGCCCGGCGGGGCCGGACGGTGAACCACAAACGGGTCGAGCGGCTGATGCGAGCCAACGGGATCGTCGGGGTGCACAAGCCCGCCAAGGTCCGGACCACGATCCCGGCCGAGGACACCCCGCCGCTGCCCGACCTGGTCGGTCGCCGCTTCGATCCCGGCGCCCCGGATGTCGCTTGGGTGGGCGACATCACCTACGTGCCAACCGGCGAGGGCTGGCTGTACCTGGCGTCGGTGCTCGATCTCGGGTCCCGGCGGCTGCTGGGCTACTCGATGGCCGACCACATGCGCACCGAGCTGGTCGCCGACGCCCTCACCATGGCGGCCGGGCTCCGGGGTGGGGCCACCGCGGGGATCATCTTCCACGGCGACCGGGGCAGCCAGTACCTCGCCCGCGACTACCGCCAGCAGATCGCCGATCTCGGCATGGTCCAGTCCGTCGGCCGCACCGGGGTGTGCTGGGACAACTCGGTGGCCGAATCGCTGTGGTCATCGCTCAAGCGCGAGGTCGTGCACCGCTACCGGTTCCCGGACCGGGCCACCGCCCGCCGGGCGATCTTCGCCTGGATCAACACCTACAACCACCGGCGGCTCCACTCCAGCCTCGGCTACATCCCACCCGTCGAATGGGAGACCCACTACCGTCAACCCCAGGCCGACCTGGCCGCGTAACCAACGTGACCGGTCAGCGGGGGGAGCCTCAGATCATGTGCAGCGCCCGGTTCGCTTGGCGGTCACCGCCACGGTTGAGGCGGTGTCGGTCGGTCTTGCCGGAAGACGCGGACGGTGGCGCGACGCCGCAGAGCATCGCCCAGGCGGCTTCGGAGCGGAGCCGCTCGAGGTTGTCGCCAGCGGTGACGAGGAACTGACCGGCGGTCTCGATGCCGATGCAGGGTCGCTCAAGCAAGGGGCC
>JBQGBY010000137.1:0-21729 GCA_052038195.1 Micromonosporaceae bacterium | reverse complement strand
TCCGGCCCGCGAGATCGCCGAAGTCCGCGCCGGAATCCTCGGTGCCGGCGGCCGCCTCGGTGATGAAGCCGTCGGCCTGCAGCCGTCGTAGTGTCGGGTAGAGCGAGCCGTAGCTGATCGCAGCCCGGAAGGCACCGAGCTTGGTGGTGAGCTGTTTGCGCAGCTCATAGCCGTGCATCGGCGCTTCCATCAGGAGGCCGAGAACGGCGAGCTCCAGCACGCTGCTCCTCCTTCAGGTCGTGTTCGCCCGACCGTACGAGCCGTTTACCCCCGCGATGTATCGGCACGATACATCGCAGCCTACGGCCACGCACCACCGGTCGCAATCCGATCGCGCCGGTGCCGCTACCCTCGCGTGCAAACACGGGGGCGTTACGGGTGGGCTGGGCGGGGCGGCGGAGCCGGCGGAGCAGCGTTACGGGCAGAAAGTGGCGAGGGTGGCGAGGGACAGCGGTGGTCCGGGCGACCGTAGCCGGGGTTGGGCGCGGTGGAAGGCCTGGCGCGCCCCAGCCGAACCGTCGCCCGCCGCGACCACGGACGAGGGCTTCTTCCATCGCATCCGCACGGGCGAGTGGCCGGTCCTGCGGATCGACCTGTCCGAGGCGTACGCGAACGTACGGAGACGGGCGAACAGGCTGCGCCGGCGCCGCATCGCCAGCGGCATCGTCGCCGGTGTGATGCTCGCCGGCCTCATCACCGTCGTGAGCACCTACTACCTCAGCGCCATCCCGCTGCCGACCGAGCTCAGCCTCCCCGCGACCACCACGGTCTACTACAGCGACGGCGTCACGCCCTTGGCCCGGCTGGGTAGCCAGCGGCGGACCATCGTGCCGGCCGACTCCCTGCCCGCGTATGCCTCGCAGGCCGTCATCGCGGCCGAGGACCCGCAGTACTACACGACCTCGGGCACCCTGATCTCCCGGCAGTACGCCCGGGCGTCGACGATCGCCACCGGTGGGAACGCGGCGGGTACCACCGGCCAGGCCCGCCTGCTGGTGCTGGCCTGGAAGCTCGAGGACACGTACACCAAGGACGAGATCCTCGGCTTCTATCTCAACACCGTCTACTTCGGACGCGGCTCGTACGGCATCGAGGAGGCGGCGCGTAGCTACTTCGGGTTGGGCGCGGCCCAGCTCTCGCTGCCGCAGGCGATCCTGCTCGCGGGGATGATCGAGTCCCCGGGCGACGGCCGGTTCGACCCGACCGTGGACGTCGTCTCGGCGAGCACCAAGTTCGCGACAGTGGCGCAGACCATGGTGAGCCTCGACATGCTCGACCAGGCGACGGCGGCCCGGCTCTCGGTGCCCGCGGTCGAGCCATACGACCCGAGCGTCTTCGCCTCGGGCCTGGACCGGCCCACCGGGCTGGTGGTCGCGCAAGCTCTCGCCGAGCTGCGCGCGACGGACGAGTTCCGGGACCGTCCGCCCGGCTACCTGGAGGACGGCGGCTACGCCATCGTCACCACGATCGATGCTCGGGTGCAGGCGCTGCTGGAACGCACCGTTGACGAGCAGACGCCGGGCTCGCTCATGGCGCCGCAGCCGCGCAACATCCAGGCCGCCGCGGTCGTGGTCGAGCCCGGGACCGGCCGGGTGCTGGGCTACTACGGCGGACCCGACGGCACCGGGGCGGACTACGCGGGTACCCGGACGACCGCCGACGGCGCCGCGGGATTCGGGCACCATCCGCCGGCCCACACCATGACGGTGTACACGCTCGCCGCGGCCCTGGACGCGGGGATCTCGGTGCGATCACGGTGGAGCGCCCCGTCGGTCAGGGAGTTCCCCGACGGCGGCCGTACCGCGGGCAACCCGGTGCGGGACGTGCGGACCGCCGCCTGCCAGCCGGCGTGCACCCTGGCCGAAGCGGCAGCGGCTCCGCTGTCGATCCCGTTCTACGCCGTGACGGAACGGGTCGGGCCCGCCGCCGTGATCGAGGCGGCCCGCGCCGCGGGCGTCGGCGCGATGTGGACGGCGGGTACGGGCTCGACCGCGCCCGTCCGCTACGACCTCACGACGGGCCGGCCCACGGCACTTGTGCCGGACCCGTTCGGCCCCGATGTCGCGCTCGGCGCCTACCCGGTCACGGTGCTCGACCAGGCGACCGCGATGGCCAGCCTGGCGGCGGGCGGCGTCTGGAACCCGACCCACTTCGTCGTGCGGGTCGTCCGGGACTTCGCCACCTACTACGCGGAGCCGATCGACGCGGGCGTTCCCGGGCTCGACCCGGATGTCGTGGCCGACATCACAGACGTGCTGTCCACCGTCCCGGCGGGGCAGATCCCGGGCGGCCCACCGTCGGCGAGCATCTCCGGCACGGCACCGATGGTCGGCAGTGCGCTCGACGCTGCCCATGCCTGGCACGTCGGCTACACACCGGACCTCGCCCTGGCCGTGTGGGTGGGCAACAAGGAGGTCGAGTTCCCGCTGCGAGACGCCATCGGCAACCGGATCACCGGCGATACGTTGCCAGCGCTGATCTACCGCACCGTGGTGGACGGCGCTACCAGCGAGCTCGGCTTGGGCCCGGGCGAGTTCCCGGCGCCGGCCGGCCTGGGTGACGCGACAGTCGGTGACGCGGCGATCAGCGGTTCGTGACAGCCCTTCCCGTCGGCCGCCGGCGACTCGCCGGGGGCCGCTCGGCGCGTGCGGCTACCGGGCCCGGGCGGTCGCTGTGCCCGGTTCGACCGCGTACCCTCGTTCGCATGCGCGCGCAGCGGCAGGGCACCATCGACTACTCGCTCCGGCGACGTGCCCTCCTGCGCGAACTGCACGCGGGCCGGGTCGGCACCTACGAGGTGTGCGACGCCTCGCCCTATCTACTCTCGGCGGCCCGGTTCCACGGCGAGGCCACCGAGGAACGTTGCCCGGTGTGCCGGCGGGCGAACCTCACCCACGTGCACTACATCTACGGCGACGAGCTCAAGCAGTCCGCCGGGCAGGCCCGGTCCCGGGTCGAGCTGACCCACCTCGCCCGCACCGCACGCGAGGTGCAGGTCTACGTCGTCGAGGTCTGCCGGGGCTGCAGTTGGAACCACCTGGTCGAGCAGTTCCTGCTCGGTCGAGGCAGTTCAGGCGATCCGGGCGGAGCGGGACCGGCCGGCCGGGCGGCCTTCGCGCAGCCCCTCCAGGAGGCGGCCGAGTGACCGAACCCCTGTCGCTACTGGCAGGCGGGCGGTGCGACGCGCCGGGGCGCCTGTTCTCGCGTCAGTCCGCCATGATGTCTAGGAGTCACCTCCCCCGCGGCAAAGGTGTGACCGGATGAACCCCTACGACGACGAACCGACCTATCGGAGCCGCTCGCGCTCCTCGCGGCACGGTCGCGAGGACGAGTATCCCGGTGGCGCCCGCGACCCGTACGACGGCTACTCCGAACCGACCACGCGGAGCGTGAGCGGTCGGGCCTCGGTGGGCCGCGCCTCGGACGACTATGCGCCCAGCCCCCGCTCGTCCGGCCGGTACACCGAGCCGACCACGACCGTGGGACGCGCGTCGGTGCGAGCGTCGTCCCCGGAGGAGCCGGTGTACGGCGCCCCGTACGGTGACGCCGCCTACGACGTCAGCTACGGCTCCTCGTACGGCTCGTCCTCCGGCTATGGCTCCTCCTCGGAGTCGGGGTCTTCGCGGTACGGGTCTGACCCGTACGGGCCCGCGCCGACGTCACCGGGCGGCGTCCCGGTCGGCTCGAGCCGGGGCAGCGCGCCGGTGAGCCCCGGCGGCGGAAACCCGATCAGCCCGGGTGCGCCCGTGAGCCCGGGTGCCGGCCGGGCTCAGGTGCGGCCGATATCTCCGAGCACACCGCCGGGCGCGGGCGGGGCGGGGCCGGGCGGCCGCGGTCCCTACGGTCCCGGGGGTCGCCCGGTGCCAGGGGATCCGGGCGGCGAGGGTCCTGGCGGTCCGAACGGCCCGAATGGTCCCGGTGGCCCGGCTGATCCGGCCAGTCGGCGGCCGTTCACGGGCTTCGGCCTGGGCGGCGTGATGCGACGGGGGCGCGGACCGACCGGGCCCAAAGGGAAGCTGTCCGACCGGGCGCTCAGAGCCCGCAAGACCCGCATCCGCAACCTCATCATCTCGGGCGTGGCGCTGGTCGTCATGCTCACCGGTGTCGGCTTCGTCGCCGGAACGTACTTCGTGGACAGCATCAAGCTCGGCGACGAGCTCACGCTCCCCGAGACGTCGGAGATCCTGTTCAGCGACGGCAGCTCCATGGCCAAGCTGGGTGAGAACATCCGGTATGTGGTCGCCTACGACAACATGAGCCCCTACGTCGTCGAGTCGCTCATCGCGTCCGAGGACAAGACGTTCTGGACCAACGAGGGTGTCGAGTTCAGCGCGATCATCCGCGCCGCCTGGAACAACATGACCGGCGGCGACCAGCAGGGTGCGTCGACGATCACCCAGCAGTACGCGCGGGTGTCCCAGCAACTCGAGGGTGTGACCTACAACCGCAAGCTTCGTGAGGCGGTGCTGGCCTGGAAGATGTCGGACGAGCTGACCAAGGAAGAGATCATCAGCTCGTACCTCAACGCGGTGCCCTTCGGGCGCATGACCTACGGCGCCGAGGCGGCGGCGCAGGCATTCTTCGGCAAGAGCGTCAAGAAGGATGCCCCGGAGGCGCAGCGCATCACCCGGTCCGAGGCGATGGCGCTCGTGGCGATGGTCAAGCAGCCCGAGGTCGACCCCTACGACCCCGACGCGTACCCGGGGTACGACCCGACCCGGGGCGAAGAGGGCAGCGTCATGCGGGAGAACGCCCGCAACAACGCGCTTCTCCGATGGGAGTACGTGCGTGAAGGGCTGAACGAGCTGCACCGCAGCGACCCCGCCCGGTTCAGCCTCACCCCCGAGGAGGACGCGGCGCTCGTCTTCCCGGAGAGCTGGATTCCGGCGAGCCAGGCGGCGGTCGGCGAGGGTCTGGAGAGGCCGACCGGCTTGGTCGAGAAGCACGTCCTCGATGAGCTGACCCACACGCCGGGCAGCTACTTCGAGGGCATGACCTGGGAGTCCATCCGCAACGGCGGCTATCAGATCACCACCACCATCGATCCCCGGGCACAGGCCGCAGCCGTGGCCGCGGCCGACGAGACCGTCGACGGCAGTGTCATGTTCGGGCAGCCCGAGACCATGCAGGCGGCGCTGGTCGCCGTCGAGCCGGGCACCGGTCGGGTGCTCGCCTACTACGGCGGGCACCAGGGCACCGGCAACGACTACGCCGGCATCTACTACACCGAGGAGATCGACCCAGCGACCAACCGGCCCATCGCCGCCGGGTTCGGCGGCCACCCGCCCGGGTCGTCGTTCAAGATCTATGACCTCATGAGGGCGCTGACCCAGGGGTACTCGTTGAAGTCGTACTGGCAGTGGACCCCGCACGCCATGCCGGGACGTCCCGAGACCAACCCGGTCCGTAACGCGAGCCGCTGCTCCAGCGACTGGGATGCCGCGGCGAACAAGGCGAAGACCGAGCTGTGCTCGCTGCTGGAGTCGACCGTCTGGTCGCTCAACGTCCCGTTCTACGAGCTCACCGTCAACCTCGGCGCCGCCAACGTCCTACAGACCGCCTTCGATGCGGGCATCGAGCACATCTGGAACAACGACAACGAGCGGATGGACCTGCAGTACGTCAGCCCGACCGACGCGGTGCAGCTGCACGGCATCGGCTCGGAGGTTGGCATCGGCCAGTACCGGGTCACGGTGGAGAACCACGCCAACGGCGTGGCGACGATCGCGGCGGGTGGGCTGCGGGCGACGTCGCACTTCGTCCGGGAGGTCAAGAAGGACGGCCAGACCCTGTTCGGCGAGACGCTGCCGAACCCCGACGCACCGCGGATCCTCAACCAGCAGCAGGCCGACGACCTGACCTACGCGATGGCGCAGGTCAAGAACATCACCATTGCCGGCTTCCAGGGCGCAACCAAGACCGGAACCTGGGAGGTCAACGGGAGCGCCGACGAGAACGCGCACGCCTGGAATGTCGGCTTCACCACCAAGCTGGCCGCCGCGGTCTGGGTGGGTCCGAAGAAGGACGAGCTACCGCTCTACGACAAGAACGGCGCCAAGGTTTGGGGGTCGACGCTGCCCTCCCAGATCTGGGAGAAGTTCATGCACGACGCCACGGCGGCGATGGCGCTGCCGACCGACCGGACCCAGTTCAACCCGCCGAAGTTCGTCGGCGACGAGAACCCGCCCGGGTCGAGGCCATCTCCGACGCCGTCGCCAGAGCCGTCTCCGACGCCGTCCCCGTCGCCGTCTCCGTCGCGGCGCCCCTCGTCCTCGCCGTCTCCGTCTCCGTCGCCGAGCCCGTCGCCCTCCCCGAGTCCTTCAGTGCCGCCGAACCCATAACGGCGGCCTGACCGGTCGGGGCGGGCTCTGGTAGGGCAGGATCTGGAGGTATGACGGCGACGACCACCGGGCCCGCCGCACCCGACGGGGAGGAGCTGCCACGCGGGAGCGCGGTCGGCGAACCGCCCGAAGGCGGTACGGGACCGCGCGAGGTTAGCCCGAGCCAGGAAGATGGCGTCGTCCGGGGTCTGTCCGAAGTGGTCGGTGGCCCGCTCGGTGACCACGCCGCCGCGGTGCGGTGGACCGACCGGTGGTGGACCCCGACCCGGGCCGTCATGGTGCTCGCGGTGGTCGTGTTCTTCCTGCACTGGATACAGAAGTCGCCCTGCCAGGACGGGGCCTGGGCGAACAACGAGCAGTACGCCAAGTTCTGCTACACCGACGTGCTCGCCCTGTACTACGCCGAGCATCTGAACGAGGGCGCCGTACCGTACGCGGACTGGCCGGTCGAGTACCCGGTGCTCACCGGCTACCTCATGGCCATCATCGGTCTTCCAGTGCACGACCTGGGCGAGGGCCGTCCCGACTTCAACCAGGGCCAGGCCTTCTACAACCTCACCGCCTTGGTCCTCATGGCGTTCGGGGTCGCCGCCGTCGCCGTGACCGTCGCGCTTCGGCGGCGACGACCGTGGGACGCGCTGCTCTTCGTCTTCGCCCCCGTGCTGGTGTTCACCGCCACGGTGAACTGGGACCTCTTCGCGGTCGGCCTCACCGCGTTCTTCTTCTACGCGTGGGCGCGCGCCCGACCAGCGCTCGCGGGCCTGCTGCTGGGGCTGGCAGTAGCAGCGAAGTTCTATCCACTGCTGCTCGCCGGGCCGCTGATCGTGCTGGCCCTGCGGACGGGACGGGTGCGCGCCGCCGCGACGACCATCGGCACGGCGGTGGTGACATGGCTGGCCGCGAACGCTCACGCCTTCCTGTCCGCGCGCGAGAACTGGGGGCGGTTCTTCGAACTGAGCAGCGAGCGGCCGGTGGACTGGGGGACCTTCTGGTACATCGGCAAGGAGTGGCCGATCTCGCTCCGGGCCGAGGGCAAAGGGATCGAGCCCTTCGTCTGGCTCTCCGGCCACGTCGACGTGCTGAACGCCGTGAGCTACATCCTGTTCGCTCTGGGCTGCCTGGGGATCGCCCTGCTGGCCTGGGTGGCCCCCCGGCGCCCGCGGCTTGCCCAACTCTGCTTCCTCGTCGTGGCGCTGTTTCTGCTGACCAGCAAGGTCTGGTCGCAGCAGTTCGTGCTGTGGCTGATTCCGCTCGCGGTGCTGGCGCGACCTAGGTGGGGGGCCTTCCTGGTCTGGCAGGTGGCCGAGCTCGCGTACTTCCTCGGCTTCTACGCGCATCTGCTCAACCTGGCCGGCGTGAACGCCATGCCTGAGTCCACCTACGTCTATATTTCTGCGGCTCGGTGGTGGGGCCTGCTCGTGCTCGTCGTCTTCGTGGTCCGCGACATCGTGTCCCCCGGGCGGGACGTGGTCTGGGCGACCTATGGCGACGACCCCGATGGGGGCGACTTCGTCGGCGCCGGCGAAGCCCAGTGGACGCGATGGCTGCAGGCCACGGCGCGGGACCTGCGGTTTGGGCTGGGCGGATGGGCGCGTGCCGTGGCCGCCGACGTCCGCGACGGGGTGAGCTCCGTCGTCCGGTCGCGGCGGTAGGCCGTACGGCTGGCGGTGCCGGCCTCAGAACCGCTCAGGGGTCGAGCGAGAAGACGACCGCATCCGGATAGACCTGGCGGGTCAGCGGGAGGCCGTCGATCGGGATGGTTGCGGCATCGGCGAGGGGCGTGCCCTGGAGACGGAACAGCAGCGCGACCACGCTGCGCACGCCGATCTCCCGCAGGTAGGCGACGCTCGCCTCGTCGGGGAACGTCGCCACGAGCTCGCGCACCTTGTTCTGCTCGGGCGGCGTCTGGCTGGTGCCGCCATTGACCAGGGGTGCGAACCGGTCCGTGGACCAGAGCACGACGTTCGTGTCCAGCACCTCGTGCAGGGGCAGCACGAGGTAGGGTGCCTCCACAATGGACAGCGTCGGTGGGGCGGGGGGCAGCGCCGCGTGCGGGATCGCGCCGAGCCCTTCGAGAAAGACCACCATCGCCGGCATCACGACCACCACCCGGGCCAGGGCCCCCCAGCCGTCCTGCCGCCCCATCCACTGACCCCAGGCGGGCGGGACGCGCCACCGCACCGAGGAGTCGCTGCGCACGTCGCCGGCCTGGTCGGGGCGCGACGCAGGCAACCACGCGCTGTTCGCGGCCGCGGCAGCCCTCGGTTCCTCGCGCAAGGCGGCCGCGGTCGCGCGGATCCACCGGCCCCACGCACCCACCGCGCCCCCCGCGAGCAGCGCGAGCAGGAGGGTGGTCCAGACGATCATCCGGCCGGGGGTGCGGATGCCGTCGAACCCGGGCAGGTTCAGCAGGAGCAGGTAGCCGAGCTCGCCGTCACCGGGGCCGTTCGTGCCCACGGTCAGCATGGCGAACACGATGGCACCCAGCGCGAGGCCGATGCGCACGCTCAACCGCCAGGCCGACCAGAAGAGACCGACTGCGGCCAGCGCGTAGAGCGCGAACCCCGGCAGCCGCGCCATCTCCCCCGGGATGTGGAGACCCTCCCGGGCGACGGCCTGCGCGGCCCCCCACACCGAGGACTCCTGCGGCGCGATGAACAGCCCGCTGACCGGCGGCGAGTAGAGCTCGACCCAGGCCACCGAGCGGCGGAACTGCGGGTAGAGCTCGAGGACACGCAGGTAGGGCAGCGCGAGCAGCAGCGAGACGGTGCCGAGGACCAGACCGCCGGCCGCGTCGGCGACGAGCAGTGGACGGGGCGGCAGGGCCTGACGCCACCCGTGCGGGCTCCTGAGGTCGGCCCGATGCCGGATCGCCCATATCACCACACCCACGAGCGCGCACCCGAGCAGGAGGTAGAGGAACGGCAGGCCGACCGCGAAACCAAGGCTGACCTGCCACGCCGCCACCACCCAGCCCGCGAACGCCCACCCGGGTCGGCGCGGCGGATCGACGGCTCCCGACCCCGGCGGGCGGTGCAGCCAGCGGACGCCGTGGCCGCGGGCCAGCATCGCGAAGGCGAGGTAGATGCCTCCGGTCGACAGGACATTCAAGTGCCCGGTGTGTGAGAGCCGCCAGGGCGCGACGGCCAGCGCGACGCCCACCAGCGTGGCCGCGCCGGGCCGCAGCCCGAGTTGCCGGGCGAGGGCGTACCCGCCGAAGAGCACCAGTGCGTAGGCGCCGATGTAGACGAGGTTGTAGCGCAGCACCGCCGCGTCGGGCCCGGTGCCGATGAGCCCGAACGGCGCGTAGCCCAGCAGCGAGTCGGAGAAGGCGAGGGAGTACGGCGCCGGATAGAACGCGTTGGTCTGCCAGATCCCGGCCGGGTCGTGCAGGAGCGCGTGGCCGCCCCAGGCGATCAGGTACGCGTGGAACGAGGGATCCCAGATGTCGCGCGGCAACGTGTGCTCGGGGTCGGCGAACGCGCCCCGGTGGACGAGCACCGCGAGGGCTAGGGATCCGAGTATGGCGAGGGTCCACTCATGCCGCAGGACGTGCCGAAAAGCCGTGCCGGCCCTCCTCCCCCACCCAGCCGCCCGAAATGCCGTGCCGGCCCTCCTCCCCCACCCAGCCGCCCGAAATGCCGTGCCGGCCCTCCTCCCCCACCCAGCCGCCCGAAGGCGCGGGACCAACCGCCGTACGGTCTGCGCCACCCGGCCCGGCTCGGTCACGCGGCGAGCCCGGACCGCAGGGCAGCGATGTCGGCGGCGTGGCCGGCTGCCGGAGTCTCCACCACCGCTGGGGCGCCGCAGGCCCGGACCACGTCGATGATGAGTTGTGGGTCGATGTGACCCTTGCCGATGTTGTCGTGCCGGTCGGCCCCGGAGTCGAAGGGGTCGCGGGAGTCGTTGGCGTGGACCAGGTCGATGCGGCCGGTGATGGCCAGGACGCGGTCCACGATGCCGGAGAGGTCCTCGCCGGCGGCATGCGCGTGGCAGGTGTCGAGGCAGAAACCGGCCCCGAAGTCGCCGACCGCGTCCCACAGCCGAGCCAGCGCGTCGAACCGCCGAGCGCAAGCGTTGTCGCCACCGGCCGTGTTCTCGATCAGGATCGGCAGCGGGAAGCCGCCGCTCTCCCGGGCGTAGACGAAGGTCTTGCGCCAGTTGTCGAACCCGGCGGCCATCTCGCCGCCCCGGTCGACGTGTCCACCGTGGACGATCAGACCCATCGCCCCGATCTGCGCGGCGGCCTCAGCGTGCTGGAGCAGCAGCTTACGGCTCGGGATGCGGATGCGGTTGTTCGTGCTGGCGACGTTCAGGCGGTACGGCGAATGGATGTAGACGTCCAGGCCACTGGCGCGGATGGCCTCGGCGTGCGGGTGTGGCTGCGGGGCGGCGTAGCTCTGCGGATCGGAGAGGAAGAACTGGATCACCTCAGCCCCGCAGGCCACCGCGGCGGTGAGCGGGTCGGCGGAGTCGACATGGGCACCGATGCGCGTCTGCATACCGGGGAGCCTACGTGCCCCGTCCGACGTGTCGGTCCGCCGGAAGGCCGGGACGGCGGCGCAGCGGAGTGTGTCACAGCCGTCACTGCACGGGGTGTGGGTCGTTGCGCGGTTAGTAACCCCGCCCGCAACGCCTGTCGATCTGTACGGCGTCACCCCCGGGAGACCGACCATGCCTCGCCCATCCGGCAACCCGCGCAGCTTGCGCAGCGATTCGGGGGTTGCAGTGCGGAGCGGATCGGCCCGCGCGCGCGCTCTTCTCGTCGGACTGGTCATGAGCCTTCTCGTCGGGCCCGTCCTGGTGCTGGTCGCCGGCCTGCCGGCCGTCGCGACCGAGCCGAACGCACCCTACGTCGTGTTCACCCGGGGCACCCAGCCCCAGCCCTGCGGCTCGGCCCCCACGCTGGGCAGCCTGACCGTGCCGGCGGGCACCGCCTTCGTCGTCGGGAACTCCACCGGCCTGGACGCCACGCTGTTCGTGGACGGACTCAGCGTCCTGCCGGTACCCCATGGCTCGGGCGCCGAGCTCGAACTGACGGTCGGCCAGCACGACGTCCGAATCGTGCCGGACTGCCTGGCCTACACCGACGCGGTGCCACTGGCGGTCACCGTGAGCGGAACCCCGCCCGACGAACCGTCCCCGCCAGCCAGCCCGCCGGCCACCACAACCGCGCCGGCTCCCCCCACGACGACCCCGCCGGGAGCCGTGGCAGGCTCTCCCACCAGGACGACATCCGGCCCGGGATCCGGTACCGGGCCGTCGCGCTCGGCCTCCGCCTCCCCCTCGCCGGGGCCCGCGGCCGGAACCTCTTCCGGCGACTCGCCGGCGACCCGCTCGCCGGCGCCGGTGGCGGCGGCCGTGGTGACCAACCAGCCCGGGGTGATCGCGGCGCGCCCGGTGGACCTGCCCGACCAGGGTCACCCGAAGGGCGTACGTCTGCTGGCCGTACTTGCCACGATTTGCGTGTTAGGGGTGACTGCAGCAATAATCCGGTCTATTGTCCGGTTAAGTCCTTAACGGGCGTAAAGCTCCGCGGAGCGCCTCTTTCCAAGCTCGTCGGTGTGGTCGTTCCTCCCCAGGTCCCACCCTGCAGATGTTGGAGAGGTGCTCCGCGGTCCTATTCTCGTCAGGGACGCAGGTCTCGTCAGGGACGCAGGTCTCGTCAGCGGGATGGGTCGAGGACCAGCTTGCCGACCGTGGCCCGGGCCCGCAGGTCCTGGTGGGCCTGCCGCACCTGGGTGATGGGGTAGTCGCCACCGGGGACGGCTCGCAGCGTGCCCGCCGCGACGAGACCGTACAGCTCGGACAATGCCCGTTGCAGGAGGCCCGGAACCGCCATGGCATGCACCAGCCACATGCCGGCGACCGTGGTCGAGTGGGCCAGCAGGTTCGCGGGTGCCACCGGCGACGGCGAGGTCCGGCTGGCCATCCCGTAGAACGCGAGCCGACCGAATGGTGCGAGCGCGTGGAGGCTGGCGTCGGTGACCCGGCCGCCGGTCATGTCCAGCACGACGTCGACGCGCCGGCCGCCGTTGGCCGCCCGCAGCGCTTCCGTCATGTTCGATGTGTTGGCGTCGACGGTGGCATCGGCGCCGAGGTCTCGTGCGAGGTCACGCTTGGCCTCGGTGCTCGCGGTCGCGATCACGCGGCCGGCGCCCCACGCCTTGGCGAGCTGAATGGCGAGGCTGCCGACCCCACCCGCGGCCGCGTGGACGACCACCGACTCGGTGGGCTCGAGATGCACGCTGCGACGCAGCAAGAGCCACGCGGTCGTGCCCTGGATCGCCAACGCGAGCGCGGTGACGTCGTCGACGGTGTCTGGTACGTCGAAGACCGTACGGGCGTCCGCCACCGCCTTCTCGGCGTAACCACCGTTGCCGACGATGGCGACGACCCGCCGGCCGTCGGCGGTACGGCCGACCACCTCGCTGCCGGGCACGAGGGGCAGGCTCGCCGGGGCGAGATAGGAGTTCTCCGCGTGGTGTGTGTCGGCGTAGTTGATGCCGGCCCGTTCCACGTCGACCAGAACCTGCCCGTCCCCGGGCACCGGTTGGGGCAGGTCGACGACCCGCAACACCTCAGGACCGCCGAACTCGGTGATCTGTACCGCGCGCATGCCGCCATCCTGACACCCGGTCGGGTCATCTCCCGGGCCGGCCGGTACGCTGGGACACCGCTGGGCCACCGCCCGTACGGGCGCGCCCCCGGCAAGCCGCATCAATCTGGTGCGGGACGCAATGACCTCCTGCCACGGAGAGACCGTGGCCGCCTAGCCCATAGGAGGTGAGAACAGTCTTGCGTCATTACGAGATCATGGTGATCCTCGACGGAAGCCTCGAGGAGCGCACCGTAACCCCATCGCTGGACACGTACCTCAACAACGTGATCCGTTCGTCGGGCGGCTCGGTCGAGAAGATCGACGTGTGGGGGCGCCGACGCCTCGCGTTCGAGATCGGTAAGCGGTCCGAGGGCATCTACGCGGTGATCGACCTGCACGCGACTCCGCAGGCGGTGGCCGAGCTCGACCGGCAGTTGCGACTGAACGAGTCGGTGCTGCGGACCAAGGTGATCCGGCCCGAGGCGCGCTGACCAACCGGACATGTTGATCCCGAACAACCGTCTGCTCCGGCTCGGCAAGCCGTCGCCGGAGTGTCGCCGCCATGTGGGAGCCTGAGCCCTGTCAAACAGCAGAGGACTCGGTGCGCTAGGAGTGGATCATGGCAGCAGGAGACGTCACCATAACCGTCGTCGGCAACCTGGTCGAGGACCCAGAGCTGCGGTTCACCTCATCGGGGGCGGCCGTGGCGAAGTTCCGCGTCGCCTCGACGCCGCGGATCCTCGACAGGCAGACCAACGAGTGGAAGGACGGCGAGGCGCTGTTCCTCCAGTGCAACATCTGGCGGCAGGCCGCGGAGAACGTGGCCGAGTCGCTGCACAAGGGCGCTCGGGTGATCGTGACCGGGCGGCTGCGGCAACGCACCTACGAGACGCGTGAGGGCGAGAAGCGCACCGTCTTCGAGTTGGAGGTCGACGAGGTCGGCCCGTCGCTGCGGTACGCCACAGCGAAGGTGCAGCGGATGTCGCGCAGTTCCGGCGGCGGTGGTGGGTTCGGTTCCGGCGGCGGCGCGAACGGCGGCGGGGGTCTCGACGACCCCTGGGCCAGTGCGGAGCCGGCGAGGACGGGTTCGGGGAACGGTTCGGCGAACAGCTTCGACGAGGAGCCCCCGTTCTAGTTCCAGGAGAGTTAGGAAGACATGCCGAAGCCTGCGGCACTACGTAAGCCGAAGAAGAAGGTGAACCCGCTCGACAAGGAGGGGATCACCTACATCGACTACAAGGACACCGCGCTGCTGCGCAAGTTCATCTCCGACCGCGGCAAGATCCGCGCGCGGCGGGTGACGGGCGTCAGCTCGCAGCAGCAGCGTCAGATCGCTCGGGCCGTGAAGAACGCCCGCGAGATGGCGCTGCTGGCGTACACCACGACCGGTCGCTGAGGGGAGGCCCGTCAATGAAGATCATCCTCACCTCCGAGGTGACCGGGCTCGGCACGCCCGGCGACATCGTCGAGGTCAGGGACGGGTACGGGCGCAACTACCTGCTTCCGCAGGGGTTCGCCATCCCGTGGACCAAGGGCGGCGAGAAGCAGGTCACCTCGATCAAGCGAGCCCGGTCGACCCGGGAGATCCGTGACCTCGGCCAGGCCAACGCGGTCAAGGCACAGCTCGAGGAGCTGAAGGTCGCGCTGCAGGCACGGGCGGGCACCGGTGGGCGCCTGTTCGGCTCGGTGACGCCGACCGAGGTCGCCGACGCGGTCAAGCTCGCGGGTGGCCCCGACTTGGACCGCCGCCGCATCGAGCTGCCCGGGCACATCAAGTCTCTGGGTCAGTACGAGGTGTCGGTACGACTGCACCCCGAGGTGACGGCCAAGTTCGCGCTCAGCGTGATCGCCGCCAAGAGATAACAGCGAGGTCGAGCTCGCGTGATCGAGGACTTGTGCGTGTGAGTTGATCTCCAATCACACGCATAAGTCCTCGATCACCGCGACATCAGCCGGCGAGGGTGTGCGCGACCGTGGCGAGGCCGCCCCCGATGAGCGCGGAGGCGACGCTGAGCGTGAGGGCGCGCCATCCGACCCTGGCCCATCGCAGTAGGCTGACGACGGCGAGGGACAGCACGGCCGCCGCGGCCAGCCAGAGCAGGCCCGAAACCACCCGGCCGCCGGTCGCGGCGTCAGTGTCGGCCAGCAGAGCCCAGACGAGGAACACCAGAGCGACCGGTCCGTACCAGGACGCCGTGAGCGCGAGGAGCACACCGTAGCGGGCGTCGTCGCTGAACAGCTCAGCGCGGAACGCCCGGCGGAACTCGTCATCGGCGCGTCGACGGGACCGGACCCGGACCCGGCGCTCGAGCCGAGACGTCAGTGGTCGGCGGCTCGCCGGTACGGCACCGCGACCGACCGCGGCGGCCAGACTGCCGCCCGTGGGCCGCGGACCGGTCGAGAGCGACCCCGCCGTGGTTCTCGAGCCGTATCCGGACCGTACGCCCAGGCTGCTCGCCGCCACCCGGGCGTGAACGGTGAACGGCACGGAGGCCGGGCCCGGCACCGGGCTCCCCAGCGCGGGCGCGACCGGCACCGGCGCGGCCGGGGGGCGCCCGTACATGCCTGGCGGGGGCGGCGGCGATGACGCTCCGGCGGCGATAGCGAGCGGTGGGGCGAACGGGTCCCCGGATGCGACGGGTTCCGGTGGCCTCCGCGGGCCCGGTGGCTCATGCCAGGTCGGTGGCGGCATCTCGGCCGCGGCGAACTGCACGGTGTCGGCCGACCGTGGCGGGTCCGGCGGTGGCCACAGCTGTTCCGGCACGGGTCCGGGCGAGTCAGCCGGGCCATCCGGTTCGGCGCCGCCCGGCGGGGGCCACAGCGGTAGACCGAGAGAGCGGGGCGTGGCGTCGGCGGGCGGGGGAGCCTCGGGTGGCGCTACCGGTGTGTCGCCGTCGCCGAAGCGTGGCGGTGGGGAAGGCTCGAGCCTGCCCCTCCCACCGGCGAGCGAGTCGGTCCACCGAGGATCGTCGGCGGCCCAGCCGTACCGGTCGCTCGACTCCATACGGCGGAGCCTGGCCGAGACGTGTGATGGTGCGGTATCGGCCGAACCGCCAGATTCGTCGGATCGTGGCCCCGGACACGCGGGAGAGAAATTTCGCTCCACAGGCTGGGCATCGTGTCGTGCCTGGCCAGAGGCACTAACGGAGTGTGGCGGGGCCGAGATCCCCAGGTTCTCCACAGGGTTGCCCACAGGCCTTGTTGGGTTTTCCACATGTTTGTCGACAGTGCCATCAACAGGTGTCGTTGAGTCCACCGGTCGGTCGTGCCTATGGTGTGTCGGCTCCGAGGGGTGCGACCGCAACGGACGTCCGCGCGGGCTGGTCGGGGGGTCAGCCCGCGCGGCAGTGGCAGATCCGTCGCGCGAGTGGTCCGGCTGCTGGCGGGCCGAGGGGCGCGTGGATGTCAGACCCGCGGATTACAACGGTGTTGTTTACCGCCGCGCGGCCGTAGGACGAGCAGGCGACGGGCGCCGGATGGTGGGGGGTACGAAGTGTCGATCACCGACGACGTGCGAGTGCGGTCGGGGCCAGCGGACCCGACCGGGGAGCCGACCTTCGATCGCACTCCGCCGCAGGACGCCGCGGCGGAGCAGTGCGTGCTCGGCGCGATGATGCTCTCCAAGGACGCCATCGCCGACGTCGTGGAGGTGCTGCGGTCGGGCGACTTCTACCGGCCGGCGCACGCGACGATCTTCGACACTGTGATCGATCTTTTCGGGCGGGGCGAGCCGGCGGACCCGATCACGGTCGTGGGCGCGTTGACCAACTCGGGCGAGCTCGCTCGGGTGGGCGGTGCCCCGTATCTGCACACGCTGGTCTCGCTGGTGCCGACGGCCGCCAACGCCGCGTACTACGCCCGCATCGTCGCCGAACGGGCGGTGCTGAGGCGGCTGGTCGAGGCCGGTACCCGGATCGTCGCCATGGGCTACGGCGCCGCCTCCGGCCAGGGGCGGGACACGGACGACATCGTGGACCTGGCCCAGCAGGCCGTCTACGACGTCACCGAGCGGCGCACCGGGGACGACTTCGCGATCCTGGCCGACCTCTTGCAGCCCGCGCTGGACGAGATCGAGGCCGTCGGCGCGCAGGGCGGCGTGATGGCCGGTGTCCCCACCGGCTTCGGCGACCTGGACCGGCTGCTCAACGGCCTGCATCCGGGCCAGCTCATCGTGGTCGCGGGTCGGCCAGGTCTGGGCAAGGCCCTCGCGCTGGACACCCCGCTGCCCACGCCGACCGGGTGGACGACCATGGGCGAGGTGCGGGTCGGCGAGCGGCTGCTCGACGCGGCGGGCCGCCCGACGACGGTCATCGCCTGCAGCGAGGTGATGTCGCAACGGCCGTGCTACGAGGTCGAGTTCTCCGACGGCTCGGTGATCGTCGCCGATGCCGGCCACCGCTGGCTCACGCAGACCCGGCGGGAGCGCCGGACCGGCCGCCCGGGGGCGGTCAGCACCACCGACGAGATCCGCGCGACCCTGCGCCCGCGGGGGATCTCGCGGCGGCGGGCCGGGCGCGCCAACCACAGCGTGGCCACCACCGCGCCGTTGCAGCTGCCCTTCGCCGAGCTCCTGGTTGCCCCCTACCTGCTGGGTGCGTGGCTGGCGGATGCCGGGCAGCCGGTACGGGTGTCGTACGGGCTGTTGCGAGCGCTCGGCGTGCAGCCCGAGCGGCGCATCCCGATGGCGTACCTGCGCGCGGCGGAGGGCCAGCGCCGCTGCCTTCTCGCCGGCCTGCTCGACACCGTGGGAACGGTGACGGTCGATGGCCGGGTGCGCCTGCGGCTCCGGTCGACGCGCTTGGCCCGGGACGTGGCCGAGCTCATCGCCAGCCTCGGCTACCGGTGCACCACGACCAGTGCGCCCGGCGCGCAGGTGCTGACCTTCGCGACCAGCGACGACGTGTTCCGGGCCGAGGAGAAATGCCTGCTGCACAAGCGCCGGCGGCGGTCGGTACGTCCGAGCGAGCTGGGTCGTCAGTACATTGTGGACATCCGGCCGACACGCACCGTCCCGGTGCGCTGCGTCAGCGTCGACAACGAGGAGCACCTGTTCCTCGCCGGTCGGTCGATGATCCCCACGCACAACTCCACGGTGTCGATGGACTTCGCTCGCACCGCTTCGGTGCGGCACAACCACGCCAGCGCGATCTTCTCGCTGGAGATGAGCAAGATTGAGATCGTCACCCGCCTGTTGGCGGCGGAGGCGCGCATCCCGCTGCAGGTGCTCCGGTCGGGACAGCTGTCGGACGAGGACTGGACCCGGCTGGCCCGGCGCATGGGCGAGATCAGCGAGGCACCGATCTTCGTCGATGACACCCCGAACATGACGCTCATGGAGGTCCGGGCCAAGGCGCGTCGCCTGCGCCAGCGGCACGACCTCAAGCTGGTGGTCGTCGACTACCTGCAACTCATGACGTCACCGAAGCGGGTGGAGAACCGCCAGCAGGAGGTCGCTGAGCTGTCCCGCGGCCTGAAGCTGCTCGCCAAGGAGATCGAGTGCCCGGTGGTCGCCGTGAGCCAGCTCAACCGCGGCCCCGAACAGCGCACCGACAAACGCCCGCAACTGTCCGATCTGCGCGAGTCTGGATCAATTGAGCAAGATGCCGACGTTGTCATTCTTCTCCATCGAGATGACTACTACGACAAGGAGTCGCCGCGCGCCGGGGAGGCGGACTTCATCGTGGCCAAACACCGCAACGGCCCGACCGACACGGTCACGGTGGCGGCGCAGTTGCACTTCTCCCGGTTCGTCGATATGGCGGTGTGACCGAACTGCTGGGACCGGGCCGCTCGCCCCTGCACGTCGGCCCGGCCCCAGCCACCGTCCAGGGAGTGCCCAGCAACCGTCCAGGTACGACCGATAGGGTTCTCGGTCATGGATCTCGTCTGTCCCAAATGTCAGGGTGTGATGCGCCAGTACGAGCGCAGCGGCGTCACCGTCGACCAGTGCTCCGAGTGCCGGGGGATTTTCCTGGACCGGGGCGAGCTGGAGCGCCTCGTCGACGCCGAGACCGCGTACCACGGGGCGCCCCCGGCGCCGGTCCGCCAGGAGGTCCGGTACGAGCGGCGCGAGCGGTACGACGACGACGACGATGATGATGACCACCGCCGGTACGGCTCGCACGGCCAGCCGCACAAGCGCCGCAAGGGCAGCTTCCTCTCGGAGCTGTTCGACTGAGGTGACGCTGTATCAGCGGTCGGCGGCGTTCAGGAGGGCGATGACCTCGTCGTCGCTCGTCTGCGGGAACGTGGCGTAGAACCGGCTCACCGCGCCGAATCCGGCCGGCACGAGCGGGCAGAGCACCTCGTCCGCCTCGGTGCGCAGGATCCGGACCGCTTCGGGGGCGCCGACCGGTACGGCCACCACGACCTTCCCGGCCCCCAGGCCCCGGGAGACTGCGACCGCCGCCCGAGCGGTGGCACCGGTGGCGAGTCCGTCGTCCACGATGATGGCGACTCGGCCCTCGATTGACAGCGGTGGTCGGCCACCCCGGTACCGCTGCTCCCGCCGGACCAGTTCGTCAGATTCGGCCCGGGTGACCCGCTCGACGTCGGTGGCGGACACGTAGGACTCGACCTCGGGGTTGTGCACCGCGACGCCGCCCGGTCCGAGGGCGCCGAACGCGACCTCGGGTGACCATGGCACTCCGAGTTTCCGGACGACCATCACGTCCAGCGGCGCGTGCAGCGCGGCGGCGACCCGCGCGGCGACGGGAACCCCGCCGCGCACCAGGCCGAGAACGACGACATCGGCGCGCCCCGCGTAGCCGGTGAGCTCGGCGGCGAGCCGGTCGCCTGCCTCCGTACGGTCGGCGTAGGCCGCACCAGTCGGTGTCGCCCGCATGGATCCAGTCTCGCGCTCGCGGCCCCCGCCCGCAGGCCGGGCCGGCAATTCGTTTCGGGTCGCTGGGTGGGGTGGAGGGCGTGGAATCGGTTGCTCGCGACTGCGGGGCTCACTGACGCTCGCTCCTCGCGCTCGCGGCTGAACTCGCCCGGTCAGCGGTGCGAACCGGCGCGAGATCGCTCTCCGGTAGGCTCGGGCCGGCGCCGAGGAGCGCACGCGGCGGTGGGGCCCGCCGCCCGGTCCCAGGGCCGGGAAACTGCGGCTGGTTCCGCCCCCGCGAGCGTCGCCGGAGTTGCCCGCTGATTCCGCGCCGCGAGCGACGCGGAGCAGCGTTGCCAACGGTCCCTGCCAGATCTTGTACCGACCTGGTAGGAGGGCGCTCATGACCGACCCCGCTCCGGACCGCCTTCCCGCCGACTCGGATGTGGATCTCCACAACGCCGGCCAGCGCGCGGAGCTACGGCTGCATCCGTGGGCGGTTCTCGGCGTCATCTCCGCTGGCGGCGCGCTCGGCGCGAGCGCCCGGTACGGCCTCGGCGTCGCCGTCCCTGCCAGCCCGACCGCCTTTCCGTGGGCGACGTTCGCGATCAACGTCATCGGGTGTCTGCTCGTCGGCGTCCTTATGGTGGCGGTGACCGAGGTGTTTCCGACGCGGCGGCTGGTCCGTCCATTTCTCGGCGTCGGCGTACTCGGCGGATTCACGACCTTCTCCACGTACGTGGTGGAGATCCAGCGCCTGATCCTGGCCGGCGCCGGGGGAACTGCCCTGGCCTACCTCGCCGGTACCATCGCGGCGGCCGTGGGGGCGACCTGGCTCGGGCTGGTCGCGACGCGCGTGGCTGTGCGGGCCGCGCGGCGCCCCATCGTCGTACCGGAGGTGAGCCGGTGACCCTGCTGCTCGTGGTGCTCGGTGCCGCGGTCGGTGCGCCGCTGCGCTATCTCACCGACCGCCTGGTCCAGTCCCGGCACGACTCCGCCTTTCCCTGGGGCACCTGGGCCGTCAACGTCGCCGGCTCGTTCATCCTCGGGGCCGTCGCCGCGAGCCAGTCCGGCGGGCCGCTCATGGCGCTGCTCGGTGTTGGTCTCTGCGGAGCGCTGACGACGTACTCGACGTTCGGGTACGAGACCGTACGGCTGCTCGAGACCGGCGCCCTGGCCACCGCGGCGGCCAACGTCGGCGCGAGCATCGTGGCCGGCCTCGGCGCCGCAGTCTGCGGCGCCGCGCTCGCCGTCACGCTGTGGTGAGGGCGCGGGTCTGGCGCCGGAGTTCCCCGTGGCGAAAGCGGTCTGGTGGAGCCGGGGGGTTTGGGCCTTACGATCGGCGGATGGTGCGCAGGCCGCCGACCGAAGGCGCTGCTGACCGCGATCGACGCGGGTCAGCGCCTCAGGTGCGCCGGGCCGGAGCCGGGACATGCCGGGGCGAGGCGGACGGCGCGCTACGGTCGGAGTCTGGATAGTGGCGGCTAAGGAACCAACCATGTTGCACTCGTCCGCACCGTCTGCCCAGCAGGGCGCCCGCGTCGACGTGGTCCGCGCGATCGCGGCCGCCCGGCTGGGGGACCGTGGGCCGCTGATGCCGATCCTGCACGACGTCATGGCGGAGTTCGGCTACATCGATCGCGTCGACGTGGTCGCCATCGCCGACGTGCTCAACCTGTCGGTGGCGGAGGTGCACGGGGTCGTCTCCTTCTACAAGGACTTCCGCACCACCCCAGCACCTGCTCACGTCGTGGCGCTGTGCCGGGGCGAGGCGTGCCAGTCCGTGGGCGCAGAGTCGCTGTACGGCACCGCCCGCGCCGCCGCCGCCACGGGGGACTACGGTCCCGACACCGAGGTGCAGCAGGTGTTCTGCCTCGGCAACTGCGCGCTCGGCCCCTCCGGCACCGTGGACGGGCGCCTCGTCGGGCGGCTGGATCCGGACCGGCTCGTGGCCCTGACCGAGG
>JBQGBY010000136.1:0-35105 GCA_052038195.1 Micromonosporaceae bacterium | reverse complement strand
GGGTATTGGTGTTGGCGACGCCCCCCCACGCACCGCCCCACGACTGTTTCCACCCCCCCGTGGGCGCGGGCTGGGCCGGCGCCGACATGTCCCAGGACAACCTGGCGAGGAGGTCCCAAATGATCAACTTCGTTCTGGCCGTGGTGATCGGTGTAGTCATCGGAGGAATCGGGGGATTCTTGCTGCGCGGTCGCAACGCGAGCGCGATCTGGCTAGCCCCGGTGCTCGGCATCGTCGGCGCCGTGGTCGCGTCGGTCGCCGCCCTCATCTTCGGTGACGACGGCGGTGAGTACGGCTGGAAGGAGGCCACGCTGCAGGTCGTGCTCGCCCTCGGTGCCGTCGCCGTGGTAGCCGTGCTCAAGGCGAAGGCCCCCGCGAAGGCCTGACCGCGACCCGCTGCCTGACCGGTCAGACTTCCGGCGAAACGACTTCCTGCGACACTGCGGTGTTCGCACCAGTGGTCGGAACGTGGCGGAGGTCTGACCGGTCAGCCGTCGGTAGTCGTGACGGAGCGCAGGGCGCCCACCACCGCGCCCAGTTCGGCGATGAGCCCGGCGACCGTGTGACTGTCACGGCCGCCGATGGTGACCGCGCGCAGCTCGGCGGGCTTGGGCAGCCGGGCCACGATCTCCGGCAGCGAGTCGATGAGCTTGCCCTGCAGGCTCTCCGGTGATGTCTCGTTGTCGATGGCGGCCCGCAGCCGGACGCGCTCCAACTCCAGCAGCGCGTTCGCGTGGTGCGCGTCGTTGCGCGCCTGCGCCAGCGCCAGCTCGCTATTGACCTTCAGCTGGGCGAGCTCGTGCTCGCGCTCGGTGCGTTCCCGGCCGGCCGCCAGTTCCTCCGCGCCGCGCTCCCGCTCCAGGCGCAGCGCGTGCAGGGCCGTCTCGCTGGCGAGGGCGGCCATCTGCCGGGCCGACTCCTCCTCGGTGTGTGCCCGCCGGACCCGCTCCGCCGCTTCCCGGTCGAACGCCGCTGCCGCGTTGCTGGCCCGCAGTTCGTCGAGCTCCCGCTGGGTCTCCAGCTCCTGGGTGTCGCGCGCCTGGGACGCCGACAGCTCCCGCTCCGCGATCGCCTCCTCGGCGGCGACCTCGGCCACCCGGGCGATGCGGCCCTGCTCGGCGCGGAACGGCTTCTGCAGGTTCTCCCACAGCCGCGACGAACTGACGATCGCCTCCTTGATCTGCACGGTGACGATGCGCAGGCCCAGCCCGCGGTCACCGCCGGCTCCGCCGCCCTCCCCCTCGGCCATCGCCCGCAGCCGGGCGGTGAGCTCCTCGACGATGGGCTGCTTGTCGCTGAGCACCTCGTGCACGCTCATCGTGGCGACCTTGTCCTTGATGGCCGCCTCGGCCTGCTCCTTGAGCTGCAGGTTCACCAGTCGCATCGGGTCGTCGGCGTCGCTGAAGTCCAGCTTGCGGTAGGCGGTGCCGAAGTCCTGGATGATCCACTGCACATAGGCCTGCACCACGAGGCCCTGCAACTCACGGCAGATGCAGAACGCATTGATCAGAATCGTCTGCATCGCGCCCGGCACGACCAGGTAGGAGTCCCGGGCGGGGTCGAACCGGAACGACGTGCCGAGCCCCACGTGCAGCGGCTCGTCCCGTCCGCGCCGCGTGTGCACCACGAAGGCGTTCGGCGGCACGAGCACGGTCTTCCAGCGCCACACACCCGAGACCCGGACGTCCACCGCCGACGGCGCGGGTGCGGGCCGTTCGATGGCGGACATGATGCGCTGCCGGCGGCTCGGACCCACCCCGGGCGGCGCGGCACTGGCCGGCGCTGCCGCATACGGCGCGTGTCGCTTGGCCCGCAGGTCCTGCTCCAGCTGCTCCTGCTGCGCCACCGCCTGGTCCAGGTACTCGTTGCGTTCGCCGCTCATGCCGTGCTCCCCAGCGTTCCAGTTGCCGCGACTGCCTCCCCCGACGACTGTCAATCTTGCCCATGGCGTCAAGGCCGCGATCTCCGAGATCACCCGCGTGCCGGCGCGACACCGGTGGGCGGCCGGCGGCAGAATGGCACGCCGGAGACGGTCGTACGGGCGGCGAGGAGAGCATCGGTGGCGGACGGGTTGGGCGGGAAGGCCGGACGGGGCGGCGTGGCGGTCGAGACCGCCCGCAAGATAAGCCAGCGGATCGCCGACGAGCTGGTGGTGCGCGACACCCAGGTGTCGTCGGCCATCGAGCTGCTCGACGGCGGGGCCACCGTGCCGTTCATCGCCCGGTACCGCAAGGAGGCAACCGGATCCCTGGACGACGCCCAACTGCGCACACTGGAGGAGCGGCTGCGCTACCTGCGCGAGATGGAGGAGCGGCGCGCGGCGATCATCGAGTCGATCAAGACGCAGGGCAAGCTCACCGACGCGCTGCTCGCGCAGCTCATGGCGGCCGACTCGAAGGCACGCCTCGAGGACATCTACCTGCCGTACAAGCCCAAGCGACGGACAAAGGCTCAGATCGCCCGCGAGGCCGGTCTGGAGCCGCTCGCCGACGCGCTGTACAACGACCCGACGCTGGCGCCACTGACTACGGCCGAGTCCTATGTGGACATCGAGCGGGGCGTGCCGGACGCGGCGGCCGCGCTGGAGGGGGCCCGGGCGATCCTGGTCGAGCGCTTCGCGGAAGACGCCGACCTTATCGGCGCGCTACGGGAGAAGATGTGGGAGCGCGGGCGCATCGTCTCGACCGTACGGGCGGGCAAGGAGGAGTCGGGCGCGAAGTTCGCCGACTACTTCGACTTCTCCGAGTCGTTCACCACCCTGCCCTCGCACCGCATTCTCGCGCTGTTCCGCGGCGAGAAGGAGGAGATCCTCGATCTGTCGATGGAGCCGGAGCCGGCCGGGGAACCGGACGCGGCACCAGTAAGCGGGCCGTCAGCGTACGAGCGGGACATCGCCGTGCGATTCGGCATCGCCGACAGGGGGCGCGCGGCCGACAAGTGGCTCGGCGACGCGGTCCGTTGGGCCTGGCGCACCCGCATCCTCGCGCACCTGGGCATCGACACGCGGATGAGGCTGTTCCAGGCGGCCGAGGACCAGGCCGTACGGGTCTTCGCGGCCAACCTCCGCGACCTGCTGCTCGCCTCGCCGGCCGGCACACGTCCGACCATGGGGCTCGACCCGGGGTTCCGGACCGGCGTGAAGGTGGCCGTCGTCGATGCGACCGGCAAGGTCGTCGCCACCGACACGATCTACCCGCATGTGCCGGCGCAGCGCTGGCAGGAGTCGCTGGTGACGCTGGCCCGGCTCGTGAAGGCGCATGGCGTCGAGCTCGTCGCGATCGGGAACGGCACGGCGTCGCGGGAGACCGACAGGCTCGCCGGCGAGCTGGTGTCGCTCATGCCGGGGCTGACCAAGGTGGTCGTCTCCGAGGCCGGCGCGTCGGTCTACTCCGCGTCGGCCTACGCCTCAGCCGAGCTGCCCGGCCTCGACGTGTCGCTGCGCGGCGCGGTCTCCATCGCGCGCCGGCTGCAGGACCCACTGGCCGAGCTGGTGAAGATCGACCCGAAGTCCATCGGCGTGGGTCAGTACCAGCACGACCTGGCCGAGGCCAAGCTCTCCCGCAGCCTCGACGCCGTGGTCGAGGACTGCGTCAACGCGGTCGGGGTGGACGTGAACACCGCCTCGGTGCCGTTGCTCACCCGGGTCTCCGGCATCGGGGAAGGGCTGGCGGCGAACATCGTGGCGCACCGCGACGGGAACGGTCCGTTCCGGACGCGGTCGGCCCTGAAGTCGGTGCCCCGGCTGGGTCCCAAGGCGTTCGAGCAGTGCGCCGGCTTCCTGCGCATCCCCGGCGGCGATGACCCGCTCGACACCTCGAGCGTGCACCCCGAGGCGTACCCGGTCGTACGGCGGATCCTGCAGTCGACGGGCACGGACCTGCGGTCGCTTATCGGCAACACGACCGTCCTTCGTGGACTCAAGCCGTCGTCGTTCGTGGACGACACGTTCGGGCTCCCCACCGTCACCGACATCCTCAAGGAACTGGAGAAGCCCGGGCGCGACCCGCGGCCGGCATTCAAGACGGCGACTTTCGCCGATGGGGTCGAGACGCTCGCCGACCTTCGCACCGGGATGGTGCTCGAGGGCGTGGTGACGAACGTGGCCGCGTTCGGCGCATTCGTGGACGTGGGCGTGCACCAGGACGGGCTCGTGCACGTCTCGGCGATGTCGCACACGTACGTCAAGGACCCGCGCGACATCGTCAAGCCCGGTGATGTGGTCCGGGTCAAGGTGCTCGATGTCGACGTGCCCCGCAAGCGCATCTCGCTGACCCTGCGTCTGGACGACGACCCGGTGACCGGCCGCGCCGCCGCCGACGATCGCCGCGCCCGTACGGCCGCGCCCGGCGAACGGGGCGCGACCGGCGGTGCATCGGGCGACAAGCGCCCCCGCGACCAGCGCTCCCGCGGCGAGCGCCCCCGCGGCGGTGGCCGGGGTGGCCCCTCGGATGCGCCCGCCAACACGGCCCTCGCCGACGCCCTCCGCCGCGCCGGCCTCACCTGAGCGAGGCGCAGTCCGATCAGTGCCGACGGGGAAGAACGCGTCAGGCCGCGGGGCCGCGCTCGCGTCATTGGGTTACGGGACGACGAGCGAGATGCCGATCGCGACCATGACGGCGGCGATCACGCCATCGAGAACCCGCCACGCGCGCGGTGAGCTGAGGCTCGGACCGAGCACCCGCGCGCCGTAGCCGAGCGCGACGAACCAGACGACGCTGGCCACGCTCGCGCCGACCACGAACGCCCAACGTCCGTCACCGTGCGACGCCGCGACCGAGCCGGCGAGAAACACCGTATCGAGGTAGACATGTGGATTCAGCCAGGTCAGGGCGACGGCCGTGGCGACCACACCCCGCACGGAGGCCCGTCGGGCAACGACCACTCCGCCGCCCTGGCCCGTCAGCGCCGACGGTGCCGGCTCCAGCGCGCTCGCCCCGGGCGCCAGCGCCCGCGCAGCGGCGAGCAGTCCGTACCCGACGACGAATGCCGCGCCAACCCAACGGACCCAGTCGATGAGCCACGGGGCCGCGCCGGCCAGGGTGCCGAACCCGGCCGCGCCCGCGACATAGAGCGCGATGTCGCTGAGCGCGCACACGACCACCACGGGCAGCACGTGCTCGCGGCGCAGGCCCTGACGGAGCAGAAACGCGTTCTGGGCCCCGATGGCGACGATCAGCGAGAGACCGAGCCCGAATCCGGAGGCGAGGGTGGACAGCGACACGCCTGGAGACGCTAGGCGGCAGAGTTCGTTGCAGTCCAGCTAATGATTCTGTCGCAGCATTAGGCTAGCTTCATGTCACTGACGATCGAGTTCGCGCGTACGCTCGCCGTCGTCGTCGCCGAGGGCACGATCGAGGCCGCGGCCCGGACGCTGCATCTCACCCCGTCGGCGGTGTCGCAGCGCGTCCGGGCGCTCGAGGAGCAGGTCGGCCGAGTGCTGCTGGTGCGCAGCAGGCCCATGCGGCCGACGGAGGCCGGCGCCACGGTCGTCCGGCTTGGTCGGCAGCTCGACCTGCTCGAACGCGAGGCCCTCGGTGAGCTCGGCGCCGCCCTCAATGAGACAGCGTCCGATCAGACAGCGGTCGATCGGACAGCCGTCGATGACGGGACCCACCGGCGCCCGACGAGCGTGCCGCTTGCGGTCAACGCCGACTCGCTGGGCACCTGGTTCCTGACCGCGCTGGCCCGGGCCGCCCAGCGCCATCCGCTCGTCTTCGACCTGCACCGCGACGACCAGGACTTCACGGCCGGGCTGCTCGAGTCGGGCACAGTCATGGCCGCCGTCACCTCGCGGGCCCGGCCGGTCGGCGGTTGCGTCGTGCGTCCGCTCGGCGTCATGCGCTACGAGCCGTTCGCGACACCGGAGTTCGTGGCCCGCTGGTTCGCGAGGGGCCAGGACGCCACCGCCTACGCCCGGGCTCCGATCGTCGACTTCGACCGCCGCGACGACCTGCAGACCGAGTTCCTCCGCTCACGCGGCGCCGACGAAGTCCATGCCCTCCGCCCCCACCCAGCCACCCGTGACGAATTCCATGCCCTCCTCCCCCACCCAGCCACCCGTGACGAATCGCTTCCGCCGCGACACTACGTCCCGTCGTCGGCCGACTTCGCGACCGCGATCGCGCTCGGCCTCGGCTGGGGGCTGCTGCCGCCCCTGCAGTCGGCCGCGCTCCTCGCCGACCGGCGGGTCGTGCGCCTCGACGGCGACGCGATCGGGGTTCCGCTGTACTGGCAGCAGTGGAACCTGCGCTCCTCGCTGCTCTCCGCCGTCGCCGAGGAGGTCGCCCGCGCCGCGCGGGAGGCGCTGTCGTGACTGCTCCACTGTGGACAACAGTCTCCGCGTTGCCGGCCGACTCGCTCCGCACGCTGCGGGAATGCCTGCTGATTCCGCTCCGCAGGCGTCGCCGGAACTTCCTGCTGATTCCGCTCCGCCGGCGTCGCCGGAAATGCGTTCGACCGCATGTGGTGGTCGCCGGACCATGGACGGGTGACTACCGCCCAGCACGGTCTACTGCCCGTCCCCGCCATGCGGCCGGGTCGGCGCACCGCGCCTGCGGCGGGCCGCCGCCCGCTGCCCGCCGCCGTGCGCGGCGCCGACCTGCGCGTGGCGAACACCGAGGCCGGCAACTCATTCAGCCTCCTCGAGGCGGTCCTGTTGGGCCCTTATCTCGACGGGACCCAGCCGTTCGCACGGTCGAAGCGGCTGGACCGGGTGCGCGACGAGGCGACCCTGCTGCCGCCCGGCTGCCAGCCCGTACGGTCGGTGGTGTCCGACGGTCGCAGCGCGTTTCTCGCCGTCGGTGACGGGTGGACGCTGCGGGCCCTGCGCTGGAGCCAGGGCGGAGCGAACGTCAAAGTGGTCGCGGTGAGCGACGAGCTGGCCCGCACGATGCTGGAGTTGGCCGTCCACGACGCGACCGAGGAACTGCCCGAGGAGGACCCGCGGGTCGAGATCGGCTTCTGGCACCTGGCGTCGAGCGGGCCGAGCCGACGCGAGCTGCCCATCGCGGCCGAGCCGTGGGCGCAGATCCGCCGCAACTACGCCGCACCCGTCGCGGCCGCGATCGACCAGCTCGTTGCGCTGGACGGCAGCGAGGTCCCGGGCCGGATCCTGTTGGTGCACGGCCCGCCGGGCACCGGCAAGACCACGGCGCTGCGCACGCTGGCCAAGCAGTGGCGGGCCTGGTGCCAGCTGGACTTCGTGCTCGACCCGGAGCGGCTCTTCACCGAGCCGGGCTACCTCATCGAAGTGATCATGGGCTATGGCGAGGACGACAAGGCCTGGCGGCTGTTGCTCCTGGAGGACTGCGACGAGCTGATCCGCCCCGCCGCCAAGGCGGCCGCGGGCCAGGCCCTGTCCCGCCTGCTCAACCTGACCGATGGTCTGCTCGGCCAGGGGCGGCAGGTGCTGGTCGCGATCACGACCAACGAGGACATCGCCCGGCTGCACCCCGCCGTGACCCGCCCCGGCCGCTGCCTGGCGCAGATCGAGGTGGGGCCACTGCCGTACGAGCAGGCCCTGGCCTGGCTCGGCGACAGCAGCGCCGCCGCGAGGGTGCCGGGGCGCGGCGCCACCCTCGCCGAGCTCATAGCCCTGCGCGACGGGACGATGCCGGTCGGCACCCCGAACACCGACAACAGGACCGGCCTCTACCTGTAGACGTACGCCGATGGCTCAGGACCTCGCCACGGCGTTGGCCAGGATCGCGTCGTGGACGTACTGGGCCAGGCCCGGCCGCTGGTCGTCGTAGTGCGCCCGGAACCGGGGGTCGGCCAGGTACATCTCGGCCAGTCCAGTCTGGATCTCGTAGGAGCACTCGTAGAAGTGCCGGCTGATCTGCTGCCGATGCTCCTCGGCCAGGCCCATCGCCGCCTCGCTCTCCGCCGGAACGCCCGCGTCGAGCGCGGCGACCCACCGCTGCGCCAGGTCGGCGGACTCACGCTGGATCGCCTGCCAGTCCCCCTTCGTGTACGTCGCGACCCGCCGCGCCGACTCCCGGTACGCGTCGCTGTCCCCCCAGCGCTCGCGGGCCTCGTCGGCGTATGCGTCCGGGTCGAAGTCCCCAAACACCTCGAACTTCTCCTCCGGGCTCAGGTTGATGCCCATGGTCTCGACCTCCAACAGGTACTCGATTGCCGTCACCATCTCCCGCAGCCGCTGGATGCGTCCCAGCAGCAGAGCGTGCTGACGGCGCAGATGGCGTGCCGCCCGTCCTTCCCCACCCAGCCGCCCGGAATCCGCCGCCGGCTCCTGGTCGTCGAGGATGGTGCGGATCTCCTCGAGCGCGAACCCCAGCTCGCGGTAGACCAGGATCAGCCGGAGCCGCTCCAGGTCGCGGTCGTCGTAACGCCGGTAGCCGCCGCTGGTCCGACCGCTCGGCCGCAGCAGGCCGATGTCGTCATAGTGGTGCAGAGTCCGTATGGTCACGCCCGCGATCTCCGCGACCCGACCCACCGGGTACTGCTCCATGGTTCCGCTCCGCTCTTCGCTGACGGGACCAAGCGTGCGCCCTCCCGTTACGTGAGGCGCAAGCCCATTCGTCGGTCAGCCGCCGGGCGTGGTGTACCGGCGTTCGGCATGGCATGCGGGACACTAGGCGGGATGCCACCCCAACCGTACGTATTCATCTCCTACTCACACGCCCAGCCCGACGCCGAGTACGTCGACCGGCTAGCGGCGGAGTTGACCGCGGCCGGGGTCCCGGTGTGGTACGACCGGCACTTCGGCAGTGGCGACCGGTGGGATAGCGAGCTGCGGGCCCGGGTCGACGCCTGCGCCGCGCTCGTGGTCGTCATGTCTGCCGCGGCTGAGGCATCGCCATGGGTCCAGTTGGAGGTCGGCCGGGCCCGCCACCGGCGGCGCCCGGTGCACCCGATCCTGCTCTCCGGCACGGGTTTCGCCCGCCTCGCGGACATCCAGCACGAGACCGTCCCTCCGGGAGAGACGCTACCCTCGACGACGTTCGTCGAGCGCCTGCGCACCGACCTCGGCAACTCGCCCGCCGTGCCCCGGTGAAGCAGTACCTACCGTCCTCCCCCGCCCAGCCACCCATGGCTGACCGAGCGGTGATCGGGCGCGCCTTCCCGCTGCGCAACCCTCACTTCGTCGGCCGCGCCCGACTCCTGGTGGAGATCGAGGCCGCGCTCTACTGGGGACAATCAATCGCGGTACACACCCTTCACGGCACGGGCGGCGTGGGCAAGACGCAGCTCGCTGTCGAGTACGCCTACCGACGCACCGAGGACTACGACCTCGTCGTGTGGGTCGAGTCCGAGAACCCGGACCTGATCCCCGCCCAACTCGCGGACGTCGCACCCATCCTCGGTGTCACCGCGGACTACGACGCCCACTCTGACCACGACGCGGCCCGAACGGCGCAGGCCGTCGTCGCCGCTCTCGGCCACACCGACCTGAGGTGGCTGATCGTTTTCGACAACGCCGAGATACCGGCGGACCTCGTACCCTGGCTTCCCCGTACCGGTACCGGACATGTGCTCGTCACCTCCCGGCAGACCGACTGGCGTGGCCTAGCATCCACCGCCGCCGTAGACGTCCTGACCCGCGACGAGGCGGTCCGCCTGCTCCGGGAGCGAGTCTCCACAGTGGACGCGGCCACGGCCGGCGAAGTGGTCGAGCTGCTGGGCGCCCTGCCGCTGGCGGTGGAGCAGGCCGGCGGCTATCTCTCGACCACCGGCGTGCCCGGTGCCGACTACGTACGGCTCCTCAAGACCCGGGCCGAGGAGCTGATCGATCGCGGCCGGGCACCCCTGGGCTACGAGCACACCGTCGCCACAGTGTGGGAGGTCAGCCAGCGTAGCCTCCACGAGACCGAGCCGTCGGCGGAGCAGCTGCTGCGTCTGTGCGCATTCCTCGGCCCCGAGCCAATCCCGCTCGAGCTGTTCACCACGCATGCCGATGCCATGCCGGAGCCGCTGCGCACCGCGGCCGCCGACGAGCTGACCGCCAACGACACTGTCGGTGCTCTGGTCGCCCGGAGCCTGGCCCGCCGCGACAACAGTTCCCTCCTCATCCACCGGCTGCTCGCCACCGCGGTCCGCCGCTCCCTGCCCGATACCGACCGGCGCGACGCCATCGCCACGGTCCGTGCGCTCCTGCGCGAGCATCTGCCGAGCAAGATCGAGGGCGCCCCGGAGAACTGGCTGACCTGGCGGGCGCTGCTACCGCACGTCCTCGCCGCCACCGCTCATCCCGCGCCCCATCTCGGCCGGCGGGACCGCACCTCGTGGCTGCTCAGCGACGCTGGCCGGTACCTGAGCGCCGCCGGCCAACCCGGCGCCGCCCGGCCCCTGCTGGAACGCGCGCTGTCCATCGACGAGACGGCACACGGACCGAACCATCGCACCCTCGGTATTCGGCTGGGCACCCTCGCCATGGTGATCAGTGACCTGGGCGAGCCCGACGCCGCCCGGCCGATGCTCGAACGAGCCCTCCGCATCACCGAAGCGACCCACACCCGCAACCACCCGACGATCGCCATCCGGCTGAGCAACCTCGCGGCGGTGCTGAAGGCTCTCGGCGACCCGGCCGCAGCGCGACCGCTGCTCGAACGCGCCCTCCACATCACCGAGACCGCGCACGGTCCCGACCACCCGGATGTCGCCATCCGGCTGAGCGACCTCGCGATGGTCGTGAAGGAGGTCGGCCATCCAGCCGAAGCCCGGCCCCTTCTCGAACGCGCCTTGAAGATCAATGAGAGCAGCCACGAGCCCGGCCACCCCACAATCGCCATCCGGTTGAGCAACCTCGCCCTGGTGCTGAACGACCTGGGCCGGGCCGCGGCCGCCCGGCCGATGCTCGAACGCGCCCTCCAGATCAGGGAAGCGGTCTACGGCCCCGATCACCCGACGGTCGCTGCGACGTTGAGCAGCCTCGCCACGGTGCTGCGGGAACTCGACGAGCCCGCCGCCGCCCGAACCCTGCTTGAACGCGCCCTGCACATCCTGGACGCCGCCTACGGCGCGCAGCACCCGTCGACCCAACGGGCCCGGTCAGATCTCACCACCGGGCCCGGCGGCCACCGACGCACCACTACAGCGCGTCGCAGGGGCAGCTCTCCATCGCGAAGCGCCACACGGAGTTGACGTAATCCCAGTTGGGGATGGAGAGCGAGTTGTCGGCGTTCTCGATCGCGTCGGGACCGACGTTGTAGGCAGCCACGACAACATCGATGAGCATCAGCGTCTGGCCGCCCGCGCCGACCGGCGCCTCCAGGAATGGATCGAAGTTCTGACCGTAGTAGAAGAGACCGAAGTACATGAGCAGCCACTGGAGGTAGTTGGCGCCGGCCTCGGTGTTCTCCTGTAGGTCCAGCGGAGTGCTGTACTCCATACCGAACCGCTGGTTGACGTGGTCGATGGTTCCCGGCATGAGTTGCATCGTGCCCAGGCCGCCATCGCACGCCATGATGGCGGACTGCCAGCCGCTCTCCTGGAAGGCGATGGCATTGATAAACTCCGTCGGAACGGTGATCGGCACCAGCGGGCCCTCGTAGGTCTCCGGCAGGACCACACCCTGCCAGTACTGCTTGCCGGCGGCCGCCGCGAGGGCATCCCGCACCTGCGCGTACGGCAGGTTCTCGCCTTCGTACCAGGGCTCGGTGCAGCCCGGCTCCGGGTCGGGCTCAAGCGGCGGCGGCTGCTCTGCGGCCGGCGGTGCCACGGTTGGCGGCGCGGTCGGAACGGGGTTCTCGGCCGGCGCCGCGGGTGGGGCCGTCGTAGGCTCCGCACTCGGTGACGGGCTGGGCGACGGCGACGCGCTGGCCGAATCGGTCAGGGAGCTGGCCATCGAGGAGTCAGTGGGGTTCGGTCCAGGCCCGACCGTCAGCGGATCGGGCTCCGCACGCAGCACGACGAAACCGATGGTCGCGATCAGCAGCACGGCGGCGAAGGCAACCGCGACCGTCACCACGGTGCGACGTCGCGATCGCGGTCCGTTGTCGCCACGGTGCGAACTGATCACCCGCGTACGGTTGGAGAGCTCCTCGTTCAGGCCGTACAGCGAAAGGCCCGGATGCGTCGACTCGTGGTCGGTGTCGGGCACCCGAACGCCGGCCCGGCCGACGCTCGGTGGTGGGTTGTCGGGGCGCCCGCCATGACGCTGGGCGCCGTAGGGCCGGCGCCCGTCGTTGGGCGGTGGCGCCTCGTTCCGCCGAGGCGTGTCGGAGCGCGGCGGTGAGCCCGGCGACCCCCCGTAGCCCGGTGACCCCCCATAGCTCGGTGACCCCCCATAGCTCGGCGACCCCCCGTAGCTCGGCGACTCCCCGTACCTCGGTGACCCGCCGTAGCTCGGCGACCCCCCGTACCTCGGTGACTCCCCGTACCCCGGTGACTCCCCGTACCCCGGTGACTCCCCGTGGCTCGGTGACTCCCCGTGGCTCGGTGACCCCTCGGAGCGGGGCCGAGGTGCGCCGAAACGGGACGGAAGTACGCCGAAGCCATCGGTCGCGTCGTCGGAACGTGGCGTCTGTGCCTCGCCAGGTCGATCAAACTCGTCCATAGGTAGCTGCCTCCCCGTGGGCCGCAGTCGACCATACCCTGAGGAGGCGGCGCGCGATGGACTAGCGGGCGCCCGGCGTTCCGGCCAGGGTGCGTTCGGCATCGGGATCGGCGTCGCGCAATCGGTCGCGGGTGCGCCACGCGATAACGAAGACGGTCACCCAGGCGCCCCCGAGCAGGATCGACGCGACGACCTCGCTCGGCCAGTTCCAGCCCAGGTAGAGCCGCGACGCGCTGACGAGCAGGACGACGCCGACCGCGGCGGTCCAGCAGGCGACGCCGACGCCCCACCGGTGCCAGCGCCTGGCGAGGAGCCAGGCGACGAGCCCGACGCTCGCGGTAACGAGCGTCACCTGGTTGGCGTAGAGCGCTCGGCCACCGGCCACGTAGTCGTCAGCGACCACGGCGCCCGGGATGACGCCCGGCTGGTCGGGACGGGACAACTCGGTGGCGGCGGCGAGGATGAGAAGCGGAATGAACGCGCCCACGGTGCCGATGACGCCGAGGACATCGGCCCGCCAGCGGCCCGGGTCCCGGTTGAGCACGAGCCCGACCACGCCGGCCGCGATCACGAGGAATGAGCCGCGCAGCACCGACAGGGTGGCGGTAGCCGCGTCCACAGTGGCCGGAGTCCGCTGGTCCGCGAACCATTCCACCACCAGTTTGTCGATGAGCGGGAAGCCGCTGCTCGCCACGGCCAGGTCGATCCCGAGGGTGAGCAGGACCCCGGCACCGAGCAGCAGCGCGACGCCGAGCACGATGGTCGCGCCAACGGCCCCACCGACTCCGGCGTGCCGGGTAAACCAGGCAAAGGCCGCGTCGTAGGCCTCGTCGAGCCAGCGCAGGGGCGTCCAGCGGCGAAGCCGGTCGCCGAAGGCGGTGACGGGATCGGGGTGGCGGCCGAGGTACCGGCCGAAGATCACCAGGCCGACGAGCACGAGCAGCAGGAGCAGGAACGCTCCGGTGGCCCGACCGAGCAACTCCGCGGCGAGCTGGTACGACCCGCCCGCGAGGAAGCCGATCGCGATGGACGCCACGACCTGGGCGGTCACGCCGAGGGCGTCCCAGGCGAGGAACCGCCGGTACGGCATCCCGGCGACCGCGCACAGCCGCGGAACCAGGGTCCGGGCAAAGGCGACGAACCGCCCAAGGAAGACCGCCCGGCCGCCGTGCCGGTTCAGTAGCGCCCCTGCCTTGCTCCAGCGGTCATCACCGACCCACCGGCCGAGCTTCGATGCCTGCAGTCGGGGGCCGTACCGCCGGCCCTCGGCGAAGGCCAGCGCGTCGCCCGAGATGCAGGCCACCACCAGGATGACCGCACTCACGTATGGGTCGACGGTGCCCAGTGACGCGAGGAACCCGACGACGATGAGGGTCACCTCGCCCGGTAGGGCCAGGCCGATGATGAGGCCGGTCTCGGCGAAGACCAGGATGGCGGCCACGACATAGACGAGCACGGGCGGCAGCTCGCCCAGCCACGCGACAACCTCCACCACGGCCGCTCCTCCGCAACGATTCTCGCAGCCCGGTGCGACACTGTCCCACCTCCCACAGTCCGGCCACAGCAGGATCGGCGCTGGAGTTGCTCGTGGGCGTGGCGTGGCCAGTGAGATCTCGGCGCCTTCGGCCGGCGTCGGCTCCGCGGGGGCGCGGCGACCGGTCGACGGCGCCACCGGGGACAATGGACGCATGCACCACACCTCGCGGCCGGGCGACAGCGTGCGCACTGACCTGCGCAACGTCGCGATCATCGCCCATGTCGACCACGGCAAGACCACCCTGGTCGACGCCATGCTCAAGCAGGCGGGCTCGGTTCACGCCCGGGGCGAGCTGGCCGAGCGGGTCATGGACTCCATGGACCTGGAGCGGGAGAAGGGGATCACGATCCTCGCCAAGAACACCGCGGTGCGCTACCAGCCCTCCACCGGCGAACCGGTCACCATCAACATCATCGATACTCCGGGGCACGCCGACTTTGGTGGTGAGGTGGAGCGCGGCCTGACCATGGTCGACGGGGTGCTGCTGCTCGTCGACGCGAGCGAAGGGCCGTTGCCGCAGACCCGGTTCGTCCTGCGCAAGGCGCTGACCGCCAGGCTGCCGATCGTCCTGGTCATCAACAAGGTGGACCGGCCCGACGCCCGGATCAAAGAGGTGGTCGACGAGACGTACGAGCTGTTCCTCGACCTCGACGCGGACGCCACCCAGATCGATTTTCCGATCATCTATGCCTGCGCCCGGGACGGCGTGGCGTCACTCAAGCAACCTGCCGACGGAACGGTGCCGGCCGACTCTACCTCGCTGGAGCCGCTGTTCCGCGCCATCCTCGACACCATCCCGTCGCCATCCTATGTGGATGGTGCGCCGTTGCAGGCGCACGTGACGAACCTCGACGCCTCGCCATTCCTCGGCCGGCTCGCCCTGTGCCGCGTACACCAGGGCACCGTCCGCAAGGGACAGACGGCGGCCTGGTGCCGTTCCGACGGTACGACCGAGCGGGTACGGATCTCCGAGCTGCTCGTGACCGAGGGGCTGGAGCGCAAGTCCGCCGACTCGGCCGGGCCGGGCGACATCATCGCGGTCGCCGGCATCGCCGACATCATGATCGGTGACACGCTCGCCGATGCCGACGACCCTCGCCCGCTGCCCCGCATCACCGTCGACGAACCGGCCATCTCCATGACGATCGGCACCAACACCTCGCCCATGGTGGGTCGGGTCAAGGGATCGAAGGTGACCGCCCGGATGGTCAAGGACCGGCTGGACCGCGAGCTGGTCGGCAACGTGTCGCTGCGGATCCTACCGACCGAGCGGCCGGACACGTGGGAGGTGCAGGGTCGCGGCGAGCTGGCGCTGGCGGTGCTGGTCGAGCAAATGCGACGGGAGGGCTACGAGCTCACCGTCGGCAAACCGCAGGTCGTCACCCGTCAGATCGACGGACGTCTGTGCGAGCCGGTGGAGCGGCTGACGATCGATGCCCCCGAGGAGTATCTCGGCACGATCACGCAGCTGCTCGCGACCCGCAAGGGGCGGATGGAGCAGCTGGTGAACCATGGGACTGGCTGGATCCGGATGGAGTGGCTCGTCCCCGCCCGGGGTCTGATCGGCTTCCGCACCGAGTTCCTCACCCTGACCCGCGGCACCGGCATCCTGCACCACGTCTTCGAGGCGTACGAGGCCTGGTTCGGCGAGCTGCGCACCCGGTCGACCGGCTCCCTGGTCGCCGACCGCGCCGGCGCCGCCACCGCGTACGCGATGCTCAACCTGCAGGAGCGCGGCGCCCTGTTCGTGGAACCGTCCACAGAGGTCTACGAGGGGATGATCGTCGGTGAGAACTCGCGCACCGACGACATGGACGTGAACATCACCAAGGAGAAGAAGCTCACCAACATCCGGTCGTCGACCGCGGAGGAGACCGAGAAGCTCATCCCCCCGCGGCGCCTGTCGTTGGAGCAGTGCCTCGAGTTCTGCCGTGAGGATGAATGTGTCGAGGTCACCCCCCAGGCCGTACGGCTGCGGAAGGTCACGCTCGACCAGACGATCCGGGGACGTGAAGCCGCCCGTCGCAAGCACCAGTCGTAGGCGCCAGTCGTCGGCACCCGCTGGGCGGAGGGCCCTGCGGTACCGAGGGACGCGCTGATCCGGTATAAGTAAACTCCACCATCCATACGCGGTAAGGAGTTCAGTTGCCCACGTACCCCACCCTTTCCGACATCCTGAAGGGCGACGGTGCCAAGGCACAGGTCGTCGGGGAGTGCAAGGCGCTGGTCGAGCAGGAGCTCGCCGGGAAGTCCGGCCTGTCGGCCGCCATGCTCAAGGGCGCGTACAAGGTGGTGACGGCGTTGGCCCCGGGCTACTACGACGGGATGGTTGGGCGCCTCGTACCCGAGTTTCTCGGCAGGCTTCAGCCGTATTGGACGGAGTTCCACAACTCGGGCAGCGGGACGTTCGGCGACTACCTCGCCGGGCGCGGCGCCGAGGTCTCGGAGGCACTCCTCGGGGTGACCGATGCCTTGGCGGGCCGGTCGGGCCGAGCCGTGATCAAGCGGGCGTACGCAAGCGTCCGAGGGGGTGCGGCAGACCACATACAGGCGGCCCTGCCCTCGGTCGGAGCCCTGGTCGAGAAGTACGCCGCGTGACTCGCCACGAGTGCACGGGCTCAGGCAGTCCAGACACGGATGGCACCGTCGCCGTGGCCCGACGCGAGAGTCCGGCCATCGGGTGAGTAGGCGAGGTCGTAGATGCCTCCCGCCCGCTGGCTGATGCACTTGATGTGGGCGCCGTTGGCCGTGTCCCAGAGGCGAATAGTCTGATCGGTACTGCCGGTGGCCAGGCGGTAGCCGCTGGGCGAGAAGGCGACCGCCCGTACGGGCTTGCGGTGCAGGCCGAGCGTGTGCAGCTCGTCCCCGGTCTTCGCATCCCAGATCTTGGCCGTGTTGTCCTCGCTGCCGGTCGCGACGTACCGACCGTCCCACGACACGGTCACGTCGTTTACCGGCTTGTAGTGGCCGCTCAGCGAGCCAAGGAACTTACCTGTCTCGACCTTCCAGAGACTCGCGCGGGACGTGTTCTCCGTAGGGGCGACCAGCCACTGCCCGTCCGGCGAGAACACGAGCGGGGAGGCCGGCTCGGTGCGACGGCCGCCGAGGGTGTGCCTAAGCTCGCCAGTGTCGATATCCCAGACGCACTCGGTCTTGTCCCGGCCGCCCGCGCCGGTCACCACGGTCTTTCCGTCTGGCGACACAGCGACCGAGATGAGACTGTCCTTGTGCTTGCCGACCTGCTTGATCAGCTCGCCGCTGGCGGTGTCCCAGAGATACACGCTGTGCTCAGCGCCGCTGGTCGCAATCTTGTCGCCGAACGGTGTGAAGGCGATCGGCCAGGTGGCGCCCTTGATGGCCCGTACGAGCTCTCCATTGATGGGGTTCCAGATCCGCACACATATCTCCGGGCCGGCGCTTGCGACCAACGATGGTTCCGACGCCGGAAACGCCACCGACCGAACGTGACCCTCGTGCGCCTTCATCTCCCACTTCAGGTCGCCCTCGCTGATAAGGCTCTTCAGCTTCTGCGCAAACGCCGGCGTGGGCGTCTCGCGGTCGAGCAGGTACTCGATCTGTATGCGCCCGAGTCCGAGGAACCTGTTTCCTTCCAGCAGGATGGGAACCAGTTCGCGCTCCTTCTGCTTGGCGTAGTCGAGCTCGTCCATGACCCAGTCAGACTCGCTTGATGCGAGCGTCATGACGACGATGAATGCGGCGCACTGCTCGATCCTCTGGAGGATGGCCGTGTCATAGCGCGTGCCGGCCTCGAGCTTGTCGTCGTACCAGGCCTCGATCCCGTGCTCGTCGAGGAAGGCCGAGAGCCGCCGAACGTAGTCGCGGTCCTCCCGCGCGTAACTGATGAACACATACCCGGACATGCTGCCTCCCTGACGCCGGGAATGACCGTAACTCCGCGTTTGGTGCGGCGACAGTCGTCCGAACGGCCGTTAGATGCCCGGATCCAGCGCGGCGATGTCGGTGCGGAAGGTGGCGCCATCGATGTGGACCTGGTGGACGAGCTGGTACGCCCGCTGCCGTGCCTGCCCGAGCGTCGGTGCCACGCCGGTGCAGCACAGGACCCGACCACCGGTGGCGACCAGCGCGCCATCGTCCCGACGGCGGGTGCCGGCGTGGATCACTCCCGGCGCATCGGCGCCGGTGACGACGTCGCCGGTACGCGCGGCCGACGGGTAGCCGTGCGAGGCGATCACCACCGTCACCGCGGAGGCGGGACGCCACCGCAGCGGCGGCAGATCGGCGAGGGTGCCCGTGGCGGCCGCGTACAGGAGATGCGCCAGGCTCGACTCCAGCAGCGGCAGTACGACCTGCGTCTCCGGGTCGCCGAAGCGGGCATTGAACTCCACCACCTTCGGGCCGGCGCCGGTCAGCGCGAGTCCACAGTAGAGCAACCCCTGGAACGGAGTGTCCCGACGCCGCATCTCGGCCAGGACCGGGGTGACCACAGTGGACATCACCGTCTCGGTGAGGTCCGGTGGTGCCCACGGCAGCGGGGCGTAGGCCCCCATACCGCCGGTGTTGGGCCCGGTGTCGCCGTCGCCGCTGCGCTTGTAGTCGCGGGCCGCGAGCAAGGGTACGGCCGCCTCGCCATCGGTGACGACGAACACCGACACCTCAGCTCCGTCGAGGAACTCCTCGATCACCACGCGTCCACAGTGGATGGCGTGGGCGAGCGCCGCGTCGTAGTCGGCGGTCACGACTACGCCCTTGCCGGCAGCCAGGCCGTCGTTCTTGACCACGTACGGCGGACCGAACGTCTTGAGCGCCACCTCCGCCTCGGCCTGGCTGGTCGCCACGAGTGACGCCGCGGTCGGGACACCGGCGGCCGCCATCACCTCCTTGGCGAACGCCTTGGAGCCCTCCAGCCGGGCGGCCATGGCGGACGGCCCGAAGCACGGCACGCCGGCGGCCCGCACGGCGTCGGCGACGCCCTGCACCAGCGGTGCCTCCGGCCCGATGACGACGAGGTCCACCCTCTCGTCCCCGGCGAGTGCGGCCACCGCCGACGGGTCCATCGGGTCGACTGGGCGCAGGGCGGCGACCGACGCCATGCCCGGGTTGCCCGGCGCCGCCACCACCGCCGACACAGCGGGGTCGGCGGCGAGCCCCGCCACCAGCGCGTGCTCGCGCCCCCCACCACCGATGACGAGTACCCGCACCCCGCCACTCTACGGCCGGGCGTACGGTCGCCCGGGCCATCGGCGCCGCGCGTGTCAGGAAGGTGCCCTGCGGAGCTAGATGCCGTAACGGGCCGTGCGCATTCGCGCGACCACGGCGTCCGGTCCCTCCAGCGAGACCCGAGCATGGGCCTGGCGGCCGAAGAGGAACAGCAGCAGCTCCTGCGGCTCGCCCGAGAGCGTGACGGATGGCCCACCCCGACCGGCGGTCACGGCCCCGTGCCCGGGCGCGGAGACGGTCACGCGCGCCGGCGTCCGGCGCAGCACGAGGCGTGCGCGCAGACGCAGGCCCGACCAGAGCGCGGCGGAGAAGTCGGGCGACAGGCGGCGGGGGGCCCAGCCCGGCTGCGCCCGTCGTACGTCCTCGTGGTGCACGAAGTACTCGGGCCGGTTCGCGGCCTCGTCGAGTGGACCCGGCGACCACAGGGGCCGGCGGCGCACCTGGGCGACCAGCGTCTCCCACGGTCGTCGGGCCACCGAGTCCTGCACGCGCCGCAGCGGCCCCGCGAGCGCCGGAATCACCAGGCCGCCGACCACGTCGAGACGCCGGCCGCGGACCACGAGGTGCGCGGCGAGGTCCCGGGTTGTCCACCCCTCGCAGAGGGTCGGTGCGTCCGGTCCGACCTCGGCCAGCAGGTCGGCCACCGCGGCCCGCTCCGCGGGCGCGAACCGGTTCCCGGCGGCCGACGGGCGGGCGGGACCACCGCTCATGCCAGATCCGTGAGCGTGTACCGGCATTCGACCCCGTCGGCGAGCGCGACGGTGCCGGACATCGGTCCCGACGTCCTGCCGGCGGGCTGCCGGGACCGGGCCAGCACCGCGACCAGGGCAACGCCGAGCCGTACCGCCTGCGCCCCGTCGAGCTCAGCGAACCCGTCGGGCCCGGCGGAGAGCCAGACCGGCATGTAGGGCCCAGCCGGCGGCCAGCCGTACTGCAGCGCCAGCGCGGCCAGGTGCTCCACCGTGTCGTCGGGCGGGTTCAGGTGCAGCAGCAGTGACCCGTCGCGGAACGGGAGGGGCTGGTCGGGCTCCCAGTCCTCGTCGGGAACGATGACGTCCTGGTGGTCGCGACCGGGATAGAGCACCAGGCCGGCCTGCAGCCCTTCCCGGCCGATGACCGCGACCACGTACGACGACGACTCGGCCTCGACGGTCAGCTCTACCCGCATCTGGAGCTCGTCCGGCCAGGTGTGCCACGGCTGCGCCTGCGCGTACTCCAACGTCCGGCTGACCAGGAACTCCCACTCCTCGTCGGTCGGCCCGCCCGGCCGGTCGGTGAAGTGCTCGACCAGATCGTCCATGGCCTCTTCGACCGACGGCGGCAGCGTCGCCTCCTCCACCGGCAGTCGCGACCCGATCCCGGGCAACGCCGCCGCGAGGTCGGCCCGGACCTCGGAGCCGTGCCCGTCGGCGCACACCACCCGTTGCGGAACCTCGCCCGTGAACGGCTCCACCGGAGACGCGACCGCCGACCGCATGGCACTGACCCGGGCCTCGCCCGCCGAGGCACCCACCCCGGCGGAGTGCATCAGGCCGGTCGCGAGGTCCATCACCAGGCTGACGTAGGTGGCGTCCAGCCCCTCGACGGGCGCGACCTCTGACACGTCCCGGACCAGCACGATCCACACGGGTGGCGCAGCAACGGCTGTCATGCAGGGAAGTCTGCCAGGGGGCGGCGGCCGCCGCCGGAGGTGGCGGTACGCTGCCCGCGAAGATCGCGCGGGGCGGACAGCTCGCGATCGGACGCCGCAAGCAGTGCGACCGGCAGGACCGACGCGTAGGCTGCACGCACACTGCCTGCGCCGCCGGGCGCAGCCGGAGAAGCGCGCAAGCTCACTGACGTGCTTGCGTGATCCGCTCCGCAAGCCTCGCGAAAGGACCGCCCGTGAGCCTCGGTTCTCTGCTCGCCAGTCTTGACGCGCAGCTATCGCCGGGCGCGGAGGCCGTGGTCAGCGTCGGGGTCGCCACCGTCTGGGCGGCGCCGGACCAGGTTCGCGCCGTGGACGAGCCGGCCGTGTGGGTGCCGGCGCGCCCGCGTGACTGGGTTGAGGCGATGAGCGCCGAAGACCGCGCCGAGCTGCGGGGGCGGGCGCTGACCCAGCTCCTGCTGGGGGAGAAGGTGGTGGTCAGGCAGCTGTCCGGCGACTGGGCGCAGATCGTCGCGCTCGGCCAGCCGAGCTCGCTCGACCCCCACGGATACCCCGGATGGGTGCCGGCCGACCAGCTCTCGCCGGTAGACGGGTTCCACGCCGCCGGGGTGCGGGTCGCGGCCCGTCACCGCGACCAGGAGGAGGTCGAGGACCGCTCGGGCGTTTGGCACGTCGTCACCGCGACCGCGACCGCGCTCCGGGACGACCCCGACGCGGCCCTCGCCGTGCCCGGGGTCACCTTCGGCACCCGCCTGCTGGCAGTGGGCGCGCCGTTCGACGGCTGGCTTCCGGTCGCGGTGCCCGGACGGTTCGAGCCGGCGTGGGCGATCGAGGACGACGTCGCCGCGGTACCGCCCGCGCCCCCGCACGACCATGCCGAGGTGCTGCCCTGGGCGGACCGGCTGCGGGACGTGCCGCACGTGTGGGGCGGCGGTTCCGCGTACGGCGTCGACGCCGGTGGCCTGGTGCACCTGGTGTGGCGGCGGTTCGGGGTGACCCTGCCCCGCGACCCGCAGGACCTGGCGCGGGTGGTGACGCCGATCGCACCCGGTGAGGAGCGCCCCGGCGACCTGTACTTCTTCGGCGCCGGCGGGGACATCAGCCACGTCGGCTTCGTGGCCGCGCCCTCGGAAGAGGCGTCCGTACGGCCGATCCTGCACGCCGACGACCGCACCGGCCGGGTCGTGCTGGAGGACCTCACGTCCGAGCGGGCCGCCAGCCTCATCGGCGTGGGCCGTGTCCAGACAGCTGGCTGATCAGCTCAGGGGCGCTGGTCGCGCTGCGGGCCCCGCTTGACCCGGGCCCGGCTCTGCGCCGTACGGCCCTCCAAGCTGCGGGCCTCCCGATCCCCGCCCGTCACCTGCGACGAGCCCGAACGGCCACCACCGGCCGCCCGGGTCGCGTCACGCCGGGTGCTCATGAGGCTCACCACGGTGGTGATCGCCAGGGTGACACCGATGACCGTCAGTGACAGCCAGATCGGCACCTCCGGCGCCCACGAGATGGGCTCTCCGTTGTTGATGAACGGCAGGTTGTTGCCGTGCAGGGCCTCGAGCACGAGCTTGACGCCGATGAAGGCGAGCACGACGGACAGGCCGTACGAGAGGTACTTCAGCCGCTCGAGCAGGCCACCGAGCAGGAAGTAGAGCTGCCGCAGACCCATCAACGCGAACACGTTCGCGGCGAAGACGATGTAGGCCTCCTCGGTGAGACCGAAGATCGCCGGGATCGAGTCGAGGGCGAAGATGAGGTCGGTGGTGCCGATGGCGATGATCACGACGATCAACGGGCTGAGCAGCCGACGACCGTCCGGCATGTGCGTGAAGAAGTGCGCCTTCTCGTCGTAGGTCGGGGCGGTGCGCAGCCAGCGCCGGGCGACGCGGATGAGCACGTTCTCCTTGAACTCGGTCTCGTCCTCGGGGCGGTGCCGCACGAGCTTGTAGGCGGTGTAGAGCAGGAACACGCCGAAGATGAAGAAGATCCAGTCAAACCTACTGATCAGGGCGGCGCCGGCCGCGATGAAGATGCCGCGCATGATCAGCGCCAGCACGATGCCGATCATGAGCGTCTTCTGCTGGAACTGCCGTGGCACCGCGAACCGGGACATGATGATCACGAAGACGAACAGGTTGTCGACCGAGAGGCTGTACTCCGTCAACCAACCGGCATAGAACTCGCCGGCGTACCTGGCCCCGGAGACGAACCAGATGCCGGCGCCGAACGCGATGGCGAGGAAGACGTAGAAGGCCACCCAGGCGCTCGCCTCGCGCAGGCTTGGTTCGTGCGGCCGCCGTCCGATGACCAACAGGTCGGCCAGCAGGATGCCGACGAGGCCGACCAGTGAGACGACCCACACCCAGGTCTCGACGCCCATGCGCACTTCCCTCCGCAGACACGAGCATCACGCCGGGCGACCCGAGGTCGCCCTCGCGTGATGCACGCGGTGTTCAGCGGAGGTCTCTCCCGCCGGCGCACCGGGCGTGGCTCCCGATCCGACGACCCGTGGCGCCGGGCCTGCCGCAAATGCCGTTGGGCATCCGCAGGCATGCCGTGCTGACGACACCGCGGCTTTGAGGAATACTCCCCTCCTGGTGACCGCCATTCTGCCCGACCGTCGCCGGTCTCACACATGTGGGTTCTGCGACGCGCCGGGCGCCGATTCGGAATAAGGCGCTATGAACCGACCCACAACACCCACGGGGCGACTGGGATCTTCGTCTCAGCTACCCGGCACGGACACTCCAATGCCGCGGGAGGCCGGGCCACGCTGGGCCGAGCCCACCCCCAGCGAGCCAACCTCGGATAAGCAACGACGGCCGGGTGCCGGGCAGCGGTGGGACGGGGTCGGCCCGTTGCGCCACCGGCGCACCGCCGCGCCGGTCTTCGTCGACCGCTCGGGCCGGCGTCGCCGGCTCGTCGTCGCATCGGGTGCCGGCGGCGCCGTGGTCGTGGTGCTCGCCCTGGTCATGCTCGTCGCCGGCCTCTTCGGCGCGTCGCCGCTGCCGCTACCCGGCCTACCGGATCTGGTCGGGCCGCCCTCGGCGTCGCGGACTTCCGGTCGGCCGGACGGGACCACGGGATCCACCGTCGACGCCTCGGCGAGCCAGCCGGCGCCAGGGCAGTCGGCCTCAGGGGAGTCGGGTCCGCCCCGGCATGTTCCGACCCAGACCCCGGCCGACCGCGGTGGCGGTCGTCCGACGGGCTGATGGCGATCCACGTTCGGCGCCGGGAGCCACGCGCTCACTGGGTGCTCCTCGCTCTCGCCGGGCTGCTCCTGCTCGGCGAGCTGTCGCTGTCCGGGTTCGTCCATCAGGTCGGTGCCGAGGGCAGCGGCCCCCAGGTGCCGATCCAGGGCCGGGCCCCGGCACCCGAGGCCGTGTTGACCGGCGGTCCGGTGCTGCGACTGGACGCGGGCGGCGATCTCACGACCCGGGCAGTACCCGCGAACACCATCGCGTTCACCTTCGACGACGGCCCGGATCCGGTGTGGACACCGCGGGTGCTCGACGTCCTCGCCCGGCACGACGCCAACGCCACGTTCTTCGTCATCGGGTCGAAGGTCAACGAGTACCCCGACCTGGTCCGGCGCATGGTGGCCGAGGGACATGAGGTCGGCGTCCACACCTTCACGCACGCGGAGCTGATCGCGATACCGCAGTGGCAGCGGGAGCTTGAGCTGACCCTGTCCCAGAACGCGATCGCCGGTGCGCTGGGCGTCAACACCGTGCTGCTGCGACCGCCGTACTCGTCGGAGCCGGACGCGATGAGTGCCCAGGAGTACCAGGCCATCGCGACGGTCGCCGCCGGGCGTTACCTGACGGTGCTCGCCGATCTGGACACGAAGGACTGGGCGAATCCCGGCGTGAATGCCATCGCGGCCGCCGGAACCCCGGAGCCCGGCGACGGTGCCGTGGTGATGCTGCACGACGGCGGCGGTGACCGCACCCAGACGGTGGCCGCGCTCGACAAGATGCTGACCAACCTGTCGGCTCGTGGCTACCGGTTCACGACGGTGTCCGAGGCGCTGGACCTGCCGTCGGCCCACGTGCCGGTCGGGCGGGCGGACCAGTGGCGCGGCGACGGGCTGCGGTTCGCCCAGATCCTCGGCTCCTGGTTGTCCACGGCCCTGGAGGTCGTGCTCGCGGTGGCCCTGGTGCTCGGGCTGCTGCGCCTGGCCGTACAGGTCGCCGCGGCGCGGGTCCATGCCCGCCGGGCCCGGCGGGCGCGGCGGCGGCAGCGGCGGCGGTACCTCGGCCCCGTCACCGTGGTCGTGCCCGCCTACAACGAGGCTGCGAACATCGCCGCGACCGTCCTGTCACTGGTGGACAGCGACTATCCGTCGATCGAGGTCATCGTCGTCGACGACGGCTCGACCGACGGGACGGCCGACATCGTCCGCTCGCTCGGCCTGCCCGGGGTCCGCGTGGTGACGCAGGCCAACGCCGGCAAACCTGCCGCACTCAACACCGGCATCGCCCGGGCCTCCGGCGAGCTGATCGTCCTCGTCGACGGCGACACGGTCTTCGAGCCCGATGCCATCGGTCGCCTGCTGCAGCCCTTCGCCGACCCATCGGTGGGCGCCGTCAGCGGCAACACCAAGGTCGCCAACCGGCGCGGACTGCTTGGCCGGTGGCAGCATCTCGAGTACGTGGTCGGCTTCAACCTCGACCGGCGTCTGTTCGATCTCGGCGAATGCATGCCCACGGTGCCCGGAGCCATCGGCGCCTTCCGCCGGGGAGTGCTCGACGCGGTCGGCTGGGTGCCGGCCACCACCCTGGCCGAGGACACCGATCTCACGATGGCCGTCCTGCGCGCGGGCTGGCGGGTGGTCTACGAGGAGACCGCCATCGCCTGGACCGAGGCGCCGTCCACCCTGCGCCAGCTCTGGCGGCAGCGCTACCGGTGGTGCTACGGCACGATGCAGGCGATCTGGAAGCACCGGGCGGCCCTGCGGGAGCGGGGGCCGGCCGGCAAGCTCGGCCGCCGCGGTCTGGTGTACCTGATCGCGTTCCAGATCCTGCTCCCGCTCGCGGCCCCGGCGGTGGACATCTATGCCCTGTACGGCCTGCTGTTCCTCCCGCTGCCGCAGGTGGCCGGGGTCTGGCTGAGCTACACCGCCCTGCAGCTGCTGGCGGCCGGATACGCGCTGCGACTGGACCGGGAGCGGTTGACTCCACTGTGGACTCTTCCGTTGCAGCTCATCGTCTACCGCCAGCTCATGTACCTGGTCACCGTGCAGTCGACGGTCACTGCGCTGACCGGCATCCGGCTGCGCTGGCACGCCATCGCCCGCACGGGCGCCGCCGACCGGGTGCTCGCCGACATCGAGCCGGGCAGATGATCGCGCCACCGCCGCCGGCCGGGCCGGATGAGCCGGGTCGCGGCGGCGGCGGACCGGTCAGTACGCTGCCGGCATGGTGCTGGAGGTGGCGATCATCGAGATCCGGGCCGGCGAGGAGGAGGGGTTCGTCGCGGCGTACCGCGCCGCGCGCGACACGCTGGCGACGACTCCTGGCTGCCTCTCCGTCCGGATGACCCGGGGCATCGAGTCGCCCTCCCGGTTCGTGCTCCTCGTCGAGTGGGCCACGCTGCAGGCCCACGAGGTGGACTTCCGGGGCACCGACCGATTCACCACCTGGCGGGGGCTCATCGGTCCCTTCTTCGCGGCACCGCCCACAGTGGAGCATTTCCGCGACGTCCCCGACTCGGCCGCCGTCGCCTCATGACCACCGACGTCGAATCGGGTCCCGACTCGCCTCTCGGTACACCGGCGCGTCGCCTGGCGGCTGGCGCGACCCGGTACGCCGCCGACGGCACAGCCATCGACGCCTACCACGACCCCGGGCCGTCGGAGGAGCTCGCCATCGTTGTCGCGCACGGGTTCACCGGCTCGTGGCGCCGCCCCGCCATGCGCCGCGCCGCGGCATCGCTCGCCGAGCTCGCCGGGGTGGTGAGCTTCGACTTCCGCGGCCACGGTCGTTCGGGCGGGCTCAGCACGGTCGGCGACCGGGAGGTTCTCGACCTGCAGGCGGCGGTCGAATGGGCCAGCGAGCTCGGCTATGCCCGGGTGGCGACCGTCGGGTTCAGCATGGGCGCCTCGATCGTCGTCCGCCACGCGGGTCTGCGGGCCGGGCCCGCCCCCCTCGCTACGTCGGAGGCGCTGGGCGCCTGGGCGGGACCGGTGGCGGTGGTCGCGGTGAGCGGGCCTGCGCGCTGGTACTACCGGGGCACTCCGGCGATGCGCCGCGCCCACTGGGTCATCGAGCGCCCGATGGGTCGTCTGGTCAGCCGGCTGGGCATGGGCACCCGGATCGCCGCCGACGGCTGGGACCCGGTCCCGGCGGCGCCGCACGAGGTGGCCGGACGGATCTCGCCAGTGCCCCTGCTCGTCGTGCACGGCGATGCCGACCACTACTTCCCGGTCGAGCACGCCGAGCAGCTCTTCGGCGCCGCCCAGGAGCCGAAGGAGCTGTGGCTGGAGGCCGGGTTCGGGCACGCCGAGAACGCCGCCTCGCCCGACCTGCTGCGCCGCATCGCCCTCTGGATCCGCGCCGCGGTCACCCCCGCCGACGCTCACCGGTGAGATTTCCGAGAAAACTCGGAAATCTCACCGCGGAGTTGGATCTTCGAGGCCGGGATCAGGTCCAGCGGACCGTGGCCGCACGGGTCCACAGGTCCAGCACGCCCGCGTCACCCTCGGTCTGCAGATCATGCAGGGGTCGCCGGTTCCACAGCGCGAGATAGACGTCGCTCTCCGGGCCCGCAACGGTGCACTCCCCCGCCGCGTCGCTCCGCTCGCTCCAGGCGCCCTCGTGTCCGATGTGGACGAGCCAGCTCGCCGCCTCGGTACGCACACTGAGGCTACGCGGCGTCTCGCTACGCAGCCGCGACCGGCGCCGGCCGAAGAACCCGAACAGGAGCTCGTCGATACCGTCGACCGCGAAGCCCACCGGGACCGGGTCGACCGCCCCGATCACCGTCTGCGCGTCGGCGCGATGGATGGCCAGCTCGTGCGCCTGCCGCCGGGCCCAGAACCCGCGCGGCGTCGGGGAGTTCGGCAGGAACGTCCAGCACTCCAGATCCGGCGGCGCCGCCTCGACGGCCTTCACGAGCCGGGCGTTCGCGGTGCGGTACCACGGCACCAGGTCGGCGTCGGCCGGCATCGGACCCCACTCGGCTTCCTGCTCCGCGTCGGACAGCGTCTGTGCCCGAGCCTGCTCGACATGCGCCGCGGCCCAGTGGTGCACCCGGCCCAGGTGGTGGGCGAGGTCTCGCAGTGTCCACTCTGGACACGTGGGTACCGTCGCGTCGAGATCTCCGGCCGCCACAGCCACGGCGAACAGGTCGCCCTCGCGCCGGAACGCGGCGAGGTGACCGTCGACGGTGAGGGTGGGCGGGGGCGCGGGCTGGGACATGCCGGCGATTCTCGCACAGGCGCCCCGGTTACGCCGGCCGCGAACGGCGCTTGCCGGCGCCGGCGCCGGCTGCTGTGGTGGAGGGCGTGCGGGTAACGGTCATCGGGGGGACCCGGTTCATCGGGCGCCGTGTGGTGGAGGACCTCGTCGCCCGCGGCGACGAGGTGCAGGTCGTGCACCGGGGTGAGAACGAGCCAGCTGACCTGCCACCGTGCACCCATCTGCACACCGACCGGGCCGGTTTCGCGGCCGTCGCGGGCGCGGTCGCCTCGTTCGCACCGGACGCGATCATCGACGCCTACGCGATGTCACGCTCCGATGTGGACGGTGTCCTGCCGTACCTGCCCGAGACCCGGCTGGTCCTCCTGTCGAGCATGGACGTGTACCAGGCTTTCCACCACGTGCTGCTCGACGGCGAGGGTGAGCCCGTACCCGTGGCGGAGACCGGACGGCTGCGCGAGGGCCGGTACATCTACCGGGGCGGCGACGTGCGCCCCGGCGACTACGAGAAGCTCGACGTGGAACCGTCCTATCTGGAGCGAGGCGCCACGGTACTACGGCTGCCGATGGTCTACGGCGAGCACGACCACCAGCGTCGGGAGGAGTTCATCCTGCGCCGCGTCCGGGCCGGCCGTACGCGCATCCCGATCGGGGCGGGCACCTGGCTGTGGACCCGTGGCTACGTCGGCGACGTCTCCGCCGCGATCCTCGCCTGCCTCACCAACCCGGCCGTGGCCGGCGAGGTGCTCAACATCGGCGAGCCGTCGGTGCGCAGCATCTACGGGTGGGCAACCGAGATCCTCGCCGCGGCGAACCACGAGGCGGCGTTGGTGACCGTACCGGAGTCGGTGGTCCCGCAGGACCTGTCGCTGACGAAGCGCATCGACCAGCATCTCCTCGTCGACTGCGCGAAGGCCGTTCGGCTGCTGAGCTGGCACCCCGACGCCACCGCCGGCCTGGCCCGGTCGGTGGCCTGGCACCTGGCCCACCCGCCCGCCGATACGGACGACGACTTCGCCGCCGACGATCAGGCTCTCGCCGCCGCCGACGCCAACCCGTGATCGTGGTCAACCGTCCTCTCGGCGGACCGCGAACTGTCGCAGCAGAAGCCGTGCGACCGGATGAGGGCCGGGTTCGTGTTCGGCGCCACACTCATCCCGCCTGGCACGTCTTCGTCGTGGTGGACTGGCTGCTGTTCTGCTGGGTTCGGCCGCGGTTCGTGGTGCTGGCGGGGACGGGGGAGACGCCCGAGTACCGTGACTGGCGCCGCGAGTAGGGCCGGGGGACCGTCCTATCTGGAGCAGGCGCCACCGGTCGGGCGGCTACCGATGGCCTACCATGCGGCGCTCGCCGCACTGTGGACGTGGGCCTGGCCACACACTGGACCGCGGCGAAGCCGACGGCGCGCCGATCGTGTGGCAGGGTGGGGGCGTGGACACACGGTCGGAGCGCCTGCTCGGCGGCAGATACCAGCTGCGCAGCGTGCTGGGCCGGGGTGGCATGGCGGCGGTCTGGGCCGGTACGGACCTCCGGCTGGACCGACCGGTTGCGGTGAAGGTGCTCGATGGCGCCGCGCTCGCGGATCCGGACATGGTGCGGCGTCTCGACCATGAGGCGAAGACCCTGGCGAGGCTGGCGCATCCCAATATCGTGGCCGGCTACGACGTCGGGACCGAGGACGGTGTGCCCTACCTGGTCATGGAGTTCGTCGACGGTGAGAACCTGGCGCGGCGCCTGGAGAGCGGCCCGCTCGACGTCGCCACCGCGATCGCGGTCACGATCCAGATCTGTGACGCGCTCGAGGCCGCGCACCGGTCCGGGGTGGTGCACCGCGACATCAAGCCGGAGAACGTACTCCTGACGACGACCGGCACCGCGAAGGTCTGTGACTTCGGTATCGCCCGGCTGCTGAACAGCAGCCGGGCCGGTCTGACGGGCCCCGCGACCGCGGTCGGGACCAGCGAGTACATGGCGCCCGAGCAGGCGACGGCGGGCGAGGTCGATGCCCGCACCGATCTGTACGCCGTCGGGTGTGTGCTGTACCACATGCTCACGGGCCGACCGCCGCTGACCGGCGACGATCCGCTCCGGGTGCTATGGCGCCACGTGCATGAGGCGCCGACACCCCCGGCCCAACTCCGCCCCGGCCTGCCGGCCGACCTGGACGCCCTGGTCACCCAACTGCTGGCCAAGGATCCCGCCGACCGGCCGAGCACCGCGGCCGAGGTCCGCGACCATCTGGTGCACATCGAAGCGGGCGCCAGCCACCCCGGCGCCGCCACCTCCGCCGACGGGACGACCGGGGCGGCCGCGACGAGTGTGATGGCGCGGGCGTCGGTCCCCACCAGGACAGTGGTGACGAGGGCGGCGACGACCCAGACCCGGACCATGCCCGCGGCCGACCGCGGCGGCCCGTTCCGCCTCGGTCCACTCGGCATCGCGGGCGTCGCCGTCGGCGCCGCGTTGGTGGCGGCGCTCGCGGTGTCGCTGACGCTGAGTGGGCGGAGCCAGCCGCCGGGCACGCCGGACCAGGGCGGCGGGCCCAGCGTGACCGTGACGGCCACGTCCGCCTCCCCCGGGCCGGAGGCCGGAACGGTCGACGCGGTGCGGGCCGCCGTCGCCGCCCAGGTCACGGCCGGTCAACTCGACCGCCGCTCAGCCGACGAACTGGCCCGGGAACTCGACGCGCTCGAGCGGAACATCGACCGCGGCGACACGGACCGGGCGGCGGACCGGATCAGCGAGCTGCGCCGCGAGCTGGACGACCTGCACGACGACGGCAAGCTCACCGACGCCGGCCGTGCGGCAATTTTGACCACCCTCAATGAACTGGCCGCGACCCTGCCGGCTGACGAGGACGACTGACACCGAGGCCGAACGCCCGGGCCCTCAGCGGGCGGCGGCGGCGTCCATCTGGCGGATCTCCTTCTTCAGCTCGGCGATCTCGTCGCGGATACGGGCGGCCAGCTCGAACTGCAGGTCCCGCGCCGCCTCGAGCATCTGGTCGGTCAGCTGGCTGATGAGCTTGGCCAGCTCCGCCCGAGCCATGCCCTGGGTGGGGGCGCTGATGCTCTTCGACGCCCGGCTGCGGGTCTCCTTGACCGGTGCCTTGCCGCGCGACATCTGCCGGCCGCTGCCGCCGACGATCGCGCCGCCCGGCCCGTGGCCGACGAGGGCGTCGCTCTCCTCAGCCTCGCGGTAGATGTCGTCGAGGATGTCGCCGATCTTCTTCCGCAGCGGCTGCGGGTCGATGCCGTTCGCCTCGTTGTATGCGACCTGCTTGGCCCGGCGGCGGTTGGTCTCCTCGATCGCGGCTGCCATCGACGGCGTGATCTTATCGGCGTACATATGTACCTGGCCGGCCAGGTTACGCGCCGCTCGGCCGATGGTCTGGATCAGCGACGTGCCCGACCGCAGGAAACCCTCCTTGTCGGCGTCCAGAATGGACACCAGTGACACCTCCGGCAGGTCGAGACCCTCCCGCAGCAGGTTGATCCCGACCAGGACGTCGTAGTCACCGCGGCGCAACTCGCGCAGCAGCTCCACCCGGCGCAGCGTGTCCACTTCGGAGTGCAGGTACCGCACGCGGATGCCGTGCTCGAGCAGGTAGTCGGTGAGGTCCTCGGCCATCTTCTTGGTCAGCGTGGTCACCAGCACCCGCTCGTCGCGCTCGCTGCGGGACCGAATCTCGTGCATGAGGTCGTCGATCTGGCCCTTGGTCGGCTTCACCACCACCTCCGGGTCGACCAGCCCGGTCGGCCGGATGACCTGCTCGACGGCGTCGCCCTTGACCTTCCCCATCTCCCACGGGCCGGGCGTGGCCGAGAGGTAGACGGTCTGCCCCACCCGCTCCTCGAACTCGTCGAAGCGCAGCGGCCGGTTGTCGGCGGCCGACGGCAGCCGGAACCCGTGCTCGATCAGCACGCGCTTACGGGATGCGTCGCCCTCATACATGCCGCCGATCTGAGGCACCGTCACGTGCGACTCGTCGATGACCGTGAGGAAGTCGTCGGGGAAGTAGTCGAGCAGGCAGTGTGGCGGACTACCCGGTTCGCGTCCGTCGATGTGCATCGAGTAGTTCTCGATACCGGAGCAGAACCCGACCTGACGCATCATCTCCACGTCGTACGTCGTGCGCATCCGCAACCGCTGCGCCTCCAGCAGCTTGCCCTGCCGGTCGAGCTCGGCGAGGCGCTCCTCGAGCTCGGCCTCGATGCCGCGCAGCGCCCGCTCCATCCGCTCCGGGCCCGCCGTGTAGTGCGTGGCGGGGAAGATGAGCAACTCAGGCACCTCGCGCACCACGTCACCGGTCAGCGGATGCAGGTAGTAGAGCTTCTCGACCTCGTCGCCGAACATCTCCACCCGTACGGCCAGTTCCTCGTACGCCGGGATGATCTCCAGCGTGTCCCCGCGCACCCGGAACGTGCCGCGGTTGAACGCCATGTCGTTGCGCGTGTACTGAATGTCGACCAGGCGTCGCAGCAGCTTGTCCCGCTCCACCTCATCGCCGACGCGCAGCTTGACCGACCGGTCCAGGTACTCCTGTGGAGTGCCCAGGCCGTAGATGGCCGAGACGGTCGCCACCACCACGACGTCGCGGCGGGTGAGCAGCGACATGGTCGCGGAGTGCCGCAGCCGCTCGACCTCCTCGTTGATGGACGAATCCTTCTCGATATAGGTGTCGGTCTGTGGGATGTACGCCTCGGGCTGGTAGTAGTCGTAGTACGACACGAAGTACTCGACCGCGTTGTTGGGCATGAGCTCCCGGAACTCCTTGGCCAACTGCGCCGCGAGCGTCTTGTTGGGCGCCAGTACCAGGGTCGGACGCTGCAGCTTCTCCATCAGCCACGCCGTGGTCGCGCTCTTCCCTGTGCCCGTCGCGCCGAGCAGCACCACGTGCGGGGCGCCACCCTTGACCCGTTTGGCCAGCTCCTCGATCGCGGTCGGCTGGTCGCCCGAGGGGGTGTAGTCGTGGACCACCGACAGCGTGCCGTCCAGCCGAGGAATCTCCAGGCTCATGCCCGTCCTCGCTCCGCTCCGGGCGGGCATAAGGCACAAGCGCGCCCTCCCCGCTGATTCGCTCGCTGACGCTCGCTCATGCCGACGAACCTACGCCCCGCCCCTGACACTCGACGAGGCTTCAATGTTCGGGAACGACTCCCTTCCAGGGCGAAACCCGACAGACGTACGCCTGCACGCCCCGGTCAATCGAAGATGGCCGAAGATTTCCATTGTGTGTCCGGTCACTTCCGCGATAACGTCGTCGCGTAGGCCGTCCGCGACGGCCGACCGGTACAGCGGCCCGCCCCCACACCGGCGGCTCGCACCGGCGCCCGGGTAGAAGCCCACGGCTCCCTGGGCGGAGGAGCGCAATGCTCCCCGGCAGGCGCGGGCGGCCGCAGCTCGGGGGTCACCCTCTGCTCGCGCTGGCGCGACTCGCACGGCCCGCTGCGGCATTACACCTGGGGGCCGAGCCCCCAGACCCCACGCCGGGAGGCTTCGCCCCCGGACCCCCCTCGGTGGTTGCGGACAAGCGCGGTGGCGGCTGGCCTCCGGACCGCCGCGGTGGTTGCGGACATGCGCGTTGGTCGTCGGCCCTCAGACCCCCGTGGTGGTTGCGGACTAGCGCGCTTGTCGTCGGCCGCCGGCCCCCGCGGTGGGTTGCGGTGGCGGGGTGGGTGCGGTCGGCGCGGTGGTTGCGGTACGTCGGGGTCCTGCTCGGGATGTCCGTACGGGCTGGGCCTCAGTGGTGGGTGAGGCGGGGACGGATGACTTGGTCCCAGACGGCGTCGACGGTTGACCTCAGCTCCTCGACGGTGCCCTCGTTGACGATCTCGACGTCGGCGATCGCCCGGCGCTGCTCGTCGGTGGCCTGGGCGCCGAACCGGGCCCGCGCCTCCTCCTCGCTCATCCCGCGGTGCCCGGCCAGCCGGGCCAGGCGGACCTCCTCGCTCGCCAGCACCACGATCACGAGATCGAAGTTGCTCGCCGTGCCCGACTCGACGAGCAACGGGATGTCGTTGACGACGACGGCGTCGGGCGGTGCGGCCGCGATGGTGCGGGTCGCGCGCTCCCGTACGCGCGGGTGGATGATCGCCTCCAGCCGCCGGCGCTTCTCGTCGTCACCGAAGGCCAGTCGGGCCACGGCGGAACGGTCCATCGCCCCGTCCGGGGTGAGCACCTCGGGGCCGAAGGCGGCGACGACCTCGGCGAGCCCGTCCGTCCCGGGCGCGACGACCTCCCGGGCCAGTGCGTCCGAGTCGATGACCACCGCGCCCAGCTCGGCCAGGCGCCGGGCCACCTCGCTCTTGCCCGATCCGATGCCACCGGTGAGTCCGACCATCAGCACGCCGACAGTATGACATCGACAAGATCAATCCGGCCAGGGTCACGGTGAGCGCCAGTGCGCCGACAACCGACAAGACGCGCGCGACAGCGGAGGCCACGACAACGGAAGCCCACGAGGAAGGGCGCCCTCCGTGGAGGGCGCCCTTCTGCGTCGTACGGTCTCAGCTCTTGCCGCCGGCCAACTTCTCCCTCAGCGCGGCAAGTGCCTCGTCGGTGGCGAGAGTGCCCTGCGGCTCCTCGGCCGGCTTGGCGGCCTTGGGCTCCTTGGGCTCCTTCGCCTCCTTCTCGGCGCTCGGCGGAGGCGCACCCTCCACGGCACGGGCGGTCTGCACCTGCTTGGTGTGCGCCTCCCAGCGCTGGCGGGCCTCGGCGTACTGCCGCTCCCACTCCTCGCGCTGCTTGTCGTACCCCTCGAGCCACTCGCCGGTCTCCGGGTCGAAG
>JBQGBY010000135.1:0-62463 GCA_052038195.1 Micromonosporaceae bacterium | reverse complement strand
CGAACGGCGTCGAGGACGTGCCCACCGAGCATGACTCCGGCGAGGGCGGCGAGCGGGAGCGCGAGGGAGGCCAGCACGCCGTCTCCGGCCCGGACGGCGCCGTCGAGCCGCCCGATGAGCCAGGCGAGGGTCACCGCTGTCGCGGCCGGGACGAGGCTGGCGACGAGCCCGATGGCGGCGATCCCGGCGACGGGCGCGACGCCCGCGGCGCGCAGCATGCCCAGCAGCCGGAGCCGGCCCCGGATCGCGGCATGCACCGTTGACTGCCCCTTCGTCGTGGCTGGTCCGAAACGCCAGCCTTCGAATGACGCCGGCCAACCCTGCCACCGCCGCCGCTCCGGCTCAACCGCAATCCCAGTAACTGTTGTCGCTGCCTCGCTCCACCCTGCCTACGCGGGCGTCAGCGATGAGCCGCGGCGTTGTCGGAGTTCACTGTGGGCTCGGGTGGCGCCTGGGTGCCGGCGAGCGCCTCGAGGACGGGCAGGGCCTTGGCGAGCAGCCGCAGCTGGTCACCGCTCAGCTCGGCGAGGTGCCGGGCGAGCTGTCCGGCCCGGGCGTTGCGGATGCCGAGGACTGTCTGCTCGCCGAGTTCGGTGATCGCGAGCAGGCTTGCCCGCCGGTCGGCGGGGTCGACGGTCCGGATGACGTATCCGCCCTCCTCGAGCACGGTGAGCATCCTGGTCATGGTGGGCGGACGTACCCCCTCGCGCGCGGCGAGGTCGCTGGGGCGCAGCGGACCCTCGGCAGCGAGGGTGGACAGCGCCGACAGCGAACCGGGACCGAGCGCGCTCGGTGCCTCGCGCCGCAGCACCCGGGCCAGCCGTCCCAGGACCCGCTGGAGGCGGGCGGTCAAGTCGGCCGGGTCGGGCGCGCTCACCGGCCTCTCTCCTCTGTGGACAGTGCCGCGACCTCGCGCCGGGCGAGCGAGGCCGCGCGTTCGGCGGCCTGCCGGGCGCCCCGAGCGGTGCGCACACGCCTTCCGGCGGCGTCGAGGTCCGCCCGTAGCTGGGTGATCTCGTCGGCGATCCGGTCCATGTCCTCGTTCGCGGTGCGCTCCTCGGCCTGGGCGGCGTTCAGATCCGCCTCGGCCTGCGCCAGCCGCTCCCACGCGGCCTGCTCGGCTACACGCCGTTGGCGGGCGACGTCCGCCGATTCGGGTTCCGGTCCCGCCGGAGCCTCCGGCTCCGCCCGTACGGCCTTCGTCCCCGGCCGTCCGGCTTGCGCCCCGGAGCGTACGGGCTTCGGCTCCCGTACGGCCTGCCCGCCGGTCGGCGCCCGCAGGGGCGCCGTCGTGCCGAACCCTGCGCCGAAGCCGGCGTAGGACAGCGCCTTCACGACGCGGCCGGAGCGGACCAGCTCGGCGGCGTCCGGGTCCGCCATCGCCGCGCCGAGGGTCGACTCCGCCTCGGCGAGTTGCGCGGCGGTCGGCTCGCCGGACTCCTCGGTGGCCAGTGACCGGCACGCCGCGAGCGCCGTGCCGACCGCGGCGCGCCGTCGGGTGGTCAGGTCACGCAGGTCGGCGGCGGAGACCGTGCCCTGGGCGGAGCGGATCGCCTCGCCGAGGGCGATCAGCTCGTCGATCACGTCGGGCTGGCGCAGCGCGAGCAGGTTGACCAAGTGCGCGCCCTGGGTGGGCCGCTTCAGTGCGGCCAGCGTGCGGGCGCCCTCCTGGTCGCCGCGCTGCCGCGCTTGGGCCACCGCGGTGTCCCGCGCTGACGTGAACGCGGCGGGCGGCAGGGCGTACAACTCGTTGCCGATCTCATCAACGGACCGCATGTGTTCATTCAACCGGCAGCGGCCGTCCCGCTCACAATGAGCCGTATATGTCAGACATGCCGGTTAGGCGCGTGCATGCGCACCGGACATTCAGGCGGGGAATTGTGTCCGAACGGTCAGCGTGGGTTCCGCAGCGCCGGACCGGGGACCACGATAAGGAGCGGTCGCGGACCGGACCAGGGAGTTGTCGCGCTCTCAAGCTGGCCCCTTGGTTGGGGGAGCCACCGGCGACGCGAGCGGAGCTGGAGCAGATCGCAGGTGCTCACTGGCGCGGTCGGCGACCACGCCGTCGGTCGCCACTCGAGCGTGGGCGCGCGGCCGCTGCGGCGCAGCGCGGAGCACAACTGCGCGCCCGACGGCGTGGACCCACGCCGAAGACAGCGCAGGACAGCGGCGTAGGGGAGTAAAGGAGCACCGCCCGTGGCGACGCCGACGAGGATTGCGAGCCGGCCGTCCGCTGCCGAAGGGGGACTCGCGAGCCCACCGACCGGTGGCCGCTCCCCGGTGCGCACAGCCGTGTTGGTGATCTGTCTCCTCACGGTTTCGGCGGTCTTCGCCGGGGTAGCCCGTCAGCTGTGGTCATCCAGCGTGGCGGACAGCGAGGTCGTACGGCTTGAGGCCCATGGCGCCGCGATGCTGCACCCGATGACGACCCTGCTGACGGAGCTGGTCGAGGCCCAGTCCGCGGCAGTGCGGGGCGAGGCCGTGGATCAGGCGGGCGTACAGACGGCCTTGGTCGAGCTGTTCGAGCCGGACGGCCTCTTCGGCGACGACCTCCAGACCTCTCAGCGCCTCAGCGACCTCAGCGACCAGGTGCAGGCGGCCTTCTCGGCGGAGGAGACCGGCCGGCCGGCCTACCAGCGGTACGCCTCGCTCGTCGATCTCACCGTCGACCTGATCAGGGTCATCGGGGACAACTCGCACCTCATCCATGACCCGGATCTCGATACGTACTACCTGATGGACGCAGCGACCGTGCGCCTGCCCCACGCGATGGTCTACGCCGGGCGGGCGGCCGATCTCGTTGCCTTGGCCGGGGAGACGGGAGAGCTCTCCGGTGAGGACGCGGTGCGTGCGGCCGTCGCCCGCTTCAACGTCGCGTCCGACGCGGAACGGGTGACCACGGGCTTGACCACGAGCGTGGACTTCACCGAGAGCTCCGATCTCGGCACCAACATCGTCCAGCGGCTAGACGCGTTCGGGGCCGCGGCCGATGCGTTCGCCCCGCCGACCATGCTGCAGGAGCTCGCGACCACCGTGGACCCGTCGGCGATGGCCCAGAACGCGAGCCGGGTCTTCACTGCGGCAACGGCACTGACCCACCTGCTGCTCCAGGAGCTGGAGGACCTGCTGGCGGTCCGGGCCGAGCGCCTGGGCCTGGAGCGGCGGTTCACGGTGATCGCCTGTGTGGCCGCAGCGCTGCTCGGCATCGTGATGCTGGGCCTGCTGGCGCTGCCCGATCGCCAGCGTTTCCGGCGCAAGGGCCGCCCCGTCGAGGAGCCGACCACCGGCGGGCGTGGGTTCCCCGCGCTGCCCGCCCGCGACGAGCCCACGGGGCGTGACGCCCCGGCCCGGCGCGGCGGCGACCTAGCCGACTCGGGGACACGGAGAACCGGACATGCTCGGTAGGCTGCGCATCCGGCAGAAGCTGGGGGTTCTGCTCGCGATACCGCTCACCGCTGTGGCCCTGGTGATGTCCGCGTTCACCCTGGAACGCGTCGGCGAGGCGCAGGCCTACGCCGCCACCGAGGAGACGGCGCTGTCCGCGCGCGAGATCGGCGGGCTGATCCAGACGCTGCAGCAGGAGCGACTGCTCGCACTCGGCTACCTCGTGCTTCCCACGCTCGAGCGCAGCGCCATCGTCCGGCAGGGCCAGACCGCGGTGGCCGAGACGTCCCGGCTGTCCGACGATCCACGCACCGCCGACATCATCGATCGCTCCCGGCCACAGCTCGACGCCCTGCACGCGGTCCGGACGCGCGTCATCGACCGGAGCATCAACACCATCGCGACGTACTACTCCTACCGGATCGCCGTCCTGTCGCTGATGGACTCGTTGGGTCTGGCTCGACCCGACGTCGCCGACGCCGACGGGCTGCGCGAGTTGCTCGCCCTCGATTCGCTCATGCGCTCAAACGAGGAGGCCAGCAGTGCCGGGGCCATCGTCGTCGGCGCGGCCTCGAGCCCGGAGTTCACCACGACGCTGCTGCGCACGGCGCAGGAGGCGGACACGACCCACCTGATCCGGTTCAAACAGCTGGTCGATCCGGACCAGGTGTCCCTTGTGGACATGGTCGAGAGCGGCGCGGCGGGCGAACGGCTGCGTGACCATGTCCAGAGCGTCCTCAACGGCAACCGACCCCGCTCAGCGGCGGATGTCTCCGCGGCGCTGACGGCCGCGCTGACCTACACGGGCCTGCGCCGCCTCGCTCAGGACCGCGTCGCCCGCGAGGCGGCCCTCTCGGCGCAGCGCGACGCCGCCGCCGCCAACCGGACGGCCGTAGGGGTCGCGGCCGGTGCGGCGGCGGTGTTCTTCCTCGTGGTGGTGCTCGCGGTCACGGTGAGCCGCTCGATCGCGCGGCCGCTGGGGCGCCTCGGGCGGGCGGTCGGCGCGGTGGCCGAGCTGTCCCGCGCCGAACTGGTCCGCGTGGCCGACTCAGAGGCGCTCGATGTCGCGCCGCCGGAGCTCGCGTCGGTCGATGTCGACAGCGATGACGAGATCGGCGACCTTGCCGCGGCCGTCAACCGCGTGCAGTCGACCGCGGCGATGCTGCTGGAACGCCAGGCGAGTGCCCGGGCGAACGTCGCCACCATGTTCGCCAACGTGTCCCGGCGCACCCAGAACCTCGTCGGCCGCCAGTTGCAGATCATCGAAGGGCTTTCCCGCACCGAGCGCGACCCCGCGACCCGGGAGACGCTGTCCCAGCTCGAGCACCTCACCACCCGGTTGCGCCGCAGCGCCGACTCGCTGCTGGTGGTCTCGGGCACCGTCGACCCGCAGCTCACCGCCATGCCGGCCCGGCTCGCCACGGTGATCGACGCCGCTCTGGTTGAGATTGAGGAGTTTAAGAGAGTAGAGGTCGTCGAGCCGATCCCGGACGTGGCCATCTCCGCCGAGGTGGCGCCGGACCTGCGACTGTTGCTCGCGGAGCTGCTCGAGAACGCAACGAGCTTCACGCCGCCGGGCTCGTCGGTACGGGTGGGCGCCGCCTACGACCGGGATGTCTCGTTCGCCGCCGACTGCACCATCGCGGTGGTCGACCAGGGGCTCGGTATGAGCCCGTCGCGCATCGAGGAGGAGAACCGCCGCCTCGTCGAGCGGGAACGCCTCGACGTGGCGCCGACCCGGGTGCTCGGCCTGTTCGTGGTGGGCCGAGTCGCTCGCCGGCACGGGCTGGCCGTCCGACTTGAGAGCTCGACCAGCCGCGGCATCACGGCGTTCGTACGCATCCCGGCCCGGCTGCTCACCCCCGCGTCGGCACCTAGCGGCCCCGGGGGGTTGGGCATCGTGCCGCCCATGGCGGCCGCGGCGATCGAGAGTGCCGCGCGGTCCGGTCCCTTCCCCTGGCTGGCCACCCGCGACGGTCTGGCCGCGATCGCCGCCGCGCCGGTCAGCGCGGCTCCCGTGACAGGTGCGCCCGTCAGTGGGGCACCCAACGGCGTGCGGACTCGCGACCCCGAGCGGGAACGGGAGGCCCTCAACGCATACCTTTCCGGATTTGCCCGCGCAGCCGGGAACCCGGCGGCGGAACCCGATCCCCGATCCACTGTCGAGGACGGGGAGCTCCACTCCCAAATCACACCGGTGGAGACAGAAATTGACCACCGAACCACCCTTGCGGAGAGGCATCAATGACGGTCTACGCCCAACGTCAGCTCAGTACCGAGGCCCAGCAGTTCAACTGGCTGGTGAACCAGTTCGCCGGGAACACCCCGGAGGTGATCGATGCGATCGCGGTCTCGGCCGACGGGCTGCTGATCGCCATGTCGAACAAGCTGGACCGTAACAACGCCGACCGTCTCGCGGCGATCACCTCGGCCGTCATCAGCCTCGCCCATGGCGCTGGCAAGGTGTACGACCTCGGCGAGCCGAACAAGGTCATCATCGATCTCGAAGGTGGCTACCTGATGGTCAGCTCGATCAGCGCCGGCGCCACGCTCGGGGTGCTGGCGACCCGGCAGGCGAACCTCGGAAACCTCGCCTACGAGATGGCGGTCTTCGCCAACCGGGCCGGTGAGATCATTTCTCCGCAGCTCATCGAGGAGCTCAAGAGCTCGGTCGGAAGCTGATCTGGCCGGTCGGCCAGTGACTCTGACCGGTCGGGCGTTGACCCGGCAAGGTCAGATGCTGACTCTTGCCCGCTCAGCGGCCGAGCTGCCTCGACGGACGGCGTTGACCGTCCACAGTGGTCGGTGGTTCAACGTTCAGCAGTGCATGGTCTACATCGGACAAATAAGACGCGGTTTGCCGTCCATACAACGGCTGCGCGAACTGCGTGTGCACGAGCGACACGAAACACACGGAAGTTCCCAATTTTCATAGCCTGCGTGGCGCGACACTGTGGGACAGACCGCTCGGCATATGTAACACTCCGCTATCAATAGGACACCGGGCATGACTACCACCCCGCGCCCGGCGTAGCGTGAACAAGCACGAGGAAACACGAAGAAGCAGAGAAGCAGCACGCCCCGCTGCCACACAACAATCCAGAGGCCATTCCCCGTCCTCGTTACGAATCAAGATCCGTCACTCCGTCTTCGGTCGCTCGTTGACCACGGAAACCGCGTTATGCAACTTGCAGGTGAAGACGGCTGAGTCGCACTCGGCGACGCGCACATGATGCGGGCGCCGGATCACCGGATCACCGTCGTGTCCTACGGGACACGGCTCTGGGGGGATAAGGGAGGCGACCGCTCGCGCGTCGCGCCGCCGGGCGGAGTGGGTGAGGGGAGGCGCGGTGCTGGACCAACCTGTGGGGCGGCGGGTTGCCTACTGGCGGACACGACGTCGGATGTCTCAGCAGGTCTTCGCTGATCGGCTGGGCAAGTCGAAAAGCTGGGTGGACAAGGTCGAGCGGGGGGTACGGAATCTCGACAAGTTCTCGACGATCGCGGAGATCGCCGATGTCCTCCAGGTCGATGTATCAGTGCTTATGAACGGTGGCCGGGAACCGGCCCGGCGGCCCGAGGGGACCGGGGTGAACCAGGTCGAGGTGGCCGCGATCCGGGCCGCACTCGAGCGCTACGACAAGATCAGCGCCTTGTACGTTCAAGCGTGGGCCCCGATGCCGCTGCCTGACCTGCGCAAGTCGGTCGACCACGCGTGGATGACCTTCCAACACGCCAACTACGCGAGTCTGGCGAAGACGCTGCCCAAGCTGATCCGCGACGCGCAGGCGGCCGACGGCTGTGGCGAGGGCGACGCGGCCTGCACCAGTGCCTACCTGCTGGCCGAGGTCTACCAGATCGCCTCGTCGACGCTGCGCAAGCTCGGCGAGCACGACCTGGCCTGGCTGGCGGCCGACCGCGCCACGATGGTCTGCCAGCGGGCGGGCGATGAGCTGCTCGCGGCGTTGGCCACGGACCAGGTGGCGGCCGCGCTGTCCGCGCTGGGCCGCGTGCGGCCAGCCCTGGAGATCAGCGTGAACGTCGCCAACCAGGTCGCCCCACGCGACGACCACCACGCCACGCCGCAGCGACTGTCGGTCTACGGCTTGGTGCTGCTGCGCGGAGCGCTCGCGGCGGCCCGGCTGGGCGACGCGTCGACGGTGCGTGACCTGCTCGCTGCGGCGGAAGCGGCGGCGAAGGAGGTCGGGGACGAGAACTTCTACTGGACGAGTTTCGGGCCGACTAATGTGGCCTTCTACCAGGTCGCCGCGGAGGTCGAGCTCGGCGAGGCCGCCCGGGCGCTGCGCACCCACGATGGAATTGATCCAAGTGGATACGCGGCGATGCTGCCGGAGCGCCGGGCGAGCCACATGCTCGACCTCGCTCGCGCGTACACCCAGGTAGGCAACCTGCCGCGGGCTGGGGAGACGCTGGTCGAGGCGGACCGGCTGGCGCCCAACGAGGTGCGCTGCCGTCCCGACGCGCAGGAGCTGGTCGTGGAGCTGATGCGCCGCACCGGTGGCCCACCCGCCCCCGGGATGCTCGAACTCGTGGATCAGATCGGGCTGTCCGCGGCCACCGCCGCACCCCGGCCCTGACCGGCGCCTGCGCTGGTAGCCTCGGCACTCGTGGAGGAGGAGGGGCCGGGCGTGCCGCTCGCGCGGGTCGTGGCGGCCATCGAGGCGCGGTACCCTCCGGCCACCGCCGAGGAGTGGGATCGGGTGGGGCTCGTTGTCGGTGATCCCGCGCAGCCCGTACGCCGTGTCCTGCTCGCGGTCGACTGTGTGCGCCCGACGGTGACGGAAGCGATCACCGTCGGCGCCCAGCTGCTGGTCGTGCACCACCCGCTGCTCCTGCGCGGTGTCCACAGTGTCGCCACGACCTCGTACAAGGGAGCGCTGGTGCATCGGCTGATCCGGGAGCAGGTCGCCGTCTACACGGCGCACACGAACGCTGACGTCGCGAATCCCGGCGTGGGTGACGCGCTCGCGGCCCGGCTCGGGCTTCGCGACGTCCGGCCGCTGCGGGCCGACGTGCCGCACCCCGGGCGGATCGGGCGCCTCGACCCGCCCCGTCCGCTGCGCGACCTGGTCGGCGAGTTCGAGCGGCTGCTGCCCACCACCGCCGTCGGGGTGCGTGGGGCCGGTGACCCCGACCGCCCCGTGTCGACGCTCGCCGTCGTCGGCGGTTCCGGCGACGCGTTCCTCTCCGACGTCGCCACCGCGGGGGTGGATGCCTACCTCACCTCCGACCTGCGGCACCACCCCGCCAGCGAGCACGTCGACGGTGGCGGACCGGCGCTGCTCGACGCTCCACATTGGGCAACGGAACGGCCCTGGCTCGATATGCTCGCCGATGAGCTGCGCACCGGCCTGGGTCTCGACGTCGTCGTCTCCGACGTCGTGACCGACGCCTGGACCGTGCACGCGTCCCCGCAGAAATCGGCATAAGGAGCGCCCCCGTGAAGGCCGACCCCCCATCGCAGCGCCGCCTCCTGGAGTTGGCCGAGCTCGACACCTCGCTCGCCCAGCTCGCGCACCGGCGACGCACCCTGCCCGAGCACGCCGAGCTCGACCGGCTCGACCGCGAGCTGGTGACGCTCGAGGACGAGCGGGTCAAGGCGCAGGTCTCCGTCGACGACCTGGACCGCGACATCGCGCGCATCGACCGCGACGTGGAGCAGGTCCGAGCGCGCGCCGACCGCGACCGGGCCCGACTCGACGCCGGCACGAGTCCGCCCAAGGAGCTGGAGGCCCTGCAGCACGAGCTCGCCACGCTCGCCCGGCGCCAGGGCGAGCTGGAGGACGCCGAGCTGGAACTCATGGAGAAGCGGGAAGAAGCGCAGTCCACATTGGATGACGCCGTGTTTCGGCTGGAGTCCACCCGCGGCAACCGGAGCCAGACCCAGGAGCGCCGGGATTCGGCACTGTCCGATCTGGACAAGGACCTGGACCAGAAGACCTCCGCGCGGGCCCCCCTCGCGGCCGAGCTGCCGGCCGACCTCGTGGGCCTCTACGAGAAGGTGCGCGAGTCGACCGGCATGGGGGCCGCGCTGCTGCGCCACGGCCGGTGCGGCGGTTGCCGGCTGGAGCTGTCAGGATCCGAGAAGGCGCGCGTACGCTCGGCCCCGCCCGACGAGGTGATCCAGTGCGAGGAGTGCCGGCGCATCCTCGTGCGCACCGAAGAGTCAGGCGTATAACCGCCGGCGAGGAGCGGGCGCGGGGGAGCCCTCGCCGTCGCGAGCGAAGGAGGCAACGTGGCCCGAGCGCGGCGGCTGCACGTCGTCGTCGAGGCCGACGGTGGTGCGCGGGGCAACCCCGGGCCGGCCGGCTACGGCGCCGTCGTGCGGGAGGTCGCGACGGGCGAGGTGCTCGTCGAGCTGGGCGAGAGCATCGGCGTGGCCACGAACAACGTGGCCGAGTACTCCGGTCTCCTCGCCGGCCTGCGCGCCGCGGCCGACCTCGGCGCGGTCGAGGTCGAGGTGCGCATGGACTCCAAGCTCGTGGTCGAGCAGATGTCGGGCCGGTGGCAGATCAAGAACGCCGGCCTCCGCCCGCTGGCCGCCCAGGCGGCGTCGCTGGCGACCCGGTTCGAGTCCGTCCGGTTCACCTGGGTGCCCCGGGACCAGAACGTGGCCGCCGACGCGCTCGCCAACGCCGCGATGGACGGGCGGCCGCTGCCGGCCACCGACCTCCCCCCGGCCGCCGGTGTGGACTCCGCGGCGGCCCGGCCGGCGCGCTGGGCGCCGCCGCCGGCGAGTGAAGCGGCGCGGCTCATCCTCGTGCGGCACGGGGCAACCCCGCTGACCGTCGAGCGGCGCTACTCGGGTCGCGGCGACATCGACCTCAGTCCGGAGGGGGAGACGCAGGCGGAGGCCGTCGCGACCAGGCTCGCGACCATGCTCGGCCCGCGGGCCGACCCGGTGCTGGTCTCCTCCCCGCTGACCCGTAGCCGGCGGACGGCCGAGTTCATCGCGCCCCGGCTCGCGGTTCCGGTCACGATCGACGAGGCGTTCGTGGAGTGCGACTTCGGGGCGTGGGAGGGGCTCACCTACGCGGAGGTGCAGCGCGGCTGGCCCGCCGAGATGGCCGCGTGGCTGGCCTCGACGTCGGTCGCACCGCCGGGCGGCGAGTCGTTCCGCGACGTCGACGCCCGGGTGCGGCCGGCCGTGACGCGTCTCGTCGCCGAGCACGTGGGGCAAGCGGTGGTCGTGGTGAGTCACGTGACCCCGATCAAGCTGGTGCTACGGGACGCGCTCGAGGCCACGGATACCCTGCTGTACCGGCTCTTCCTGGACGCGGCCGGAATCTCACTGGTCGACTACTGGCCCGATGGCGGCGTGGCCGTCCGTGCGGTCAACGACACGGCGCACCTGACCTGACGCGAGGCGCGTGTCTGCGTGGGGCACGTCGCTTGGGGCGCACGTCTCTTGTGGAGCACATGCCGGCTACGGCCCGTTGACGGCGATGCTCATCAGTTGCGGCATGAGCCACGGCGCGATCCATTCCTGCACGCCCTCTTCGGTGAAGTGCAGGCCATCGCTGCGGATCCGCAGGTCGTCGATCGACCAGGTGAACTCGCCGTCGGGGCAGACCCGGCGGTTGAGGTCGATGACCGTCACCGTCTGCGGATGCTCGGCAGCCACCCGTCGCAGCAGCCGGTTCCAGGCGTCGACCCGCTCGGGCCGGTCCTCGGGGTAGAGTCCACCGTCCAGGCGTTCGGCCCGTCGGGTGTACGGCGCGGTCAGCAGCACCGTGTGCGCGCCCCGTGCGCCCACAATGGAGAGTGCCAGCTCCAGCTCTAGGCGTAGATAGGCGTCGAATCCTCGCTGCCCGACGTGCTGGTAGTCCTCACCGAGCCGCCGATCCATGAGTTCCCATCGGTCGAGCAGGATGACCGCGATGTCCGGGTCCATGGCGGCTACGTTCTGGCGCCAGACGCTGTCCCAGACGTCGCAGTACTCGTAGTTCGTGTGCGGCTCGCCGACGTAGATGATGTCGGGCAACCGCGCGATGCCGCAGCCCTGCATGGCGGGCACCGTCACGGTCACCCCCGGGTACGCGGGCAGGTAAGTGCCGAGCGTCCACGCGACGGAGTCGCCGAAGAAGGCGATCCTCGGCTCGACGCCCGGCATCCGCGACGCGCGCTCCATCGGAGAGGGCACCGTCGACGACGGTTGCGGTGTCGAGGACGGTGGCGTCGCTTCTGCGGCGAGATGGGGTGTCGGGGGCGCGGGGATGGTGGCCACGAAGATGACCAGAGCGCTCGCCCCCACGACCGCCGTGCCGCCGGCTGCTGCGACGCGGGCACCGACCCGGACCCTGAGGCGGGAGATCGGAGCCGGCCACTGTCCCCGTCGGATCGGCTGCTCGATGAGCACGTACGACACCGCAGCGACGGCGACGGTCAGCCCCACCCGCGTGACCAACAGCGCCGGTCCCGTGAGCCCCGTACGCTCGCCGTTCACGAAGAGGAACAGCGGCCAATGCCAGAGGTACACGCCATAGGAGATGCGGCCGAGCCACACCAGCGGCGCGAGCCCGAGTACGCGGGCGATAAACCCCTCCGGCGCGAGGACGCTGTGCCCCAGCACGGCCGCGACCGCGAGCCCGCCCACCGCGAACCCCCCGCGGTAGAGCAGCCCATCCGTGCCCGATGCATGAGTCCACAGCCAGCCCGTGATGACGAGCCCCATCCCGGCCATGACGTGTATAACGGCCGCCGCCTTGGCCGGAATTACCGGCTGGTTTCGATCCGCCGGCGTCGCCGGAACTGCCGGCTGGTTTCGCTCCGCCGGCGTCGCCGGAACTGGTTGCTGGCGGGCCAGGACGGCGGCGAGTGCGCATCCGATGAGCAGTGCCTGCGCCCGGGTGTCGGTGCCCAGGTAGGCACGGTTGACGTCGATCGGGTCGTAGCGGAGGTACGCGGCGACGGCGCAGAGCGCGACGCCGAGCAGGCACACCCAGACGAGGGCCCGGCGGAGGGCGATTGCGAGCAGCGCCACGACCAGCAGTGGCCACAGCAGGTAGAACTGCTCTTCGATGCCGAGCGACCAGGTGTGCTGCAGCGGCGAGGGGGCCGCCGTCTGGGCGAAGTAGTCGCCGTCCCCGCGGTAGATCATCCACCAGTTCGCCACGTAGAACAGCGCGGCATAGGCGTCAGCGCGCAGCAACTCGACCTCGGTGCGGGACAGCATCGACGGGAACACCGCGACCACGACGACGAGTACGACCACCAGGGCCGGCAGCAGGCGGCGCAGGCGACGCAGCCAGAACGCGCCGAGCCGGATGCGTCCGGTCCTCGTGTGCTCGTGCAGCAGCAGCGAAGTGATGAGGAAGCCGGAGAGGACGAAGAACGCGTCCACGCCGAGAAAGCCGCCGGGCAACCAGGCGACGCCGCCGTGGAAGAGCATCACGGCGATGACCGCCAATGCCCGAACCCCGTCCAGCGCCCGCCAGTAGGTCACCGGCTGATGGTAGGCGGCCCATTGTTGCGCCGCGTCTCGAAGCATTGAGGTCGTGCCTCAGAGCGCGCGGAGCAGCAGGATCACGCCGACGACGCTCCCCACGGTCACGATGAGTGCTCGGAGGATTCCTGCGGGCAGCCGCCGGACGAGGCGGGCACCGGCGTAGCCGCCCGCGATGGTGGCCGGCACGAGCACCGCGACCGCACCCCACTCGACCGGCCCGAAGGCCGCGAAGACGACCACCGTGATCAGTCCCGAGACCGCGGAGACGGCGTTCTTCAGCGCCGAGACATGCCGCAGCGACTCGTCCAGCACGAGCCCCAGAGCGGCGACGAGCATCACACCCAGCGCCGCCCCGAAGTAGCCGCTGTATACGGATGCGAGCAGGACCACGGCATGCAGACCGGCGCCCCGGTGTTCTGCAGAGAAGTGGCGCCGACGGTCGACCGCCGCCCGCAGCCGGCGCTGGAAGGCGAGCACCGCGGTCGCGCCGAGCACCAGGAACGGCACCACGACCTCGAACGTGCGGGCCGGGGTGGCCAGCAGCAGCGCACACCCGGTCGCCGTCCCGACGATCACGGTGGGAAAAAGGGCGAGCAGCGCACGCGGACCCCACCGGCGCGCTACGTCGGCAAGGTCATGGCGGCTGCCGGCGACGCTGGCGACGTAGCCGGGCGAGACGCCCAGGGAGTTGGTCACGTTCGCCGGAACCGGCGGCAACCCCACCGCGACCAGCGTGGGGAAGGTGATCAGCGACCCACCGCCGGCAAGCGCGTTCACCACGCTCGCCGCGAACCCGGCGAGCAGGAGTATGACGATGTCGGTGATGCCCATCGGCACGTATCCTGGCAGGCGCGACGGACGAGTCGGTCGGGCGGTCGCGTCGGTGTGCCCCTCGGGGTGCGCCGCCGAGGAAGGTCCGGACTCCACAGGGCAGGGTGGTTGTTAACGGCAACCCGGGGTGACCCGCGGGACAGTGCCACAGAAAGCAGACCGCCGCCCCGGCCACGGTCGGAGCGGTAAGGGTGAAACGGTGGAGTAAGAGCCCACCAGCACCCCGGGTGACCGGGGTGGCTCGGTAAACCCCACCCGGAGCAAGGCCAAGAGGGCCGACCGAAAGGAAGGCCTGCGCGAGCGTTCGAGGGCGGCCCGCCCGAGCTCGCGGGTAGGCCGCTGGAACCTGCCGGCGACGGCAGGTCGAGATGGATGGCCGCCCCCCGCCCCGGCGGGGACAGAATCCGGCCTACAGACCGACTCGTCCGTCCGTCCCGTCGATATGGCGTCGCGTACACGGGATTCCACGCCCGCCTCCCCCGCCCAGCCACCCGACGCGAGTTCCATGCCCTCCACCGCCGCCCAAGCCGCCCGACACGAATATCGCTCGCCGATCCGGGTAGAACGCTCTCGCAGCGAACACTCGACGAAGAGGAGAGCGTCATGGGTATCGGTGTGAGCATCTTCATGCTCGCCGTCGGCGCGATCATCACGTTCGCGTTCAACGTCCAGATCGGCTGGCTCGACCTGGACGTCGTGGGATGGATTCTCATGGGGGCGGGTGCCCTCGGCCTGCTTCTCACGGTCATCGTCTTCAGCGGCCGGCGTCGCACGGTCGTCTCGACGCATGCCGACCCGTACCCCGGCGATCGCCGCGTGGTCGAGGAGCGCTCGACGTACGAGACGGACCGACCGCTCTAGCAGACTCTGGAACCAGCGATCGAGGAGTTATGCGTGTGAGTTGATCTCCGATCACACGCATTAGTCCTCGATCGCCGGACCCCGGGCCCGGCACCGTCCTCAGTAGACAGTCACGGGAACAGGACGACCGGGGAGCGCGGCCAGGAGCCATCCCGCGACCGCGAGCAGCGCGACGCCGGCCCATGCCAGTGTCGTGTCATCACTCCTCCTGTGGCCGGGGGACGAGTCGCCCCGTCCCTCCACGAACGGTTCCCAGAGCGCCGAGCGCGCGTGTAGCGCCCGGCGGCCGGCGGCGGTGAGGTCGAAGTACTTGCGACCGGGACCGCCGTCGTCGGCGTGCCACGAGGAGCTCACGAGACCCTCCGTCTCGAGCCGGGCGAGCAGCGGGTAGCGCGCGCCGCCCAGCCTGTCTGTCTAGTGACGCCCAGCGACGAAGAGCACCAGCGACGGCGAGCGCAAGCAACGCCGAGCACCAGCGACGGTGATCACCGACGTGGCAGAGTGGGGTCGTGACGGGGGAACAGACGGCCAAGGCGAAACGGGTGTGGGAGGAGTTCGCGCCCCGGTATGACCGGGTCATGGGCTTTGCCGAACGCCGTTGGTTCACGGGCGGCCGGCAATGGGTGTGCTCCCGAGCCGTGGGTGACGTGCTCGAGGTCGGGATCGGCACCGGCGCGAACCTGCCCTACTACTCGTACGGACTACGCATCACCGGCATCGATCTGAGCCCGGCCATGCTCTCCATCGCCGAGCGCCACGTTCGTGAACTCGGTGTGGACGTCGTGCTGCAGGAGGGTGATGCCCAGGCGCTCCCGCTCGCCGACGCCTCCTTCGACACCGTCGTGTGCACGTTCGTCCTCTGTGGTGTCCCCGACAACCGCGCCGCCGTGGCGGAGATGCACCGGGTGCTGCGCCCCGGCGGTCGGCTGTTGCTGCTCGACCACGTCGGCAGTACCTGGTGGCCGCTCTGGGTCGGCCAGCGCCTCGTGGAGCTTGTGAGCGTGCGCACCGCCTGTGAGCACCAGACCCGGCGTCAACTGCCGCTGGTCGCCGGGCTCGGCTTCGAGCTCGTGGAGAGCCAACGCCTGAAGGCCGGCACCGTCGAGCGCGTCTACGCCCGCAAGGCCGCGTAGGAGCGATGGTTGCCGCCGCGACCCTGGGCTACCACGATCGGGGGATGCGTAGTTACGAGCTGAGCGTCGGCCGCACCTTCGCGCTGTCCTTCGACCACGGCGAGGACCTCTTCGCGACGCTGACCGACTTCTGCCGTGCCACCGACGTCCGGCAGGGCTACCTCCCCTTCTTCCTGGCCGGTTTCTCCGCACTGCGGATCGTGGGCACGTGCGAGCGCGTCGAGGACCCGGTGGCACCGCTGCGGTCCGCGGTGTACCTCGCCAACGTCGAGGCGCACGGCGGCGGCACGATCGCCTACGATCCCGACCGCGACGTCATCCTGCCACACATCCACGTATCGGTGGGGTTGAAGGAGCTTAGCGGCACCGGCTACACCAGCCATCTGCTGGAGGCGACGGTGCAGGTGCTGACCGAGATGGTCGTGGTCGAGGTGCTCTCGCCCGCGCTGCGGCGCCGGCCCGACGCCGCCCGCTACGGCGCCCCGATCCTCAGCTTCGAGCCGACCTCACAGCCGCGAGGCGAGCCAGCGTCATAGCCGCGAGGCGAGCGTTATAGCCGCGAGGCGAGCCAGCGTTATCGCCGCGAGGCGAGCCAGCTCTCGACGCTTCGGGTGTAGGCGGGCACCAGCTTCGACTCGACCCGGTGCCGGGAGATGAGCGCGGCAGCGGCATCGGGACCGTGGCCGCGAAGCCGCAACACCGCATAGGCGACGAGAACCGACCGGCGGCGGCCCTGCTGGCAGTGGATGAGCACGCGGGCGGATGGTTCGGCGGCCAGCGCATCGGCCGCGAAGAGCGCTGCGGTTGACCACAACCGTGGTGACTGGGCCCGCCCGTGGTCGCGCATCGGCGCGGCCGCGACGTTGCCCGCACCGAACAGCTCACGCTCCAGCGCGAGGTCGCCGGAGAACCACGTCTGCATGACCGAGCGGCAGTTGACCACGTGAGTGACGCCGTGTTCGCGCAGCGCGTCCACCGTCTCGCCCGTGGGCAGGCAGCCGATGGCGACGCGCTCGGAGCCGAGCCAGCTCAACGACGACACATGCGGCCACGGCCCGTACAGCGCTGTGCTCCATGCGTGGTACCGGCGGAGCCATCCGGTGATCGCGCTCGGGTGGCTGGGCGGGGGAGGAGGGTCGGTACGGCGACGCGTCATGCGACAACCGTAGGCCGTACGGTGTGCGCGTGCGGTTCGTGGAGGTCGTGCGGCGCTTGCGGGCGGCGGGGTGTGTCTTCGCCGAGGACGAGGCCGTGATCCTCTGGGAGACCACGACCGATCCGGTGCGCCTCGACGAGATGGTGGCGCGTCGGGCGACCGGCGTGCCGCTGGAGTACGTGGTGGGCTGGGTCGAGTTCGCGGGCGTACGGCTTGTCGTGCACCCGGGTGTCTTCATTCCTCGCCGCCGCACGGAAGCGTTGGTACGGCAGGCGGTGTCCGTGCTGGAACCGAGTGCGGTCGTGCTCGACCTCTGCTGTGGCAGCGGCGCGATCGGTGCCGCGATCGCCTCGGCCGTGCCGGACGTAAGGCTCTGGGCGAGCGACGTCGACTCGGTCGCGGTGGCCAACGCGCGCGAGAACCTCGCTCCGCTCGGTGGTGTCGTCGGTATGGGTGACCTCGACGACGCGATCCCCGCCATGCTGCGAGGTGCCGTCAACGGGCTCGTGGCCAACGTTCCGTACGTGCCCTCGGCCGAGGTCGCCTACCTGCCGGCCGAGGCGCGTGAGCACGAGCCCCGGCTGGCCCTCGACGGCGGTGTCGACGGCCTCGACGTGCTGCGCCGCCTCGTGCCGCGCGCGGTGGGTTGGCTGTCGCCGGGTGGCTGGTTGCTCACCGAGTGCGCGCCGTCGCAGGCGACCCGCGGCGCCTCGGTGATCCGCGATGGCGGCCTGGATCCGTTGATACACAACGACAGTGAGCTCGATGTCGCGATCGTGGTCGGTCGCCGCGCGAATCGATAATGATCGGCCTATGAGTTGACCTCGCGGCTGAGCCAGACGCCGCCGTACGGCCAGTCGACCTCGTCGGTCAGCTCCTGGTAGCCCAGGCCGCGGTAGAGGGCGAGCGCACCCTCCCGGGTGGACATGACGTTGAGCACGAGACGGTGGAAGCCTTCGCGGGCCGCGACGGTGTGCACTGCGGCCATCAACCGCCGGGCGATCCCCCGCCGTCGGAACGCGTCGTACACGTAGAGCCGTTGCACCACCGCGTCGGTGGGCAGTGTCAGCCGACTGCGCCGCATCGCGACGGTGCCGCACACCACCCCGTCGTGCAGCGCGAGGAGCAGCGCGCCCGGCGGCTTGTGGTGCGTGGCAAGGGATTCGAGCGTCTCTCGCAGCGGCGCGGGCAGCGCCTCGACGTCCTGCGGCACGGGCAACCCAGCCTCGCCCTGGGTCAGGGCCATGTACTCGAAGGTGACGGCGCGCGCCGCGACCAGTCGACCGTTCGTGAGCGCGTCGACGATCTGAACCGTGGTCACCGCGGACCTCCGCATCGTGTCTTGGTGGTGACAGCCGATCGTAGGTGTTCGGGCGATCGGTCGCTGGTCGGCAACGGCGCGGTGCCGGAGAAGCCTTGCTACACAAGGGTTTCGCGCAGCTTGCGGAGCAAGCCATGCCGACGAATTCCGCGAGCACGAGCGGAGCGCGACACGCCATGGGTACCCCTGCACTTGTAAGACCCTTGGCATGTGTGCACAATGTGTTCCGACCATTGTGGGCTGTTGACGACCCCGGTCCGCGGTGCCCGCCAGATACCGTCTACAGTGGAAGTCGCACGAGAATTCGCCGAAACGCTTCCGCGTGAGCGACTCACAGTGCACAGTGATGACATGAGCAACCGTGACAACAGAACAGACAGCGGAGGTGGACCCTTCTACTGGTGCCTGCGGCACAGCCGGGTGGAGACAGACCGGAATGTGTGCCCCGCCTCGATGACGATGGGGCCGTACCGCAGCCCGTCCGAGGCGGAGCAGGCACTGGACAGGGTGGCAAAGCGCAACGAGCAACTGGATGCCGAGGACGCGAAGTGGACCGGTGAGCAACCGTGACCCACACACCTACCCTCGGCGGGCTTGGGAGCCGAGCCGCCGAGAGAGCCGCTGAATCGAACACCAACCCCCACGCGTGAGCTCATGACCGTGCGGCAAAACAAAACCCAACAACTGCCCGAGGAGGCAACCATGGCCGACGCTAAGGCCACCACACGACCGGCCGCCAGGCGCGCGGCTACCACGAAGGCCGCGCCCGCGGCCAGCAGCACCCGGACGACCCGGGCCGCTGCGAAGTCGACCCCGGCGAAGAAGACCGTGACCGCCACGGCCGCCAAGAAGGCCCCGGCCCGCAAGGCCACCGCCCCGACGAAGGCGGCGCCGGCCAAGAAGACCGCGGTCAAGAAGGCCACCACCACCAGGTCGACCGCAGCGAAGAAGACGGCGGCCGCCAAGACCGTCGTCAAGAAGGCCGCGCCGGCGAAGAAGGCTCCGGCCCGCAAGGCTCCGGCCAAGACCGCCGCCAAGGCGGCCCCGGCCCGCAAGGCTCCGGCGAAGGCCGCGGCCAAGAAGACCACCGCCAAGGCCGTGCCGGCGAAGAAGGCCCCGGCCAAGAGGGCGACTGCGGTCAAGAAGACCACGGCCCGCAAGACCACCGCCGCCCGGGCGACCACCCGGACGACCGCGACCGCCCCGGTCGCGACGACGCCGGCCCGCCGCGCTCCGCGCCGCACGGCCGCCAAGTAGAGCCGCCAGCGCCGCCGGACCGGTGGCGCCCGCACCGACGGCAAGGGCACCCTCCCCGCCGGGCCACGAGAGCCCGGCGGGGACGGTGCCCTTGCTGCTACCCGCGCCGATGCCTTAGTCGATGAGAACGGCCTGGTCGTTGAGGTAGGCGACGAGGTTGCGGCCGTACTCGGCGAAGCCCAGCCGCTCGGCAATAGCTAATGTGGACGGACTCGAGGTGAGCGCCCGGTAGCGCGCCATGCCGTGCATCGCGATCGCCTGCTTGGCCGCGAGCGCGGCGATGCGGACCCCGTATCCCTGTCCCCGCGAGTCCGGGTGGATGACGACGCCGATGTCGGTCGCCGCCGCTGGCGATGCTGGCGCGGCCGGAGCGTTCGTCACGGCCGGGCCGGACGTCAGGTTGGCCGCCGCGACGAGCGTCTCACCGTCGAAGATGCCGAAGAGCACCGCCGGCGGAGCGGTGAACCCGGTGACCAGCCACTCCTGCCCGGGCAGAGCAGCGCGCAACACTCCGAGGGCGTCCGAGTCGTACGGGTTGAGCCGACGCCCGGCCGCGAGCTCCGCGAGACCATCGGAGCGGTCGAGGTAGTAGTGCCGGACCGGGCCGAAGATGGCCTGCGCTCCGCCGGACAGCGCATCCTGCCAGGTCTTCGCCTCGAGGAGCGCCGCCGGATCACGCCCCGCGACGGCCGCGGTGACGAGGTCGACCTGGTCGGCGGGGGCGTAGACGGTGGCGCCGTCGATCTGGTCCGGGGGAGCCGTGGCTGTGTGGGGAATTGTGAGTACATAGATCCCTCGCCAGGACGCACGCGCAGGGGGGTTCGCCATCACCCGGACACCGGGCGCGTGCAGGTCCGCCACGCTCGTGCCGAGAGTTGACGACCAGAAGGCGTCCACCTGGTCGCGGGTCTTCTGCTCGACCATTCGCCACACGCTGCCACGTCGCAGCGTCCTTGGGTAGCCCCCTTTGCGAGGATGGCCGTATGACACATGCAGCGGGTCCAGCACCCGACGTGGCGGGACTGACGGTGGGCATTCTGGGCGGAACCGGCGATCAGGGACGAGGTCTCGCGTACCGGTTCGCCCGTGCGGGCCAGCCAGTCCTGATCGGCTCCCGCGACGCGGCGCGGGCGCAGACGGCCGCGGCCGAGGTGGCCGAACTGCCCGGCGTGACCGGAACCATCTCCGGCGCCGCCAACTTCGACACCGCCCGGGCGTCCGATGTGGTCATCGTCGCCGTCCCGTGGACCGCGCACGCGGACACTCTGCGCCCGTTGGCGGACGCGGTCGCCGGCAAGATCGTGGTCGACTGCGTGAACCCGTTGGCCTTCGACGCCGCGGGTCCGTTCGCGCTGAGCGTGCCGGAGGGCAGCGCCGCCCAGCAGGCCGCCGCGCTGCTGCCGGCCGCCCGCGTAACCGCCGCCTTCCATCACGTGAGCGCGGTCCTGCTCACGGACCCCGGCGTGGAGTCCTTCGACCTGGACGTGCTGGTGCTCGGCGACGACCGCGATGCCGTCGCTGTGGTGGCGGCGCTGGCGGAACGCATCCCCGGTATGCGCGGTGTCCACGGTGGACGGTTGCGCAACGCCGGCCAGGTGGAGGCCCTCACCGCGAACATCGTCGCCATCAACCGCCGCTACAAGGCCCACGCCGGCGTGCGCATCACCGACATCTGAGGGCGGGTAAGGTCAGCGGATGGTAGCCCCCGAGGACTCCGCCGCGCCCGCGTCGCCGGGGTCCGGCTTCGACCCGTGGAGCCCGGCGTTCGTGGCTAACCCGTACGGGGTCTACGCCCGGCTGCGCCAAGAGCAGCCGGTCGCGTGGTTTGAACCGACGCGGCAATGGCTCGTCTCCCGGCACGCCGACGTGAGCGCCCTGCTGCGCGACCGTCGTCTGGGCCGGACGTACCTGCACGTGGGCAGCCCCGAGGAGTTCGGCCACCCGCCGGACCCACCGGAGCTCGCCCCGTGGTGGCGTGTCGTGCGCAACGGCATGCTCGACCGCGAGCCGCCCGATCACACCCGGCTGCGGCGCCTGGTGTCCAAGGTGTTCACCCCGCGGCGCGTCGAGGAGCTGCGGCCCACCGTGCAGCGCGTGGCCGACGCCGCGGTGGACGACCTGCTCGCCGCCGGTGGCGGCGACCTGATCGCCACCGTCGCCGAACCGTTGCCGGTGACCGTCATCGCCGAACTGCTCGGCGTGCCCGAGACGGACCGGCACCAGCTCCGGCCGTGGTCGGCCGACATCTGCGGCCTGTACGAGCTGAACCCGTCAGCCCAGACGGCCCGGACCGCGGTCGCGGCGGCCGAGGAGTTCTCCGCCTACCTGAGCGACCTGGCCCGCTTCCGGCGCTCGCACCCGGGCACCGACCTCGTCACGGCGCTGGTGCAGGTTCAGGACGCCGGTGACCGGCTCACCGACGATGAGCTCGTCGGTACCTGCGTGCTGCTCCTCAACGCCGGCCACGAGGCGACCGTCAACGCAACGGGGAACGGCTGGTGGGCACTGTTCCGCAACCCCGACCAGCTCGCCGCGCTGCGCACCGATCCCGGGTTGCTGCCGACCGCGGTGGAGGAGCTGCTGCGCTACGACACCCCGGCGCAGATGTTCGAGCGCTGGGTGCTCGAGGATTTCACCTACGTCAGCGGGGCTGGTTCACGGCGGGCAGGAGAAGTGGTGGAGTTCGCCAAGGGCGTCGAGCTCGCGTTGCTCTTCGGTTCGGCGAACCGTGATCCCGCCGTCTTCCGTGACCCCGACCGGCTGGACCTTGCCCGCGCGGACAACCCCCACATCTCCTTCGGCGCGGGCATCCACTTCTGTCTCGGTGCTCCGCTGGCCAGGGTCGAGCTCGAGGTCTCGTTCGGCACTCTGCTGCGCCGCGCGCCGACGCTCTTTCTGGACCGCGAGCCGGAGTGGAAGTCAGGCTACATCCTGCGCGGGCTCAAGGAGCTGCTCGTCACCGTGCGGTGATTCGCCGTGTGCGCGCGCGCGTCGATCTAGGGATTCGCATGGTGCACAGAGATCAACTCACCATGCGAATCCCTAGATCAACCCGATCATGGGCGGGTCACTGGTGGGTGTGCTCAAGTGCGGGGAACTCGCCGTCGCGGACCTCGGCCACGTAGGCGGCGGCAGCCTGGGCCAGGACACCGTGCAGATCCGCGTACTTCTTCACGAACCGTGGCATCGGGCCCGGGCGCAGTCCAGCCATGTCCTGCCAGACCAGCACCTGCGCGTCGCAGTCAGCCCCGGCGCCGATACCGATCGTCGGGATGGGCAGGTCGTGCGTGATGCGCTTGGCGAGTTCTCCCGGCACCATCTCGAGGACAACCGCGAACGCGCCCGCCTCGGCGACCGCCATCGCGTCGGCGATCACCTCGTCGGCAGCGTCGCCGCGCCCCTGCACGCGGTAGCCACCGATCGCGTGCTCCCGCTGTGGGGTGAAGCCGACATGCGCCATGACGGGGATGCCGGCGGCGCTGATGGCGGCAACCTGCGGGGCGCACACGCGGCCACCTTCGAGCTTCACCGCCTGACAGCCGCCCTCCTTCATGAACCGCACGGCGGTGCGCAGTGCCTGCGTCGGTCCCTCCTCGTAGGAGCCGAACGGCATGTCACCGACGACGAGGCACCGCGTCGTGGAGCGCACCACCGCCCGGACCAGCGGCAGCAGCTCGTCGACGGTGACCGGCAGCGTGGTCTCGTGGCCGAAGACGTTGTTGGCGGCCGAGTCGCCGACGAGCAGCACGGCGACGCCGGCCTCGTCGAAGATCCTGGCCGTGTACTGGTCGTAGCTGGTGAGCATCGCCCACCGCTCGCCCTGCTTCTTGGCGGCGAGCAACTTGCGGGTGGTGATGCGCTGGCCGGTCGGGCCACCGTACAGCGACGGGGCAGCGGTCATTGCGTTCTCCCTTCTGCGCCAAGGATCCGGCCTACGGGGTCGCGACCGACCCTCCAGCCCAATCCCAGGCGTCCTCGAGGCCGCCCTCAACGCGGTCCCCGGGCAATGGGGGAATCCTCCCACCCTGTCGGATCCCGCGCAGGATTCTCGTGCTGTATCTCACCGTTCCGGCGCGAGCGTCCGCTCCTCGCTCCGCAGGCTCCGTGGCGATGCTCCTGGCGCCGGACATCTCACACCAGGTGGCGCCAGAGGAACTCGAACGTCAGCGCACGCTTGAACGCGCGCTGCTCGTTGTCGGCCGCCGCGCCGTGACCGCCCTCGATGTTCTCGTAGTACGCGACCTGGTGGCCGTACTCGCGCAGGCGGGCGGTCATCTTGCGGGCGTGGCCCGGGTGCACCCGGTCGTCGCGGGTCGAGGTGATCCACAGTACGGGCGGGTACATCCCTCCACTCTCGACGTTTTGATAAGGCGAGTAGCGCCGGATGAAGTCCCAGTCGTCGGTGTCGGGGTTGCCGTACTCGGCCATCCATGACGCGCCGGCCAGCAGCATGTGGTAGCGCCGCATGTCCAGCAGCGGCACCGTCCCCACGATCGCGCCGAACAGCGACGGGTACCGGGTCAGCATCACACCCATGAGCAGGCCGCCATTGCTGCCGCCGGTGACGCCGAGCCGTTGCCGGCTGGTGATGCCCCGGTCGACGAGGTCCTGCGCCACGGCGGCGAGGTCCTCGAAGGCCCGCGGTCGGTTCTCGCGCAGCGCGGCCAGGTGCCAGGCCGGCCCGAACTCCCCACCGCCACGGATGTTCGCGAGCACGTACCCGCCGCCGCGCGCCAGCCAACCCCGACCCAACCCGCCGTCGTAGGCGGGGGTCAGGGAGTTCTCGAAGCCGCCGTAGGCCGACAGTAGCGTCGGGCCGTCCGGATCCCGGGCGGGTAGGTGGAAGTAGGGGATCTTCGTCCCGTCCGCCGACGTGGCCCACAACTGCTCGACCCGAAGGCCATCGGCGTCGAAGAACGCCGGCTCCCGCCGCAGCACCGCCAACTCCGGCGACGCCGGCGGAGCGGAATCAGCAGGTAATTCGGGTGGCTGGGTGGGGGAGGAGGGCCGGCACGGCAATTCCGCTCGTACGGTCCCGTAGAGCAGGGTGGACGGTGCCACGAACCCGGTGGTGGTGAGCAGGATCTCGTCGGTGCGGTCCGGATTCGTGCCGCTCACCGACGTGTGGCCCGGCGCGGGCACACCCGGGAGCGTTTCGCGTGACCACCCGGTGGCCGGGTCGAGGACGACCAGTTCACTATGGACGTTACGGAGCAGCCCCAGCACGAGGTGGTGCCGGGTCCAGTCCCAGTACTGCAGGATCACCTCGCGTGCCGGCTCGAAGAGCACGGTGAGCTCGCGCCGGCCGGCGACGTAGTCGTCCAGCGGGGCCGCGAGCAGCGCCCCGGCTGGATGGGTCGTCGTGCCGACCGTCCACGGGGTCCGCGGGCGTACGAGCAACCACTCCCGGTGCACCTCGACAGTGGCATCGGTCGGTACGTCGATGAGGGTGAGCGTGTCCGCCGGGCCGATCAGGTAGGTCTGGGCGTTGAAGAAGGCGATCTGGCGCACGACGACGTCGCGCTCGAAGTCAGGCGTCGTGTCGTGCGCCGCCCACACACCGACGTCATCCGATTGTCCTTCGAAGACGGTTACCGCCTCCGCCAGCGGCGTGCCCCGGCGCCAGCGCTTGGCGAGGCGCGGGTAGCCGGAGGTCGTCAGCGAACCCGGTCCGAGATCCGTCCCCACAAAGATGTGATCGATGTCGATCCAGCTCACCGACGTCTTCGCCTCGGGCAGCGTGAACCGGTCGGTTTCGGAACCGGTATCCAGGAACCCGGTCGTCAGGTCGAACTCGCGGACGACGATGGCGTCGGCGCCACCGCGGGAGAGCTGGATCAGGTACCGCTGGTAGTCGGGGGCCAGACCCTCGGCGCCGGCCCAGACCCAGTTCTCGCCCTCGTCCGCGGCGAGTGCGTCGAGGTCGAGCAGGACCTCCCATGTGTTCGTCCGTACGCCCTCAGCAGTCGTGCGCCGCCACAACCCGCGCGGGTGCGGATCGTCCTGCCAGAAGTTGTAGAGGTACTCGCCGCGCCACCGAAGGCCCGGCAGCTTCTCGGCCGAGTCGAGCACCTCGCGGATTCCGTCGCGAATCGACTCGAACCGTTCACCCGTGGCCAGGTCGGCGACGGTCTCGATGGTGCGCTCGCGTACCCAGGCGAGGGCGCGCTCGGCGGTCACCTCCTCCAGCCACAGGTACGGGTCGTCGGTGTCCGCGCTCAACCGATCTTCGTGACCGAGCATGGCGCCATTCTTCCCTCGCTGCGCCACACGCCGGCAACGGCGATGACGCCGACCCGCACATGGACGCCGAAGGCGGTGGCGACGTCCAGGAAGCTCCACAGATCCGGGCTGCCGGGCGAGGTTGGGTCGGCCGCGGTCAAGAGACGGACACGATGGGCAGCGCCGGCCGGCCGGTCGACCAGGCCAGGCGCTGCTCGGCGAGGGCGGGCCAGGCCTGCACGGCGCAGAACGGTGCGCACTGGTGCGCGTCCTGCTCGCCCCGGGTCGCGACGTGCACGCAGCACTGGGCAAGCCGCTCCTCGATCATCGTATTGATGTCCATGAAGGGCTTCACGGTGATCCGCTTCACCCGCTCCGCGAGCAGCTTGCGCAACCGGGCCGCTCCGCCGGGCAGCCCGGAGGAGGCCAGGGTGAGCATCGTGGAGATGCCGAGGTCGCAGTTGGCCGACAGGTCACGCCACAACTGACCGATCCGGGGATGGGACAGGGTGGACTGCTCGGAGAGCAGGTCCAACAGCGAGTCCTTGACGACGAGCTTGATGGAGGCGGGCAGCTGCGAGTCGGCGATGCGGTTCGCGAGGACGTCGGGATGCAGGTCGAGGAACTCGAGCAGCTGGTCGTGGCCGAGGAGTGCGGTGAGCGAGCGCCACATGCCCGCGTCGTCGCGCAGGAGGTACCCGACCGAGCAGCAGTGGGGGTGTGAGCACGGCAGCGCGGTGAGGTCGCGCCACGTCACCTGGCCGCCGGTCTGCGGGCCGAGCCGGGCGAGCACACCGGTGTGGGTGAGCCGGTCGAGCGGGTCGATCGCGCCCGACCGCCCCGAACCGAACTGCGGCTGGATACTGACACCCCCGACGTAGGGCGTGTCCAGCGCCCGCTTGACCACGGCCCCGATCTCGTCGTCGTTGACGCCGACCGCCGCGGTCATGGTGAGCGTGGTGAAGATGCCGCGGCGGGAGAGGCGCTCGACGGCCCGGTCCTTCAGCGCGCGCAGATCGCCGCCGCGGTGGTGGCGGCCGGCGTGGGCCGATTCGCCGTCGTACTGCAGGTAGATTTCGACCCGTTCCCGGTGCTTGGCCAGCAGGTCCAGCAGCGCGTCGTCTCGGGCGATGGTCACGCCGTTGGTGTTCACCAGCACCCGCACGACGTTGCGGGCGGCGACTTCGGCGAGCAGCCCGGCCAGGTGCGGGTAGAGCGTCGGTTCCCCTCCCGAGAGCATGAGCACGTCGATGCGGTCGTTCTCCCGGCTCAGTCGGGTGTCGATGCTCGCCAGTACCTCGGTCAGCGGCGCGACGCCGGTCAGCTCGGGCGAGGAGTCGGTGAAGCAGGTGGGGCAGCGCAGGTTGCACTCGGCGGTGATGTCGGCCAGCAGGATGCAGGTGTGCTGGGTCTGCATCTCCGGCAGGCCGCGCAGGTAGGCGGCCGGCACGGGGTCGAAGTTCCCGCGCACATCCGGGATGTGCTGCTTCGTGGGCGCCGTCCACTGCTCGAGGTAGCGCAGAATCTCGGGCGACTCGTCGTAGAGCGTGGTGACCAGCCCGTGCTCCGGGCAGCCGCGTTCGAGCCAGATCCGCCCGTCCCGTTCGACCAGCCAGCCCGAGAGCCGCTCGACGCTCCGCAGTGGACGGTCGGGTCGCGCCTGGTGGCAGCGGGGGCAGAAGGCGTTGACGTAGCGGTGGACGCGGTCGCCCCGAAGGCTCATACCCGACCCGACCATGGACCCTCCCTATCGGACGTCGGCGGTGGAGCTGGGTCGGGTCAATGCCCCGGTCAACTCGGCGTACACACCGCGGCGGGCCGCCCGCACGAGGTGCCAGACTCCGAACGGCAGGCAGGCGGCGAGGAACAGCTGGGGCCGGGTGAGTCCGGCGAAGGCGACCTCGTTGCCCCGCACGAACTCGACCAGGAAGCGGAAGACCGCGTAGCCGATGACATAGAGGGTGAAGGACTCGCCGGGCTGCGTGAGGCGTTCCCGCGCCCAGAGCAGCGCGACGAAGGCCGCGGCGTGGAAGGCGATCTCGTACCCGAACGACGGGTGCATCGCAACGCCGGCCGTGGCGCCAGGGATGGCCGCCGCCTGGGTCGGGTGCAGCGTGATGCCCCACGGGAGGCTGGTGGGGGTCCCCGGCAGCTCGGTGAGCAGGCAGCCGACCCGACCAAGCGCCATCCCGATCGCGACCGCCGGGGCGAACAGGTCACCGGTCTTCTCCCGATAGCCGGTCAGGCGCTTCGCCAGCAGCACACCGACGTAGGCGCCGACCAGGCCGGAGAGGATGCTGCGGTTGCCGTAGAGCCACTGCTCGAACAGCGTGGCGTTCTCGCGCAGGTCCAGGTGCTGGAACCAGGTGCCGAGCCGGGCGAGGACGGCGCCACCACACAGCGCGGCGGCGACGAGGACCCAGAGCCGCTCGTCGTGCAGACCGCGGCGGTGGACCTGGCGCACGAAGACCACCAACGCCGCCAGGCCGCCCAGCCCGACGAACACGTCGTGGGTACCGATCGGGATCGGGCCGAGGTGTCCGAGTGTCGGGACCACGCCTACCCTCCGCCGGCCAGCAGCGCCACGCAGACTCCGCCGCCGCAGATCGCGCCGACCCCGAGGGCCGCCGCCAGTCCGGCACCGACGGCACGGGTGCGCGGAATGATCAGCAGCACGATGCTGGTGATGAGCACGAGCGCCGTGACGGACACGTTGGCCAGGGCGGCGCCGCCACCGTAGACGAGTTGCACGGTGCTCTCGTCGTCGCGGTCCCCGGGGATGCGGTTGAAGTAGCTCACGCCGTAGGCGATCGCCAACCCGTAGCCGAGCAGGTAGACGGCCATGCCGGCGCCGAACCCGTAGTAGGGAGCGCCCTCGCCCAGCCAGCGGCTCGACGCCGCCTCGGGGACGCTGTACTGCGGCTGGGTGTACGGCGGCTCAGACTCCGGCGGGGGCGCCGGCGGTGGTTCAGACATCGCTCCCCCGTTCCGGGACCGGGATACGCCGCACGCTACAGATCACGAAGAACGCACGCAACGATGTGACGGCCGTCGAAGCGAACTCGAGAGCGAGCGCCTACCCGAGGCCGAGAAGGAAGACTCACATCCGCTGATCGGGTGAGAGCTGGGCGAGGAGGGCCTCGCGAATCGCCGGGCGGGAGCCGAACACCAGCAGGAACCCGGCCTCACGGAACAGGCGCTGCGCGTTCTCCGAGCGCAGCACCGAGCGGCTTCCCGTGTGGACGGTCAGCGCCGCCGCAGCCCGCAGCGCCAGCGCCGAAGCCGCCGCCCGGCCCGCCACGATCCGCGTGGGATCCCCCGAGAGCAGGTCCGACCGGCACGCGGCCACGTCGGTGTCGAGCCAACCCGGTGCCTCCCGCAGGCGCCGGCACCGGTCGACGACGCCGAGCGCAAGGAAGCCGTTGAGGGCCGAGCCCGATGCCTCGGCCCGGGTCCACTCCTCGTACGACCTCGTCCCGGTCAGCCGTTCGGCCGCGACCTCGTGGCCGGTGAACCGGACCGTGACCGTCCGGCTGGCCTGGACCGCGACGAGTTCGAGCGGTGTCACCGACAGCGTGGCGGACGCCGCCGCGTCGACGATGAGGAAGTGCACCATCCCGGCGTCGTCGACCGCGCCCACGTGCAGGACGTCGACCATGTCCCAGCCGGTGACCCACGACGCCTCGCCGTCGAGCACGAAGCCCGCGTCGGTGCGGCGCACCCGCGCCTGGGCCGGACCGCCGCGAACCCCGGCGTAGGCGATGCCGGCCCGGACCGCGCCGCTGGTCAGGGGGCCCAGCCACCGCTCGCGTACGCCCGGTTGCCGGCTGAACGCCGCGGCGATCAGGCATCCGTGATGCTGGATCCATACGAATGCAGTCGAGAGGCAGCCACCCGCCAGTGACCGCACCAGGTCGGCCGCGAAGGTGAGATCCTCCACCCCCAGCCCGCCCGCCTCGGGCGGTGCCGCGACGCCATAGAACCCCTCCGCGGCGAGCAGGTCGAGGTGGCTTCGCGGCAGGCGGTCGGCCCGGTCCACGTCGAGTGCGGTGGGGAAGAGCACCTCGTCGGCGATGCGGGCGGCCGCGGCCTGTAAGCCCTGCGGTGTCCGCGGACGGCTGTCGGTCACGGGGTGCAGCCTAAGGACAGTCGGGGTGTCCGGTCGGTGCCCGCTACAGGACGATGACGGTGGCGCCGACGAAGAGGGCCAGGGACACGGCGAGCAGACCGAGTTGGGCGGGTACCTGCGTGAACGGCCGCAACAGCCCCGAGTACCCGGCGTTCAGCGCGGCGCCGGGCGCCTCGTGCTCGCCGGTGCCGCCCAGAGTGTCCACCATGCGTACCCTGGCCCGCATCTCGACGATGACGACCCACGCGGTCACCGCGGTCAGGAAGGCGCCGAGCAGCATCATGGCCAGGGCCACCACCTCGGTCAGCGGGGCGTCCGAGGAAGCGGCGCCGCGGTACATCGCCAGCCACAGCGGCAGGGTGACAACCGTGAATGCAACGGCCACCACCGCGGCCGTGCCGTAGGCGAACGTGGGCTGCCACACGTTGCCGGCGCTGCTCGGCACGAAGATCGGGCGGCGCACCGGACGGGTGCGCAGCGCGACGGTCGCGCCGTTACCGGTGGTGCCGACCGGGATCCGCCACGCCCGCGTGAGGACCCGCGTCGCTGCGGTGACCCCGACCGGCGCCGTGGCCGGAGCAAAGGCGTCGGCGGCTGGGATGGGCGATGGCGGAACGGCCGGCGACTGCGGGGCGGCGGAGAAGGTCCCCGAGGGGACGAGGTGCGCGTCGCGGTCGACGATGGGCGGCTGGGGCCCGAGCTGGGCCGGCGGTGGTGGGGTCGGCGTCGGTGCGGGTGGCACAACTGGCCACTCGCCCGTGCCACGGTCTGTCTCTGTGCCGGCCGAACGGTATGCGTCGGCCTCGGCGAGCGAACTCGTATCCACCGGCGTCCTCCCATGGCGGCCGGGACGGTGTGCCACGATGATAGGCAGCGCTGAGCTGGCCGGGGAAGGGGCACATGGCCCCACAGCCTGGTCGCACGTGATGCGACACGACCGCGCAACACGTCCGAAACAGGCCGCGGTCAGGATCGCTGGAACGATCGGTCCACGAGGGACCGACGCGAAGGGGCGCAGGAGAGACCGCCATGGACCGTCAGCAGGAGTTCGTGCTCCGGACGTTGGAAGAGCGGGACATCCGCTTTGTCCGGCTGTGGTTCACCGATGTGCTCGGCACGCTCAAGAGCGTCTCGGTGGCGCCGGCCGAGTTGGAGGCCGCCTTCGAGGAGGGCATCGGGTTCGACGGATCCGCGATCGAGGGGTTCGCTCGGGTCTACGAGTCCGACATGGTGGCGATGCCCGACCCGACCACGTTTCAGGTCTTCCCGTTCGAGGGCGGCGCGAGCGGTGAGGCGGCCCGGATGTTCTGCGACATCCTGCTGCCCGACGGCTCGCCCTCGTGGGCTGACCCGCGGCATGTGCTGCGCCGCGCGCTGTCGAAGGCGGCCGAGAAGGGCTTCACCTTCTACACCCATCCCGAGATCGAGTTCTTCCTGCTGCACGACGTGCCGCGCAACGGCGGGGTGCCCAAGCCGGTCGACGCGGGCGGGTACTTCGACCACACCACGCACTCGGTCGCCCGCGACTTCCGCCGGCAGGCCATCCTGGCGCTCGAGCGGATCGGCATCTCCGTCGAGTTCAGCCACCACGAGGTCGCGCCGGGTCAGCAGGAGATCGACCTCCGGTACGCCGACGCCCTGACGACCGCCGACAACATCATGACGTTCCGGCACGTCGTGAAGGAGGTCGCGCTGTCCCACAACGTCGTCGCCACCTTCATGCCCAAGCCGTTCACCGACCAGCCGGGCAGCGGCATGCACACCCATCTGTCCCTGTTCGAGGGCGAGCGCAACGCGTTCCACGACGCGAGCGACCCGATGAAGCTCTCCAAGGTGGCCCAGGCCTTCATCGCCGGGCTGCTCGCGCACGCGCGCGAGTACGCCGCGGTCACCAACCAGTGGGTCAACTCGTACAAGCGGCTGTTCCCGCAGGCCCTGCCGGACCAGATCGCCGAGGCACCCGCGTACGTCTGCTGGGGGCACGTCAACCGCTCCGCGCTCGTGCGCGTGCCGGCGTACGGCAAGCCCAACTCGGCCCGCGTCGAGGTCCGCTCGCTCGACTCGGCCTGTAACCCGTACCTGGCCTTCGCCGTCCTGCTCGGCGCCGGGCTGAAGGGCATCGAGGAGGGCTACGAGCTGCCGTCCGGGGCCGAGGACGACGTGTGGTCGTTGTCCGTCGCCGAGCGCCGGGCCATGGGGTACGAGACGTTGCCGGAGAACCTCGCTCAGGCGATCGACGTGATGGAGCACTCCGAGCTCGTGGCGGAGGTGCTCGGCGAGCACGTCTTCGACTTCTTCCTGCGCAACAAGCGCAGCGAGTGGGAGTCGTACCGTCGGGTGGTCACCCCTTACGAGCGCCAGCGCTACCTCGGCGTGCTCTGACGTAACCCGCTCATTCCGCGCTCCGGCGGCGCCCGCGGAGCGGACTAGGCAGGCGATTCGCCGGACATCCGGCGGTGGGCACATCATGCTGACGACGTGGGTCGCAAGCTTCCGCGCCCCGCCCAGGAGTCGCTGTCCCTGGTGCGCCGTCGCGCCCAGCCGACGACGGTGACCATCGTCCGGCTGACGGTCACGGCCGTGGTGGCGTTCGTCGCGGCCAGTGTGCTGACCGGTGAGGCCACGGTGATCGCGCCACTGACCGCGCTGCTCGTGGTCCAGGTGACCCTGTACCACACGTTCCGCAGCGCGCTGCAGCGCGTCGCCAGCGTCATCGCCGGCGTCCTGCTGGCGGTGGGCCTGTCCGCTGCCCTGGGCTTCACGTGGTGGAGTCTGGGCATCGCGATCGCCGCGTCGCTGGCGGTCGGTTACGCGCTCCGCCTCGGCGAGAGCATCCTCGAGGTGCCGATCAGCGCGATGCTGATCCTGTCGCTGCCGACGGAGACCGTCGTGGCCGGACGCATCATCGCGACGCTCATCGGGGCCGCGACGGGCCTGGTGTCGAATCTGGTCGTCGCCCCGTTGCGGGTGGAGCCCGCCGAGGCGGCGGTCGACGACCTCAGCCGCCGACTGGCCGATCTGCTGGACCACGTGGCCGACGAGTTGGCCGCGGGCCGTGGACCGGAGGGTGCCGCGACATGGGTGGCCCGGTCGCGGGCGTTGACGCGGGAGCTCGACCAGGTCGAGGATGCGCTCGGGCAGGCCGAGGAGAGCGTCCGGCTCAACCCGCGGGTGGTCCTGGTGGATGACCCACGGGTGTACCTACGTCGTCGCCTGGAGGCGCTCGGGAGCGCCACCCTCACCGTCCGGGGTATCGCCCGCTCACTCAACGACAGCACGGGACTGTCCCATGAGGTCAGTCCGGTCCGTGATCCCGACGCGGCCCGCCGCGTCGCCGACGTGCTGCGGGAACTGGCCGCGGTGCTACGACCGTACGGGCAGTTGGCCCGGTCGACGACCGCCGACCGCGGCGCCCTGAAGGCCGACGTCGACCGTCATCTGGCCGAGGCGACAGCGCGGCAGGAGGCGGCCGACGAGAGACTTCGGACCGACATCGGTGCGCCGTCGTCGGGCTGGCCGCTCAAGGGTGAGCTGGTCTCCCACCTCAACCGGCTGCGTACGCTGCTCGAACCGCCGCCCCGCGACGACCGCAGCGCCACCGCGGTGAAGCCGACTCGGTGGTGGCGGCGGTTGCCCGTCTCCGCTTGGCCCCGTCGGCGCAGGGAACGGCGAACGCGCCGGGGGCGGTAGCTCGGCGTGACTGCGTGACGCCGGTGACTGATGGACACCGGTGGGCCGTTTGGCGCTCGTCGGTCACAATGACCCCTACCCCCGGCAAGGACAGGAGCCTCCCATGATCCTCCCGCCGTACGCCCTCGGACGACCGACCCGTCGGATGCTGGCCCTCGCGTGCGCTGTGGCGATCGTGGCGGGGCTCGCGGGGTGCCGGCTGAACCCGCCGGAGGGTCCGGCGTCGACGGCGACCCAGACCGGGACGGTCAGCCAGACGCCGTCGGCCGCCCCGACCGAGGCCGCGCCGACAAGCGCGACGCCGACCCAGGCGACCACCCCGCTCGGGGCACTCTCCGGCACCTGGGACGGCACCTGGGTCAACGCGACCCCGGTCGCCGCGTCCGGCACCTTCACCCTCGTCTGGGCGCAGCAGGGCGACGAGTTCTTCGGCGCGCTCACGGTCGAGGGCTCCAACTGCCTGACCGCCGGCAACGTCACCGGCAACATCGTCGACAAGAAGGTGAGCTTCGGCGCCGTCGAGGGCTCGACGACGATCCAGTACGACGGCACCGTTGTCGACCGCGACACGATCGAGGGCACCTACCGCTCCACCGACTGCTCGGGCGTCTCCGGCACGTGGGCGGCCAAGCGCAGAGACACCTGAGCCGTACGCCCGCGGATGCCGGCCTCGAGCCCGTCCGCTGCGGATGCCGGCCTCGAGCCCGTACGCCGCAGATGCCGGCCTCGAGCCCGTCCGCCGCGGATGCCGGCGTCGTGACCGTCCGCCGCGGATGCCGGCGTCGTGACCGGGACGTCCGTCCCCAGTAGCCTGACCGGGTGAGCACGTCATGCCTGGTGGTGGAGAACGACCCGACCAGCGGTCTCGGCCACTTCGCGGAGTGGCTCGACGACGGCGGGCTCGCCCTGCGGGTGGTGCGGGCGTACGCCGGTGAGGCGCTCCCGGAGGACCTGACCGGGCACGCGGCGTTCGTGGTGCTGGGCGGGGACCAGCACGCCTACCCCGACGCGGAGGGCAACCCGGCGGCGTCGTGGTTCCCCGCGCTGGAGTCGTTGCTGCGCCGCGCGGTCCGCGACCGGGTCCCGACCCTCGGCGTGTGCCTCGGCGCGCAGCTGCTCGCCACCGCGCACAACGGCACGGTCGAGCGGGCCGCCGCTGGGCCCGAGATCGGTCCCGGGCTTGTCGCGAAGCGCGACGCGGCCGAGTCCGACCCGTTGTTCGGACCCTTGCCGATGCTGCCCGACGTGGTTCAGTGGCACCACGACGAGATCACCGAGCTACCGCTGGGCGCGGTGCTGCTGGCCGCCTCGACGGGCTACCCGGTGCAGGCGTTCCGGGTCGGCGCGGCGGCGTGGGGCGTGCAGTTCCACCCCGAGGTCGACCTGGCCACCCTCGCGGGCTGGGTCGGGACGAGCGGACCGGTGCTCGCCGGCCTGGGCATCGACGGGGAGCTCATGCTGCATCGGGTCGCGGCGCTGCAGGACGACCTGTTCGAGGTGTGGCACCCGTTCGCGACCCGGTTCGCGGCGCTGGCCCGCGGCGAGCTGACCGCCCCGTCGCAGGATCCGGTCCCGGGCCGACGGCTGCCACTGCTGGGATCGTGATGTCGCACCCGACGAGCGCCACCCTGCGGTTGGCCCGGTACGGGTTCACAGACGTGATGTCGGCGGCGGCCCTGCTCGGCCCGCTGCCCGAGGGTCTGGGCCTGTGGGGCGACAACGCGGCCGCGGGCGGCGCCGACCCGCGCCCCGGTACGGGCGCCGAGCCCGGCCCGACCGACGCCGCCGCGGGCGAGGTGCTCGTCGCCCTGGGCGAGGCAGCCGACCCGTACCTCGCGCTGCGCCAGCTGCACCGCGTCGAGGAAGCGGCGCGTCTATCCGGAGTGGACGGTCCACTGGGGACGATGAGAAGCGATCCGGCCGTACGGTCGGCGCTGGCCGCGGTGCTCGGGGCGTCGGTCACCCTCGGCGACGACCTGGCGGCCGACCCGGCGCGTTGGGTGATGGTCCGTAACCTGGACTTCGATCCCGCCGACCCGTTCCTCGGTGCCGTGGCCGGCTCCGCGACGGCCCTGCGGACAGCGCACCGCACCGCACTGCTGCGGCTGGCGGCAGCCGATCTGGCCGGTGTGTCCGATGTGGACAGTACGATGCGGAACCTGGCGACGCTCGCCGACGCGACGTTGGCCGCCGGGCTGCGCCTGGCAGAGCAGGAGTGCGGGGCCCGGCCCCGGCTCGCCGTCATCTCGATGGGCAAGTGCGGTGGACGTGAGCTCAACTACGTGAGCGACGTCGACGTCATTTTCGTGTGCGAGTCCGATGTGGACCTCGTCGACGCGCAGGTGGTCGCGGCGAACCTCATGCGTGTCTGTAGCCAGGCCGCGTGGCAGGTCGACGCGAACCTGCGCCCCGAGGGCAGCCAGGGACCGCTGGTGCGGACGCTCGCGGCCCACGAGGCTTACTACCGGCGCTGGGCGCGCACCTGGGAGTTCCAGGCCCTGCTCAAGGCCCGCCCGGCCGCGGGGGACCTCGACCTCGGTGCCCGGTGGCTCGCGATCGTGTCACCGCTGGTGTGGCAGGCGGCCGAGCGACCCGAGGCGGTGCAGGACGTTCGCGCGATGCGCCGCCGCATCATCGACAACGTCCGGCCGGCCGACCGTGAGCGTGAGGTGAAGCTCGGGCCGGGCGGGCTGCGCGACATCGAGTTCGCGGTCCAGCTGCTGCAGCTCGTCCACGGCCGTGGCGACGAGGAGATCCGGTCCGGTTCCACATTGGAGGCATTGGCGGCTCTCACCGCACGGGGTTACGTCGGTCGCGAGGACGGCGTGGCGCTCGGGCACGCCTACCGTTTCCTGCGCACGGTGGAGCACCGGCTGCAACTGCAGCGGCTGCGGCGTACCCACACCGTCCCCGATGGACGGACCCCGGAGGGTGCGAGCGCGCTGCGCTGGCTGGCGCAGGCGCTGGGATTCCGTACCGACCCGCGCCGCGACGCCGTCGAGGCCTTCCAGAGCGAGTGGTCCACCCACGCGCTCGAGGTGCGGCGGCTGCACACGAAGCTGGTATACCGGCCACTGGTCGAGGCGGTCGCCCGGGTGCCCAGCGCCGGGTTGCGGCTGACCCCCGAGGCCGCGCGCAGCCGGCTGGAGATCCTCGGCTTCGTCGATCCCGTCAACGCCCTGCGCCATCTCGAGGCGCTGATCGGTGGCGTCTCCCGGTACGCCTCCATCCAGCACACGCTGCTGCCCGTGCTGCTCAACGAGCTCGCCGACGCGCCTGAACCGGACCGCGGGCTGCTCGCCTACCGGCAGGTGTCGGACGCGTTGCGCGGCACGCCGTGGTTCCTGCGGCTGCTGCGTGACGAGGGCGCGGTGGCGCTGCGCCTGGCCAAGTTGCTCGGCCTGTCCCGGTACGTGACCGACCTGCTGGTCCACGACCCGGAGGCGCTGCGGCTGCTCGCCGACGACACCGAGCTGGTGCCACGTCCGCTGGAGTCCCTTGTGGACACCATGACGGCCGCCGTGGACCGGCACGGCTACGTGGGCGAGCGGGGCTGGCGCGGTGGCGCCGGTGTGGCCGTGCAGACGGTCCGGGCGCTGCGGCGGCGGGAGCTGTTCCGCATCTCTTGTGCCGACCTGCTCGGCCTGGTCGGCACCGGCGGCCCAGCGGGAGCCGGCCTCGATCTCACGGCCCTGGGCCTGAGCCCGGCGGTCGACCCGTCCGCGGGGACCTCGGCGGTGATGGCCGTAGGGCAGGCGCTGTCGGACCTCGCCGACGCCACTCTGCGTGCCGCCCTGCGGGCGGCGGTCGGCCGGACGCGCGCGTACGACCTGCCCATCACGATCATCGGCATGGGTCGCCTCGGCGGCGGCGAGATGAGCTACTCGTCCGACGCGGACGTGCTGTTCGTCTACGAACCGCCGCCGGGCGTCGCGGAGGAGACCGCCAGCGCCACGGCCCACGCGGTCGCCGAGGAGCTGCGGCGCCTGCTCTCCACGCCCGCCCCCGAACCGGCGCTTGGGATCGATGCCGACCTACGCCCAGAGGGCCGGCAAGGTCCACTGGTACGGAGCTTCGCGGCCTACGAGCGGTACTACGCGGAGTGGTCGAAGATCTGGGAGGCGCAGGCGCTGCTGCGCGCGCGGTACATCGCCGGTGACACCGCGCTGGCCGACCGGTTCCTGGCCCTGGCCGACCGCGTGCGTTACCCCGTCGGGGGTCTCACCGCCGAGCAGGTCGTCGAGATCCGGCGCATCAAAGCCCGCGTCGACACGGAACGGCTGCCCCGCGGCGCCGACCCGGCGACCCACGCAAAGCTCGGGCGGGGTGGGCTGGCCGATGTCGAGTGGGCGGTCCAGCTGCTGCAGCTGCGGCACGGGTACCGCATCGCCGGCCTACGCACCACGCGGACCCTCGACGCGCTCGCGGCCGCCCGCGACTCCGGGCTCATGTCCACGATGGACGCCGTCTTCCTCGCCCGCGGCTGGGTTCTGGCGTCACAGGTGCGCAACGCCCTCATGCTCGTCCGGGGCCGGCCGACCGACCAGCTGCCCCGGCAGGGGGCTGAGCTCGCCGGCGTGGCCCGCGCCCTGCACCGCCCGTCCTCCATCGCCGCCGGCGAGTTCCTCGACGAGTACCTGCGCACAGCGCGCCGCGCCCGCGGGGCGGCTCAGCGCGTCTTCCTCGAAGAGACCTGACGACCGCGGCCGCTGGCGCTGCTCGTCACGCCTGCAGCGCCAGGGCCGGCCGCAGGGTCAGGGTGTGGGTCGCGGCGTTCTCGTTGCTCGTCCGGCTCCAGTACATGGGGAGGTCCTGGCCCACCCGCCAGAGTGGGAACTGATCGTCGTAGTTGGGGTGGAAGGCGTGGCCGGAGTTGCCGGTGAGCTGGATCCAGCGGGAAGCGTCCAGATCGGACAGATCCACGATCATGCGCATGGACGGGACGTGCCGCACCTCGTACCCGACGCTCGGGTCCCATCCGGTGGCGTTGACGGTGCTGTCGCCGCCGGACGTGCCAACGGGGCCGCGGTTGAAGAGCCACTCGATCGGTGCAATTCCTGACCGGCCGAAGGAGGCGTGGGTCAGCGTCAGCGTGTGCAGGTCACCCCAGCGCCACGCGGTCGGGTCGTCGCCCTGCTGGGAACGAAGCTCCGCGACCGCGTCGGCCAGGGCGGCGCCGACGGTGTCGGCGAGGTCCTCGCTCCGCAGCGTGCGCGTGTCGTCCCACCAGGGCGAGCGCGGCTCGTCCATCAGGTCCTCGAGGACGACCCACCACCGGTTGCCCGGACCTGGCCTGCGGTCCTCGGGCAGTTCGTCGTCGAAGGTGCGCGCGAGCAGGTGAAGGTAGAAGGCGTTGAATAGCGCGGCACCGGCGGAGTCCTCGGTCTGCTGGAGGTCCCACCGGAGCAGGAGGTCGACCGCAGCCGGGGGGACGCCGGCCATCGCCGGATCGCTCCGCAGGTCGCGGACGGTGTCGATGAGCGCCGGGGCGAGGCCGTTGTGGTTGTCGAACTGGAGTCGCCGGAACGCCGCGACGTCGATGCCTGCCGACCCGCCCTGACCCGACCCGCTGTTTCCGGCCGCGAGGCGCTCGGTCAGCAGCTCCACGATGCGCTGGCTGCGGTATCCGTAGTCCCAGTCCTGGGTGAGGACGTACGGGTACGCCGGGCCGACCACGGCCTGGTTCGCGGTGACGATCCACCCCTCCGCCGGGTTGTACACCGACGGCAGCTCATCGAAGGGAATGAAGCCCTCCCAGTCGTAGGCGGGATCCCAGCCGGGGGCCGGCCACGTGCCATCGCCCGCACCCCGGATCGGGATCCGGCCCGGCGCCTGGTAACCGATGTTGCCGTCCACGTCGGCGTAGACGAGGTTCTGTGCCGGCACGGTGAACCGCGCGGCCGCGGCCCGGAACGACTCCCAGTCGGTGGCCCGGTTCAGGGCGAAGATCGCGTCGAACGTCGCATTCGGGTCCAGGGCCGTCCACCTCAGCGCCACCGCGTACGGCGACTCCGCCGCGGGTTCGGGCACGCCGGGCGCGACCGGGTCCAGGGACGGGGTGGGTTCCGGCGCGACCGTGGGCAGCGGTGATCCGGACGGGTCGACGGCTGGTCGGGCCCCGATCGTGAGCATCTCCTGGGAGCGGTCGGACATGATCGGGCCGTGCCTGGTGGACCGGACCGTGATGGTCACCGGATCCGCCCCGGCGACCGCGATCACCTCCTCGCGGGTGGTGACCGGGACCCAGTCGATACCGTCGAAGACGTTATTTCCGTCGATCTGCTCCAGATAGAGGTCGGTCACGTCCGGACCCAGGTTGGTGAAACCCCAGGCGATCCGGTCGTTGTGGCCGATGATCACGCCCGGTACGCCGGAGAAGCTGAAGCCGGCCACGTCGAAGTCGCATCGGCAGTGCAGCCCGATCTGGTACCAGATCCCGGGCATCGACGGACTGAGATGCGGATCGTTGGCGAGCAGAGGCTTACCCGTCGTCGTGTGCTCCCCGGAGACGACCCAGGAGTTGGACCCGACCCCGGGGCCGTCGCCGAAGAGTTTCGGCAGGGTCGCGAGGGCGTCCGCGAGCCTCGCGAGGACCGGCCCGGCGTCGGTCAGGTCCGCGATGGTGCCGTTCTGCGCCAGCGGACGCGGACCGACCGGGGCGCCGTCCGGGCTGTCGCGGACGATCGGTTGGTGGAGCCGGTACGGGTAGCGGGGGTAGAGCTCGTCGACCTGGTCCCGGGTGAGCCCGCTGGCCAGCAGGACGGCGCGCTCGATCTCGTCGACCATGTTGCCGCGCAGGTCCCAGGCCATCGCCTTGAGCCAGGCCAATGAATCGACGGGATTCCACGGCTCGATCGTGTACGAGCGGTTGAGCAGACCCAGGAGCGTGTACTCCAGGCTCTTGTCCCCGGAGGGGGACGCGCCACCGGTCTGGTCGATCCACGCATTCACCCCCGCCGAATAGGCCTCGAGGTAGCTGCGGGTCTCGGCCGACAACAGTGACCACTCCCGCTCGGCCACGTGCCGCCACCCGAGCGTGCGCAGGAACGCGTCGGTCGCCAGCTGGCTCTCACCGACCAGCTCGGACACCCGCCCGGCGGTGACGTGTCGACGGAAGTCCATCTCCCAGAACCGGTCCTGCGCGTGCACGAACCCCTGGGCCCGGAACAGGTCCTCGGCGGTGTCGGCGTAGAGCTGCGGAATCCCGTACTGATCCCGGTAGACCGTGACCGGCGCGGAGAGCCCGGGCAGGGCCATGTCGCCGCCGAGCTGGGGGAAGGCGCGCCGCACCGACCAGAACACGAGCCCCGTCGCGACGAGGGCGAGCACGAGCACCGTGATGCCGACGCCGAGCAGCGTGCGACGCAGCCACCGCCGCGGGCGCGCGGGTCTGACCTCCGCGGGCTCGTCCCGCGCCGCCTCCGCGGGCTCGTCCCGCTCCACCTCCGCGGGCTCGTCCCGCGCCGCCTCCGCGGGCGCGTCCCGCTCCACCTCCGCGGGCGCGGCGTTCGGTTCGTCAACGGCCGGCGACGGTTCGGTCATGAACGTGAATCGTATTGGCGGGAGATGACAGAGGCGCCCTCCGAACGGAGGACGCCTCAGCCAGTGGTCGTGTGACTACACGCCGTAGTACTCAGACATCGTAGTACATGGCGAACTCGTGCGGCGTCGGGCGCAGCCGGACCGGATCGATCTCGGCCGCCCGCTTGAAGTCGATCCAGGTCTCGATGAGGTCCTGGGTGAAGACGCCACCCTCGAGCAGGTAGCTGTGGTCCTTCTCCAGGGAGTCGAGCACCTCGGGCAGCGACCCCGGCACCTGCTTGACCTGGGCGACCTCCTCCGGTGGCAGGTCGTAGAGGTCCTTGTCGATCGGAGCCGGCGGCTCGATCTTGTTGCGGACGCCGTCGAGGCCAGCCATCAGCATCGCCGAGAACGCCAGGTACGGGTTCGACGACGGGTCGGGGACGCGGAACTCGATCCGCTTCGCCTTCGCGTTCGTGCCGGTGACCGGGATCCGGGTGCAGGCGGAGCGGTTGCGCTGCGAGTACACCAGGTTGACCGGGGCCTCGAAGCCGGGCACCAGGCGCCGGTACGAGTTGACGGTCGGGTTGGTGAAGGCCAGCAGCGACGGGGCGTGGTAGAGCAGGCCGCCGACGTACCAGCGGGCCGTGTCGGAGAGGCCGCCGTAGCCGGTCTCGTCGTAGAAGAGCGGCTCGCCGCCCTGCCACAGGCTCTGGTGGGTGTGCATGCCGGAGCCGTTGTCACCGAAGAGTGGCTTGGGCATGAACGTCGCGCTCTTGCCGGCGTGCCACGCCGTGTTCTTCACGACGTACTTGAAGAGCTGGAGCTGGTCACCGGCGTGCAGCAGGGTCGAGTACTTGTAGTTGATCTCGGCCTGGCCGGCGGTGCCGACCTCGTGGTGGGCGCGCTCGACGACGTAGCCGAGACCGACCAGGTTGCGCACCATCTGGTCGCGCAGGTCCGCGTAGTGGTCGGTCGGGGGCACCGGGAAGTAGCCGGCCTTGTACGCGGTCTTGAAGCCGCGGTTGCCGCCCGGCTCGTCCCGACCGCTGTTCCACCAGCCCTCGATGGAGTCGATGAAGTAGTACGCCTGGTTAGCGCCGGTCTCGTGCCGGATCGAGTCGAAGATGTAGAACTCCGCCTCGGGACCGAAGTACGCGGTGTCGGCGATACCGCTGGAAGCCAGGTACGTCTCGGCCTTCTTCGCCACGTTGCGCGGGTCGCGGCTGTAGGGCTCGCGGGTGAACGGGTCGTGGATGAAGAAGTTCAGCGCAAGCGTCTTCTCCACCCGGAACGGGTCGACGAACGCGCTCGCCACGTCCGGCAGTAGCTGCATGTCGGACTCGTGGATCTGCTGAAAGCCCCGGATCGACGAACCGTCGAAGGCGAGGCCGGTCGTGAACACGTCCGGCCCGAAGGACTCGACCGGCACCGTGAAGTGCTGCATCACGCCCGGTAGGTCACAGAAGCGGACGTCGACAAACTTAACGCCCTCGTTCCTAATGTACCGGAGAAGCTCGTCGGGGTTGGCGAACACTCATCCTCCTGCGAGGTTCACAGTTGCCTGAACTGACTGATTGAGGCGGCGGTGCCTGGCTGCGATGGAGGCGACCGTAGGCCGAAGGCATTGCCCAGCCGTATCCCAAATGTTTCGGTCATGTTACGCCGACGGCGGGTGCCGTGACGGCCCTCTCACGCTAGCGCCGCGGTCCGCTCCCGGTTCGGTGATCGAGGCCTTATGCGTATGTTTGAAGGTCAGCTCACACGCATAAGTCCTCGATCGTCGATGCACGTTGGTCAGCGGGGACCGCCACGCATGGCGCGGAAGGTGCCCTTGGGCGGCCGCATGTTCTTCGGGATCGCGCCCTTGGGCATCTGCGGGCGGGCGGTCAGCGCCTTGATGCGCTTCTCGATGGCGACCACGTCCTTGGCACCCAGCGTGCGCGGCAGCTTCAGCAGGGTGGTGCGTAGCTTGCGCAGCGGCACCTGCCCCTCGTCGTTGCCGATCATGAAGTCGCGCAGATCGGCCGAGCCGATCACCTTCGCCAGGCGCTTGCGTTCCTGACCCATGAGGCCGCGGACCCGCGACGGGTTGCCCTCACCGAGCAGGACCACACCGCCGCGGCAGATCACCAGGTGCACGAAGTCCATCTGAGTGGTCGAGGCCAGCGCCGGGGTGACGCGGAAGTCGCCGCGCATGTTCTCGACGATGCCCGCGGCCGCCCCGGGCTGCCCCTCGGCCTCGGCCATGAACGCCCGGTTGGCTCGCAGGTTGAGCACGATGAGCAACGCGAGCAGGATCAGCAGCACGCCCGTCGGGATGGCGATCCAGCTCGCGTAGAACCATAGGGCCGCGGTGAGCCCGAGCGCGATGACGACGGCCACCGCGGTGAGCGGTACGAACCACTTGTCACGCTTCGCGGTGAACTTGAACACGAGCGGCAGCCGCTTGAGCTGCGTGAAGAACCCGGGTCGGTCCTCGGTCGCCTTGGCCATGTGACGAGTCTAGGTGGGCAGCGCGCGGGCCTGCACTGCCTGCTGGTAGAGGCGGCCAGCCCGGTACGAGGAGCGGACAAGGGGACCGCTCATGACACCGGCGAACCCGATGGCCTCGGCCTCCTCCCGCAGTTGCACGAACTCCTCGGGCTTCACCCAGCGCTCCACGGGGTGGTGGCGCGGGGTCGGGCGGAGGTACTGCGTGATGGTGACGAGCTCGCATCCGGCGTCGCGCAGATCACGCAGCGCCTGCGAGACCTCGTCAGGCTCCTCCCCGAGACCCAGGATCAGGTTGGACTTGGTGACCAGCCCGGCCGCTCGGGCCTGGGTGAGCACGTCGAGCGATCGCTCGTAGCCGAACGCGGGCCGGATCCGCTTGAAGATCCGGGGCACCGTCTCCAGGTTGTGGGCGAGCACCTCCGGCCGGGCGCCGAACACCTCGCCCAGTTGGGCCGGCTCGCCGTTGAAGTCGGGGATCAGCAGCTCGACGCCGCAGCCCGGCACGAGGCCGTGGATCTGCCGTACGGTCTCCGCGTAGAGCCACGCCCCGCCGTCGGGCAGGTCGTCGCGGGCGACACCGGTGATCGTGGCGTACCGCAGACCCATCGTGGCGACCGACTCGGCGACGCGCCGCGGCTCGTCGGCATCGAAGTCGGCGGGGCGCCCGGTGTCGATCTGGCAGAAGTCGCAGCGCCGGGTGCATTGATCGCCGCCGATGAGAAAGGTTGCCTCCCGGTCCTCCCAACACTCGTAGATGTTGGGACAGCCGGCCTCCTGGCAGACGGTGTGCAGCCCCTCCCGCGAGACCAGGCCCCTCAACTGGGTGTACTGCGGCCCCATGGTCGCCGTCACCTTGATCCACGGAGGCTTACGCTCGATCGGCGTCTCCGCATTCCGCGCCTCGATGCGCAGTAGTCGGCGCCCCTCCGGGGCAACGGTCGTCACGTCCGACAGCCTAGCCCCGCTACTGCCCGGTAACACCCGGTCCGCAACGCGATGCCGGTCACGTCCCATTCTGGCAATGGCTGCGGAGCGGAATCAGCTGGCACCTCCAGCGACGCCGGCGGAGCCCAATCATCACGCACTAAATGGGTGGCCTGCGTGGTTACAGTCAGGGCAACGGCAATGACGGAGACGAGTAGCGTCCCGACCCGCCAGTCCAGAGAGCCGCCGGCAGCTGTGAAGGCGGTCTGGCGCCGGGGCGCGAAGACACTCCCGAGCCGGAGCACGACAAGAGGCCTGCCCGTACGGCCGGTGCCGGGACGGGTCGGCGAAGGTGCGGTGGCACCGCGAGGAACACCGGCTGGCTCGCTCCGCTTCCCCCTCGGCACACCATGCGCGTGGCCCGGGGCAGAGCCACCTCGCCCGCACCTCCGGGGATCGCGTTGCGAGCCTGAAGGAGGTCGCCGTGCAGCGCACCCTCTCCGCCCAGCTGCCCACCCGTGTCGGCGAGACCGTCACGATCTCGGGCTGGGTGCACCGCCATCGACGGCTGAAGTCCGTCGAGTTCCTCGTTGTCCGCGACCGTACGGGCCTGGCCCAGGTCGTGCTTCCACCGTCGTCTGTGGACACTCTCGCCTCGGTCACCGAAGAGAGCGTCGTCTCCGTCATCGGGACGGTCTCCGCGAACGACTCGGCGCCGTCCGGGGTCGAGCTGGTCGACCCGACCGTACGGGTGCTCAGTCCGGCCGAGCCGCCGCCCTTCGACCTCTACCGTCCGACGATCAAGGCGACGCTGCCGACGCTGCTCGACCACGCCGACGTCGCCCTGCGTCACCCGGCCCGGCAGGCCGTGTTCCGCGCCGGGGCGGCGGCGGTGCGCGGGTTCCGGTCCACACTGGACGGCCTCGGGTTCACGGAGGTGCAGACGCCGAAGATCGTGGCGTCGGCCACCGAGTCGGGGGCGAACGTCTTCGCCCTCGACTACTTCGGCACTCCGGCCTACCTGGCCCAGTCAGCGCAGTTCTACAAGCAGACCCTCGTCGGTGTCTTTGAGCGGGTGTACGAGGTCGGGCCGGCGTTCCGGGCCGAGCCGCATGACACCGCCCGGCACCTCGCACAGTACACATCACTGGATGTCGAACTGGGATTCATCGACGACCACCGTGACGTCATGGCGGTGCTGCGGACGGTGCTGGCGGGGATGCTGTCGTCCATCGAACCGTCGGTCGAACCGTCGATCGGGCGGATCGAAGGCGGGGGCGGACAGGCCATTGTGGACACTGTTGTCCCGGAGTCGATCCCGGTCGTGCACTTCGTCGACGCGCTCGCCATGGTCGGCGCGGCCCTGGGTCAGGACCTGTCGGGGGAGCCCGACCTCGCCCCGGCCCACGAGCGGTGGCTCGGCGAGTGGGCGTTGCGGGAGCACGGTTCGGACTTCCTGTTCGTCGAGGGGTACCCGATGGCGAAGCGGCCGTTCTACACCCACCCGGATCCGTCGCGTCCGGGCCACTCGAACAGCTTCGACCTGCTGTTCCGCGGGGTCGAGCTCGTCACCGGTGGGCAGCGGCTGCACCGCCACGCCGACTACGTCGCCGCGCTGGCCGCCGTCGGGGAGTCTCCGGAGCCGTACGCCTCGTACCTGTCGGTGTTCCGGCACGGCATGCCGCCGCACGGCGGGTTCGCCATCGGGCTCGAGCGGTTCCTGGCTCGGTTGACCGGTGCCGCCAACGTGCGGGAGGTGACCCTCTTCCCCCGCGACCTGACCCGCCTCACGCCCTGACCCCTCACCCCTCACCGGTCAGATTTCCGAGAAACCTCGGAAATCTGACCGGTGAGAGGGATCTTGAGGTGGAGTTCGATGGCCGCGGTCGCTCGCCGCACGTCTCCGGTGGCGAGCAGGTCGAGGAGGGCGCCGCGCAGGACCGCGAGAGTCGCCGTACGGGCGGTCTCCCCGTCGGCGGTGTCGCGCTCGGCGGCTGACTGGGTCGCGGCGAGGATGGCGAGCCAGTCGTCCACGGTGGCCCGGGCGAACCCGGCCCATGGGCCGTCCGGCTCGATCAGCGAGCGGGCGTACGCCTCGACCCAGAGCGTGAGCACGGAGCGGTGCTCGGGGGCAGCCAACCACGCCCACACCCGTCGCGCGGCCTCGGCCAGCCCGAGGGGCTCGCCGCCGGCGAGCTGACGCAGGTCGTCGAGCATGGCCAGCTCGTCGAGCCGGGCTCGCTCCAGCAACGCCGCGATCAGGTTCTCCTTGCTACCGAAGAGGTAGAGCAGGACCCGTGGGCTGGACCCGATGGCCGAGGCGAGCGGCCGTAGTGACATGTCGGCCAGGCCGTTGTCGAGCACGTACTGGTACGCGGCCTCGAGAAGTTCGATCCGCCGAGCGGACGGGACTGGCGTGGGCTCGCTCATGCGGCTAGCATAGCCATCGCTGAAACAGTCGTTTCAGTCGTCTCGCGACATGGGGGAATCGGTGTCAGTCATCCGTCGAGCCGACCGTCCCGGAGATCTCGGGTGGGTCGTCATGGCGCATGGAGAGGTGTACGCCCAGCAGTTCGGCTGGGACAGCACCTTCGAGGCGTTGGTCGCGAAGATCGTCGCCGACTACGCCGCGGACCACGACCCGACGCGTGAGGCGGCCTGGGTCGCGGAGGTCGGCGGCGCCCGGGTGGGCTGCGTCTTCTGCGTCGCCGGCGACGAGCCGGCGGTCGCGAAGCTGCGCATCCTGCTGGTCACCCCCGGCGCCCGCGGCCTGGGCATCGGCAGCCGTCTCGTCGACGAGTGCCTGGGATTCGCGAAGGCCGCCGGGTACCGGCGGATGACACTGTGGACGAACGATGTGCTCGTCTCCGCCCGCCGGATCTACGAGGCGGCTGGATTCACCCTCGCCGATGAAGAGCGACACCGCAGCTTCGGCCGCGACCTGGTCGGCCAGAACTGGGTGCGCGACCTCTGACCCAGTGGCATCCAAGATCCAGCTCTGCGGTGAGATTTCCGAGTTTTCTCGGAAATCTGACCGGTCAGGGGGTGAGGGTGGTGCGGAGGTGGTGCTCGACCAGGGGGAGCACCACCCCGACAGTGATGGGGCGGTCGAGTTCGGCCGACAGCGAGCTGACTCCCGCGTCGCGGATGCCGCACGGCACGATCGTGTCGAAGGCTCCCAGGTCACAGTCGCAGTTGAGGGCGAACCCGTGCAGGGTGACCCCGCGGGCCACCCGGATCCCGATCGCGCCGACCTTGCGGTCGGGTCCGCGGTCGTCGGCGGGCACCCAGACCCCGCTACGTCCCTCGACCCGGGTCGTGGACAGACCCAGATCAGCACATGTGTCGATAAGTACTTGCTCCACTCGACGCACGTAGGCCACTACGTCGACCGGATCGGGCAGCTTCACGATCGGGTAGCCGACGAGCTGTCCCGGCCCATGCCAGGTGATCTTCCCGCCCCGGTCGACGTCGATGACGGGCGTGCCGTCGACCGGACGGTCCAGTGGCTCGGTGCGCTTGCCGGCCGTGTACACGCTCGGGTGCTGCAGGAGCAGCACGGTCCCGGGGGCGCGGCCCTCGGCCACCTCCTCGTGCAGCCGTCGCTGCTCGTCCCAGGCCGCGAGGTAGTCGACGACCCCCGCCCGCACCAGCGTCAGGCCACCCGGTAGTAACTGGGTCACCTCGTGAGCCTAACGCCCGACCCGTGGGAACACCGGTGTCGGGGGCCACACCCCGTACGGGCGTTACCAAGGGGGCGCGTCCCGCTCCAGGCGACCAGAACGAGCTGCTGGCGAGGCGAGCTAGTGGCTAGGAACGACCTGCTGGTCGAGAACGAGCGGCTGGTCAGACGAGCTCGGGTACCCGCAGATCGGATACGGCCAGCTCGAACTCAGCCACTTCGATGACGTAGGCGCCGGTCGCGTCGGCGACGCTGGTGCGGATCTCGCTCTCCTGGGGGCGGGACCTTGCCATCGCACTCGACGAGTCGTAGACCACCGTGCATACGCTACGACCGCCCATCCGGTCCACGAGCAGGCTCGCGCTGGCGAAACCGGGCAGGAGCTCGAGATCAGGCAGGCCGGCGCGAAACGCGTCGATCGACTCGCTCGTCGTGTCGGGGTCACCCTCCAGCCAGGAGACCCGCGCGCAGGCACCCTCCTCGGAGCTGTGATCACGGTGCATCAGCGCGACCTCCCACTCGTCCACGACGGCTTCGTCAGCCTCGAAGGCGTTGACACACCGGTCCTGCAGCGGCCGAGCCTGCGGCTCGCTGGCTCGCATCTCTTGGGCGGACTGCCAGGAGGTGGTGATGATGCAGCGTCCGGTGGCCTCGTCGATCAGCGCGGACAGGCCGACAAACCCGTCAAGGTTCTGCAGCCCCGGCATGGTCTCGTCCCGGCAGTAACGGATGCCCCGGTCGATGCCCGGCTGCCGTGCGTTCACGCTCGTCGTACGTGCGAACATGGCGCCTCCCCGTGTTGGCTTGCCCTGCATCGTGCGCGTGTCAGCCCCACCATGCGCCGCACCGCGCGGGCCCCGCAACCGGTTCGCGCGGATCCAGTGCCCGTCGCTACCGTGACGGGATGTCACTCATGCTCCTGTTGGTGCATCTAGGCGTTGCCGTGGCGTGGCTCGGCTCGATGGGCTACAGCCTGTTCGTCGTCGCGCCCCGCATCCGCCGGGTGCTGCCGGATCCGGTCCGGGCGGAGGAGATCTACCGAGAGCTCGGTGCCGGCAACCGGTGGCCGGTGGTGGGGCTCATCGCCGTGCTCGCGCTCAGCGGGTTAGGTCTGATCATCGTCCATGATGGACCTTCGTACGGCTGGTGGCTCGCGGTGACGGCGAAGGCGCTGCTGCTCGTGGCGGCCTCGGGGCTGTTCTGGTGGGTGTCGTGGCGCGGCTGGCCCCGCCGCATCTTCGCGCTCCCGGCCGAGTTGCCTGCCGAGCAGGTCCGCTTCCGCCGGGTGGCGCTGGGCATGACAGGTCTCGTCGCCCTGGCGTTCCTGCTGGGCGTGGTGGCCTCCCATTCCCTCCACAGTGGACCTTAGCTGACCCGATTGCGCTGTCAGCGTAAGCGTTACGCATGTGTAGCACCGCTCCCGGCGCTACTCTGCCGGCGTGGGGACAATCGACGCGCGGCGTGACCCGTTCGTTCCGCCGGACCGGCCCGAGCCGGGCGGGCCCGGCGGGTCGTTCCCGGGGCCGGGGGCTTGGCTGGACGAGCGGATGTTCGACCACCGCATCGTCCTCGTCCGCGGCCGCATCGACTCCGCACTGGCGAACCATGTCGCCGGGGCGTTGCTGGTGCTGGGGCTCTCGGGCGCTGAACCGGTCCAGCTCTATCTCTCCGCGCCGGATGGGGAGTTGGCGGCGGCGTTCGCGATCGTCGATGCGATGGACGCCTCCGCGCCCCCGGTGCACGTGGTCGTGACCTCGGAGGTCGGCGGAGCGGCCCTGGCCGTGCTGGCCGCGGCGCAGCGACGGGTCGCCCTTGCGCACGCCCGCGTCCGCCTCTCCGAGCCGCGCGTCGGCACCGTGGCCGGTACCGCGGACGAGGTGACCGCGGCCGCCGGTCGGTACCTGCGGGAGCTGGAGGAGATGGCCGTCCGGCTCTCCGAAGTCTCCGGCCAGCCCCGTAGTCGCATCGAGGACGACCTCTCCGCGGGGCGCATCCTCACGGCCGTGGAGGCCAAGGAGTACGGACTCATCGACGAGATCGTGGGCCGGGACGCGGAGAAGGCCTGACAGTGTCCGCCTCGGTGAGGCGTCCGCCATGGCCGGGCGAGTGGTCAGTCCCCGACGAACTCCATGCCTCTCGCCCAGCCGCCCGCGATGAACTCCGTGCTGCCGTGCTCCCTCACCCAGCATCCGCGACGAACTCGACGATGCCGGCGACGACCTCGGGGGAGCGCAGGATCCGGTTGTGGCCGAGTCCGGAGGTCACGGTCAGCCGCGCGCCGGGCAGGGCGGCGGCGACGGCTGCGCCATCGGTGACGGAGGTCGATCGGTCGTCGCGGTCGTGGACGACGAGCGTGGGCGGCATCGTCACGGCGCGGGCCAGCTCGGGCACGTCGAAGTGCCGCATCGGCGCCCCGACCCGTCGCTCGATGCGCCTGACCATGCGGGCGAAGGTCCGCGGTCCGAGACCGAGCGCGGCCGCGAACTGGCGTGCGTACGACTGGGCGCTGGCCATCGGCGCGAGCATTACCACCCGGTCGGCCGGCACTCCGTCGCACAGCGCTCCGGCGGTCGCGATCGCGCCGGCCGAGTGCGCGACGATCGCATGTGGCCGGCCGAACGTGCCCACCACGTGGGCCAGCGTGGCGGTGAACTCGGGAAAGCTCGACGACCGCGGTCCGAAGGCGCCGGGCGCGGAATCGCCGTGGCTCGGCATGTCGAAGGCGATGACCCGGAACCCGCGCGCCAACAGCGGTCCCACGAACGCCGTGAACTGCTGTCGATGACCGGCCCAGCCGTGGACCAGATAGACGGGCGGACCGTCGCCCCACACGTCACCGACGACCTCATGACCGTCCACAGTGGTCACGAAGCGTTCACCGCCGTGGTGGCTCTGCGCCCGCGGGCGCCCGGTTGGCTGGGGCAGCGTGAACCAGATCCGCTCCGCGATGCGGGCGCCCAGCTCCGGGGCAACCCTGTCCACGGTGCGGAAAGCAACCCGCACGGGCCAGGGGGCGGAGAACATACGAACGATCGTGCTTTTCTGAGTCGACACGGCAGTCTGGGTCACGAGGGAGTCCTTCCTGGGAGTCCGGCGACGCCGGCCGAACGCAATCAGCAGGCAGTGCGGCTGATGGTCAGGCGCTGACGCGCACCTGGGCGATCAGTGCGTCGAGCGCGCGGTGCGCTCTTTCCTTCGCATGCTCGTCGCTGAGCAGGCGCTGGGTGTGGTGAAAGGCCAGGATCACGCCGTAGAAGTCCTGCGCGAACTGGTCGGCATCGGCGTCGGCGCGGAACTGACCCTCCGCGATGCCGGTACGGAACACCGTACTGATCATGTCGAAGAGGTCCCGCGTGTCGCGGACCAGACGGTCTCGTACCGGACCTGGTTGGTCGTCGAGTTCGCTGGCGGCAGCGATGAACGGGCATCCGCCCGGCAGTGAGTCCCACGCCAGCCAGCGGTCGAAGAGCTCGCGCACCCGCGCCTCCCCGCGGGGCGCCCGCACCGTCGGCCGGCCGACCGCGACCTCGAAGCCGGACCGGGCATGCTCGAGCACGGCGAGCTGAAGCGCCTCCTTGGACCGGAAGTGCGCGAACAGTCCGCTCTTGGACAACCGCGCCTGCTCGGCGAGCGCGCCGATCGTGAGCCCACCGAGGCCGAGCCGGCGGGCCACCTCGACCGCCTGGTCGAGCACCACCTGCCGGGTCTGGTCGCCCTTGCTCACTCGACTAGAAAAGCACGACCGTACGCTTTCCGCAACCCCGACAGCGATCGCGCTGGCACCCAACATCATTGTCGTCTGGCGGCCCCCATAGAGGCCATCGGACGACAATGCTCAGGTCGCGGAGGTGTCCGGACGGCGGGATCGCGCGGCGGTGAGGAGAGCGCCGACGCCAGCGCCGAGCAGGCCGAGGACCACGTTGAGAACCATGTGCATCAGTGACGCCGCGATGGCGTCGCTGGCGATGTAGGTGGCCATGTCCCGGTAGCCGCTGCGGACGAACTCGTCCTGGTAGTCGGGGCGCGCGCCGAGCAGAGCGACATTACCGAGTTGTACCGCGATCATGCCGACGGTCATGACCGTCCCACTCACCAGCCCGGCCCACAGGCCCGAGCGCAGGGCGCGGGCGCGGGATCCCGTACGGGCGCCCTCGGTGATGCCGGCGCCGATCGTGACCGCGACCGCGACGAGCGCGCAGAGGCCACCGGCAGGGCGCTCGAGACGGCCTGGGAGGTGGGCCGGCGCCTGGAACCAGATCTCGCCGAGCCACGCCACACCGGCGGCCGCGCCGAACCAGACGCCTGTCCGCAGCGCGGGCGAGACCGGGCGCACCAGCGACACCACCGCGACGACGACGTATGTCCCCATGACGACCCCGAGGACGGTCGCCCAGACACCGGCCTGAGCGTCACCGAACATGCCCGGGAAACGGATCATGGTCACGCCGAGCGCACCAACTGCCGCGGCCACACCGGCCGCGAAGGTCCATGCCGGCCACCTCGACACCACCGTGGTCTCCCACCTGTGCACCGCGTCAACGAGGCGAACGCTAGCACCGCGACCGTCAGTCCGCCGGGCGCCAGCCGAGCGCGGGGCCGAGCGTGGTCGCCATGTCGGTGAGGATCTGCACGTAGTCCTCAGGCTCGAAGGTGAACGGTAGGGCGAACGCCACCTCGTCGATCTCCCGGAACGCGGCGTGGGCGTAGAGACGTTCGGCGATCTCGTCGGAGGTGCCGACGTAGTCCGGCGAGAACATCATGCGTCGCGGACCCTGCGGCGACGCGGTCCGGGGCATCCGCTTCGCGGCGTACCCGGCGTACTTTCCCCGCTGTTCCGGCGTAGCCGAGTCGGTAGGGATGACCACCAGTCCCTGGGAGACGCGGGCCTGCTCGCCGTCGGGGTGACGGGCCCGGAACGCACGAACGTGGGAGAGCTGAATCTCTTCGAAGTTCGCCGATTCTTCCGCGAAGACCACGCTGCTGGTGAGGAAGTTCATCCCGTGCTCACCGGCCCACTGGGCCGACCGCAGGCTACCCCCGCCGTACCACATGCGCCGGCCCAGCCCGGGGGAGTGCGGCTGCACCCGGTTGGCGAAGACCTCGAACCCCTCCACCCCGCTGAAGTCCGTCGCCGGCTCGCCCCGGATGAAGTCCAGCAGCCGCTTGACTCGCTTGTAGGTAAAGTCCTCGGTCTCCGCCGAGTTGGGGTAGAGAGCGTGCTTGACCTCAGCCCAGTGCATGGGCGGGCCGACGCTCACGCCGGGATTGAGCCGGCCGCCGGAGAGGATGTCCACTGTGGCCAGATCCTCGGCCAGCCGCAGTGGGTTCTCCCAGCCAAGCGGGATGACGGCAGTTCCGAGCTCGATCCGCGTGGTGCGCTGCGACGCCGCGGCGAGCACCGCCACCGGCGAGGAGATGCCGAACTGCAGGTGCCGGTGGCGTACCCAGGCGCTGTCGAAGCCGAGCCGCTCACCGAGTTGGATGATCTCCAATGTGGACTCGTGGCCCGCCGACGGGCTCGTCTCGTCGAACAACCCGATGGTGAGGAAGCCCAACTTCCGCAGCGGCTGGGAGGGCAGGGGCACCGCGTTCCTCCTTCGATCACCGCCCAGCCTATTCGGGTAGCTCGAACGGCGCCGTCCAGACTGGCTGACCGTTCCGGCGGAGCCAATCATCAAGCTCAGATTCGTCCGAGCATTGCCGCGAGCGCATGCGAGCGAGGATCGCAGCGAGGCTGATTCCCGAGCGGTGCGCTGGACAAGCGGCTCGCCGAGGGCCGTGGCAAAGTGTCGGTCATGACGCTGCGGACGAAGACGACGTGGTGGGGCGTGATGCTGGACGCTCCCGATGTCCACGAGTTGGCGCACTTCTACGCCCGCCTGCTCGACTGGCAGGTGTTCAAGGAGGACGAGTTCGACGCGGCCGTAGCGCCGTCGGAGGAGGCGGGCTACTACATCGGCATCCAGCACGAGTCGGTCTACGTGCGGCCGGTGTGGCCGGCTGTCGAAGGCAGACAACAGATGTCGATGCATCTCGACATCGAGGTGGAGGACCTCGAGTCGGCGGTGGCGTACGCGGTCAGCGTCGGGGCGGAGCTCGCCGAGTACCAGCCGCAAGAGACCGTACGGGTGTTGCTGGACCCGGCCGGGCACCCCTTCTGCCTCTACCTGGACCCGGCCACCACCGGCGACGCACCAGCAGCCCCGCCGCCGGGCGTTGACGCCCACCAAGATCCCACTCCGCGGTGAGATTTCCGTGGATGCTCGGAAATCTCACCGGTCAGCGGGTCAGCGGGTCAGCGGGTCAGCGGGTCAGCGCCGGTCAGGCGGAGACGGCGGTGCGGAGGGCGGACTCGACATCGGTGTGGTGGAAGGCGTACCCGGCCCGCTGCAGCACGCCCGGCAGCACGCGCTGTGAGGCGACCACCTCGTCGGCGAAGTCACCGAGCACGATGCGCAGTGCGAAGCGGGGGATCGGCCAAGGCGTCGGACGGTCCAACACGCGGCCGAGCGTACGGGCGAAGTCCTTGTTGCGTACGGGATCCGGACCGACCACATTGACCGATCCAGCGATCTCCTCGTGGTCGATGAGGAACCGGACCCCACCGACCCAGTCCGCCATCGAGATCCAGGACATCCAATGTTTGCCGCCGGCGAGCGGTCCGCCCAGGTAGAGCCGGGTCGTCAACACCAAGGGTCGCAGCAGACCGCCCCCCGCGCCGAGCACCAGCCCCGTGCGCAGTCGCACCACCCGTACGCCCGCCTCAGCCGCCGGCGTGGTCGCCTGCTCCCAGGCCTGGCAGAGCCCCGGGAAGAAGCCACCCCCGACGGGTGACTCCTCCTCGACGGTCGCGTCACCGGTGTGGCCGTAGTACCCGATCGCCGACGCGTTCACCAGCACCTTCGGCCGCTGCTCGGCCGGCAGCGAGGCGATCGCGGTGGCCAGGGTGTTCGTTGGTCGCACCCGACTGTCCACAAGCACCTGTCGGTACGCATCCGTCCAGCGCTTGTCCTCGACCCCGGCGCCGGCCAGGTTGATGACGGCGTCGGCCCCCGCCAGCACCGAAGCCTCCAGCGCCCCGGTGAAGGGATCCCATCGATGTTCGCCGTCACCTTGGGGCGAGCGCCGGACGAGCCGGACGATCTCGTACCCGTCGCCCTGAAGGCTTGCCGTCAGCCGGGTCCCGAGATACCCCGACGCCCCCGCGAAGACAACCCGCATGCGTGCCTCAGAACTGGCTCTCGAAGTTGCCGGCCTCGAGACGGTCCTTGAGCGTGGTGAGGAAGCGGGCCGCATCCGCACCGTCCACGAGGCGGTGGTCGTAGGACAGCGCCAGGTACATCATCGAGCGCGGGGTCACGACCTCGCCGAGGTCCGGATCCTTCACGACGACCGCGCGCCGCACCACCGCGCCCGTGCCGAGGATGCCGACCTGGGGCTGGTTGATGATCGGGGTGTCGAACAGGGCGCCCCGGCTGCCGGTGTTCGTGAGCGTGAACGTGCCACCGGACAGCTCGTCAGGGCTGATCTTGTTCGTACGGGTGCGCTCGGCGAGGTCGGCGATCCGCTTGGCCAGCCCGGCGAGGTTGAGGTCGCCGGCGTTGCGGATCACGGGTACCACCAGGCCCCGCTCGGTGTCCACCGCGACGCCGAGATGCTCCGCGTCGTGGTAGGTGACCGTGCCATCCTCGGTGTTGATCGACGCGTTGAGGATCGCGTGGTGGCGCAGCGCCTCGACGGTCGCGAGCGCGAAGAACGGCAGGAACGACAGCTTCACACCGTTGCGGGCTTCGAAGTTGGCCTTCACCTGGTCGCGCAGCTTCGCGATGCGGGTGACATCGACCTCCACCACGGTGGTCAGCTGCGCCGACACCTGCAGCGACTCGACCATCCGCTTCGCGATGACCGCACGCAGGCGGGACAACTTCTCCGTGCGCCCCCGCAGCTCGCTCGGTGCGGGCGCGGGAGCCGGTGCGGCCGGCTGGGCCGGGGCTTCGGCCTTGGCGGCGGTCGCCTTCGCGGCGGCGTCGAGCACGTCCTGCCGGCGGATGCGACCGCCGACGCCGGTGCCGACCAGGCTGCGCAGGTCCACCCCCACGTCCGCGGCGAGCTTGCGGACCAGCGGGGTCACGTACCCGTTGCCTCCCTCTTCCGCGCCCGGCGCGGGGGCTGGCGCTGGCGCGGGCGCGGGAGCCGGGGCCGGTGCGGGAGCCGGGGCCGGGGCCGGTGCGGGAGCCGGGGCGGGAGTCGGGGCAGGGGCCGCCGCTGGGGCCGGTGCCGGAGGGGGAGCGGGGGCCGGAGCCGGCGCAGGGGCGGCACCAGGCGCGCCAATGATGGCGAGCTCGGCGCCGACGGGCACGGTCTCGTCCTCGGCCGCCTTGATCTCCAGGATGACGCCGGCGACCGGCGACGGGATCTCGGTGTCCACCTTGTCGGTGGAGATCTCCAGCAGCGGCTCGTCGGCCGACACGGTGTCGCCGACCTGCTTGAGCCACCGGGTGACCGTTCCTTCGGTGACCGACTCGCCGAGCGCGGGCAGCTTCACCGCGGTCCCCGAGGGCACGGGCACGGCCTCAGCGGGCGGCGCGGCCTCAGCGGGCTGTGCGGGCGGCGCGGCCTCTGCGGCGGGCGCGGCCGCCGCTTCGGGCGCAGGGGCGGGTGCGGGAGCCGGTTCGGCGGCGGGCGCCGGCGCGGCGGCGGCAGCGTCCGAAGTGGACGGCACACCGGCCGGCTCGCCCTCGCCCGCGATCACGGCGAGTTCGGCGCCCACGGCGACCGTCTCATCCTCGCGCACGACGATGCGGGACAGCACGCCCGACGCCGGGGACGGGATCTCGGTGTCCACCTTGTCGGTGGAGACCTCCAGCAGTGGCTCGTCGGCCTCGACGCGCTCGCCCTCATGCTTGAGCCACCGTGTCACCGTCCCCTCGGTGACGCTCTCGCCCAGCCGGGGCATGGTGACCGATACCGGCATGTGAACCGACTCCTTCGTGGACGCTGACACGGGTCCGTTCAGTGATTATGAACGCTCTGATGCTCTGAAGTGTTCGAGGGGGTCGAAGTGTTCAGGCTCTCAACACAGGCCGCTACGCGTGGGCATGCAGCGGTTTCCCGGCCAGCGCCAGGTGCGCTTCGCCGATCGCCTCGCCCTGCGTCGGGTGGGCGTGCACCAGCTGCGCCACCTCCGCAGGGTACGCCTCCCAGTTGTAGATGAGTTGCGCCTCGGCGACGAGCTCGCCGACTCGGGCACCGACCATGTGCACACCGACCACGGGACCGTCGACCAGGCTGACCAGCTTGACGAAGCCCCCGGTCTTGAGGATCTGGCTCTTGCCGTTGCCGCCGAGGTTGTACGAGTACGTCTTCACCTTGTCGGCACCGTACTGCTCCTTGGCCTTCGCCTCGGTGAGCCCCATCGATGCGACCTCGGGATCGCTGTACGTGACTCGGGGGATGCCCGTCTCGTCGATCGCCCGCGGCTGCAGGCCCGCGATCTCCTCGGCCACGAAGATGCCCTGCTGGAACCCGCGGTGGGCCAACTGGAGGCCAGGCACGATGTCGCCGACCGCGTACACGTTTGGCACGTTCGTACGCAGCCGGTCGTCGGTGGGCACGAAGCCGCGGTCCATCGCGATGCCCTGCTCCTCGTACCCGAGGTTCGCGCTGACCGGTCCGCGTCCGACCGCGACCAGCAGTAGCTCCGCCTCGACGGTCTCGCCGCCAGCGACCGTCACCCGTACGCCGGCACCGGTGTGCTCGACCTTCTCGAACGGCTTGCCCACCAGCATGGTGATGCCCCGCTTGCGGAACGAGCGGTCCAGGGCCTTGCTGGCCTCCTCGTCCTCGCCGGCGACGAGCCGGGGCAGCGCCTCCACGATGGTCACCTCGGCGCCGAACGAGCGCCAGACACTGGCGAACTCCACGCCGATCACGCCGCCGCCGAGCACCACGACCGACCGGGGCACCCGGTCGAGCTCCAGCGCGTGCTCCGAGGTGATGACCCGCTCGCCGTCGATCTCCAGGCCGGGCAGCGTGCGCGAGTATGAGCCAGTGGCGAGCACCAGGTTGCGCCCGGCGTAGCGCCGCCCGTCGACCTCGACGGTCAACGGAGCAATCACCCGCCCGGCACCGGCCACATAGGTGATCTTCGCCGCATTGACGAGACCCTGCAGGCCCTTGTACAGGCGGCCGACCACGCCGTTCTTGTAGCTGTTCACTCCGGCCATGTCGATGCCGACGAGCTCGGCCTTGATGCCGAACTGCGCCGACTCACGCGTCTGGTCGGCGACCTCGGCCGCGTGCAGCAGCGCCTTGGTCGGAATGCAGCCACGGTGCAGGCAGGTGCCGCCGAGCTTGTCTTTCTCGATCAGCGCCACCGATAGGTTCAACTGGGCGGCCCGCAGCGCGGTCGCGTATCCCCCGCTGCCGCCACCCAACACCACGACATCGAAGTTGTTGCTCGAAGCTGCGGGGCTCGCTGGCGCTCGCTCCTCGCCCTCGCGGCTGAACTGGCCGTCAGACATGGCTCGCTCTCTAGTTATCGGACTGCGGAACGCTAGGCACATGTGCCACAGAGGCTTGCGTCGCCATCTTGTCACCTGCGGTGACCTGTTGCGACGTGAGCCCCGGAACACACGAATCGGGAACAAGAAGACTGCCCGTCCGGACTGCCCGGTCGCGACCACGAGGGAGGCCGGTACCGCCGCGTCCGCCGGGGCCAGCGGGGCAGCCGAGTCGGGGCGTGTCCCGACGGCGGCACTCGCGTACCCTTGCCGGTGCCGGCGCGTGCGCCCCTTGTCCCCTTTCCGCCGTGGCCCAGGGAGGATTTCGTGGCCTGGTTCCGACGTCGCCCCGCCACCGCCCCGACGGGTCGCCCGACCCCCCAGGACGATTTCTCCCACCTTGAGCAGTTCGTCTCGAGCCGACGCGGTGTCGAGGCGTACCTCGAGCCCAAGACGACGGTGACGGAGACGACCGTCATGCTCATCGCCCACGACGGTGAGTGGACCCGTCGCCGGGTGCCGAGCGTGCCCGCCGCCCGCGCGTGGGGCAACCGCGTGGGGATCCCCGTGTACGACGTGGCGCTCACCGGCTACCCGAGGCGCAAACGCGATTACGACGAACGCCGCAAGCAGGCCCAGTCCTGACCTCCCAGGCGACGCCTCAGTCGTTCGCGGCGATGTCGTCGATCAGCTCCAGCAGCAGGCGGACGGGGACACCGGTGCCGCCCTTTGCCCAGTAGCCCGTCGGCTCACCCGAGTGGTAGGCGGGCCCGGCAATGTCGATGTGCGCCCACGGCAGGCCGTCGCCGACGAACTCGCGCAGGAAGGCGCCACCCTGCAGCATGTGGCCCGCCCGGTCCATGCCCGCATTGACCTGGCTGATGTCGGCGATGTCGGAGTCCATGCCTTTGCGGACCTCGTCGGGGATCGGCATCGGCCACGCGGGTTCGCCGACCCGGTCGCCGGCCGCCCGGACCCGCTCGCACAGGGCGGGGTCGCCCATGACGCCGGCGACCCGCTTGCCGAGAGCCACCACTTGGCCGCCGGTGAGCGTGGAGGTCTCGAACAGATAGTCCTGTTCGTCCTCCTGAGCGCGGACCATGGCGTCGGCGAGGATCATGCGCCCCTCCGCGTCGGGGTTGAGCACCTCGACCCGCTTGCCGCCGTACATGGTGATGACATCGCCCGGCCGGTACGAGGAGCCGGAGATCATGTTCTCCGCCATGGGGATGTACGCCGTCACTCGGACCTTCGGCTTCAGCGCAGCGAGCGCGATCATGACCGATGCAACCGCCGCCGCGCCGGACATGTCTGACTTCATCTCCCACATACCCTGTGCCGGCTTCACCGCGTACCCACCGGTGTCGAACGTGATGCCCTTACCGACAAGAGCAACCGACCGGGTCGCCCCCCGGGGGGCGTACGCGATCGTCACCAGCCGCGGCGGCGCCTCCGAGCCCATGCCGACCGCGAGGATGCCGCCGTACCCGGCCTTCTTCAGGCCCTTCTCGTCGAGCACGTCGACCCCGAGGCCGGCCTCGGCGGCGGCCTGCGCGACCTGAGCCGCGAAGCTGGGCGGGCGCAGCTCGTTCGGGGCGGTGTTGACCCAGTCCCGCGTGCGCGCGACAGCCGCGGTCACGGTCCCGGCCCGCCTGACCTCGGCCCTGGCCGTGCGGTCGGACGCGTCGGTGACGTGCAGGGAGACCGCCTTGACCGGGTCGCGGCGGCCGGGCACCGGTTTGGTCTTGTACCCGGCGAACCGGTAGGTACCGAGCAGGGCGCCTTCGGCGATGGCCCGGAGCGTGGCCGCACCGTCGACCGTCGCGCCGTCATCCGCCGACGCACTCTCCCCAGCGGAGACATGGTCGTCCGGGGCGGGCAGCGCCACCGCGACCCGGGCCGCCCCGGCGAGGGCGCGGATGGCCGAGGCTGCGGCCCGGCGCAGGGTCTCGGTCGGCGGGCCGCCGTCCTCCACCGGGCCGAGGCCGACCGCGGCGATCACGGGTGCGGAGATCGTCCCGAGGGTCGCCAGCTTGGTCACCTCCCCCACGGCGCCGGTCGCCCCCAGCAAGGCGAGGGTCTCGGCGAGGCGCCCTTCGAATGCGACCGCCACGCTCTCCGCGCCGGGTGCGAGCAGCGGCGTCGACCCGCCCACACTGCCACCGTTGGTTGAGTGCAGGCCGACGACGATCGCGTCGACGGCGAGCTCGGCGGGGTCGGTGTCGGACAGGGATAGCGGTGTCACGCTGCGGCTCCAGAAGTTGCCCGGTCTGAGTTCCTAGAGACTCTAGCGGCGGCCACCGCGGCGCCACCCGCGGATCAACCGGGGATTGCCCTTGTTGGCGCCACCGCCCATTCCGGTGACGACGCAACCGGTAGGTTTCCCGGCATGAGCGAGCATCAGCCAGCCCCGAAATCGCCAGTACCCGCGCCGCGGCGAGCACGACCATGAGCGAGCTGCGGCGTTCGCCCCTGCATGACCGGCACGTGGCTCTGGGTGCCAAGCTCGCGCCCTTCGGTGGCTGGGAGATGCCGCTGGAGTACGCCGGCGGCGGTGTGCTCAAGGAACACACCGCGGTGCGGGAGGCGGTGGGCCTGTTCGATGTGTCGCACCTCGGCAAGGCCACCGTGCGCGGCCCGGGCGCCGTGGCGTTCCTCAACGCCCGCCTCGCCAACGACCTCGACCGCATCGGGCCCGGCCAGGCGCAGTACACGCTGTGCTGCGATGCGGGCGGCGGGGTGGTCGACGACCTCATCGCCTACCGCTTCGCCGACGACCACGTGTTCCTGATCCCCAACGCTGCCAACACCGCGGAGGTCGTACGGCGGCTCAGGGACGGGGCGCCGCCGGGGATCACCATCACGGACGAGCACGAGTCGTTCGCGGTACTGGCCGTACAAGGGCCGCGCTCCCCTGACGTGCTGGCAGCGCTGAACCTGCCGACGGCTCACCCGTACCTGAGCTTCGAGACCAGCTCGTACGGCGACACCCCCCTGATCGTCCTGCGCACCGGCTACACCGGCGCGCACGGCTACGAGCTCGTCGTGCCGAGTGATCGTGCCGGTACGGTCTGGGACGCCGTGGTGAAGGCCGGCGAAGGGCAGGGGCTGCGGCCGGCCGGTCTCGCTGCTCGCGACACCCTCCGTACGGAGATGGGCTATCCCTTGCACGGACAGGAACTGTCGCTCGACATCAGCCCCGTGCAGGCCGGCGTGACGTGGGCGGTCGGCTGGAGCAAGCCCGAGTTCTGGGGGCGCGACGCGCTGCTGGCGGAGAAGGCGGCTGGACCCCGCCGGCGGCTGTGGGGCCTGAAGGCCCTCGACCGGGGTATTCCGCGTCCGCACATGCCAGTGCTCGCGGGCGAGTCCGACACGGTCGTCGGCGAAGTGACGAGCGGAACCTTCTCGCCGAGCCTCAGGACCGGGATCGCGCTGGCGCTGCTCGACACCTCCGCCGGGTTGGCGCCCGGGGCCGAGGTCGGCGTGGACGTCCGCGGTCGCCGATCGGCGATGCAGGTGGTGCGCCCGCCCTTCGTTGCCTCCTCGGTGCGCACCTAGGCCGACCAGGACACACGAGAGGCCACCCCAACGCGGGGTGGCCTCTCGAGACCGAGGGATGGAATCGTGCGGACGCCTACTCCTGGTGCCGGCGGCGCATCAGGGTGAGCAGGAAGCTCCCGCCGAGCACCATCGCCCCGCCGACGGCCGCGACGAGCGGCGTGAAGGAACCGGTGACTGGCAGCGTCGTCCTCGCGGCCGGCTGGACCGGAGTCTCGGGCTTCTTCTCCTCGTCCTTCTTGCCGTGGTCCTAGTCCTTGTCCTTGTCTTGGTCGCGGTCCTAGACGCCGTGGTCCTGCTCCAAGTCGCCGTGGAACATGTCCTAGA
>JBQGBY010000134.1:0-13538 GCA_052038195.1 Micromonosporaceae bacterium | reverse complement strand
CGCGAGGCAGCCGAGGTCCGGATGCAGGCCCGTCGCGAGGCGGACACGCTGCGCACCGACGCCGACCGCGACACCAAGCAGTTGCGCACCGCGACCGCGCACGAGGTGGCCGAGCTGAAGGCGACCATCGAGCGCGAGGTGGCGACGATGCGCGCGACCGCTGAGCGCGAGATCACCCAGCTGCGGGCCAAGGCCGCGCGCGAGGCCGAGGAGAAGCGGGCTGAGGCGGCGAAGCTGCACGCGGAGGCGAAGGACCGGCGCGACAAGGAACTGCAGGCGCTGTCGCTCGAGCTCGCCGAGCGCCGCGAGAAGGCCGAGCGCGAGGAGTCGCAGCGGCACGCGGCCGCCGTCGCCAACACCAACAAGCTCGTCGGCGAGGCGGAGGGCCGGGCCCGGTCCGCCGAGGAGCGGGCGCGCGAGATCGAGCTGCGGGCCGAGGCGCGGCGGGTCGAGTCGGAGCGCACCGCGACCGAGACCGTCGAGAAGGCGAAGGCGATCGCGGACAAGACCGTCAACGACGCCCGCGCCGAGGCGCACCGGGTGCTGACCGAGGCCCGCAGCGAGGCGGAGCTGACCACCAACGCCGCCCGCCGCGAGCTGGAGGACCTGACCCGGCAGAAGAACGCGGTCACCGCGCAGCTCGGGCAGATGCTCTCCGGCCTGGCCGGCATCGTGCCGGGTCAGCCCCCGCAGCAGAAGGGGTAGCCCTCCAGAAGAAAGGGTAGCCCTCCGCAGAAGAAGGGGTAGCCGTCCGCAGCGGAAGGGGTAGCCCTCCGCGACCCGCAGATGGACTGACAGTACGGCCGGCGGCCAACGCCGGCCGTACTTCTTTGACCACAGTGGACAGATGCCGAACCGTGCTGTAGAAAAGAGACTCCGGTCCTGCGCTTGGCGCTGCGCGCGAGCACAATCATCCGGCAAGGTCCCTCCGGTCGTGTGAGGATATGGGCATGTCTTCCGTCCCTGAGTCGTTTCCCTTCGGCGCGTCCACCGAGCCCACCTTCGAGCTGGCTCTGCGCGGCTACGACAAGCGGCAGGTGGACCGGTACGTGCAGCAGGTCGAGGCCGAGGTCGCCGCGTTGATCGTCGAGCGCAACGAGCTCGCCACCCAGGTCAACCTGGTGAGCCAACAGATCCAGCACATGCAGCACGAGGTGAACAGCGCCCGCCGGTTGCTCACCGGGCCCGGTGAGGCGGCTTCCTACCGCCACCTCGGCGCACGCGCCGAGCAGATCCTGGCCCTGGCCGAGGAGCAGGCCGCCGAGATGCGCGAGCGGGCCGCCCGCGAGATCGGTGACAAGGAGTCGCAGATCGCCCGAGCCCGGGCCGAGCTCGACGCCCGCGCCGCCGAGGCCGCCAGCAACTTCGAGGCGCAGTACGCCACCCGCCGGGCCGAGGAGGAGGCCGCACTCGCCCGCCGCCGGCAGGAGGTCGCCGCCGAGGTCGAGGCGGCGACGACGTACGCGACCCGGGTGCGGTCCGATGTGGACGCCCTCTACGCGGCGGCCCTGCAGGAGTCCACCCGCGTCGGCGACGCCACCAAGGCCTACGCCGACAAGGTGCGGGCCGAGACCGAGGCCCACGCCGCCGCCGTCCGCAAGCAGGTCGAAGAGGAGGTCACCCAGCAGCGCGCCGCCCTCGCCAAGGATCTGGAGGCGCGCCGCGCCGCCGCCGAGGTGGAGATCCGCACGGCCCGCGAGACGGTCGAGGCCGAGATCCGCATCGCGCGCGAGTCCGCAGATGTCGAGATCCGCACCGCCCGGGAGACCGCCGAGACGGAGCTCGCGAGCCGGCGGGCCGAGGCCGAGGCCGCGGTGTCCGCTCGGCTCGGCGACATCGAGTCGCTGGCCGCCGCGCGGGCGGCCGAACTCGAGTCGGAGCTGACCACGCGGCGGGTCGAGGGCGAGCAGCTCTATGCCGAGCGACGCACCACAGTGGAGCGTGAGCTCGCCGAGGCTCAGGCCGCGGCCGCCGCGGCGGTGCGCACGGTCCGCGCCGACGCCGAGTCCTACGCGGGCGCCCTGCGGGCCCAGGCCGACGAGCACCTCGCCACCGCCCGGGCCGAGGCGGACCGGATCACGGCCGGCGCCGAGCAGTCCGGCGCGGCCACCCTCGCCACCGCCGAGGCGCTGCTGGCCACCGCCCGGGCCGAGGCCGAGACGCTGCCCGCCGCCCGAGCCGAGGCCGAGGCGCTGCTGGCCACCGCCCGGGCCGAGGCCGAGGAGCTGCTCGGCCGGGCGCGCCGGGAGGCGACCGAGATCCGCGCCGCCGCGAGTGTCCCGACGCGGTCGCCCCGGGGCGAGTCGACAGTGGCCGACGAGACCGCACCCGCCAGCGAGGCGGCGGAGGACCAGCCCCGCGGGGCGGCGGTGCAGAACGGGTCTGCGGCGGAACGTGAGGTCGAGGCTCCGGCCGAGGTCGAGCCCGCGCGGAGCCCGTCCGAGGCGGCGGAGTCCACTCTGGACGCCGAGTCCGGGGCGGGCGAGGGCGTGGTCGCCACCACCGAGGACTCCGAGGACGCCGACTCCGCCGACGCCGAGACCCCGGCGACGAAGGCACCCTCGGCGGAGCCGGCCGACCGCGAGCCCGCCGCGGACCGGATCGCGGCGACCGCTACACAGAAGTAGCCTCTATTGTTCAGATAGCGCTGAGTTCAGTGGGCACTGTACTATCTGACCCGTGCCCGCGATCACCGCTTCGGCGACGGTGCTGTCCCGGTTCGGCCATGCGTTGTCGGACCCGACCCGCACCCGGCTCCTCCTGGCCTTGCGGGACGGGCCGGCGTACCCGGCTGACCTGGCCGACCAGCTCGGCGTCTCGCGCACGAACCTGTCCAACCACCTCGCCTGCCTGCGCGGCTGCGGCCTGGTGGTCGCGGTGCCGGAGGGCCGCCGCTCGCGCTACGAGCTGGCCGACCAGCGCCTGGCCCACGCGCTGGCCGACCTGCTCGCGCTCGCCCTCGCGGTCGACCCCGACGCCGCCTGCCCGGTCGACGCGGACGACGTCTGCCCATGACCGTGCCGGCCACGACGTCGGCTGACCCGTCCCGGGTCGCCGTTCTACGCCGACGGATCCAGCTCCTCGTCATGGCCACGATCACGTACAACGTGGTCGAAGCCGTGGTCGCCATCGCGGCGGGCACGGCGGCCTCCTCGACGGCGCTGATCGGCTTCGGGCTGGACTCGGTGGTCGAGGTGGGGTCCGCGGCCGCCGTGGCGTGGCAGTTTGCGGCACCCGACCCGTCCCGCCGCGAGCGGACGGCCCTGCGGCTGATCGCCGTGTCGTTCTTCGCTCTCGCGGCGTACGTCACGGTGGAGTCGGTGCGGGCCCTGCTCGGGGCGACCGAGGCGGACCACTCCCCGGTCGGGATCGGGCTGGCGGCGCTGAGCCTGCTGATCATGCCGGTCCTGTCGTCCGCGCAGCGGCGGGCGGGTCGGGAGCTCGGCTCGGCATCGGCGGTCGCCGACTCCAAGCAGACGCTGCTCTGCACCTACCTGTCGGCGGTGCTGCTGGTCGGGCTGCTGGCCAACAGCACGCTCGGCTGGTGGTGGACCGACCCGGTCGCCGCCTTGGTGATCGCGGCCGTCGCGGTCAAGGAGGGACGGCAGGCATGGCGCGGCGACGCGTGCTGCGCGCCGGTGGCCGCCCGGTCTGATGTGGACGGTGGGTGCACCGACGGGTGCTGCGACGGCCGGGGACGGTCGTGATCGCCTGGCTGCGCGCCCGGACGCCGTGGCGGCGCACCCGTGCCGAGGCCGAGGCCCGGTACGCGGCCGCGGTCGGCCGGTTCGTCCCCTCGGTGGGCAGGCGGGCGCACGAGGGCCCCATCGGCCACCCGCACGGGCATGCTCATGGAGTGACCGCGACCGGCCGGCACCGCGGCGCCCTCGCGGGCGCGCTCGTCGCCGCGGTCGCGATCTTCGCCATCGAGGTCGTCGGCGCATTCGTCTCGGGCAGCCTCGCGCTGCTCGCCGATGCCGGGCATGTGCTCGCCGACGCCGGCGGGATCGCGCTGGCGCTGGGCGCAGCACTGCTCGCCGAGCGGCCGGCCACCGTGAGCCGCACGTTCGGCTGGGCCCGCGCCGAGATCCTCGCCGCCGCGCTCAACGGCCTCCTGCTCTCCGGCATGGGGATCTACGTCCTCGTCGAGGGTGCCCGGCGGCTCGTCGAACCGCCCACTGTGGACGCCGGCTCGATGGCGGTGTTCGCCGCGATCGGCCTGGTCGGCAACCTGGTCGCGGTCGCGTTCCTCTACCGGTCCCGGGACGCGAGCCTCAACCTGCGCGGCGCCTTCCTCGAGGTCGCGACCGACACTGTCACCTCCGTCGGCGTGCTCGCCGGTGCCGCCGTCATCGCGCTCACCGGGTTCGAGCGCGCCGACCCGCTGATCTCGATGGCGATCGGCCTGGTCATCCTCCCCCGCGCGTTGCGGCTGCTCCGGGACGCGGCCCGCATCCTGCTGGAGGCGACGCCGACCGGCCTCGATCTCGACGAAGTCCGGCGCCACATCCACGACCTCGATCACGTTCGGGGCGTGCACGACCTGCACGCCTACACGGTCACCTCGGGACTGCCGGTGCTCACCGCGCACGTGGTCGTCGACGACGAGTGTTTCCAGGACGGCCACGCCCCGCAGATGCTCGATGCGGTACAGAGCTGCCTGGCCGGACACTTCGACGTCGAACACTCGACGATCCAGCTCGAGCCGGCCGGGCACGGCGAGCACGAGCACCCGACCCACGCGTGAATCGCCAGTTGACTCCGCTCCGCAGGCGTCGCCGGAGTTGCCGGTCCGGCCCTCCGCCCTCACCCAGCCACCCGAAATTCTTTCGGCTGGCTCGTGCCGGCGAAACGCCACTCCGTCGGGTGACAGTGGCATCGGTGAATGGTTGTCGGCCCGGATGGGCACTGGGGTGGCTGCTATGGTCGCCGCGCCACTGTGATTTGCCGCGACCGAGGCCGGAGAGGAGTGACGCGAATGTCGGAGCGGTTGGAAGCCCTACGGAAACCGCATTTCGACTCGTTCACCGGACTTCGCACCATCGCAGCCGCTGCCGTGTTCGGCTTTCACGTCAGCATCAGCCCATTCGTCGATCAAGGGTTGCCGGGGCAGGCTCTCGACTGGTTCTTCGGCCAGGGTGCGGCGGGCTTCTCCTTGTTCTTCGTGATGAGTGGATTCCTGCTCACCTGGGTGGCCCGCGACGGCGAGCCGGCTGGCCGCCTCTTCGTGCGCCGGGCCGCGCGGATCTACCCCACCCACATCGCGGTGTGGCTGCTCACCCTGGCCGCCATCCTGGTCGCGACCGGGGGGATCGGGCTCTGGGTCTGGTTGCCCAACCTGCTGCTCGTGCAGGCCTGGATCCCCGACAACCACGTCTACTACGGCATGAACTCGGTGACCTGGTCGTTGGGTTGCCAGCTGCTGTTCTACGCCCTCTTTCCGCTCCTGCTCCGCGGCGTGCGCGCCCTGAGCTCCGGCACGCTGTGGCCCGCGCTGGCCGCGGCGTTCGCCGTCATCTGGTTGGTGCCCGTGGCCGCCCACCCCCTGCCGGACGACCTCCGTTACTGGGCGATCTGGGTGCTACCGATCGCCCGCATGCCCGAGTTCATCGCCGGCATGATCATCGCTCGCCTGGTCGCCGAGGGCCGGTTTCCGGCAATCCCGATCCCGCTCGCCGGGGCGGCAGCTATCGGGGCGGCTCTCGCCTCCCGGTTTCTTCCCTACGAGTTCGGCATGGTCGCGGGTGCATCAATTCCGATGGCCGCCGTCGTGGGTTCGGTCGCGGTTCGTGACCTGAGCGGCCAGCGCTCCGTCCTGCGCAGCCGTCCGATGGTGTGGATGGGCAGCCTCGCGTTCGCGTTCTACCTCATCCACCAGGTGGTTGTCCGAGTGGCCGCGAAGGTCCTCGGAGGAGACCACACCGTCTGGATCGAGCTCGGGCTGGTCGCCCTGACCCTGGTGGCCGCGACCGCGGCCGCGCTGATCCTGCACCGCGGTATCGAGGTACCGCTGAGTCGGCTGGCGCGATCCGGCCAGCGGCGGATGTGGCCGGTGTCGGTGTCGTCGGTGGCGACCTCTCTTCGGCGCCTGACCCGGCCCGCTCGGGAGACGGGTCCGAGCTGAGCCGAACGAGTGCCGTGGCCCGGTGAGGCGCAGCGGGAGGTGACGTAGCCTGGCGGCACCATGAGCGACAGGCTGACGCAGACAACCCCTCCGGCCCGAGTGGCCGTGGTGATCGTGACCTACAACAGCGCCGCCGTCCTCGGTGACTGCCTCGCCTCGTTGACGCACCAGGATGTGACCCTCACCGACGTCGTGGTGGTCGACAACGCGTCGACCGATGGGTCATTGGCGATCGCGGGCGAGCATCCGCCGGTACGCGGCATCGCGATGGGGCGCAACGCCGGCTACGCGGCCGCGATCAACACGGGCCTCGCCGATGTGGATCTGTCCAGTGTGGACGCCGTCATGGTGCTCAACCCGGACTGCCGGCTCGCACCGGGGTGCCTCGGGGTGCTCGCGGCGGCGCTGCAGCGGCCGGGCGTCGGCATCGCCGTGCCGCTGCTGGTGAACCCCGATGGCTCGCTGCAGCCGAGCATCCGGCGGGCGCCCGCCGTGCGCCGGGCGCTGGCGGAGGCGGTGCTCGGCCGGGCGGCCGCCCGGGTCGGCCGGCCGGGCGGCCTCGGCGAGCTGGTGACCGACTCGCGCGCCCATGCGCGGCCGGGCCCGGTGGTCTGGGCCACCGGGGCGGCGATGCTGCTGGCCCGGCCGACCATCGAGCGGGTCGGCGCCTGGGACGAGTCCTTCCTGCTCTACAGCGAGGAGACCGACTACTGCCTGCGCGCCGCCGACCAGGCTCTGGTGACCTGGTTCGAGCCGGCGGCCGTCGTCGCGCACACCGGCGGTGACCAGGGCACGAGCCCGATGCTCGCGAAGCTCGCGGTGGTCAACCGGGTCCGCCTGTTCCGGCGCCGGCACGGTGTGCTCCACGCGGCCGCGTTCTTCGCCGTTGTGACGGCGGGCGAGGGGATCCGCGCCCTGCTCGGGCGGAGGGTCTCGCGCGGCTCCTTCGTCGCCCTGGTGCGCCCCTCCCGGCGGGTCCGGGAACTCCCTCAGTGACCGGAGCCCCGGAAGGCGGCCACTGTCCGGTCCGCGTAGGCGCTGGCATCGCCCTCCTCGATGGGCCCGTCCCAGGTCCGGGGTAGCGGACGCCGTACGGCCGGCGCGACCCGGGCGACGATCTCGTCCAGCACCCGCTCGGCCTGCCCCACCCACAGGTGCTTGGCCCGCTTCACGGCAACCACCTCAGCCTGGGTCAGCGCCGCGAACCGCCGGCGGGCCTGCGCCGGACGCAGGTAGTCGTCGAGTTCGGGGATGAGCGCGGTCACCGGCTTGCCCGACTCCGCCCACACCCGCAGGTCGGCCGGAGTCGCGGCGCGCAGGGGTGGCGAGAGCAGGATGGCGCCGACGATGCGCGGGTCGCAGCCGTACCGCAGAGCCAGCTCGGTGCCGAACGACCACCCGAGCAGCCACGGCTTGCGCAGTCTCGGGTCGGCGGCGGCGTCGATGGCGGCGGCGACGTCGTGCCGCTCCCCCTCGCCCTTGTCGAAGGTGCCCTGGCTGGTGCCACGGATGCTCGACGTGCCGCGGGTGTTGAAGCGCAGGACCGCGATGCCGGCGAGCGCGGGCAGCCGCCAGGCGGCCTTGCGGAACAGGTGGCTGTCCATCATGCCGCCGTGGGTCGGCAGCGGGTGCAGGCAGATCAGGCTCGCCACCGGGTCGCCGTCGGGCGGCAACGCCAACTCGCCGACCAGCGTCAGCCCATCGGCGGTACGCAGCTCGATGTCCTCGCGCCGCGCCGGCAGGACGGAGTTCGCCCGGATGTCAGCCACGGACCCCATTCTTGCCGCCGCAACAGCCCGACGCCTGTGGTTCACCTCACCGCGGTTGCCGGTGTCACGAGCGGCGGCGGGTGCGGGAGTTCCAGCAGGCGGTGTGCCAGTGCCGGCGGTCGCCGACCCCGGCCTGCCAGCTCTGGGAGTACGGCGCTGCGGTGCGGTCGTCGGCCGGCCACACCACCACGTGCGGCACGCCCGGAGCGATTTCGTGGTCGCACCCGGGGCACCGGTACTCCTTCACCGCGCCGGCCGCACTGACGGCCCGGACGTACCAGGCGCCGTCCGGCGCGGCGACGACCCACGCGGCGCCCCGGCGGATCCGCTCGGGGTCCAGTTCGACGGCGTCGTCGCGGCGATTGTTCTTCCGCGGCACAGTGCCACGGTAGCCGCCGCCGCCCTAGACTCGCCGCAACGCTTACCCAGCGCATTACTCGCCTTCAGGAGCCCCGATGACGACCGCCACACCCTCCTTCCCCGCTGTCCAGCCGGGCGTCCCGGTCATCGTCGACGGGCACCTCGTCTCCACCAACCCCGCGACGAGTGCGGAGGTCGGGCGGTTCCCGGTCGCCGACGCGGCCGCGGTTGCCAAGGCGGTGCGCCGGGCGCGGGAGGCGGCGGCGTGGTGGCGCGACCTCGGCCACGACGGTCGCCGGAGGCGCCTCCTGGCCTGGCGCTCGGCCATGGCGGCCCGCCTCGACGAGCTCATCGACCTCATGCACGCCGAGGGTGGCAAGCCTCGCGCCGACGCGCTCGTGGAACTCGCTCCCGCGCTGGACCACGTCACCTGGTCGGCCCGCAACGCCAAGCGCGTGCTCAAACGGCGCCGGGTCAAGGGAAGCCTGCTGCTGGCCGAGTTCGCCGCCTCGGCGGAGTACCAGCCGTACGGGGTCATCGGTGTCATCGGCCCATGGAACTATCCCATCAACACGCCGATGGGCTCGATCGCCTACGCGCTGGCCGCCGGCAATGCGGTGGTCTTCAAGCCGAGCGAGTACACCCCCGCCATCGGGGCGTGGTACGTCGACCGCTTCAACGAGGTCGTACCGGAGCATCCGGTGCTACAGATCGTCTTCGGCCTGGGCGAGACCGGGTCGCACCTGGTCCGGGCCGGAGTGGACAAGGTCGCGTTCACCGGATCCTCCGGCACCGCACGCAAGATCATGGCCGCCTGCGCCGAGACGCTCACCCCGGTGCTCATCGAGGGTGGCGGCAAGGATGCGATGATCGTCGATGCTGATGCCGACGTCGCCGCGGCCGCCGACGCCGCGGTCTGGGGTGGCATGACCAACGCCGGCCAGACCTGCATCGGAATCGAGCGGGTCTACGTCGCCGCGCCGGTCTACGACTCGTTCGTGGACATCGTGGCGGAGAAGGCGCGCGGTCTGACCGTGGGTCCGGATGCCACCGCCGACATCGGCCCGATCACCATGCCGGCGCAGATCGCGATCATCCGCCGGCACATCGAGGACGCCATCGCCCGCGGGGGCCGGGCCGTCGTCGGCGGACCGGACGCCGTCCGGCCACCGTTCGTGCACCCGACCGTGCTGGTCGATGTCCCCGAGGACGCCGCCGCCGTACGGGAGGAGACGTTCGGGCCCACGCTGACGGTGACCAAGGTGGACAGTGCCGACGAGGCCGTACGGCTGACCAACGCCAGTACGTACGGTCTGGGCGGCGCGGTTTTCGGCCGGCGGCGCGCGCTGGCGCTGGCCCGGGACATGCGTTCCGGGATGGTCTCGGTCAACAGCGTGCTGACGTTTGCGGGCTTCCCGGCGCTGCCGTTCGGCGGGGTCGGCGACTCCGGCTTCGGCCGCATCCACGGAGACGACGGACTGCGGGAGATGACCCGCCCGAAGGCGATCACCCGCCGGCGCATGCGCTCACCGCTGCCGTCGACGAGCTTCACCCGCAAGCCCAAGCACATCCGCCTGCTGGCGCGGGTCATCAAGTTCGTCAACCGCTGAGCGACGCCTCGGTCAGGACACCGTCGGTCAGCCGGTACCGCGCACCCGTCTTCGGGCAGACATAGATGCCGTGTCGGCCCTCCTCCCCCACCCGGCCGCCCGACGTCTGCTCGTCGACGGGCTGCAGCGGCACCCCCGCCTTGCCCACCCACCCGACGCGACGGGCGGGCACCCCGACCACCAGGGCGAAGTCCGGCACATCCTTGACCACGACGGCACCGGCCGCGACGAGCGCCCAGCGCCCGATGGTGACCGGCGCGACGCAGACGGCGCGAGCGCCGATCGCCGCGCCCTCACCGATGGTGACGCCGACGGCATGCCAGTCGTCGCCGGACTTGAGCCGACCGTCGGGGGTGACCGCCCGGGGGTACTCGTCGTTGGTCAGCACGGCGGCGGGCCCGATGAAGACCCCGTCGCCCAGTTGCGCGGGTTCGTAGACGAGCGCGTAGTTCTGCAGCTTGACGTTGTCACCGAGGCGCACACCGGGCCCGACGTAGGCGCCGCGGCCGATGACACAGTTGGCGCCGACCACGGCGTCCTCACGGATCTGCGCCAGGTGCCAGACCTTCGTCCCATCCCCGACCCGCGCCCGTGGATCGACGTCGGCGCTGTCGACGATCTGTGCAGTCATCGCGGCCCTCTCGGTGGTGTGCCCGCGGGGACGGTACCAGCCGGCGACGCCTGCGGGCGGAATCGGGCTGGCACTTCGGGCCGTGCGCCGCGGCATGAGCCGTGGCGGGGTAGCATCCGCACGGAAGCCGCAGAGTTGCGATCTCAGGAACTGGAACCCGTCGCACAGTTATGCGCCGCGAGTAAAGAAGAACTGCCGGGTATCCGTCATCGGTCGGCAACTCCACTTGGCACCCGGATAACCTGCCTTAGGCTTGCAGATCGTGGCCTGTAAGGCCGCGACAGAAAATCGTGCCCCCTGGATAGGCGGAGTGAGGATCTGTGCCTTCACAAGAAGAACCAATCGGTGTAGCGGTCATCGGAGCCGGATACTGGGGACCGAATCTGGTCCGCAATTTCCAGGGCTCGCCGGAGTTCCATCTCCGTTGGTTGTGTGACCTCGACGTGGCCCGCGCCCGGCGGTCGCTCGGGCGGTACTCGACCGTAGCCGCGACCAGCGACGTGGCCGAGGTGCTGGCCGACCCCGCCGTGCACGCGGTCGCCGTCGCGACTCCCGCCGGCACCCACCTCGAGGTCGCCATGGCCGCGCTGCGGGCCGGCAAGCATGTCCTGGTGGAGAAGCCGCTCGCGGCCACCCACGCCGAGGGCAAGCAACTGGTCGAGGAGGCCGAGCAGCGGGGGCTGACGCTGATGTGCGATCACACCTACTGCTACACGTCCGCGGTGACGCGTATTCGGGAAGCGCTGCATTCGGGTGAGTTGGGGGACCTGCATTACCTGGACTCGGTCAGGATCAACCTCGGCCTGGTGCAGCACGACATCGACGTCCTGTGGGACCTGGCTCCGCACGATTTGTCGATCATCGACTACGTTCTGCCCGACGGGGTTTACCCGATAGCGGTGAGTGCCCATGGCGCCGACCCGATCCGCGCCCAGCGCGCATGCGTCGCCTACCTCACGCTCTACCTCAACTCGGGGGCGATCGCGCATGTCCACGTGAACTGGCTTTCCCCGATCAAGATTCGGACGACGATCATCGGCGGTTCGAAGCGGACGCTGGTGTGGGACGACATGAACCCGACCCAGCGGGTCGCGATCTACGACCGGGGGGTCGACGTGGCCGCGCGGGACGAGCTCAACCCCGACGAACGCCGGCAGGTGGCCGTGTCCTATCGCACCGGTGACATGGTCGCGCCGGCGCTGGCGGAGCGGGAGGCGCTCGGCCAGATGATCGCCGCGTACGGACGGTCGATCCGGACGGGATCGCCGTCGCTGACCGATGGACGCGCCGGGCTGCGGGTGCTGGGCATCCTGGAAGCCGCTTCGCGCAGCCTCGCCAATGGGGGATCGACGATCGACCTGGGGGACCTGTGAAGCACGGCGTGGCGATCCTGGGATCCCGTGCGCTCGTCACGGGCGGCGCGGGCACCATCGGCTCACACGTCGTGGACCTACTCGTGCGCAACGGCGCCGCGGAGATCGTCATCCTCGACAACCTCGTCCGGGGGGGCCGGTCCAACGTGGACTGGGCCCTCGCCAATGGACCGGTCCGACTGGTCGAGGGCGACATCCGCGACGCACCTCTCGTGCGCGCGCTGAGTATCGGCAAGGACCTCGTGTTCCATCTGGCTGCGCTCCGGATCACGCAATGCGCCCAGGAGCCCCGCCTCGCCAACGAGGTCCTCGTCGACGGAACTTTCAATGTGGTGGAGGCCGCCCAGGCCGCCGGCGTGCGGAAGGTCATCGCCTCGTCGTCCGCGTCGGTGTACGGGCTGGCCGAGCGGTTCCCCACCTCCGAGCGGCATCACCCGTACGGGAACGACACCCTCTACGGCGCCGCCAAGGTGTTCAACGAGGGGCTGCTGCGGAGCTTCCACGCGATGTACGGCCTGGACTACGTGGCCCTGCGCTACTTCAACGCTTACGGGCCGCGGATGGATGTTCACGGGCTCTACACCGAGGTCCTCATCCGGTGGATGGAGCGCATCGAGGCTGGCGACCCGCCGCTCATCTTCGGCGATGGCCGCCAGACAATGGACTTTGTCAACGTGCTGGACCTCGCCCGGTCCAACCTTCTCGCGGCCGAGGCCGACGTCACCGACAGGGTGCTGAACATCGCCAGCGGCACCGAGACGAGCCTGCGCGAACTGGCCCAGGCGCTGCTGGAGGTCATGGGCTCCGAGCTGCAGCCCGCCCACGGACCGGCCCGGGCGGTCAACGGTGTGACCCGGCGCCTGGCCGACACCTCGGCGGCGACGGACCTGCTCGGGTTCAAGGCCGAGATCAGCCTGCGGGACGGTCTGGAGCGCCTGGTGTCGTGGTGGCGCGCGCAGCGCGCGGCGGGAGTGCTCGCATGACCGAGCCGACAGCGAGTGAGCATCGCAGCGAGCTTGCGAGCGAGGAGCGGAGCGAGCGCGGAGGCGAGCCAGCATGACCGAGCCGACAGCGAGTGAGCATCGCAGCGAGCTCGGAGGGCGAGCCCGCATGACCGAGCCGACAACGAGTGAGCATCGCAGCGAGCTTGCGAGCGAGGAGCGGAGCGAGCGCGGAGGCGAGCCAGCATGACCGAGCGCCGGATCCCCGTCATGGTGCCGATGCTGGCCGAGGAGGAGGCCGAGGCGGCCGCCGAGGCCGTACGGTCGGGCTGGGTCGCTCAGGGTCCCCGGGTGGCCGAGTTCGAGCAGGCGTTCGCGGCCAAGGTCGGGGCCGAGCATGGTGTGGCCGTCAGCTCCTGCACCGCCGCGCTGCACCTCGCACTGCTCGTGCTCGAGGTCGGCCCGGGTGACGAGGTCATCGTGCCGTCGTTCTCGTTCATCGCGACCGCGAACGCGGTGCGGTACGTCGGCGCGACCCCGGTCTTCGCGGACGTGGACCCGACGACCGGCAACGTGACGGTGGAGACGATCGATGCGGTGCGGAGCGCGCGTACCCGCGCCGTCATCCCGGTGCACCAGGGCGGTCTGCCCTTCGACACCGAGGCGCTGCGGTCCGCCGCCGCCGGCTGGGGCCTGCCGCTGCTGGAGGACTCGGCCTGCGCCGCGGGCT
>JBQGBY010000133.1:0-77605 GCA_052038195.1 Micromonosporaceae bacterium | reverse complement strand
GCGGCGATCCGGATCATCGCGCGCGCGCCCCGCCACCTCGCCCATCCAGGGTCCTGCCCCCCGCTATCGTGGAGATAGCCGCATATCTCCACGATCGCGGAGAGTCTGGCAGGGCGGGCGATAGCAGGGGTCGGCCGGATTCGGGCCGGTGTCAGGGCCTCGGGACCGGGCGCGCGTTGCGGCGTGGCAAGGGGGATCCGGCACCGTAGTCCGGCGTGATCGACCCGCTCTGATCCTCCCCGGGCCTGTCCGTGGCCGGGGTGGACTCGGTGCGCAGGCGGGCGGCCCACGCCACTGGGTCGGCCCAGGCGACCGGGTCGGTCAGGTCGGCCGGGCCGGCGAGGTCGGCCGCATCGAGGAGGTCGGTCAGGTCGGCGGGGTCGGCCAAGTCCGCGGGGTCGGTGTTGGCCTGCATGACGTCGGGCGCGGGGGAGACGGGACGCGCCGCGCCGGCCGGCAGGGGCCCGTAGCGGCTGTTCATGCGGCCGACTATCGGGGATCGCGACTCGTTGGAATCGAACCGCCCGGCGTTCGGCTCGCCGAGCCCGTGGGCCGGCCGGTAGTTCCGCGGGACGATGCCGTCGGCGAGGGTGTACTCGACCCGCCCGACCACCTCGCCTGGGCGCAGGCCCCACGCGGGTACCGGCCGCCACTCCTGCCCCGGCGCGGGCTCGGCCGGCTCGGCCGTCGTTCGATGCCCGAAGGCGCTGGCGATCGTCCCGCCCGCCAGCGGGATCGCGCGGACCGCCACGGTGGGCTCGTTCTTGGCCCAGACGTTGAGCGTGCCAGGCGCCGGCGCGTACGCGGTCGAGCTCAGGGCGACCCTGGCCTGGACCTGTTCGATCATCCAGGGCTCGATCTGCTCCACCTCCGATGTCGGCTCGAAGATGATGCGCAGGTCGCGCAAGGTGGCTGAGCCCAGCGTGAAGTACCACAACAGGGCGACGAGCACCCCGCCCAGCACGACAGCGGGTAGGCCGAGCCGCTGCGGGGACAGACCGAGGACCTCGTCGGCCGGTACCGGTCCCCCCGGGCCTTCGCGGACCGCGAGCGCCGCGGCGGCGAGGTGGACTACCGCCGAGAGCGCCAGACCGAGCAGCGCGGCGCCGCCGACCGCCGACCGCAGCGTCCTGGTCGCCGAGAGCGCGGCCGCCAGCGCGACCGAGGTGGCGACCGTCAACGCGAGCGCTATCCCGGTCACGGTGATGAGGGCGACGATCTCGCCTCCGGTGGTCAGGGACTCCCTCATCAGGTACACCATGCCGCCGATGGTGCCGACCAGGAGGACGGTGGCGGCCAGCCGCCGCCACCCGCCCGGACGCCCCCAACTCAGGAGGGTGAGCGCCACCACCGTGCCGCCGCCGGGGGCGGCGAGGCTGTACGCGAGCTCGGCCCGCGCGAGCAGCAGCACGGAGCCGTCCACCCGCAACGCCATGAGCCCGACCACGGCCGGCAGCCAGAGACCGGCCACCGCCACCGACACCATCGCGTACGCCGCGAGCCGCACCCGTCGCCATCCGGTCCGCCGGCGGGCCCGGGTGATGAGGAGGATGCCCAGCAGGCAGCCGAGCGCCGCGAAGAGCGCAGCGACGATCGGGCTCACGGGTCCCAGTGCGAGGTCGCGTACGTCGGTGAGGTTGGTGAGCCGAACGTCGGGCTCAACGACAAGCATGTGATCCCCCCCTGCCACACGGCAACACCTGCGGCGAGTCGCTTGACAGGTGCTGGCGACGGGACCTGCCCGTCAGCACCAGGCGATTCAGGCACGCGCGGCAGCGCCCCGGTCGCACAGAGTGTGCGGCAGCGCAACAGAATCCGTCGCTCCACTGTGGACAGACCGTCGTCGATCGAGGCCGTGGTGCGGCGCTCGGAGATCAACTCAGCGGGCCGAAGGTCCTAGATCGACTCGAGATCTGGTGGCGTCGGCGGGCCGGAACGCGAGCCCGGAGTTAGGCTCGGCGTCCGGCAGAGTCGTTGGAGGGAGCGAACCGTGGACGATGGCGAGCGTGTCGTCGAGCTCAGCCGCGAGCGCGAGGAGCGAGCGCCAGCGAGGCCTGTCGTCGCGAGGCCTGTAGTCGCGAGGCCTGTAGTCGCGAGGCCTGTAGTCGCGAGCCCTGTAGTCGCGAGCCCCGTAGTCGCGAGCAACGGAAGCTCCGACGACGAGGCGTGGGCGGACAAGCCCGGATCGGCGGACGCAGCGCTGCTGCCGGAGGTCACCCGCGACGACACCGACGCCGGCTGGGGCGAGTCACGGCAGGGCAACGACGAACGCCTGCTTGCCGAGCGCCCCCCGCACTGGGGCTGAGGTCAGCTCGAGACGGGCGCCGCCGACTTCGAGCCACCGTTCGCCGACCCTGAGGTGCTCGACGAGGTGCTCGAGGACGACCCGCTGGAGCCATTGCCGGACGCGGCGGCGCCGCCGCCCTTGGCGGCCTCGGTGCCGGAGCCGCTCGATGCGGGCGACGACGTCGCCTCGGACTTGGCGGCGCCGTCGTTGACCGATGCGCCGGAGCGGGAGTCGGTCCGGTAGAACCCGGAGCCTTTGAAGACCACGCCCACGGCCGAGAACACCTTGCGCAGGCGACCGTCACATTCGGGGCACACCGTGAGGGGCGCGTCCGAGAAGGACTGCACCGCCTCGAGTTGGTGGCCGCACATCGTGCAGGCGTACTGGTATGTGGGCACGTCGAGCCTCCTGGGCACCGTCACAACGGAATACGAGTGTCTGAGCTCGGCCGCAGCCTGGCACTCGCGCACTCCGAGTGCCAATGGTGCCCAACCGGGGCCGCCGCGTCCACCCACGCGCCGCTGCGACCTCGTGAAGTGACGAGATCGACGCCGTCAGAGCCCGGCGGGGACCAGCCGCCGCCAGGACCCTGGACGAGCCACCGTCAGGGCCCGACGGGGACAAGCCCGCCAGGGGTGAGCACCGCCGTGACGGGGCGGTCGTGCGGCTGCGCCGGTACCGCGGGAACCAGCTCGCCCGGATAGAGCAGAGCGATCACCGGTACCCCCGGCCGTACCCGGGTCAGCGCCCGGTCGTACGAGCCGCCGCCCCGGCCCAGCCGGGTACCGGTGAGGTCCACGGCGAGCGCCGGCACGAGGACGACCTCGGCTGTGGCGAGCGCGTCCACGCCGAGGCGTGGCCCGGGCGGCTGGGTGGGGGACGAGCGCCGGGGCGGCAACTCGAGCGATCCGTCGTAGCCGACCCAGTCCAGATCCCGATCGGGCCGCATCGCCGGCAGCAGCAGACCGCCCGCGGGCAGCGCGGCCGCGAGCTCGCCGAGGAGTCCGGAGCCGCCGGGCTCGTCGGACATGGGCGCGTACGCCGCCACCCGGGCGGCCCCGCGCACGATCAACCGGGCGGCGGCAGCGAGCGCCGCGTCGGCCCGCGACCGTTCCGCCTCCGGCAGCGCCGACCGGGCCGCGAGGACCGCCTCCCGCAGCACCCGCTTCTCGGCGATCGGATCGGACATTCCTACTCCGCGTCTCTCGTCCAGGCCGCGTCCCCAACGGGCCTCGGGCGGTTGGACATGACAGTCAGTCATCGTGGCGACACTTTGCGCAGCGCCGGTGCAGTGGGGAGGGGACGGTGACTCTACGCGGGCGGCTCGCCGTGGCCTTCACCGCGATCCTCCTCGCGCCGATGGGGCTCGGCGCCGCCGCACTCGCCGGCCTCTCCGGCGCCGCCGGCAGCGGGTGGCCATCCGGCGGAGGAGACCCGGGCGACGACGACAGTGCCCGAGCTGCCGTGCGGGCCGTGGTCGAGGCCCGGTGCGCGCACCTCGCGGCGACCGCGTCCGGTCTCGCGGCGACTGCCGCCGCGGCGGGCCAGTCGTGGGCGGTCGTGCCGCCCGGTGCAACGGGACCGTGGGCGATCTGCGGTGTCGACCCGGCCGAGAGTCCGGACACGGTTCCGACGGGGCTGGCTGCCCGGGCGGAGATCCACGGGCGGCTGGGTGGGGGAGGAGGGCAGGCACTGCCTTCTGGCACCGGCGCCACCGCGGAGGTGACCGGGTATGCGTACGCCGTCCAGCCGATCGACGAGGCCTTTCTCGCCGAGCTCTCCGCCGCGGCCGGCCGACGGGTGGGCCTGGTCGCCCGGTCGAGCTCAAGCCCGTACGGGCTCTCCTCGCGGGAGTCGGCCGACGCGCGGGTCCCGCTGGCCCTGCGACTGGATCCCGCGCCGCCCGCGCGTGACCCGATGCCCCTGGTGCTCGTGGCGGCTGCGGTGGCGGTGCTGGCGTCGGCGGTGCTCGGCGCCTGGCTGGCCGATGTCGCGACCCGGCCACTGCGGCGCGTGCTCGCCGCGGTCGACCGGGTCTCGTCGGGTGACCTGTCCGCCCGCACAGCCGTCGATGGACGGGACGAGACCGGCCGCCTCGGACGGCGGCTGGACGAATTGATCGGGGTGATGCAGGAGACCCAGCGGCTGTCGGTCACCGACTCGCTGACCGGTCTGGGCAACCGCAGGCATCTCGCTGAGGAGCTGCGGCTGGAGATTGAACGGGCGAACCGGTTCGGCCGCTCCCTCGGGGTGCTCGCCCTGGATCTCGACCATTTTAAGACGATCAATGATGGCCACGGGCACCGGGCCGGCGACGCCGTGCTCGTCGAGTTCGCCGCGCGCATCCGCCGGGTGTTGCGGGAGGTTGACCTCGCGTTCCGCCAGGGCGGCGAGGAGTTCGTGATCCTGCTGCCGGAGACCGACGTCGCCGGCAGCCTGACCGCCGCCGGCCGTCTCATCCAGGCCGTCCGAGAGTCCGCCTTCCCACTGGCTGAGCACAGTGGGAGCTCGATCGGGGTCACCGTATCGGTGGGGGTCGCGGTGTTCCCGCGTCACGCGCGTACGGCCGTCGATCTCCTCGACGCGGCTGACCAGGCGCTTTACGCCGCCAAGGCCGCCGGCCGCGACACCTACGTGGTCGCTGGCGACGGCGCTGTCAACCAACCGACGTCCTCCGCAGGTGACTTGACCGCGGCGTCTGTCTTCACCGGGTCACGGCGATGACCGAGGCCCATTAGCCTGACTGCATGCCGGACGACCTTCTCACGAAAACCGCTGTCGGGTCCCGCGCGGCCAAGGCCCTGATCCCGGCGGCTGGTCTCGCCACACGCTTCCTGCCCGCCACGAAGGCCGTGCCCAAGGAACTGCTGCCCGTGGTCGACCGGCCGGTGCTGCAGTACATCGTCGAGGAGGCGGCCGCGGCCGGCATCCGCGACATCCTGCTGGTCACTGGGCGCGGCAAGACGAGCATGGTCGAGCACTTCGACCGCCAGCCGTACCTGGAGTCTCGCCTTGAGGCCAAGGGCGACCTCGACCGGCTGGCCGCGGTGCGGCGCCCGGCCGAGCTGGCCGAGATCTACGCGTGCCGGCAGGGCGAGCCGCTCGGCCTCGGCCACGCCGTCTCCTACGGCGAGTCCCACGTTGGCCGGGAGCCGTTCGTGGTCATGCTCGGCGACGAGTTCCTGCGGGAGGACCAGCCGGTTCTGCCGGCGATGCTCGACCTGCAGCAGCGCACCGGCGGCATCGTGCTCGCGTTCATCGAGGTGGACTGGACGGAGACGAGTCGGTACGGCATCGCCTCCGTGTCGCCGGCCCCGGACCTGCGCGAGGCGATCGGTGTTCACCCCGGGCTCGGCGAGGTCTACCAGGTCACCGGGCTGGTCGAGAAGCCGTCGCGGGAGGATGCGCCGAGCAACCTCGCCGTGGTCGGCCGGTACGTTCTGCCGCCGGAGATCTTCGAGGCGATCCGGCGCATCGGCCCCGGCGCGGGCGGGGAGATCCAGCTGACCGACGCCATGGCCCTGCTGCTCGACGAGGGCGTTCCCGTCCACGGCGTCGTGTACCGCGGGGTCCGCTTCGACACCGGCCTCCCGCTGGGCTACCTGCAGGCGGTGGTTGAGGTCGCGGCGCGGCGGGAGGACCTCGGGCAGGCGTTCCGGAGCTGGCTCACCGACTACGTGAAGAACGAGCTCAGTGCCACCGACCTCGACGGCGGGGGGCTCAGCGGGGCCGACTGACCCGTCGTCTGGACCGCCCCTGCCAACCACCGCTTTGCCTGGCGTTACGCTCGGAGATCCCTGGCCGTAGGGTCCGGATCGACCGGACCGGTCGGATCGGCCGGATCTCGGGGTCGGCCGGACCCCGGATCGGCTGGACCCCGGATCGGCTGGACCTGGGGTCAGTCGAACCTTCGATCGGCCGGGTCGAGTCTCGGTGGAGGGCGGTAGCGATGGCGGCGCCGGGTTGGCCCGTGGTGCTGTACGACCCGCGCAGCGGCGTCCTGCTGCGTCCGTACCGCCGTGGCGACGCGCGGGCCTGGTCCCGCTGCCGCATCGCCAACGAGGCCTGGCTGTCGGTCTGGGAGCCGACACCCAGCACCGGTACCTGGGCGGAGCTCAACTCACCGGCGGCCTTCCGCGCGATCTACCGCGAGCTGCGCCGGGCCGGCGCCGCGGGCGCGGCGATGCCGTTCGCCATCTGCCTGCGCGAGCCGGGAGCCCGGCGGGACCGGCTCGTGGGGCAACTGACCCTCGGCAACATCGTGCGGCGCGCGTTCTGCTCGGCGTACGCGGGCTACTGGGTCGACCAGTCGGTGGCCGGGCGGGGCGTCATGCCCACGGCCCTGGCGCTCGCGATCGACCACGCCTTTGTCGCCGGCGGGCTGCACCGCCTAGAGGTCAACCTCCGTCCGGAGAACAAACCGAGCCGGCGCGTGGTGGAGAAACTGGGCCTGCGCGAGGAGTCCTACCACGCCCGGTACCTGCACATCGACGGTGCTTGGCGCGACCACATCGGCTACGCGGTCACCACCGAGGACGTGTCGGCCGACGGCGGCCTCATGGCGCGCTGGAACCGCGTCCGTGGCCTCAGCGTCAACGCCTGATCAAGATCTCGTTCTTCGTCGGTCTCGTTCTTCCTCGGTCTCGTTCATCCTCGCTCTCCTGGATTGTCCCTCTCGTTCGTTGTCGCTCTCGTTCGTTGTCGGTCTCGCGCTGTTCCGACGACCCGCGCCGCCTTGCGGGGTTTGTGCCCGGATCGCGGTTACATTGCATCCGCGTGTGGACGACGTGGGAGGTGCGGGATGCCGACATCCGTGCTCCTCGCCGTTCTCACCGCGGCCGGGCTGCTCGCGCTCGCGCCCGCGCTCACCCGTCGCCACGATGCCGCCGGAGAACCGGCGACGGGGTCGTCCATGGCGCGGGTGCTGTCCCGGCGCCGCCGTCGTCGCACAGTGCCCGGCGCCCACCCGGTGAACCCGCCGCGGGCCGGCCGTACGGCCGCTACCCCACCAATGACGGGCCGCCATACCCCCTCGGGCCCGGTCCGACGCGCTGCCCACGTGGCCACGCGCCGGACGGTGGTCCGTCGGCGGTCCCGCCGCCGGCGGCCGGTGCCGACCGCCCTGCACCGGCGTCGTCGGGTGTTCGTGGCCCTCGTGGGGCTGAACCTGGTCGAACTCACCGGGGTGGTGCTGGTGGGGCCGGGTTTCTGGATCGGGTTCTCGGTGTCGTTTGTGGTACTGCTGGCCGACCTGGTGTACCTGCGCCGGGGTGCTCTGGCCACCGCCCGCCGGCGCCGGGCCCAGCGCCGTCGTCGGGCCTGGATCGTCGCCCAGCAGGCCGCCATCCGTCGTGAGCACGAGCGCCGCGCCGCCCAGCGGGAGGCCATCACCCGGCGGGTTGACGCCTCCCGCCGCGACGCCCGGCGTCTGGCCGTCCCCCGCACCGAGCGCTACCCCCGCCGCACCGGCACCATCTGACCGCCGTTCCCCCGCAGTGCCCGCCCGGTGGCGTGGGTGCCCGCCGCGGCCCACGGTGCCCGCCGGGTGGCGTGGGTGCCCGATTTCTGGCACGAGCGCCACCCAGCGATCTCCATTCAAGATCACCGGGTGGCATGGGTGCCCAATCTGCGGCCTGAACGCCACCCGCCGTCGTCTGGGGATCTCGTTCGCACGGGTGCCGGGGCGCCTGTTAGCCTTGTGCACGGTTTCTGGGGCTGTAGCGCAGCCTGGTAGCGCACCTCGTTCGCATCGAGGGGGTCAGGGGTTCGAATCCCCTCAGCTCCACCCCAGGTCACAGGCCATCTCCGCCCCTCGGAGGTGGCCTTCTTTGATCTTGTTTAGTAACGAAGTACAGCAGTCAGAATGCGGTCGGCCTACTGATGCTTTCGCCCAGCCGCCCTAGGAGAGCGCTGATCAGCGCTCTCCTAGCGCTTCCTGTGTCTTCGTCGCGGACACGGTGGTGTAGATCTGAATCGTCACTTTGAAGTCGGCACGACGGAGGATCCGCATCGCCACACGCGGATGAACATCTGGGTCTGCCACAAACTCCGCCGGCGCCAGCCGCCAACGAATCCGCAGGATCGACGCCCGCCCCGAGGGCCGAACGAGCCCGCGACTCGGGGCGGGCGCCAAAGTGGTCGGTGCGTGGCGCGTCCGTCGACGCTCAGTCGGCCGCAGCACCCACCGTCACGCGATCTTGTCACATTGGACACTGACAATGTTGCCGTAATAGTCAACGATGAATCGACAACTTCCGGCATTGGCGGCGCTGGCCGTGCTGACCAGCAGCGCGGCGGCGACCGCCGCGATCACCAGCAGGCGACGCACGGGGGTCATGTGAACACCTCCTTTCGGCGGGTGACGGGCCAGGAGCGGCCCGGGTGGTGCCGTTCAGTCGGCGCCGAGGTTGGCGCCCGGTTGGTGTTCGTAACCAACCCCCACCCCGGCTTGGTTGCAGCCGCAACTGGTTCTTGGCCGGGTCGCGGTCGAAGGCGAGCCCAACCTGGTCTGAACTGCGCTGGCCAAGGGCAGGTCGGTCGAGGCAAGCCGACGCGTCGGCCGCCACGGCGCAGCAGCCGGGAGATGGCTACTTCTCCGCGAGCAGGGTTTGGATCGGGATGCGCCGCTGCCGCAGCGCCGGAATGAGTGCGGCCGCCATCGACGCGGCACCAGCGAACAGCCCGACCAGCAGCATCTCCATGGCGACGAGGCTCGCGAGCCTGCGGCGAGACCATCCGAGGCAGGCCAGCACAGCGAGCTCCCGGCGGCGATCCCGACCTGCGGCTGACACTGCGTTGCCGAGAAACAGGACGCTTACGACCAAGATCAGTCCAAAAAGGATTCCGGTCTTCGAGGGTCTGGATTCCATGTACACTGTGGACCGTCACGATCCGGGCGCGGTATCGATGGCAGCGACCTCGTGCCGGTCCGAAACTCCAGGTTCAGTGCCGCCTTCAGCGACCAGGGGTGCACCAGGAGGGACCAGGCGGCCTCGATCCCCGCCGAGGTAGTACGCAGCCCGCAGTTGGCGAACGATACGTACTTGCCCCGTTCGAACACCACGATTTCGGCGTCTTCGTCCGACCGGCGGCCAGGGCGGCGGCACTGATCCCCCGGCGCCGCCGCCGACGATCGTCACGCCTCGCGCCCTGGGTTTCCATCTGGGCCCGCACCTCGTCCATGTCCAGACCCTTCACGGCCTCGATGAGTCGGTCGAGCTGCGCGCCACTGACCAAGCCCGGCTGGGCGAAGACCAATACCCGGTCGCGGAACGCCATCAATGTCGGGATCGAGGTGATCCGGAACGCGGCCGCGAGGTCCTGCTGCCCCTCGGTGTCGACTTTGTCGAACACGATGTCGGGATGGCGCCGGGACGCGTCCTCGAAGATCGGGCCGAACGTGCGGCACGGCCCGCACCACTCCGCCCAGAAGTCCAGCAGGACGATCTCGTCGCTGTCGATAGTCTGCTTCAGGTTGCCGAGGGTGATCTCACGTGTCCCCATGATCGCCAACACCCCGGGGGGTATCCACCGTCCATGGCTCCTCATTGTGTGCGGTGTCACGCAGCGATGTGAGATCGATACCCTGGGCCGGAACCTCGGTAGCGAGCGTGCGGTGTGTGAACCCACGTCTGGCCTCATCGGACAGTTGCCTTCGGATAACCCCGGGAGGGGTGCGTGACGATCCGGCGGCACAGGCAGTCACCGAGCCAAGTCGGCCTGGAACAGCCGCACGCAACCGGCACGTCCGCCGCTGAGGGATAGGCCGGACCACGGCGGATCGGGGCGGGTCACCGGGACCAGTAGCGCTTCAGCACCCGCATCGCGCGTAGCGTGATCCACTTGCTCGGTGCGCCCTTGCTCCCCATCGGCAGCAGAAGCCGGTCGGTGTTCGACGCATTTCCCAACCTCCATCTCCCGCTGTCGTCCTGCCTTGCCGCGACAACGCCGATGGCGTCGTCCATGCGGCTGTCTCTGATGCCCAGACTGGTCAGGATGTCCAGTATCTCGAGCGCGTCCGTCTGGTACATCAGCGGGAAACTGAACCTGAGCCAGCCGGGCTTGGCTGTGCGGGCCAAGTCGTGGCTGCGCCGGTAGACGTGGTGGATCAGCATGAACTCGGCGGCCCGCCGTATGGTGTCGGCAACCTCCGTGGTCCGTCTCTCCGGCGGCACCGCGCCAAGCCCCTTGAGTGCCTTTACGACGCCCATATGGCACGTGTGCCTGCCCCAGCAGATCTCGTAGCGGTCGTACGGCGGAACCTGTGGATCTTCCTCGACGCCGTCGTTGAAGCGCATGAAGCGGGTCAGCCAGTCGATACCCCGCTGCAGCCTCGGATCGTCGAGATAGCCGAGGCGGATCAGGCTCCAGACGAGGTTCCCCGTCAGGCATGGGATGACCTCGGTGATCCGGCCGCCACCCGTCTTAGCGGCCGTGTTCATGGAGAAGCCGCCATCCTGGCATTCCTGGGAGTTGTCGAACAGGTACTCACACTGCTCTCTGATCTGGGCATCGGCCTCGGCGCCGAGTTCCGCGAGCACGATCAGCGACCAAACCAAACCGCGGTACTTCTCCGTGTAGAACCTGCGATACGACTGGCGGTAGGCAGTCTCCCGCTGTCTGGACAGGATGTCGGGCACCGGGCCGGTCTTCATGATCTGCCGCTTTGCGGCCCGTACCGCCCGGTCGTGCTCGGGTCGGTCAAGGATGTCGATGAGTGTGAGGTAGCGCACGGAGGGGTCGTCCTCCTCCAGCAGCCAGGCCGTGGGGTCTGCTTTGAGCGCGGCTCTCCAGTCGTTCATCTCGGCTCCTTCGCGGGTGCCCACTGTCCCACCGCAAACGGGACGGTCGGGGGAGTACGGAGGTTGAGGGTCGGTTGCGCACCCCGTAGTTGCCGGCTGGCTCCGTTCCGCAAGGGTCGCCGGAGTTGGCACGCTCCTGCTAACGCCGGCGGAGCGGTTAGCTGGACAGACCCGCCGGCCGCGCTTGCGACGACGATCCGGCTAGCTGGCTAGCGAGCATCGACATCAATGGCGACGACGTAGCGATACGTGCCCTGACCGTTGGTGTAGGTCACCTCGTAGGCACGGACCTGGATCTGCGGGTTGGACTGCTGGATCGGGTAGGTGATGCCGATGCCGTACGTCAGGTGGCCCTCGAAGTCGCCGGCCTGGGCGTAACCGACCATCCGTGACATGCCCAGGCTCGCCGGCGGCTGCGAGACGATCGTCGATGCGGTGCCGTTCTGCAGGTGCGCTTGGGCGGGTGTGAAGACGATGCGTAGCACACCGTGTCCCGGCAGCGAAATGGGCAGGCCGCTGGCGTCAGCCACGAGTTGATCCACGTACGCGAACTGGTAGCTCGGGTACCCGGTTGTGAAGCTGAACGACATCCGGTTGTATGGGCGGTCGCCGGGGTCATCGGGGTGATCGCCGGCGCCGATGATGACCAGCTCCGGCATCGGCGGCGCGGTGGTTGAGTGCGCCACCGTCGCCTGGGGATCACCGTTGGGCCAGTGCCACTGGTACGCCACTCGGGCCGACACCACGGTCCAGGTAGTCGTGGACGTGGTTCCGGTCGGGCTCGATATCGCTGTTGGCGATGGGGCAGGCGGGGGCGTTGTGGTACTCGGTGACGGGGTCGTCGCGGGCGACGGTAAGGCGGACGCGGTGGTGGGCGTTGGCGACGGAGATCCGCCAGACGGCGAGCCAGAACTGCAGGCGACCAGGGCAGGCAGGATCAGGCTGAGGAGAAGGAGGACCTTGGAAAGATCCCGATGAGCGGTACTCATGGCAGCCCCCTTTGAATGTCTGGGCCACCCGAAGCATCCGCCAGCGCAGATGGACTGATCAGGGCCACCCGGCCCGCTGAACCAGGTCGACTGGCCGATGCGGGGCATCCCCGCTCTACGCATACTCACCCGCCAGTTTCAGCGACGCTTGCGGAGCGCGATTCTGGCTCGCGCCGGCTCGCCGGCGTATCGTGCGGTCCCAGGCACGCAGTCCGTCACCACCGCGGTCGGTCAGGTCGTGCCCGGCGTCGCCAGCGGCGGGCCGCCCGGAGCTCTGGCCAGGGCCGATCAGGCGGGAGCGGCCGCCGCCGCAACGTTCCCGGGCGCGGCCCGGGCTCCGCCCAGCAAGGGCCGAACGCCTCTGGGGTGTGCCGCACGACCGGAACCGCGCCGCCTCGGGTCGACCCGCGGCAGCCGGGCAACCAGGTCGAGACGGTGCATCTCCTCCAGCACCCCCAGGTCACCGGTCAGCCGGTACGGCCGCGCAGCCGCTACGACTCTCGCCGGCTTGACCGCCACGCCCGCGCATACCGGCCGTCGCCGTCTACCTGGACCTCACCTGACGGGCCTGGCTCCCCTATCCGGCGATCGCGTCAGCCCTGATCGATGACGTCGGCCGCCGGCCGGCGCGGACTCGTGGTCGGAAGCGGGGGCTGCATGTTGAAACCAACGCGGAAGACGAGCTGAGGCTGGCCGGGCGAGTGGAGTAGCGTGCGAAGGATCCTGCGGGCCTCGGGGACCTCGATGATGTCGCTCATGACGGATGCCACGAGCCCGGCGGCCGTCGCTGCGAGCCACGCTGCGCTGGTGGCCTCGCCCGCCCGCAGCCACTGCAGTGGCGTGTCGTTCGCGGTGGCCAGGATGAGAAACTCGGCGAACCGGTCGTCCCCGAATCCCGGATCGAGCAGAGTCTCACGGCCAGGCGCAAAATCACGCAGGTGAATGGCTCGCGGCATGTCAGCGGTCACGGTCTCGATCCGCACTCCGTCTCCAGACGCGCGAGGTCGGTGTGTCCACTCGTAGAGCTCCGCCTGGTAGTTCTCCATGCTGGCTTCGGCGCTGGCCGCCGTCTCCGCCGCGGTGGCCAGGGACGCAAGCTGCGGTTGTGCGACCTCGTACAGCCAGGCATCCTCGGCTTCTGCAGCCCGGCTCATGGACTCCAAGGCTTCGACGGGTACCGGAATGTTCGCGGCGAAAGGGCGTCGATCGGTGTGGCGCTGGCGGATGAGTTCGATCGTCTCGACATCGGGCTGGGCGGATTGACCCGTCTCGACAGGCCCGAGCCGGGCCAACAAGTCCGGATCCGCGGGTTCCGGGAACCGGTGCACGCTTACGGTGCACCCGGCCGCGGCCAACAAGGCACGGGCGTGGTGCAGTGCGGCGCCGCAGCTGATCGTCAGCATCCGCCCGTCGGGGTCGATCGACCGGATGTGCCGGCTGCGGTCAGCTAACAGTTCCATGGTCGCTCCCCGGGCTCGCCATCTCCAGGGCTGGGTGTTGAGTATCGACGGCGCGTGCTGCGCCAGTCGGGCCGCATCGACCAGCACCTGATTGGTAGTCGTGTTCGTCATGACCGTGCTCCTTGCGTCATCTATCGGGTCTGTTAGGGAGATCCGTTCGCTGTGTTGCTCGAGACTGCGCCGCCGGCGGGGCGGGCGTTGTCTCATTCGCAGATCGGAGGTGGGCGACATGGACATCACCCGGTCCCAGGCCGGTTCGCTCACCTTCGATGCAGACCGTGATCGGCTGCGCCGCGCACCGCTGTAGTCGCAACACGACCCGTCGTGGGGTGAGTTCCACCGCGATGCGCTGGCCGCGGTAGACAACGGTGAATTCTGCTCGGGCCAGCTCCGGCGGCAGGGCGGGGTGTATCCAGAGGGCGTCGTCGCGTGTCTCCAGCCCGCCGAAGCAGCGGGTGATCAGATCGACTGTGCCGGCCATGGCTCCGAGATGCACGCCTTCGCGGTTCCTGCGGCCCTCGGCTTCAGCGAGGTCGACGCCGATCGCCTCCGTGAAAAGGCTCCAGGCGCGATGGCGGTCGGCGCGCGCATTGACCCAGGCATGGACGATGCGCGAGAGCGTGGATCCGTGGCTTGTGCGCGCAGTGTAGAAGTCAACCGTGCTGCGGATCGTGTCGGCCGTCAGCGGGTAGCCGAGCCGCTCGAGCACCTCCCGGAGCTCTTCGGCGGAGAGCAGGTAGAAGAGCATGAGCACGTCGGCCTGTTTGCTGATGCGGTAGTTGTTGGCGCTGTTGCCTTCGACGTTGAGGATCAGGTCCAGTCGTTCGATGCTGGCGTAGCGGGCGCGATAGCCAGCCCAGTCGAACTCCGGCAGGGCCTCGTATCCATCGAATTGACTGATTACTCCGTCTCGGTGCCACGGCACTGCGAGTCGGCGGCTGAGCAGCCTCCAGCGAGTGATCTCCGCCGAGCTGACGTCCAATCGACGGCGCAGCCGACCGCAATCGTGTCTGTCGATCAGCTCGAGAATGCTGATCGTCCGGTGCAGCAACCAGGCCGTGAGGATGTTGATGTACGCGTTATCGCGCACGCCGCTGCCAGCGCGTCCAGGGTAGCCATCGTGAAACTCATCAGGACCCATCACATCGTCGATGTGAAATCGGCCGTCGGCAGGGTCGGGCGTCGCCATGGCCGCGAAGAGCCGGCAAATCTCCACCAGCACCTCACCGCCCATCTCGGCTAGGAATCCGGCGTCTGCCGTTGCCTGGTGGTACTGGATAATGCTGTAGGCGACGGCAAGGCCGACGTGGCGCTGTCGATGGGATGTGTCAGCTAGCCATTGACCGGACAGGTAATTGAAGGTCAGCGCCGGGGTCAGCTCGCGGCCGTCGCTGCCCGACTGCCAGGGGTATAGGGCGCCGGGCAGTCCGGCATTGGCGGCGGCGGCCTGAGCTGATCGCAGCCGACGGCATCGGTACGACAGAAGCGCACGAGTCAGTTCCGGCCGTCGAAGCGTGAGCATCGGGAACACGAACGTCTCGTCCCAGAACACGTGCCCCCCGTAGCCTTCGCCGTGCAGCCCGCGGGCGCCGACGCTGGCATCCACGTCAGACTCTGCATCGGCGATGGTCTGCAGCACGTGGAAGGTGTAGAGGTGCAGCGCAAGGCCGATCTGTGATCCGGCCACGACGGGCATAGCGAAGTCGTCCCATAACGAACCCCAGGCGCGCTCGTGGGCCGCGAGCAGTGTGCTGAAGTCACTTGTCTGGCGCAGATGGAAGCCGGCCGATTCAGCTGGCGCCGAAATGGCGCGGTCCCGGGATGTCGCGACCGCAACAACCTTCTCGATCGTGACTGGCTGCCCGGGAGCCAGGTGCAGATTGAGTTCGTGGCCGATCATCAGTACGTCGCGAACGGTACGAGACGGTGGGCTGAAGACGTCGCCGCCCCTGTGCACCCGCGTGCGGGCTGCCAATGCGATGTGGACGCGCGACTGACTTGTGATCACCTCCAGAGTGAGGATGCCGTCGTGATCTGCGGCAGCGACCGGCAGCAGGTGCCGATTGGCCAGGTGCTGAGCCTCAGCGATGCCTGTGTTGGCAACGTTCGCGTCCAGCCCGGAATGCACGTGGACGCCGCCGGACCAGTCCAACGCCTCGATCGTGGTCTCCATGGCCGCTACGTGGTGGGTCACGCGCGACACCAGCCGCCGTTCGGTGATGCGGGTGGTCCGCCCGGCCGGATCACGGTGCACGAAGACGCGGGTGAGCAGGCCACGGCGCAGATCGAGCTCCTGCCGGAACGTGATGAGCGTGCCGTGGTCGCAGTCAATCGGGTGACCGTCGGCGTGGTCGGCGCTGAACGCAAGCCAGTTGGGGGCATTGACAATCGACTCAACGCTGACCGACCTCCCGGCCACCTCGCCATCGAGCCGGTTGTAGACACCCGCAAGGTAGGTACCTGGATAGTGGATGCCATCGGCGACTGCGTTCGGGGCGGCCCCGCGCGTGCCCCAGTAGCCGTTGGCGAGCGTGCACAGTGTCTCTCGGAAGCTCTCCGTAACCGGTTCATACCTGGTGAAGGTCAACAGCCAGGGACCCGTTTCCAGATCCGCTCCTACGCACCACTCGCCGGCACCGATATGCCGGCCCGCGACATCGGTCCCCGTCAGATCGGACACGACAACGTCGGCTTCGGCCCGGCTCAGCCGCCGGCGATTGCCACCGCGGTCTACAGCGATCACGCGGCCGAACCCTCCGGCCTTCGCCGCGCGAACGCTTGCCTCAGAAACTCCGATGACGACGGCGTCGCGCGGCGGTACGGACAGGCGACGGGCTGCTTCACGGAAGGCGTCCGCCTCCGGCTCACCGGAGAGGCCCAGCGCCGTGCTGAACATGCAGGCCGTGCCTGATGCCGCGAGCAACGTGTCGACATCGCGGCTCGGAGACACGACGGCGGTGGCGATACCCGCCGAGCGCAGCTGCCGTAGCAGGGCCACTGTCGACGGATATGGGACGACGCCGTGCGCGGACAGGAACGCAGCGGACATGTACTGCTTTCGATTGAGGAGTCCTTGGATGGTGAGCGTCTCCGGAGGGTCCTCGGCGTGACCCACCGGTAACCGAAGGCCGCGGGAGGCAAGGAAGGTCCGAACAGCCTCCTCCGCGGAACGGCCGTCGATGTGTGTGTAGTAGTCCTCGTTGCGGAACGGTGCAACGTCGTCGGTGCCAGCGATAAGCGGCAAGGCGTACTCGAACACTTCGCGCCATGCCGCGGCGTGCAGATCGGCCGAGTCGGTAACGACAGCTTCGTCGAAGATGACCGCCGCGAAGTGCCCGTCCGATGGGCTTCGGCGCCCGCTCGCGGCAGTCGCCGTCTCGGTGAAGCGATCGTTGCCGTGTCCAGAGCTGCCATTACTTCCATGCCCGTTCATGTCGCTCCTGTGCGTCAGGACCGTCCGCCGCCCGCATCCGCGGCTCTGCGGCTTGGGCGTTCGTGGATGTCACGCTGGCGTGAGCTCGCATGGGCACCACGCCTCGAGGCCTAGAGGTCGCACTCACCGGCGCGGTCCGTTACCAGGGCGCCGCGATCCAGTGGAGCCCGGCCGGCGAACAACGACCGTCCACAAGCATCAGCTCGATCAGCTCGCCTCCAAGTATCGAAGATGGCAGCTCTATCGACCTTCAGGCATCAGCTAGGCCTTACGTTGAGAAACCGGCGTGGCCCCGCCGCACGACCGTGCCGGCCCGGACGGTGCCGTGCCGCCAATCTCGGCACTTCGCCGCCGAGCCATCGCGTCCGGCCGACCAAGACAGAGCGCCGCCCGGCACTGGGGCCTCGCGAGGGGCTCGTCCGCGCTCTGAGCGCGCGCCGTGATCGTCCATGGGGATGCGTCGAGCGGCGCGCCCCAACACAATCGGCGTATCCCGCTGCCAGGCACCGAGGTGGCTTCGGGGCTCTACTCCCAGTGAGGCTATCAGAGTGCTGGGTACTGTGGCCCTAACACGGCAAGTGACGGGGGTCCTCATGCCGCCTCGGCGGTTGATGGTCGGGTACGGCGTCATCCAACCCGCGCTGCCGTTACGGAGGTGGTGGTGGGCACGGGGAAGCTGGGAACCTATATCGCCGCGCAGGGCCTCGTCGCGGCCGGTTCGTTTCTCCTTCCGGATCCCGCTGGTGCCGTCGTCCGGTTGTCGGTCGGGGCTGCCGGGATCGGCGTGCTCGTCGGGGCGATCCTCGTGCGTCGGCCGAGGCGACAGGCGGGTTGGTGGCTGATCGCGCTGAGCGGATCTCTGACGTACGGCGAGGCCCTCGTTATCGCTGCCACCTACGGGCTGGGCGCTGGCGAGCGCCTGGACACGGTGCCGCGGCTCGTCCTGGCCATCTCCGCGCTGCTGGGGTTGGCCGCAGGCCTCGCCCTGCTCGGCTGGCGAAGTCCTGGGAGCGGGCGGTGGGACACGCTCGACTCGGCGATCGTCGCCACTGGGGCATTTCTGCTCGCCTGGGTGCTTTACATTGACCCGGCGCTCGTGCGCAGCGCGTCGAGTTTTGCGACCGTCGTCGCGATCCTGGTCCCCGCTGGCTCGCTCTTCGTCTTCGCTGTCGCCGTCAAGCTTGCCTTCGGCGGTGCTCTGTTGACATGGTCGGGCCGAATGCTGCTGCTGGCGACCGTGGCGGGACTCTGCATTGCCGGCAGCTCATTCAGCCTGTTGGCGCCCCGACTGTTCCGATCAATCTCCCCATCCTTGCCGCGTGGTTGGCTCACATGATCCTGCTCGGCGCGGCCGGCATGGCTCCGGGCTTCGAACGTCTCATCAGCGAACAGCGTCGGCCCGTGGCAATGGAGCTGCCATTGGGGCGCGTGGTGCTGTTCGTCCTGCTGGCTCTGGTTGCACCCCCCAGCCGGATTGGACCTTCGTCCGCGAGACGCTCCAGGCGATCTCCAGGCGCGGAATGACCGCGGTCGCCGAAGGGATTGAGACCGGTGACCAGGCCGACACGCTGCGGCGACTGAACTGCCCCGTACGGCCAGGGATACTACTTCTCACCACCCGTGCCGGCCGACGAGATCGAGGGCCTCCTGTGCCGCGGATCGCTCCTGCAACGCCGGTAGCTGTGGACCCCACGGTTATGGGTGTCGCTCGGCGGCGAACCAGCGCCGGCCGTACGGCACAGGCCGAAGAGTCACCGTCGATGCCCGACGACGGCGGCAGGCGGTGGGAGTCGGCGGGCCCGGCGGACTGAGTGTAGTCCCCCGTCCCACCGCGAAATGACAGCTGACCGTGGAAGAGCATTACCGGAACAGAGGGAGGCGAAGGATCATGATGCATGGAGGCTGGGGCGGCTGGGGCTGGATGATGCTCATGCCACTGCTGTGGATCATCGTCACTGGGCTGATCGTGTGGGCGGCTATCAAGCTGACGCAACGCCCATCAGATCATCGGGACTTGACTCCGCGACGGGAGACGGCGCAGGAGATCCTGGACCGCCGGTTGGCCTCTGGCGAGATCGACGTCGAAACCTACATTCACGCTCGTGACACGCTTGCCGGCAAGCACACGGGGCTGTCATGACCTGACGGCGTCGATCGCCTGCCCGCCGCCGAGCCGGTGGCACGCGCCTGGGCTGCACAGGAGCAGGTCACCCGCGGGACGACCCTGCGCGAGCCCGTGGGCGTGCCACCGGCTCGGGGGGTGGCTACTCGGGAGCGAAGAGCTGGAAGAAGGTGGGGAAGGTGCCGAGGACGCCAAGGGCGATCAACACGGCGGCGAACGTGACGGCGCGGCGAGTCTCAAAGGGCTTGCCGCGCAGCCACAGGTGCAGCCCGGTCCAGCTCACGAGCCATACAATCACGGTCATGAGTGTCTTGCCGGACAGCGGTCCTACCGCTGCGTTCCAGCGAAGCCAGTCCGCGACGCTGTCGCTCGCCTCGGCCAGGGTGGTGAGAACGCCCAGGGCGAGGGCGCCGATCCCGGCGGCGAGGATGGCGGCGGAGATCGGTCCTTCTGGCTTGTCGACGCCGGCCGTCGCCGGGGCGCTGCCCTCATCAATAGCCATGTCTTAATTCCTCCTTACACGACAGGGGCGACTTTGGTGATGAACGCGCCGAACGCGCCCGCGATGGCCGCGAACGCGAATGCGGCCACGTACAGGGCCATGGTCGTGCGCCGGACGCGGTCATGGCGGATGAGTTGGGTGCCGTAGTAGACGACGATGAACGCGACTGTGGTGGCCAGGATCGGGGAGATCCAGGCAATGTGTTCCTTCCATTCCATGCCGAAGTGGTGCCAGTCGGCGGTGGCCGGGTCGGCGAGCAGCGTGGAGCGAGGGCTGTCCGGACTCGGGTCGCGGTACCAAGGGTAGACAACCCAGGTGCCGGTGATCACGGTGCCCCAGGCGGCGACCGCCATCGTCACGACCCCGATCTTGAGCCGTCGCATCCGCTCGGCAACGCCCTGGCTGGTGAGCAGTTCCGGCTTGAGGCTGTAGAGGCCAGCCAGCCCGCCGGCGAACGCGAGCAGGAACACCGCGCCCAGCCCCATGCCGTGGATCAGTCCCCACCATTCGTGGGTGGTGAAGTTCATGACCTGCCTCCTGTCGTGATCAGTGTGGAAGTGACGTTACGCTAGACGTCGATGTCATGATCGGCGAGGGCCGAAAGACACCCGGAAGGGTCGAACGGCACGGGTGTCCGGTGGCTGGCTCGTCCGGAACGCCATCTCGCCTTCGGCTCGCTCACAGCCGGTGGCGTGCACGCCCCGCCAGCAGGATCGTGCAGAGCGCCGTTGTGATCGTTCCCATTCCAGACGCGATGGCGAGCCGCCACGGCTCACCCGCGTCGGCCGCGCGCTGAGCAACCGTGACCGCCACACCCGGCACGAGCAGCAGCGGCCAAGTAGCGCCCGCGGCGCCCACCACGGCAACGAGGCGAGGCCCATGACCACGCCGCCGAGCAGCTTGAGCAGCGCCAACCCGCGCACCCTGTCTCCCGCGAAGGAGGCCACGCACACCACGACGAGCGGGGCGAGCGCCGCCGCGAGCACGAGAGTGGGCAGGAGCCCCGACCAGCGGGACGCACCGGGGTAGCGCACCCGCAAGTCGGACACGGTGATGTAAGCCCTCATGCCGACGCCGAAGGCCCGGGAGCGCGCCTCAGTCACGGCGTCCCTCCAGTGTGTCCAGTGCGAAGCCGATCGCGTCGCCCAGCGGCAGGTTGTCGTGTTGAGACCACTCCAGCAGCGCCGCGGTGATTCCGGCCAGGACGGCGGCAGCGGCGACCCGAGCCGCCAGGGGGTCGGCACCGTCGGCGACGAGCTGGTCCACCAGGATTCCTTCGGTGGCAGCGTTACTGGCTGCGATCGCGCCGCGCAGTGAGGGAGTCGCCGCCGCAACGCGCACGCGCCGCCGGATCGTCTCACCGGCCGGCTCGGGCAGCCGCCGCCAGGCGTCGCGTACCCCGGCAGCGGCCCGCGCGAGCGGCGCCCGGGTGCGCGGCTGGGCGGCCACCGAGGCGGCCATGACCGGGTCGTACGGGTCGTCAAGCACAAGGCCGTCCTTGGTGGCGAAGTGCCGGAAGACGGTCATCTCCGTGACCCCTGCGACCTCGGCGATCTGTGCCACCGTTGTCTGCGCGAATCCCTGCCGCTCTAACAGGTCCAACGCACAGGCCTGCAGGCGGGCCCGGGTCCGCTCCCGCCGCCCCGACAAATCGCCCATCAACGACCAGTACGTAATGTTAGTCACTAACATTTCGCTCCGGCAACAGGGTTCCTGCGGCAGTCGGCCTAGACGGTGCCTCGCCGGTATGCGGTACCGTGTTCGGCGGTGTGCCGGGAAGCCTGGTCGGCGGTCCGCGACGTTGTTGGGAGGCACACCGTGGTCGTCGCTTCAGTCCTGGCTATCGTCGGCCTGGTACTGCTGTGGGTCGCCGCTGACCATCTGGTGCTCGGGTCGTCGCGGCTGGCCGCGGGCCTACGGATCAGCCCGGTCGTGGTGGGTGTCGTGGTGATCGGTTTGGGAACCAGCGCGCCCGAGTTCCTCGTCTCCGGTGTCGCCGCTGCCCGCGGTGACACTGGCATCGCGGTCGGAAACATCGTTGGATCTAATATCCTGAATTTAAGCCTTATCCTTGGCGCGGCGGCCGTGATCGGCCGGGTGAGGGTTTCGTCAATGGTGATCCGACGGGAGGTCCGCCTATCCGTGCTCGCTGTGATCGTGTTCGCCGCTCTCGCGTGGGTCGGGCTGTCCGTGTGGACCGGCATCGGGCTCGCCGTCGGCGCCACCGCCGCCGTTGGATTGCTGCTCACGTGGGCGCGGCACGGCCGAAACGTAGAGATCGGCGACGAAGCAACGGAGTTCACCGCCACTCCGGCCACAGTGGACGTGCCTGTGGCTCCAGTGAGATTGCCGCCGTGGTTCGAGCCTGTCCGAGCCCTGTCGGGTCTGGCAGGCGTACTGGTCGGGGCGCAGCTCCTGGTCGTCAACGCTTCCTCGATCGCCGAGCGCCTTGGTGCGTCGCAGGTCGTCATCGGCGTCACGCTGGTCGCGCTGGGCACATCCCTGCCCGAGCTGGTCACGACGATCGCGGCCCAACGGCGCGGCGAAACGGATCTTGTTGTGGGAAATCTGTTCGGCAGCAACCTGTTCAACAGTCTGGCCGGCGGCGCCATCGTCGGACTCGCCACCGGTCGGGCCGTGGCTCCGACCACGAGTGTGGTGCTGTTAGTGCCGATGATCCTCACGGCGATCATCGCGTTGGCCTTTCTCCGGCGAGGCCTCCGCCTGTCCCGCGTCGAAGGCGTAGTTCTCCTCGCGGTCTACGCCGCGATCCTGCCCCTGCTGCTCACCAGCGGCTAGCATGAGCCTTCGGCACGCTGGTCGACGGCTGCTGCCCGGCAGCTGCACCTAGTCCGTCCGGGCGGTCACCTACCGACTCGATCGGATCAAAGCCATCACCGGCTACCACCGCAACGAACCCACTCAAACGCTTTACCCTCCACACGGCGTGCTCGGGGCCCGGCTGCTCGGATGGCCCGACAAGCATGGGGATGGACATCGGCGCGCCAGGCCGGGTTGTGCCCTTCCCAACGAATCGAACTGCCGTCGAACCTGATCCGGTCCGGGGGCAGGCCAGGGTCGTCAGTAGACGGTCAGGCCGTGGGCGCGGAACTGGCCGCGGACCCGTTCCACCAGCGCCTGGTCAGGCGGTTCGGTGCCGGCCAGGGGGAAGCTCCGGTTCAGCTCGGCGTACTTGGGCTCGCCCATCCGGTGAAACGGCAGCACCTCGACCCGTTCGACCGACGACAGCGTTGCGGCGAAGGCCGCCACACCGTCCACGTTGGATGGCTCGTCAGTGAGCCGGGGCACCAGGACGAACCGGATTCGCATCGGGATCCGCCGATCCGAGAGCTGCCGCGCGAAGTCGATCGTCGGCTGGATCGGCCGTCCGGTGACCCGACGGTAGGTCTCCGGGTGCCAGGACTTGATGTCCAGCAGCACCAGGTCGGTGGCCGCCAGCAGTTCCTCGTCGGCCCGGCCGCCGAGGAAGCCGGAGGTGTCCAGCGCGGTGTGCAGGCCCAGGTCCTTGGCCCGGCGCAGGAGCGTGCGGGTGAACCGCGGCTGCAGCAGCGGCTCGCCGCCGCTAACCGTGAAGCCACCGCCGGCGACCCGGATGAACCGGCGGTACTTCTCAATCTCGGCCGCCACTTCGTCGACGGTGCGGCGCTGACCCGCGCGCATCACCTGCGTGTCCGGGCTGTGGCAGTAGAGGCAGCGCAGCGGGCAGCCGGCGAGAAAGACCACGAACCGCGTGCCGGGGCCGTCCACCCCGACCGACAGGTCGAACGAGTGGACGGCACCGGTGACCGTTTCGAGGCCCGGCGGAGCTAGAGCGATCGTGGGTGGCTGGGCGGGGAGGGTGGGCAGGTACTGCGTCGTGGGTGGCTGGGCGGGGAGGGTGGGCAGGTACGTCATAGCTCACCGTGGAAGGTGCGCGAGATGACGTCACGCTGCTGTTCGGCGGTCAGCTTCACGAAGTTCACCGCGTAGCCGGAGACCCGGATCGTCAGGTTCGGATACTTCTCCGGGTGGGCCATGGCGTCCTGCAGGATCCCCCGGTCGAGCACGTTGACGTTCATGTGGAACCCACCGGCGTCGGTGTAGCCGTCGAGCACGCCCACCAGGTTGGCGATGCGGTCCTCCCGGGCCGTGCCCAGGCCGGCCGGGGTCAGAGTGCTCGTCAGCGAGATCCCGTCCCGCGACGCCTCGTACGGCAGCTTGGCCACCGAAAGAGCCGACGCGATCACGCCGCGGTGGTCGCGGCCGTTCATCGGGTTGGCTCCCGGAGCGAACGGCTCGCCCTGGCGCCGCCCGTCGGGGGTGTTCCCGGTGTGCTTGCCATAGACCACATTGGACGTGATCGTCAGCACCGAGAGCGTTGGCTCGCTATCGCGGTACGTCGGCTGCCGGCGCAGTCTCTCCATGAAGGACTCGACGAGCCATACCGCGATCTCGTCGGCACGGTCGTCGTTGTTGCCGTACGTAGGGAAGTCGCCCTCGACTCCATAGTCGGTGACCAGACCGGTCTCGTCGCGCAGCACCTTGACCCGGGCGTACTTGATGGCCGACAGGCTGTCCGCAACCACCGACAGGCCCGCGACACCGGTGGCCAGGAACCGATGCACCGGGTAGTCGTGCAGCGCCATCTCCAGCCGCTCGTACGCATACTTGTCGTGCATGTGGTGGATGATGTTCAACGCTTCCACATATGTAGAGACAAGCCAGTCGAGCACACGGTCGTACGCGCGGACGACCTCGTCGTAGTCGAGGTACTCGCCGCCGACCGGTGGCGTCGGCGGTGCGATCTGCTCACCGGTGATCTCGTCGCGACCGCCGTTGATGGCGTAGAGAAGTGCCTTGGCCAGGTTTGCCCGCGCGCCGAAGTACTGCATGTCCTTGCCGACGCGCATCGCGGAGACGCAGCAGGCGATAGCCGTGTCGTCATCGAGGTAGCCACGCAGCAGGTCGTCGTTCTCGTACTGGATGGAGCTGGTGTCGAGCGAAACCTGGGCGCAGAAGCGCTTGAACCCCTCCGGCAGGGACGGCGACCACAGGACGGTGAGGTTCGGCTCCGGGGCCGGACCGAGGTTGTAGAGGGTCTGCAGGTAACGGAAGCTGGTCTTGGTCACCAGCGGCCGCCCGTCGCAGCCGATGCCACCGATCGCCTCGGTGACCCACGTGGGGTCGCCGGAGAACAGCGCGTCGTACTCGGGCGTCCGCAGGAACCGCACGAGCCGGAGCTTGATGACGAAGTCGTCGATGAGCTCCTGCGCCTGCTGCTCGGTGATGGCGCCGTCGGCCAGATCACGCTCCAGGTAAATGTCGAGGAACGTCGACGTACGGCCGAGCGACATCGCCGCGCCGTTCTGTTCCTTGACCGCAGCCAGGTAGGCGAAGTACAGCCACTGCACCGCCTCGCGCGCGGTCGCGGCGGGCTGCGAGATGTCGTAGCCGTACGCCGCGGCCATCTGCTTGAGCTCGACCAGCGCGCGGATCTGCTCGGCGAGCTCCTCGCGGTCGCGCATGACGTCGACGCTGAAGCCGGCGCCGTCGAGGGACGCCTTGTCGGCCCGCTTCGCCTCGATCAGCCGGTCCACGCCGTAGAGCGCGCAGCGCCGGTAGTCACCGATGATGCGTCCCCGGCCGTACGCGTCGGGCAGGCCGGTGATGATGTGCGAGCGCCGCGCGGCCAGGATCTGCGGCGTGTACGCGTCGAAGACCGCGTCGTTGTGGGTCTTGCGGTAGCGCTCGAAGAACGCCCGTACGTCCACGTCCAGCTCATAGCCGTACGCCTTGAGCCCGCCCTCCACCATCCGCAGGCCGCCGAATGGCATGATGGCCCGCTTCAGCGGGGCATCGGTCTGCAGGCCGACGATCAGCTCGTTATCCCGGTCGATGTAGCCGGGCTTGTGGGCGGTGATGGAGGCCGCCGTCGCACAGTCCACGTCCAGGATGCCGCGCTCACGTTCGGCGGCGAACAGGTCGGCCAGGCCGGCCCAGAGCCGCTGGGTCCGCTCGGTCGGCCCGGCCACGAAGGCGGCCTCGCCGAGATACGGCGAGTAGTTGTCCTGAATGAAGGCCGATACGTCGATCCGGTTGTGCCAGGACCGGCCGGCGAACCGACGCCAGGCGGCCACGGTCTCAGTGGGCATTGAGCATCCTCCTTGGACATCGACATCCATGAAGCGGACGGCGGGAGCTCCAAGGGAAAAGCGATGTCTTACGGCTACGTCGTGCGTAGCGGGCGGCGGCGTTGGCACCGAACACGCATCTCCCGATCACCAAGTCTGGTGGGCAGGTACGTCGGCAGCCAGGGACTATGGCCCCACCCGGTGGGCCGAAAGCCGACGCCAGAACGAAGATCGTGTCGGCTGCACCGTGGGCTGCGTCACTCTGGTCGACGGGATCCCGCTCGGCGGGAATATGTGCGACGCGAGGCAAGGACGAGGCGCGGGTCCGGACTTCAGGGATCAGTCGTCGAAGACGTTCCAGCAGATCGCGCTTCGATGCCGCTGGTCATCAAGGACCAGCTCTCGAACCACGGCGGGAATTCGTTCTCGCTGCCAGTCTCGTTCCCGGACGCGCGCAGACTCGGCGCCGCTGGCGGAAGCGGAAGCAACGGCTGCCCTGATCGCGTAGGCCGCAGCTCCAAGCTCGTGGGCTGCGACGTGGGCCACCGCCACAGCTTGCCCGGCCGCGAGCGCGGCGAACTTCGCCGGCTCGGGCAGTCCACGCGCGGCGGCATTCGCCACGAAAGCGGCCCGGTGCGCGTCACGCATGCGCACCTCGCCGCGGATCCAGGCACGACCGATGTCGATAGCGTCGCGCGGGCGAGTGTCGCGCGGGTGCCCCTGCTCGAAAAGGTGCAGGACGTGTTCGGCGCAGAGGGCGGCCCACTCCGCAAGCAGCCGGTGGTGTTCGTCGGTCAATGTTCCGCCGCGGCGTACGGTGATCAGTCGGGGGTCACGCTCGGCTGGCAAGATCGGCATCCGTTCATTCTTTCTCGTCCTCCCCGCACGCTCGCCACGACTGGTGCGCGAACACGAACCTCTGCTTGAGTAGGTCAGGGCAGGAGCTCGGGTAGCGCCGCCAGCTCGGCGAGGCCCTGCGGGTCGAAGACGGGGGGATCCATGACCGACAGCTGCAGCATGCCGCCCAGGGGCGCCTCGCGGGCGACCACGGTGATGCCCGGGTAGGCAACCGATGCGTAGTAGATCCGGCCGGCGGTCTTCGGGGCGTACGAGACCCGGGCCACTGCTCCGGTCGACGTCGTGATCTCCTGGCAGCCCTCGTCAGAGCTCTGGTGGCGTACGGCCGGCCCGTCGCACGGGTGGTCAAGGACCGGCAGCAACTCCGAGGTGCCGACATATACGTCAAGCGATACGACGCTGCCGGCGTCGCCCCGATACACGTCGGTGCCGGCCAGGTAGTACATCCCGCCGTCCAGCGGGCTCGCCTCGGCGAACCGGAGCTGGCATGGGCCGCCCGGGCACGTCGCCGTGTCCGTCTCCGGCACGGTGTAGCCCGACGGGAGGCTCGCGATCAGCAGATCCAGCATCGCCTGCGCGTGCTGCGCGGCCTGGTCGTCAGGGCTGGCCGTGGCCGTCCCGGTGGGCGTCGGGTCGGTCGTCGGCGGGGGTTGCGTTGCCACTGTCGGGTTCACGGTCGGTCCGATGCTGGGGTCGCCCACGTCGACGACTCCCCCCGCATTGCTGCGGAGCATCACGGGCCCCGCCAGCACCGCGGCGACCGCGATCGCAGCGGCACCGCAAGAGGCGGCGATGGTCAGGGTCCGGCGGCGCTGCCGGGCCCGGCGCGCCACGGCGAGCGTCGTCACGGCCGGCGTCAACGGCGGAGCGGGCGTGTCGAGCACGCGCTGGAAGATCTGCTTGACGTCGGTCATCGGAATGCCTCCACATGAGACAGTTGAGCCCGGAGGTTGGCCAGCCCTCGCGCCGCCTGGCTCTTCACCGTCCCCGTCGAGCAGTTCAGGATCTCGGCGGTGGCCGCCTCGGAGACGTCCTCCCAGTACCGCAGCACCAGCACCGCCCGCTGACGAGGGGGGACCGCGGCCAGCGCCCGCAACAGCACCACTCGGTCCTCGGTCCCGGTCTCCGGCCCGGACGGGACGGCGCCGCCCGCACTGACGGTGGTCCACTCCCCGGTCGCGGTCTGGCCGGTCGACGGCACCTCGCGCCGCCAGGGCCGACGACGCAGGTCGATGAATGCCCGGATCACCGTCTTGCGGACGTAGGCATCCATCCGTTCGTGGGCGTGGACCCGGTCCCAGGCCAGGTAGAGCTTCGTGAACGTTGTCTGGACCAGGTCCTCGGCGGTGTGCCAGTCGCCGCACAACAGGTAGGCCGTGGAACGCACGGAAGCGGCCCGGGTCGCGTAGTACTCGGTGAACTCAGCGTCGTGTGCCGCCATCGAACCTCCGCCGTGAGCCGACACCGTACCCGACGGAGCCGACCGGTCGTCAGGTTGCACGCAGCCGTGGTCTAGCCGGCGCCGGTACGCCGCGCTGAGCGGTGCGAGTGCAGGCGGTCCAGGCCATCGAGGAGCAGGTCGACGGTGAACTCGAACTCCGTCTGGCTGTCGCACCAACCGAGCGTCGGGTCGGCGGCGTCATGCATCTCGGCCGCCACCATCGCGGCCAGGTGCGGCAGGGCCTGGGCCATCGCGGCCAGTTCCGCCTCGCTCGCCTCGGTCTCATCCGCTGGGCTGAACATCTCCTGAGCGAAACCCAGCGGCAGGCTGCCGAAGGCGTGCAGGGCCCGGTGCGCGAGCTGATAGGAGAAGCCGGCGTCGATGAGGATGCCCAGGATCCGCTCGTAGTACCGGTAGACGGCGACGGGAATGTGCTGGCGGGAGGCCATGAGTGCAGGCGCCCAGGGATGGCGCAGCATCACCTGGCGCGCCGCGAGGAAGCAACCCTTGATCGAGACCCGCCAATCGCCGTCTGTACGGTCTCGGGGTGCCGGGATCGTGGCGGCCTCGATCTCGCCGCAGACGGCCTCGATCAGGCCGTCGAGCAGGCCCGCCTTACCCGGCAAATGGTGGTAGAGCGACATCGCCTCGACGTCCAGGCTCGCGGCGAGGCGGCGCATGGTGAGCGCTGCCAGCCCCTCCGCGTCGACGAGGCTGACGGCGGCGGCCAGCACGCGCTCACGGCTGAGCGGCTCCCGTGGCGTGCCCGCGCTCACCTGCCTCCTTGCCCTGACACCGTCCTTGCCTTACAGTGTAAGGCGCCTTACGTCGTAAGGTGAGCCTCAGAAGATGCGACGCTCTGCCCACCATGATCGTGCCCGCGTCCCGGAACCCATCACCAGCATGCCGAAGGGCCAACTATGCCCGAGATCATCCGCACCGCCCGGCTGACCGGAGTGTTCTACCTCGGCCTCGCCATCACCGGCGGCCTTGGCTTTCTGATCATCCGGCCACGGCTGTTCGCCGACGGCGACCCGACCACCACCCTCGCGAACCTGGTCGCCGAGGAGCGGCTGGCCCGCGCCGGGGTGGCGCTCGAACTCGGCATCGTCCTGACCCAGGCGCTGGCCGCCATCTGGTTCTACCGCCTGTTCCGGCGCGTGGACGCCGTCGCAGCGGGCAGCATCGCCGCCTTCGGACTGGTCAACGCGGTCGCCATCATGGGCAGCGCGGCACTGCTGGCGACTGCGGTCCAGGTCGCTGTCGAGCCGTTCGGTGACCCGGTCGACACCGTGCAGACGCTCTACCTCGTCAGCGCCAATCTGTGGGGAGTGGGCAACCTCTTCTTCGGACTGTGGCTCATTCCGATGGGTACCTGCGTGCTCCGCTCGCGCTGGATGCCGCAGGCCCTCGGCTGGATCCTTGTCGCCGGCGGGCTGGGGTATGTCGTCAGCGGCTTCGTCACATACCTGGCGCCGGACGCGGCTGTGGTCGCCAGCCTGCTCGTCGTTCCCGCCACCGTGGGCGAGCTGTGGATGATCGCCTACCTGCTGATCCGCGGTACCAACCGCCGCGCGGTCGCGCCCGCACCGGACCCGTCGACCGGTGACGGCATGCCACCAGGTGATTCGCCCTGATTGGGCTTCGAAACCGCACCGGGTTGCCGATACTCGGGGGGTCGGCGGGGGAACGGGGGAAGAGTCATGAATCGTGCGGGAAATGTGGCGTTGGCCGTGGGCTTGGGGTACGCGCTGGGCCGCAGACACAAACTGAGCCTGGCGATGGCGCTCGCGGCGGCCGCCGCGACCGGGCAACTAGGCAAGGGTCCGCTCGGCCGGATGCTGGCCGGCACGGGTGGCGGCTCCGAGGAGTCCGGGGCTCAGGCCTCCGGCGATGGCGGCGGAGCCGTCAGCTCCGTCGCCCGTTCCGCCCTCAGTAAGCCATGGGAGGTGCTCGCCGACCGGCTGAACGAGCGGGCCGAAGCGTTGCGCCAGGATGGCCAATCCGGCGCCGAAGGTGGGCAGTCATGAACCAGCAGTCCGGGGCCGGGCAGAAGCTCCTCGACAGTGTGCAGAACCTCGTCGGAGCGGTCGGCGAGCGGGCCAGCTCCGCGCTCAGCGATCGGATTGGCGGGCTCGCCGATAAGCTGACCCACCTCCCGCACCCCGATGGAGCCGCCAAAGCGGTGCTGGGGAAGAGTGCCCTGGGGCGGGGTGCGAAGAAGGTCAAGGAAGGTGCCGAGCAGGCCAAGGAGAAGCTAGGCGGGGGCGGCGGCAGCCAGAAGGGCAAGGACTACATCAAGGCCACCAACATTATCGAATCCATCGATGTCGGCGTGCCGGTCCGGCTCGCGTACGACCAGTGGACCCAGTTCAAGGACTTTCCCAGCTTCATGAAGAAGGTCGAGAACGTCGAGCAGGACGCCGACGAGAAACTCACCTGGAAGGCACAGATCCTCTGGTCCCACCGGAGCTGGGAGTCCACCATCCTCGAGCAGGTCCCCGATGAGCGCATCGTCTGGCGTTCCGAAGGCCAGCAGGGATCAGTGGATGGAACCGTCTCGTTTCACGAGCTTGCCCAGGACCTCACCCGGATCATGGTCGTCCTTCAGTACCACCCGCAGGGGTTCGTGGAGAAGACGGCAAATCTTTGGCGCGCACAGGGCAGGCGGGTCCGCCTCGAGCTGAAGCACTTCGTGCGGCACGTGATGACCGAAACCATCCTCGACCCCGACCAACTGCAGGGTTGGCGCGGCGAGATCCGCGAGGGCCAAGTCGTGGTCGACGACGAGACCGCTCGGCAGCGGGAAGGCGAGCAGCAGGGCGGCGAGTCCCAACGGCAGGAGGGCGACGTGCCAGCAGGTGCGGGCGGAGGCGGCGACCAGCAGGGCGGGGGCGGCGGCAAGTAGGTCGCGTTGCCGGCGCGCGAATGATCAGCGGCGGCCAGTGCGCCGCGGCAGGCCGCCGGTGCGCCGCGGCAGGCCTTTGTACATCCGCCCGCCGGAGCCGGGGCGCCACTGTCCGCCGTTCTCCCGGTGCCAGCTCTGTACGTCGGCAGTAGCACACACTTCGATGTCGTGCTGCTGGCCGCGGCGGGCCGGTTGCCTCTGGTCGCCCCGGCCTTGTTGGCCCACGCTCGGCCGAGCCTGCGCCGCTGGGCGAGCCTGCTCTTCCGGGCGTACCGCCTGCTCTTCCGGGCGTACGGCTTGGGCGTCCGGGCGTACGGCTTGGGCGTCTGGGCGTACGGCTTGGGCGTCCGGGCCGACGGGCTGCCCGTCCGGGCCTACGGCCTGCGCGACTTGTCCGACGGCTCGTCCGGCGCCGTCGCCGACTTGTCCGACGGCTCGTCCGGCACCGTCGCCGATGTGCCCGACGGCTCGCCCGGCGCCCTGCCCGATCTCTCCGACCGCTCGTCCGGCGCCCCGCCCGGCCTCGCTGAGAGCTCGTCCGGCGCCCTGCCCGGTCTGCCGGAGCGTCTCTTCGGCAGCTCCGACCAGGGATTCGACGATGTCGGGATGCGACTCGATGGTCTGCAGCACGCGGCCGAGGATCGCGGCGACGTTATCGAGGCGCACCTTGAGCAATGCGCGCACGTCCACTCCACGCAGATCCAGCTTCACCTGGCCGAGATTCGCGTCGACCCCGACGTTGAGCCGAAGCAGGCTCAGCACGTCGGCCTGTAACGAGACGCAAGCCCGCAGATCGGTCACCTCGAGCTCAAGGGATTCGACGTGCAGTTCCGGGACGTCGAGCAGGACGTCCTCCGGACCGGTCGACAAGGCCTTGGTCTGGTGGTCGTACTCCTGCTGAACCTCGCTGGCCATTTTCCCAGGATCGCAGGTAGTCTCCTAAACTGCGCTTATCACACCAAACTGTCCACCTGTTCGTGGGCTGGTATTCGAGATCGAGCAACTTAGGCCACTCGGGTTGGCGGCTCATCCGGGGGTTTGACTGTCACATCCGTGAGCCGGGCATCCAGGCCGGTGGTCGTCCGCCATCGCTGCAGCGACTCGTCGACGGACTCGCTGAGTGAGACGAGGTCGGCGTTGCCGTGGACCGTGAGGTTCAGCTGCAGCTCCGGCCGGTACGTGGGTCCGGTCAATTGCACGCGCGCGCGACGCACCCGGCGGTCACGGCACAGGTCACGCGACAAGGCACGGCTCAGCGCAGTGCTGGCGACCTGCACGCGCAGCAGGCCATGCTCGTCGGCGCGCGGCGGCCCCGGTTCGACGAGGACGGGATCCGTCAGCTGACGCCGTCGCAGCGGGATCTGTCGACGCACAAACCAAGCGCCGGCGGCCGCGATGAGCAGGCCAGCGACTGCCGTGGTCAAGGGCGCAAGAGCGCCGGCTTCATGCCATCGGCGAACCATGTCGGTCGTCAGCAGCGGACTGGCAGAGTCGATGAAGGCGAGCCGTCGCGTGCTGGCCAGCACACCCAGCGCCCCAAGGCCTAGGAGAAGCAGGCCGACGAGCGTCCACACCGTGCGGTTGGCGACATTCATGCGGTCGGCCGCTCTCGTACCAGCGCAACCTTCACGGGCACGCCAGGGCTCGCACCGAGCCGGTCGAGGTCCCGGGCCACGGCTCGCCGGACGTCGTCACCGCGGTCGGGATCACCGATGGCATGGATGTCCACACGCCACTGGCGTTCTCGTCCCCGCACCCGCGCCCTGGCCGACCCGACACCTCCGACACCGACGGCGGCCCGGGCCGCGCTGTACTCCAGGGTCCGACGTGCGATCCGCCACTGGGTCGGCGTGGCCCGCGCCGCGCCGTCCAGCCGCACCCGTTCGGGCGAGAAGGGCATCAGCTCTGACAACAGGATCGCGAGTCCGACCACTCCCACGGCAACGCTGACGAAGCGGATCCACGAACTCTCGACCGTCGTGGTCGTGAGGAATCGATACCAGTCGTCCAGCGGAAGGAGCCACGGCCGGTCGCCGATGGCGACCACGGTTACCTCGATCGCCAGCAGTACACCGAAGACACACATCGCCAGGCCGAGGATGGCCGACGCGACTCGATTCACCTTGCGCATGACGATGGCCTACTTCCAACGGCGCCGATCGATCGCCGACGTAAGCACGTCGGCCACGACGATGCGCACATCTCTCTGGTCCCCCCCGGCGACGAGGGCATTGCGGGCCGCCTCGGCCGCCGCGTTGGCTATCGGCCCGAGCGGGACACGGTCGGCGACGATGTGCACCTCAACGGTCTCGCCGGCCATCCGGAGGCCCAGAACCTTCCCGCCGGCGAAGTAGGTCGCCACCTCGACCTCCGCCCCGGCGTCCAACCCGACCACGCCCGGCACCGCCCGGACCGCCGTTGAGACTGCCCGGGCGACATCTTCCCGGCGAACGGTCGTCGTCATTCGACACGCTGCTGCTGACCGGAATCGTCGCGGACCGGCTCGACGTGAATATCATCCACCTGCACATTGACCTCCTTCACATGGAGGCCTGTCATGCCTTCGACCTGGCCCGCGACGTTGCGGCGCACAGCTTCGCAGATCTCTACGATGCTCTGCCCATACCAGGTAACCAGGTTGAGATCTATGGCCGCTTCCCGCTCACCGACCTCCACGTTCACGCCTTGTGTCGACGGCTCGCCGCCCGTGCCGGGGACCATCGACCGAAGCTGACCAACTCGCCGCGAGATCCCGCTGCCCATCGAGAAGACACCGGGGATGTCGCTGGCCGCGAGCCCGGCGATCTTGGCCACCACCATGTCCGCGATGCGCGTGCCACCGAGGTCTGTCTTCAAGAACGCCCCGGTGCCCTGGCTCCACGTCCGGGTCCTTTGTGCTTGGTCACTGCCCGACTCGGACTCTCGGCGTGCGGTCGCCGTCCTGGACTGCTGCGAGGTCGAAGTGTCCATCGTGTTACCCCTACTCTGGCGTAGAGCCTCGACTCTTCACGAACACCTTGGTGCGAGATGACCCGCCTAGTCGGCGCGCCCGGGACGGGACCCGCGCGAGGACGACCTTCAGCGTCGCGTAGCCGTGTCGGCAAAGAGCCGGTCCTTGACATCCGCAAGGTCCACTCGGCCCTCCACGACCCGAGCGATGACGAATCCGACGCTGCCCGCGACAACCGACGCGAGCGCGACCAGGAAACCGAAAGCCGCCCAGGCTACGACGATCAGAAAGCCGACCACAAAACCGAACTGGGAACGGGTCATGCCAACTCCCGACAACGCGCCTCGTGGTCAAGGATCACTTACAGTCCACCAGCCTAAGCGGCCAGGTCCGCCGCCGAGACCATACGCCCAAGTCCGGCGGACGCGAACCTCGCCAACGTTGGGCGCCCGCAAGCAACAGAAGCTCATCCGTGCTCCGGATTCCGTCATTCACAGGCTGTCCCGGCGGTGTCTCTGCCACCTCCGATTGACGTGCACCCCACGCCACTCCGATACACCGTCACGCCGAAAGCATTGTTCGAGCGCATGGTGACGGGCTGCTCGGGTAGACAAGTCCTAGCCGCGCCAAACGTCTTCGTCGAGTCGGTGGCGGTTCGGTACTGCTGGCGAGACTCAGGGGGTGCCGCTTCCGGCTTGGTGTCGGCACCGGCGAGGCGCTCAACGAGCAGATCCTCGGCGACGTATGGCCCAACGTCGATGTGCGACGGGACAGGCTGGCCGAGGCGATCGCGGTGATGCGTCGACTGTGGACGGGCGAGGTCGTCAACCACCGGGGCGAGCACTACACCGTGCAGAACGCGCGCATCTACACGTTGCCCGACGAAGCCGTCCCGGTATACATATCCGGGTACGGACCGCAGTCCGTGGGCTTCGCCGCGGAGGCTGGCGACGGGTACGTGACGACGCGGCCCGATCGAGATCTGATCGGTCTCTTCCGCGACCGGGCCTCATCCAAGCCCGTCACGGCCGGTGGGAAGGCCTGCGTGGCCGCCGCCCGGGAGGAAGCGGAGAAGATCGCACACGCGACCTGGTCGATCCATGGTCTGCCCGGTGAGCTGAATCAGATCCTGCCCACCCCGGCCCACTTCGAGCAGGCCGCCGAGCTCGTCCGCCCCGAGCAGGTCAGCGCGACCATCCCTTGTGGACCGGATCCCGAGACGCACATCAGCGCGATGCGTCGCTACAAGGATGCCGGTGTCGACGAGCGCTTCGTGGCGCCGGTCGGTCCGCATTACCGCGAGATGATCACCATGTACGAGCGGGAGGTGATCCCCGCGCTCGCGTCAGCTTGATCCGCGCCGACGAGTTCCATCCGTCTCCACTGCGGATCAGGCGTCGCGGTAGCGGAAGAGCAGTGCCCCGAGCGTCGCCGCACCCGCCGTCCAGGCAGCGACCACCGCCAGACCGGTCCAGGGTCTCAACGGCTGGTGGGCGAGATCGGTCGTGGCCTGGATGCTGAGCCCGGCGTCCATGGGCGACCACTGGTGCAGGCGCCGTTGCCAGGTGGCATCGTTCACCGTGAACGCGAGAATCGGGAAGGCGTAGAGCACAGTGAACACCGCGATGAGCGCGGTGGCGCTGTCGCGAACGACAGTCGCGACGCCGGCACTCAGAAGTGCGATGAGTCCTAAGTAGACGACCGTGCCGGCGCTGGCACGTAACGTGCCGGGATCGGTCAAGCGCAGTGGCGGGTATCCGCTGGCTTCGGTGTAGCCACGCGCGGCGAATATCCGGCCGGCGGCGGCGAGGGAGCAGGCGACCGCCAGGGTGCCCGCCGCGGCCGAGGCGGCCACGGACACTGCGACCTTCGCCCCAAGTGCCACGTAGCGCCTCGGGGTGACGGCGAGCGTCAGGCGTACAAGCCCGGCGGTGTATTCGCCCGTGACGGCGAGCACCGCGAGCACGACCACGGCCACCTGGCCGACTCGGGCACCGTACAGGGAGAGCCTGGGAGTGTCCGCGGTGCACGGCAGGCCAGGCTGGCACGGCGGCAGGTGGGCGCCGTCCGCGATCGCGGCCGCCACGATCGTGGTTGCCAACACCGTGGCCAGCAGCAGCCACCTGGTGCTGGGCACGCTACGCAGCTTCGTCCACTCCGCGCGTACCGCCCTGTTCACGCGTCCCTCCGCTGGATGCGCCAGATGGCCAGCGCGAGAGCGAGCGCGGCGTAGGCACAAGCCACACCCAGGCCCAGCCACGGGGATATCGAGGACCACGGCTCGGGGAGTGTGCTGGTCGGTGGCATGGTTCGCTGGATGGCGAGGCCGCCGGCGGGGGTGAGCATCATGAGCCAGCGGGCGGCGGTCAGCGACAGCGGCGCGGCGACGAACACCGGCAGCACGAAGAGGGCGATGAAGACGCTGATCGCGGCGGCGCTGTGGCGCACCAGCGCCGCTACGGCGAAGGCCAGCACGCCGAGGGCGCCGACGAGCACCGCGCTGCCGAGGACCGCACGCAGCACCGCCGGCTGGGCCAGCGAGGTGTAGGCGAAGGCCGGGGGCCGGTACCCGTTGGCCTCGGACACAGGCCGGGTAACGAGATAGATGACCAGGGCTGCGGCGAGGCCCGTGGCGGATGATGCGGCGCCGACCACGACGGCCTTCGCGGCCAGGACGCACCGTCGCCGCGGGTTGGCGCCGAACGTCACGAGGATCAACGGTCGCCGGTACTCGGAGGTCATGAACAGCACAGCGACCGGGATGAGCACGAGCGCGCCGAAGAACAGACCGAACAGGCTGTTCTGGACGGGGTCGTCGAGTGGTTCGCTGGGGCCGATCGTGCCGGAGCCGGTGACGGTGAACACTCCGCCGGCTTCCGTTGAGGCGCTCGGGTCGGGGTCGTCGGACTTCACCCTGGCGTCCTGCCCGATCGTCTCGCCAACCCAGTCACCGCGGGCCGCGCCGGTGACCTGAACGTGGTCGAAGGTCGCGCGTCCGGTGGTGCGGCTGTAGCCGCCTTCGACCCCGCTGAGGGTCTTCCTCACGCTCAACTTGGGCGGTGCCGACACGAACATACCCACCTGCACTGTGGTGCTGGGCGCGACCAGCCGAACGGTGGCGACGGTCCGCCAGGTAGCGCCGTCGCTGGAGCGGCTGGCCGTGACCTCGGTGCCGGCCCGGGTCAAGCGGAGCCACACCGGACTCGGGCCGGCACCGCCGTCGATGTCGGTGTCGAAGTTCGCGCCGACGCGGACGCCGTGACCGGGTGTGAGCATCAGCGCGGCGTACGACGAGCCGGGAGCAGTGCTGGTCTTGACCATGACGCCAGCGGCGGCCCACTCCTGGTCGGCATCCTGGCTGGCGACCCGGGCGAGAATGCTTCCATCACCGTCGAGTGGCTTGTGGACGAACTGGAAGTTGTCCAGCACCGCCAGTCCTCGCGGCCCGACGACCATATCGGTGTCGGCGTTGGCTTGGCTCTTGTTGCCGTTGGCGGCCAGCAACGCGACCAGCACGGACAGCACCAACGAGGCGAGCAGAGCCAAGGTCCACCGGCGGACCGTCCACAGCTTGGTCCACTCGGCGCGCAGCAGGCGCCCCGTGCGGCGAACGGTGGTCATGACAATTCCTGTGCGGCGAACTCGGTGACGTCGCGCGTCAGCTCCATGTATGCCTCCTCCAGTGACGCCAGGTGGCGGCGTAGCTCCGAGTAGCGGACCCCGGCGGCTGCCAGCAGACTGACGACCTGCTCGCCGGGCAGCCCGGTGACCGTGACGACGCCCGGCTGGGTAGTAGCGACCGTGGCTCCCGCGCCGGCCAGCACGGTCATTGCCTCGGTGATCATGTCGGTGCGCACGTCCAGGCGGTCGCTGGACGCGCGGGCCAGAAGGCCAGCCGTGCTCGTGTCGGCGATCAGCCGCCCGCGGCCGAGGATCAGCAGATGGTCGGCGCTATCCTGCAGCTCGCTCATCAGGTGGCTGGACACCAGTACGGTCCGGCCCTGCGCGGCGAGGTCTCGCAGCAGGCGGCGGATCCACATGATGCCCTCCGGGTCCAGACCGTTGACCGGCTCGTCGAGCATCAGGATCGGCGGGTCGCCGAGAAGGGCAGCCGCGATTCCCAGTCGCTGGCGCATGCCCAGCGAGTACCCGCCGACACGGCGACCGGCCACCGACTCCAAGCCGACCTCGGCGATCACCGCGTCGACGCGCCGTCGGCCGATGCCGTTGCTGTACGCGAGCCACCGCAGGTGGTTGCGGGCGGTGCGTCCCGGGTGTGGGGCGCCGGCGTCGAGCAGCGTTCCGATGGCGGTCAGCGGCTCGGGCAGGTCCCGGTACCGGCGCCCGGCCACGGTCGCGGTACCCGCCTGCGGGAAGTCCAACCCCATGATCAGTCGCATCGTGGTGGACTTGCCGGCGCCGTTGGGTCCGATGAACCCGGTCACCTTCCCCGGCTGCACGGTGAAACTGAGATCGTGCACGGCCACGGTGCGGCCGTACCGCTTGGTGAGGCCCTGCACCTCGATGGTCGACTGCATGGCACGACGGTAGGAACTGGCCCGGCCCACGCGCTTCCCGCTGCGGCGCGGACTGTGCATCCCGCCGGAAGGTGGTGCCATCGGCCGGCCTCCCCCGCGAGAAGGAGGCGACGGTGCGCGTTCACGGTGACGCGCTCGGCGTGGGTGCCAGCCAGAATGACGAGGGTGATGACTGGGAATGGGGCGTGGAGTTGGTTGACCGTGGCGACCCGCTGGCGGTACGCGGCCTCCGCGGCCCTTGCCCTCGCCGCAATCGCTGAGGTCAGCGCTCGGGCGGCCGACGGCGGTGGCAATCCCTCGTTGGCGTTGCTGCTCGCGCTGCTCGGCACCGTGCCACTGGCCCAGGCGCCAGTGAACCCGCGCGGGGCAGCTGCCGCTGTGGTCACGGGCGTGCTGCTGGCCGTGGTCGAGCCGGGCCGCCCGACCATCGCGGCCGTGGTCGCACTGGTCGCGGCGGTTTACCTGGCCAGCCGACTTGCTCGGCCCTGGCAGGCGGCAACGATCGCCCTGCCGCTGCTGGTCGGAATCGCCCTGCCGATCGGCCCGACACCCCGGCTCTGGGCCGCGGTGACCTTCGGACTCGCGGCCGTCGCGGCCGTGGCCGGAGCGCTACGCCAGGCCCACTCGCGGGTCGCGGAGGCCGACGCCCGAGTGCGCACGCTGGACCAGTCGCTCGCCGGCCATCAAGCCCGCGGCGAGCGCACGCGCATCGCGCGCGAACTTCACGACGTGGTGGCCCGCCACATCTCGCTCATCGCCCTGCAGAGCGAAGCGGTGGCGCTGACCTCGCCTGACCTCAGCCCTAACTCACGGAGACAGCTGGCCGACATCACGGCCGCCGCCCGCACAGCGCTTACCGAGATGCGCCGCATCGTCGGCGTCCTGCGCGCCGACGCCTACGCCGACGCCGACGCAAGCGCCGAGGCCGCCGGGCGCCAGCCGCAGCCCGGGTTCCGCCAGCTCGTCACGCTGGTCGAGCAGGCCCGAGCCAGCCAGGACGCCGGTGTCCGCCTCGTCGTGCGGGGCCCCGTCCGCCAGCTCGATGCCGGCGTCGAGTTGACCGCCTACCGCATCGTCCAGGAGGCCCTGACCAACGCGCGGCGGCACGCCCCAACCGCCGCCGTCGATGTCGAACTCAACTACGCGTCCACGGAGTTGCGGATCCGGGTGCGCGACAACGGCCCCGGCCCAGCATCTGGCGGTGGCGGGGGGTACGGCCTGGTCGGCATCCGCGAACGCACCGGCATGCTTGGCGGCTACACCCAGGCCGGGCCGTCGACCACCGGTGGTTACCTGGTCGAGGCACACCTGCCGCTCCCCGCGGTGCTCACGTGACCACGCCGCCGATCCGCATTGCTGTCGTCGACGACCAAGAGGTCGTCCGTGCGGCACTGTGTACGTTGCTCGCGACCCAGGGTGACTTCACCATCGTCGGCACGGCCGGTGACGGCGCGGCGGCAGTCGCGCTCTGCCGCGACCAGCGCCCCGACGTGGTGCTCATGGACGTCCGCATGCCCATCGTCGACGGCATCGAGGCGACCAGACAGATCGTCGCTGATGGCGCAGCCCGGATCCTCATCCTCACCACGTTCGACCTCGACGAGCATGTCTACGACGCGCTCGACGCCGGCGCCAGCGGGTTCCTGCTCAAGGACGTACCGGCCGCGCAGCTCTTCGACGGCGTCCGGGTTGTTGCCGGTGGACAGGCCATGCTCGCCCCGGCTATCACCACCCGACTGATCGGCGAGTTCGCCCGGCTGCGCCCGCGACCGATCGGCCTGGTCCGGGACCGGCTCACACCTCGTGAGATCGACGTGTTGCGACTGATCGCCGAAGGCCTTTCCAACAAGCAGATCGCCAACAGGCTTTTCATCGGCGAGCAGACGGTCAAGACGCACGTGAGCAGCATCCTCACCAAACTTGGCCTGCGCGACCGCGCCCAAGCGGTCGTCGTTGCGTACGAATCGCGCCTCGTGGTCCCGCACACACCGCCGTGACGTGAGATCCGACAGCGGTCGTCGTTGGTCAGCCGTCGTAGCGGAAATGCGGCTCGGGTGAGCCGAGCAGCCGGATGAGGCTACGGGCGGCCGCGATCGCCCGGGTCCGGTCGTGAGTGATGCCGTACTCCCACTCGCCGCTACCGTCCGGGACCCTTCGGGCCAGGACCGCCACATTGGAGCAGGGGCCGATCGTGATGGCCGCCCATTCCTCGCGGGGCGGCGGTGTGCGCTGGGATCCGACGCCGCGCACGCCCCCACCGGGCTCCGCGGGTATGCCAGGTCCCAGGACGGCCGCGAACGTGCCCGTGCGAGCGAGATCGCTCAGGCGCTCCAGCTCGGCCGCGTCCAGCCGGTCGAGCGTCGGGAGCAGCACGACGTGCAGGACCGGGGCACTGACGTCGGCGCACGCACCGACGTCTCGCATCAGCGCAGTCAGCAGTTCTTCGCCGGCCCGGCCGATCGTGCGACCACCCAGTGCCTCGAAAGGCGAGTCGAGCTGCATGGGCGCCTCGTGCTCAAGCGCGACGCCGTCCCTCGTCGGCTCGGCGTGCGCCAGTACCGCTGGACGGCCGAAGAGAAAACCCTGGCCGAACTGCGCGCCGAAGGCCGCCGCGTGGCTACGGTGTTCCTCCCTCTCCACGCCCTCCGCCACGACGATCGCTCCGGTGCGTTCGGCCTGCTCCTGGACCGCCTTCAGGACCCGCGCCGTCTCGGCGTCGGGCCGCCGTCGGATCACGCCAGCATCGATCTTGATAACTGCGGGCGCCACCAGCGGAAGCATCGCGAGGGTGCCCGGGTTGGAACCACAGTCGTCGATGGCAATGCCGGCCACCACAGGGCGTTGCCGTTCGATGCCGTCCAGCAGGGTGCGCGGGTCGCGGTCCAGCGACCGTTCGGTCACCTCCAGCACCACGCGGAAGCGTCGGAACCCCTCCTCGATCACTGGCCACAGGTCGGGCGGGCACTCCGTGTCAAGGGCGATCGGCTCGATGTTGAGGAACAGGAGCGAATCCTCGTCCAACCTGGCCTCGAGCGCGGCCTGGCAGGCGCAGGCCCGCGCGGCCCAGTCGAACTCGACCAGCCGCCCGGTGCGATGAGCCGCCCCGATCAGCGACGCCGCGCTGGTCAACCCGGGGTCCTCCGGTCCACGTACCAGGGCTTCGTAGCCGACCACATCGCCGGAGGCGATACGGACAATCGGCTGGAACAGGGCCAGAAGGTCGCGGTCGCGCATGATCCGTGCAAACCGTACGTTCTGCGGCGCGCTGGCGGTCCGGCTGGTGCTCACGTCGCCGAGCGGAGGTTCGCCGGTGTGGCACTGACCTGCTTCTTCGTCGCCATACCTCTGTCTACCCCCGCCCGGCCGCGCCGGGCAGCCGAATCACCAGCTGACTCCCCTGCGCCGGCGTCGCTGGACCTTGGCAACCGGCCCGGCGGGCTCAGAAGCCGCACAGGGCGAGCCACATCTGCACGAGTTGTTCCCGGCTCGACGCTTCGGTGGCGATGGTGGCCGCCAGCTGCGGTGAGTCGGCGATGGTGAGCCAGACCCGGAACAGGTAGGGGAACTTGACATCCGCCATCGCGTGCGGGTCGCACCGGCTCGGTGCGGCTGTGACCGGGATCTCCAGCGCGCTCTGGCCGGGCAGGAGAACGCCGATGGGAGAGCTCTGGGCCGGGGTGAGGGCGTAGAGGGCGCTGCCCGCCATGGTGTGCAGGGTGACCGGGTCGTCGCCGGCGAGCCGTCGTACCAGCAGCGACGCGCGCAAGGTGCCGTCTTCAGCGGCAGACCAGTTCTGCAGTCGGAGGTCGAGCGCGGCGGCGACGAACTGAGTCCCGCACTCGAGGTGCAGTCGCGTCTCGAGTCCTTCATCGGCAGCGTGAGGGAGGGCGAGGTCGACCGTCTGCCGCTGGTTCCCCGTGGTCACGACGAGGCGGGCGGTCGTCGGCGCGACCGGCGGCGCCAACTGACCTCCACACTGGGCCGGTCCGGGGACGACCGTGAGCGTGGTCGCGACGCCCGCGGGGATGGTGACGTCCTTCGCCACCGGGCCGGTCGGTTGGAACGAGTCGGTTATCAGCTCGAACTCGACGATACGGACGGGCTGGGGGCTGTCGTTGCGGACCAGTACCCCCACTGTGCGCGGGTCCCGGTTCAGCCGCGGAAGGTAGATCGATCCGGACAGGACCTGGTCGAGCGCCTCCGGCTCGGGCTGCGCCGTGCCCGAGGGGCGCAGCACCCACCCGATGAGGCCGGCGACCACCAGGATGCTGACGGCGACGGCGAGGAGTGCGATCCAGATTCGCGGCCGTGACATGTCCTGGGACGGTACCGAAGCGCGGGCCATGGCCACCATCGTGCCGAGGCAACCTGGTCGTCTAGTCTCCGGAGGGTGGCTCGGTCGATGGGCCATCCATCGACATCACAGTGAGGGGTTCGCCGTGGCCGCCGGACCGCCAACGACCGAGGTGACCGTACGGCTCAACGCGGCCGACGACGTCGTGGTCGCTCTCGCCGACCTCCCAGCGGGACCCATCCGGCTCGCGGAGGGCACCGCCGTCACGCTCACCACACCCGTACCGCGCGGGCACAAGCTCGCGGTTACGGCGTTGCCGCCCGGCGCACCGGTCCGCAAGTACGGGCAGATCATCGGCTACGCCGCGACCGCCATCGCACCCGGTGACCACGTGCACACGCACAACCTGGAGTACCGGCCCGTCGAGACCGATGTGGCGGTCGGCTCCCGGCGCACCCCGACCGCCTATGTCCCGTCGGACGAGCGGGCCACGTTCCTCGGCTACCGGCGCGCGAACGGCACGGTGGGCACCCGCAACTACCTGGGCATCGTCTCCTCGGTGAACTGCTCGGCCACGGTCGCCAAGCTCATCGCGAACCGGGCCGAGTTCCTGGCGGCCGAGGTCGACGGGGTCGACGGCATCGTGCCGCTGACGCACGTGGGTGGCTGTGGCACCGGAGGTCCGGGGCACGAGGGCTTCGACCTGCTGCAGCGCACGTTGCGCGGCTACGGCGAGCACCCGAACTTCGCCGGCCTCCTGGTCATCGGGCTCGGGTGCGAGGTCAACCAGGTCGTCTCGCTGGCGTCGCAGTGGCGGCTTCCCGAGGGCATGCCCGTGCACCTGATGACCATCCAGGATCTCGGTGGCACCCGCCGTACGGTCGCCGAAGGCGTACGGCTCATCGAGGAGATGCTGCCCGTGGCTGCGCAGGCGCGCCGCGAGCCGGTGCCGGTGGGCGAACTGGTGCTCGCCATGGAGTGTGGAGGCTCCGACGGCTACTCCGGTATCACCGCCAACCCGGCGCTGGGAGCCGCCGCGGACCTGGTCGTGCGGCACGGCGGCACGGCGATGTTCGGTGAGACCCCGGAGATCTACGGGGCCGAGCACGTCCTGCTCGAGCGCGCTGTCAGCGAGGGGGTGGCGCAGCGGCTGATCGAGCGCATCCGGTGGTGGGAGCGGCATGTGGCCGCCGACGGGAGCTCGCTGGACAACAACCCCTCGCCCGGCAACAAGGCCGGCGGTCTGACCACGATCCTCGAGAAGTCGCTCGGCGCCATCGCCAAGGGCGGCACGACCGAGCTGTGCGACGTCGTCCGGTACGGTGAGCGCCCGGGGACCCGTGGTCTGGTCTATATGGACACACCTGGATACGATCCGGTGAACGCGACCGGGCTCATAGCCGGCGGGGCGACGGTGCTCTGCTTCACCACCGGTCGTGGCTCGGTGTTCGGTTCGCGTCCGACCCCGTGCCTCAAGCTCGCCACGAACACCGGGATGTACCAGCGGATGGCCGAGGACATGGACATCAACTGCGGCCCGATCGCCGACGGTGAGGCGACGGTCGAGGAGATGGGCCGGCGCATCTTCGACCTGATCCTCGAGACCGCATCGGGCCAGCGCACGGCCAGCGAGGAGCTCGGCTTCGGCCTGGAGGAGTTCGTCCCCTGGCTGCTCGGTGCGACCCTGTAGCGCGGTGGTTCAGGCGGGTCGTCAGGCGGCGCCGATCCACTGCTCCCAGGTGAGGTTCCAGTCGCCCAGGCCGTCGGTGAGCTCGCCGGGCTTGCCGGTGTTGGTGACCTCGACGACATCGCCGTAGCTGAAGTTGTTGTAGAACCACAGCGCGTCGTTGGGTGACAGGTTGATGCAGCCGTGGGACACGTTGCGGAAGCCCTGGTCGTAGACGCTCCAGTCCGCCCAGTGCACGTACAGGCCGCTGGCCGTGAAGCGGACCGCGTAGGGGATCTGCTCGTCGTAGTACTCGGGATCGCTCTTCGGCAGGTCCGGTCGCATCCGGACCAGCGGGGACTTCTCCATGACGACGAAGGCGCCGCTCGAGGTACGGGTGTCGAACCAGCCCACGGAGGTGGACAAACCCCCAGAGCCCATGCTGATGCGCAGACCGTCGGAGTGGTCGTAGGTTGGCCCGTAGACGTTCGGATCCCAGGTGTCCGCGATCGCGGCGCTGACATCGACGCCATCAATGTAGATATGCATACGCTTTGTGTCGTGGTCGGCGACGGCGATCTTCGACTGGCCGATGGTGAACGTGGCCGTCTGGTTCGCCTGCCCGAACCGCCCGTCGCCGAAGTCCACGCCGTACAGGTTGGCGTTCACGGTCACCTGCGTGCCGGGCCGCCAGTACTCGCGGGGGCGCCAGTGCACCTCGTCGTCGCGGATCCACCGCCAGGCGCCCCCGGTCTTCGGCACAGCTTGCACGTCGAGGGCGGCGACCGCCGCGGCCTTGTCGGTCACGTTGCGATCGAACTCGACCACGACCGGCTGGCCGACGCCGAACTCCCCGCCGTCCAACGGCGGGCCGTAGCCTCGGAACGCGCGAATCTCGGCCGCCATGTAGCCGCCCGGCCTGAGGGTGGCGAACGTCCGGCTGCCCTCGATCGCCTTTCCGTCCTCGCCAGTGCCGGCGGCGCTCAGCCGGTACTGCGTGTCGTACGCCAGGGGCGCCGAGTTGCGCCACACCTGACGCTGCGAGTCGAAGATGCCGGGGATCTCGGTGCCGGACCCGTCGGCGAGCAACACGGTGTCGAGGCGGCCGTTCGTGATGCCGACGAGAACGATCTTGAGAGGCGAGATGACCATGTTGTCCGCCTGGAGGAACACCAGCTCCGCCGGGCCGGACGGTGACACCGGCTCGGCCGCCGCGATCGGGGTCAGGTGGGCCGACGGGGTCGTGCACCCAGTCAGGGCGAACGTGACCACGCCCAGGACGGCCAGGAGCGCACGCCACCGGTGCCGGCCAAGGCCGGGCGTCCGGACGGCCGGAGGCGGGGGTGGGGGCATCACCGGACTCCTCTAGGGGGCCGCCGGGGAGGATCCGACCGCGGTGGTGCGGGCGCGATCTGCCCGGCGGTGCGGCACAGACTCACGGTGGCAGGGACGCACGGGGGTGGACCTGCGCGGGCAGAGCATACCAATGCCGCCGTCGGGCGAGATTACCGATCGGGCGCCCGGCCGACCCCTATCTCCACTGTGGACGATTACGAGCTCTCCGCGGAGCCGGCGGGTCGAGATGATCATGCTGTGACCTGCCCGAACGTCACGTAAACGGCTATGCAACGAAGCGGAAACGCGGCTCGGGCAGACTGAGCCGAACGGGTCGACGCCGAGGGGGATGGTTACCGTGGCTCAGCAGATGCCGGCGCCCGGAGCATCGCAGGTCTCCGGCCGTCTCGCCCACCGCATCGACCGCCCGACGGCGGGCCCGGAACCCGGCAGTCTGTCCGGTCGGCCCCAGGTCCAGGGGGCGGGAGCGCAACCCAGCACCCGGCGGCCGGCGCTGGCCCTCACCGCCGAGGGTCCGCGCCGGGCCGACCTCGTCGCCTGGGCCACCGCTCACGTCGAGACGCTCCGGACGATGAGGCTGCTCGCCCCGGCCGGGATCGGCACGCTCCTGGCCGAGCACGTCGGCCTCACGACCGAGAACCTGCGCTCCGGAACCATCGGGCCGGCCGCCACCGCCGGCCTGGCCGCGGCCGGTGACATCGACGCCATGATCGCGTTCTCGGACCCGATCGAACTGCGCCCCGGTGACAACACCACCCGTTCGCTCACCCGGCTGGCGGTCTTCTGGGACATCCCGATGGCCGGCAACCGCGCCACCGCCGACCTGCTGCTCGCCCGGATCTCCGCAGCCCGGGCCGCGAACACGACGCCGGCCGACGACGCGGACGACCCGGCCGGCGCGGCGGGCCACGCGGAGCCGGTGCGCGGGGCGGTCAAGCTGTGGAACATCCGGGCGACGCTCGACGACGTGCCCGGGCGCCTGGCGATCCTCGCGGCCAGCCTGGCCCGGCAGGCGGTCAACATCCTCTCTGTGCAGGTGCACCTCACCCCGGACGGGCCGGTCGACGAGCTCCTGGTGGCCGCGTCTGCGGTGCTGTCGGTTTCCGACCTGTCCGCCGCCGTCGTCAACGGCGGTGCCCGCACACCGCGCGTGACGCCGGCCGACGCCCACGCCCTCGTGGACGGCCCGACCCGAGCGCTGTCGCTGGCCACCCGGCTGCTGCGGACTCCCGACGAGCTTCCCTCGGTGCTGACGAGCCTGCTGCCCGGGGCCCAGGTCACGTGGCGGGCAGACGAGCCGGACGGGATCGCAGACGACCCGACCCAGCTGTGGCTCACTGACCCGACCGGCGGCGGGTACGCGCTCTCCCGCCCGACCGCGCCGTTCACACCGGCCGAGCGCGCGCGGGCGTACGGGATGATCGACATCGCCGTGCTCATGCAGACGCCCCCCGACGAGGTGGAGCCGTCAAGCCCCTCCTGGCAGCTCGTCCTCGCCGACGGAGTCGAGCTGACCGTACGGCCGGGCACGCCGGATGACCTCGATTCCGTCATGGGGCTGCACCAGCGGTGCTCGCTGACGAGCCGCTTGCGGCGATACCTGTCGGGGACCCGCACCCCGAGCACGGCCACGATCGCCCGGCTGCTCTCGCCGGCATCCGGCCACGTGCTCGTGGTCGAGGACGGCGCGGGCGCACTGATCGCGATGGCGAACCTGATCTGGCCGTCGGGGGCGCAGCAGGACGGCACCGGCACGCCGGAGCTGGCCATCCTGGTCGAGGACGCCTGGCAGCAGCGCCGCATCGGGACCTTCCTCGCGCGCCGGCTGCTGACCATCGCCGAGGAGTTGGGCGTCGGTCGCATCCGGGCGGCCGTGCACGCGAGCAACACCGCGATGGTGCACATCATGAGCGGGCTCTGCACGAAGCCCGGGCACCGCCTGCACCGCGAGTACGACGGCGGCATGCTCACGCTCATCGCGAGCCTGCGCACCGAGCAGCCCGACCGCTCTACCCCGGTCAGGTAGACCCGGAACCAGCACGGAGTGTGGGCTGGGTCAATGGCCCATCGGCAGCCTTCAGCGCAGCTGCCTGGCCAGTGCCACGATGATGCCCTCGGGGCCGCGGACGTAACAGAGCCGATAGATGTCCACGTCCCGGGCGTTCAGCCCGCGTTCAGCCCGGATGAAGGACGATGGACAGTCATGCGTGTGCTGGTGGTCGAGGATGAGCCGCACCTCGCCGAGGGCATCCGGGCCGGGCTGCTCGCCGACGGCTTCGCCGTCGACATCGCGCTGACGGGTACGGACGGACTGTGGCTGGCGCGCGAGCAGCCGTACGACGTGATCGTGCTCGACCTCATGCTGCCCGGGGTCAACGGCTTCGTCGTCTGCCGAACACTGCGGGAGGAGGCGAACTGGACCCCGATCCTGGTCCTGACGGCCAAGGACGGCGAATGGGACGAAGTCGAGAGCCTCGACACGGGAGCCGATGACTACCTGACCAAGCCCTTCTCTCATGCGGTCCTCGTGGCGCGGCTGCGGGCGTTGATGCGACGCGGCGCCCGGGAGCGGCCGGTGGTGCTGTCAGCGGGCGACCTGCGCCTTGATCCGGCGGCGCGACGCACGTGGCGCGCGGAGACCGAGCTCTTCCTCACCAGCCGGGAACTGTCGCTGCTGGAGTTGCTGCTGCGACGGCGCGGCGAGGTGCTCAGCAAGCGCGAGATACTGGCCCATGTCTGGGACTTCGACTTCGATGGGGATCCGAACATCGTCGAGGTGTATGTGGGGCGTCTGCGGGACAAGGTGGATCGGCCGTTCGGGCGGACGGCCATAGCGACCCTCAGGGGCGCCGGTTACCGCCTGGATCCCGATGGTGGCTGAGACGTTCGTTGGTTGGCGACGGACCGTACGCGAATCGGTCCGCGTACGGGCGACGCTCGTGGCGGTCGCCGTCGTGGGCGTCGCGTTGCTCGCCGGCGCCGCCGGGCTGCTCGCCGGCCTACACGGGTTGCTGGTCCGGGAGGTTCGTGCCGCAGCCACGCTGCAGGCGGCCGAGTCCGTACGCCTGCTGGATTCCGGCCGGGACCCGGTGAGCGTGGTCGCCGGAGACGACGACGTGTTCGTTCAGGTACTGGGGCCCGCGGGTGAGGTGCTCCGGACAACCCCGAACGCGGGCACCGGGTCGGCGGTCGCGAGCATCGAGCCGGGTCAGTGGCGCCAGGTCGCGGTCGCCTTCGACGATGACGAGTTTCTGGCCGTGTCCGCGACAGCGAGTGGCGGGCGGACGGTGCTCGTCGGGCACAGCCTCGACCAGGTCAGCGCGTCAACGGCCGCGCTGGCCGTGCTGCTTGCGGTTGGTCTGCCGGCCCTGTTGCTCCTGGTGGGTGCCATGACCTGGCGGGTGATCGGGCGCACGCTGGCACCCGTCGACGCGATCCGTTCCGAGGTGGACGAGATCTCCACGTCGCAACTGCACCGGCGGGTACCCCAACCGCCGACGGACGACGAGATCGGGCGGCTGGCGCGCACCATGAATCGGATGCTCGACCGCCTGGAGACCGCCAACGTCCGGCTGCGCCGGTTCGTCGCCGACGCCTCCCATGAGCTGCGTACTCCGATCGCCACGATCCGCGAGCATGCCGAGGTGGCGATCGCCTATCCCGAGGCCACGCGGGCCGGGACGTTGGCGCCGATCGTGCGCGACGAGAGCCTTCGCATGCAGGCGCTCATCGATGACCTTCTGCTGTTGACCCGGGCCGATGCGCAGATTCTGTTGGTCCGGCGCCGACCGGTCGACGTCGACGACCTGGTGCTCGCGGAGGCACGGCGGCTACGCGAGCTCGGCACCGTGTCGGTCGACATCCACGGGGTCGGCGCCGCACGGGTCGAGGGTGATCCGTCGGCCCTTCGTCGGGTGCTGCACAACCTCGGCAGCAACGCCGCCCGCCACGCCCGAGAAGCCATCCACTTTGAACTGTTCACCCGGGACGGCCGGGCCGAGTTGCATGTCGACGACGACGGCCCGGGTGTGGCCCCGGAGGAGCGGGCCCACGTCTTCGAACGGTTCGTGCGCCTGGACGACTCCCGCGCTCGTGTGCACGGTGGCAGCGGCCTCGGCCTGGCTATCGTCGCGGAGATCGTCGCCGCGCACGGCGGCACCGCGGTGATCGAGGACCGCCCGCTCGGCGGGGCTCGGGTGACGGTGCGGCTCCCGCTCTCGGCCGGATGACGAGGTTCAGCATGGCGTCAGGTCGGATGTCCGATCGTGGAGCGGAAGGAGGGATTGCCATGACGCGAAGGACACGGTGGATCGTCGCATCGGTCGCGGCGGGTGTGGTGGCCGTCGGCGTCGGCGGCGGTGTCGCGCTCGCAGCGAGCGCCGGAGACGATGACACACCCATCACCGGACCCGACCTCGCGCGAGCCGAGGCGGCCGCCCTTGCCTATACCGGCGGCGGCACCGTCACGGAGACCGAGGTTGGCGACGAGGAGAGCTACTACGAGGTCGAGGTGACACTGCCGGACGGCCGCCAGGTCGACGTGGAGCTGGACGAGAACTTCGTGGTGGTCGGCTCGAGCACCGACGAACTGCCCGACGACGAGTCCGGCAGCGACTCCGACGGCGACGTTGGGGAGCGCGACTGACCACCGGCGGCCGCCCTCGGTCGCGTGATGTGCGGCGTCGTCTCCTGAGCGAGGGCACAGAGGCCACATAATGGGCAGATGGAGGCGTGGCCGCAGGTGCGCCCCGCGCTGGAGGACGAGGCGCCCCGGATCCGCGAGATCTGTGAAACCGCGTACCGGGCGACGTACACGGACCTCCTGCCGGACCCCTACATCGAGCGGGTGATCGCGGAGTTCTACCGCGAGGACCGCGTCCGTCGCGAGGTGGAGCCGGCCCCGCCCGGCTGGTTGGGCTACCAGGTGGTCACGGTGCTGGGCGAGGTGCTCGGCGCCGCCGGCGGCGGCATGACGGGCGAGCGGGTGGGCGAGCTGTTCGTCCTCTACCTCGACCCCGACCACCGCGGTCGCGGGCTCGGGACGGCGCTGCTGGACCGTGTCACCGAGCAGCTTCGCGAGGTCGGGGCGGAGGAGATGTGGGTCTCGGTGGTGCCGGGCAACGAGCTGGCCGTCCCCTTCTACAAGGCGCGCGGCTTCGAGCCGGTCGAGGTCGTGTCACCGGCGTACGGCTCCCTTCCCGAAGAGGAGATCTCCAGCCTGCGTATGCGCCGACCCCTGGGGTGACGCGCGCGCTTGCTAACGTGCCATCGCCGCCGGCTATGCGGCGGCGAGGCGGTGCAGGCGGGTGACCGCCTCGTGCAGGACCTCGTCGCGCTTGCAGAAGGCGAACCGGACAATGCTCCGCCCCGGGGCCGGGTCGGTGTAGAAAACCTGCGCGGGAATGGCGACCACGCCACAGCGTTCGGGCAGCGACAGGCAGAACTCGACACCGTCGGTGCCGCCGAGCGGGGCGATGTCGGCGGTGATGAAGTACGTGCCCTCGGACGCGTACGTGTGGAAGCCGGCCTCGACCAGTCCCTTGGCCACCAGATCGCGCTTGCGCTCCAATGTGGAGGCGAACTCGGTGAAGTACGAGTCCGGCAGCCCGAGCGCGACCGCAATGGCCGGCTGGAGTGGGCCGGCGTTGACGAAGGTGAGGAACTGCTTCACCCGCGTCACCGCCGCCACCAGGGCCGCCGGTCCGCTTACCCACCCGACCTTCCAGCCCGTACAGGAGAACGTCTTTCCACCCGAGGAGATCCGCAGGGTACGCTCCCGCATGCCCGTGAGTGTCGCGATAGGACAGTGCACACTGGACGCATCGCTGAACACCAGATGCTCGTACACCTCGTCGGTCACCGCGATCGCGTCATACTCCTGGCAGAGTTCGGCGATCAGCGCGAGCTCCACCGGTGTGAAGACTTTGCCGGTCGGGTTGTGCGGCGAGTTGAGCAGGACCAGCCGGGTCCCGGCGGAGAAGGCGGCGCGCAGCTCGTCGGGGTCGAAGCCGTAGCGCCCATTCTCGCCCGGGCGCAGCGTCACGGGCCGGGGCGTCGCGTGGGCGAGCTCGATCGAGGCCCCGTACGAGTCGTACAGGGGCTCGAAGACGACGACCTCGTCGCCGGGCTCGCACAGGCCGAGGATGCTCGCCGCGATCGCCTCGGTCGCGCCGGCGGTCACCAGGATCTCGCCGTCCGGGTCGTAGTCGAGCCCGTAGCAGCGGCGCTGGTGGCCGGCCACGGCGGCGCGTAGCTCCGGGATGCCCATCAGCGGCGGGTACTGGTTGCGCCCGGAGCGCAGCGCCAGCGCCGCGGCGTCGAGTATCTCCTCAGGCCCGTCGGTGTCGGGGAAGCCCTGGCCCAGGTTGACCGCGCCCGTTCGGACGGCCAGCGCCGACATCTCGGTGAAGATGGTCGTGCCGAAGGGACGCATGCGCGCCACGCCCGCCTCGGGTACCACGTCGGCAGGCTACACGACTTGTGACCGATCAAATGCGCTGCGCGAAAGTCGGCCTTCTGCGCAGCACGTCTGCGCGAAATACGGTTACGATCGCACCCATGTGTGGAATCGTGGGGTACGCGGGCGCCCGACCGGCGCTCGGCATCGTCGTGAGCGGACTGCGGCGCCTGGAGTACCGGGGCTACGACTCGGCCGGCGTGGCGGTCCTGGGCGCAGAGCCGGCAGCGTCGACCGAGGAAGGGCGGCTGGCGCTGATCACGGTCAAGCGCGCCGGCAAGCTCGGCAACCTGGAGCAGGAGCTGGCCGCCCAGGCGCCGGAGAGCGCCATCAACACCGGCACCACCGGGGTCGGCCACACCCGGTGGGCCACCCACGGCGGCCCCACCGACCGCAATGCCCACCCGCACCGCTCCAACAACGGCCGGCTCGCCGTGATCCACAACGGGATCATCGAGAACTTCGCCACGCTCCGTGGCGAGCTGGTGGCGGCTGGCGTGGAGTTCAGGAGTGACACCGACACCGAGTGCGCGGCCCACCTGCTCGAGTTCGAGCTGGCCGGGGTCCGGGCCGAGGGCACCGGGGACCGTGGCACTCAGCTCGCCGAGGCGATGCGCCGGGTCTGCCGGCGGCTCGAGGGGGCATTCACGCTGCTCGCCGTCGACTCCGACACCCCCGACGCTGTGGTGGGCGCCCGCCGCAACTCGCCGTTGGTCGTCGGCCGCGGCGAGGGCGAGAACTTCCTCGCCAGCGATGTCGCAGCCTTCATCGCCCACACCCGCGAGGCCGTCGAGCTGGGCCAGGACCAGGTCGTCCTCGTTACGCCGGAGACCGTCGAGATCACTGACTTCGACGGCGTGGCGGCGGCGGGCAAGGACTTCCACGTCGACTGGGACACCACCGCCGCCGAGAAGGGCGGCTTCGACTACTACATGCTCAAGGAGATCGCCGAGCAGCCGCGGGCGGTCGCGGACACGCTGCGTGGCCGGCTGAGCGGCAACGGGACGCTCATGATGGACGAGACCCGGCTCACCGAGGCGGATCTGCGCGGCGTTGACAAGGTGTTCATCGTGGCCTGCGGCACGGCCTACCACGCCGGCCTGGTGGCCAAGTACGCGATCGAGCACTGGACGAGGCTGCCCTGCGAGGTCGAGCTCGCCAGCGAGTTCCGTTACCGTGACCCGGTTCTCGACCGGTCCACGTTGGTCGTCGCCATCTCCCAGTCCGGCGAGACCATGGACACCCTGATGGCGCTGCGACACGCCCGGGCGCAGAAGGCGCGCGTGCTGGCGATCTGCAATACCAACGGCTCCACCATCCCGCGCGAGTCCGACGCGGTGCTCTACACCCATGCCGGGCCGGAGGTCGCGGTCGCCTCGACCAAGGCGTTCCTCACCCAGCTCGTCGCGTGCTACCTGGTCGGGCTCCACCTGGCCCAGGCCCGGGGCGTGAAGTTCGCCGACGAGGTGTCGACAGTGCTCGACCAGCTCCGCGCGATGCCCGGCGCGGTGGACCAGGTGCTGGAGACCATGGACGCGGTCCGGGAGCTGGCCCGCGACCTGGCGGGCTCCCGCTCGATCCTGTTCATCGGGAGGCACGTGGGCTACCCGGTGGCGCTGGAGGGCGCGCTCAAGCTCAAGGAGCTCGCCTACATGCACGCCGAGGGGTTCGCCGCGGGCGAACTCAAGCACGGCCCGATCGCCCTGATCGATGACGGGACCCCGGTCGTCTGTGTCGTACCGTCACCGGTCGGCACGCTGCACGATAAGATCGTCTCGAATATTCAAGAAGTGCGTGCTCGGGGTGCCCGTACGATCGTCATCGCCGAGGTCGGGGACGATGCCGTACGGCCGTACGCCGACCACTTCATCGAAGTGCCCGCGACGCCGACCCTGCTCGCGCCGCTCGTCACCACGGTGCCGCTGCAGGTGCTCGCGTGCGAGATCGCCCATACTCGGGGCCATGACGTGGACCAGCCCCGCAACCTCGCCAAGTCCGTGACCGTGGAGTGAGCTCGCTCGTCGCGTTCGCACTCTTCGCGGCGCTGCTGACCATCACCCCGGGCCCGGACACCCTGCTGGTGCTGCGCGCGACTGCGGTGGGCGGACGGGCTGCAGGCATCGCGGCCGCGGTGGGGATCAACGTCGGCTGCCTGGTCTGGGCGGTGGCGAGCGCGGTCGGGGTGACCGCGCTCGTCACCACCTCCCGGCTCGCGTTCGAAGTGCTCCGGATCGCCGGTGTGGCGTACCTGTGCTGGCTCGGCGTTCGCGCGTTGTGGTCCGCCCGGCGCCGGAGGCCCGCGGCGAGGCTGGCAGGCGCCGACCGTACGGGCGGGATGGCCGAGCCGGTGGGCGAGCGGTGGTCGACCGGCCGCGCGCTGCGCACCGGTCTGACCACGAACCTCCTCAACCCGAAGATCGGGGCCTTCTACCTCTCGGTGCTGCCGCAGTTCCTGCCCGACGGCATGAACCCCCTCGGGGGATCGCTGTTGCTGGCCCTGATCCACGACGTCGAGGGTCTGCTGTGGCTGTCTGCACTGGCGTTCCTCGTGACGCGCGCCCGCGCCTTCCTGACGCGGCCATCCGTACGTCGCCGGTTCGAGCAGGTGACCGGAGTGGTCTTCATCGCGTTCGGTGTCCGCCTCGCGGTCGAACGCGCGCCCTGACGGGTGGCGACGGGTTCCATTGTGGACTGACATCCGGTCGGGGCCGGCGTGCGGATCAGCGATGGACCCGGCATAGTCACGGGCATGAGGTTTCGATCCACTGTCGTGCTCGGCGGCAAGACGGCGACCGGGATCGAGGTCCCCGCCGACGTGGTCGCCGCGCTCGGCCCCTCCAAGCGCCCGGCCGTCCTGGTGATCGTCGGAGGCCACAGCTACCGCACCACCGTGGCGCCGATGGCCGGCAGCTACTGGATCCCGCTGAGCGCCGAGAACCGCGCCGCCGCGGGGGTGGCCGCCGGCGACGAGGTCGACGTCGAGATCGAGCTCGACACGCAGCCGAGGGAGCTCGAGATCCCGGACGATCTCAGCGCCGCCCTCGACACGGACGGCGCCGCCCGCCGGGCCTTCGACGCGCTGTCCTACAGCAACCGCCGCCGGTATGTGCTGTCGGTCGAGGGCGCGAAGACCGCTGAGACCCGGCAACGGCGGATCGCCAACGCTGTCGCCGATCTACGCGGGCCGGGGTGAAGGTCCAGCCAGCCGCGGGGATTACTCGAACAGATCTCTGACGGTCGTCGCGGTGACCGACCGGCGGATCCAGGCCGCCAGCTGGTCGAGGTCGGTGCAGGTCGTGATGCGCGCCCGCGCCGCCTCCGGCACGTCGATGCGGCGCGCCGCGAGTACCTCCAGCAGAGCGACGACCCGGCCGTGAGCCTCGCCTTCGGCTTTGCCCTCAGCCTTGCCCTCAGCCTTGCCCTCAGCTATGCCTTCGGCTTTGCCCTCAGCTATGCCTTCGGCGAGGGCTCCTTCGACAAGCTGCTGCAGCTTGGCGGCGCGCGGGTCGTCGCGCATGATGGCAGCCACGGTCCTCAGCTCCTTATCCAGCAGGTCCCTCGCCGACGGCTTGAGACCGTCCAACACGACGTGATAGTACAGCTTGGCATCGTCCGGATCGACGTTCGCCAGTGCTGCCGCGAGCGCCCTGAGCACGAGATCGGCGTCGGCGGCATCACTCCTGACCCGCGCCGAAAGCACCGCGAGCTCCGGATGGTGACGTGCGAATTCAGGGTCGATGATCTTCGGCATCGCACTCGGACCGAGCACGAGCGGCCGTAACGTGAAGTCGGGCTCGCCGACTCTGATGGGCTCGCCCGCCCACCGGGCGATCCTGTCGCTGGTGCAGATCACCAGAAGCATGACCGGACACCGCAGCAAGGCGGCGAAGGTTGACACGTAGACAGGCCATGAGTACAGCTTGTCCGTGTCATTATCGCGCTGGATCTCCACGACCACACCGAGCGTCGCGCGACTCGTGGGCGGCTCCCCATCACGCTTGTGTCTTCGGCTTCGTTGCTGGTGCGGGATCCCTTCGCTGGCCGGCACCTTCTTCGTGAACGCGACCGCGGCGTCGGCGAAGTACGGCGCCGGCTTGATGTTGGTGAAGTCGACCGATTCGCGACGGACCTCGTCGAACTCCGGCAGGCTCACGCCGAGCAGGTCGCGGAGCAACTCGGCCGCGAAGTCGGGGTGCTTCCGGAACAAGTCGCCCAGGACGTCGTGCTCTGTTGTGGGGGGCATGCGGGAGACCGTACGGTTTGGCGCAGCTCTATGCCGCGGACACACGGATCGGTTGTGCCGATCAATTTCGCTGCTGTTCCTTCGCCCGTCTCCCGGCGCCTCGATGCGTCCCGGCGGATGTGCTCACCGGCGCACGGCATAGGCTCCCGGTGTGATCCGGCAGGGCGCAGCATGATCGTGGCCGTGGGGATAGACGTCGTGCTCGTGGAGCGGTTCGAGCGCGCGCTCGAGCGCACCCCGTTGCTCGGCGAGCGACTGTTCACCGACGCCGAGCGGCACACCTCGTTCGGCAACCCCCGGCCCCATGAGTCGCTCGCGGCCCGGTTCGCCGCGAAGGAGGCGGTGGCGAAGGCGCTGGGTGCCCCGACCGGGCTGAACTGGCACGACTGCGAGATCGTCACGGACCAGGACGGCCGGCCGTGGCTGACGGTCGACGGGACGGTAGCGGCGGCCGCCACCGAACGTGGCATCACCCGGTGGCACCTGTCGCTGTCCCACGACGGGGGGATCGCCTCCGCGATGGTGCTGGCCGAGGGTGACGACCCGCGATAGACAGGGGGAGCGATGCGGGGGGCATGGCGGGCGGCCGACGTACGAGCGGCCGAGGAGCGGGTGATGGCGACGGTGCCGCCGCTGACCCTGATGCGGCGGGCCGCCGAGGGCCTGGCCCGGCGGTGTGCGCAGTTGCTGGCCGACTCGGGTGGCGTGTACGGGCGACGGGTGGTGCTGCTCGTCGGCGGTGGGAACAACGGCGGCGACGCGCTGTTCGCGGGGGCGGCACTGGCCCGCCGGGGCGCCGTCGTACGGGCGGTACTGCTGGCGCCGGAGAAGGTGCACGCCGACGGTCTGGCCGCGCTGCGCGAGGCGGGCGGCGCCGTGGCGAGCATCTCCGCGGAGCCGGCGGCCGACAGGGTGATGAGTGAGTCCACGCGCGACGGTGTCGACCTTGTCGTGGACGGCATCGTGGGCATCGGTGGCAAGGGCGGGTTGCGGGGCGTCGCGGTCGAGGCCGTACGGGTACTGGACCAACTCGACCCGCGGCCCGTCGTCCTGGCGGTCGACGTACCGTCCGGTGTGGACGTCGATACCGGGGCAGTGGACGGGCCGGTGGTGCGAGCCGACGTCACGGTCACCTTCGGCTGCCTCAAGCCGGCCCACGTCGTCGGGCCGGCGGCCCCACTGGCCGGCCTGATCGACCTCGTCGACATTGGACTGTCCACTCCGGATACTGAGCCGGCCGTGCGGCTACCGGATGGTGACGACGTCGCGTCCTGGTGGCCACGACCCGGTCCGGCCTCGGACAAGTACAGCCGCGGTGTGGCCGGTCTGGCCACCGGCTCGGCGGGGTTCCCCGGCGCGGCGCTGCTCTCCGTCGCCGGAGCGCTGGCCGGTCCCTCCGGGATGGTCCGCTACGCGGGTCCGGCCGCGGCCGACGTCGTGCGGGCCCACCCGTCGGTGGTCTGCAGCGACGCGGTGGCCGGCGCGGGCCGGGTGCAGGCGTGGCTCGTCGGCTGTGGCTCGGGCACGGACGAACGAGCGATGGGTGACCTGCGCGCCGTGCTCGCCGCGCCCGTACCGGTCGTGGTCGACGCGGACGCGATCACCCTCGCCGGTCACCCCGCCGTGCGCGACGCCATCCGCAAGCGGGCCGCGCCGACCGTGGTCACGCCGCACGACCGGGAGTACACCCGCCTGGCCGGGGACACCGTCGGTCCCGACCGGGTCGAGGCGGCGCGCACCCTCGCAGGGCGGCTGCGGGTGGTGGTGCTCCTCAAGGGCGACCGGACCGTGGTCGCGCGGCCCGACGGCACCGCGTGGGTGAACACCACCGGGACACCGGCACTGGCCACCGCAGGTACGGGCGATGTGCTCGCCGGCCTGCTCGTCTCGCTCCTGGCGGGCGGGGTGCCGGCCGAGCGGGCGGCCCTCGCGGCGGCCTACATCCACGGCCTGGCCGCGCGCCCTCCCGCCACGCTCACCGGTCAGATCTCCGAGGAAACTGAGAAATCTGACCGGTCAGCTGGATCATGGGCACCCGTGACTGCACCAGACGTAGCGGCGGCACTACCGACGGTGATCGGATCTCTGTTATCGGCTTACTGACCGGTAGGATCACTCCATGGACCAGGCGGAAGTCCGCGTCGACCTCGACGCCATCAAGGACAACGTCCGCCGGTTGCGCGAGGCGACCCGGTCGGGCTCGTCGGCGGGTGGGGCCGGCGCCGAGGTGATGGCCGTGGTCAAGGGCGACGGGTACGGGCACGGCATAGTGCCGGCGGCCCGGGCGGCGCTGCGCGGCGGCGCGACCTGGCTCGGCGGGTGCACCGTCGGCGAGGCGATGGCGCTGCGGTCGGCCGGGATCACGGCGCCCGTGCTGGCGTGGTTGGTCTCACCCGGTGTGGCGCTGGAGCCCGCGGTGCAGGCCGGGGTGGACCTCACCGCGGCGACGCCCGGTCAACTGGGCGAGATCGTCGCCGCCGCCCGCCGTACGGGCACGACCGCCCGCGCGCATCTCAAGCTGGACACCGGCCTCGCCCGCGGCGGCGCCACCGAAAGCGGTTGGGCGGCGCTGTGTGAGATGGCGGCCAAGGCGCAGGCCGACGGGGCGGTCGAGGTGGTCGGCCTGTGGAGTCACCTGGTGTACGCGGACGAGCCCACCCACCCCACCAACGACGCGCAGCTCGCCGCCTTCCACGACGGCCTCGCCACGGCCGAGCGGCTTGGTGTTGTTCCTCAATATAGGCATCTAGCTAACTCGGCGGCGACCCTCACGCGGCCGGACATGCACTTCGATCTGGTGCGGCCCGGGATCGCCTGCTACGGCTTGTCGCCGGTGGCCGGGCAGACCTTCGGCCTGCGACCGGCCATGACCGTACGGGCCCGAGTGGCCCTGGCCAAGCGGGTGCCGGCCGGCCAGGGCGTTTCGTACGGCCACGCGTACCGCACACCGGCGCCGGCGAACCTGGCCCTGGTGCCGCTGGGGTACGCCGACGGAGTCCCGCGCGCGGCGAGCAACCGGGCATCGGTGCGTCTCGCCGGGGCGAACCGGCGCATCGCCGGCCGTGTCTGCATGGACCAGATCGTGCTCGACTGCGGTGACGACCCGGTGGCCGAGGGCGACCTGGCGATCCTCTTCGGGCCCGGTGACGAGGGCGAGCCCACGGCCGATGACTGGGCCGCCGCGGCAGATACGATCAACTACGAGATCGTGACGCGGTTCGGCAGCCACCGCGTGTCCCGTGTCTACAGTGGAGCCGACCAGCCGGGCCGGGGTGTGACTGCCGACGGTGGTGGTGCTGCGTGACCGACGGTGGCATCGTCCAACCGCGCCGCGGCGGGAAAGGCCGGTTCGCTGCCGGTGTGGTCGGCGGCATCGTCGGCCTGGCCGCAGCCGGGGTGGCGGCCGGGATCGCGGCTGAGCGCACGATCATGCGCCGCCAGAGGCGCGACCAGGAACACGATCCGTACTGTGACGAGCCGTTCGGCGACCTGCCGGCGGACGAGTACCGCACGGTGATCACGGCCGAGGGCATCCCGCTGCACGTGGAGATCACCGGGTCGCGGGCGCGGGCTGGCTCCGGCTCGCCGGCTCGCCGGCGCGAGGCCGCCGTGACGGTGGTTTTCGTGCACGGCTTCTGCCTCGACATGGGTACATTCCACTTCCAGCGCGTGGCAATGTCCACGCTGGACGGTGTCCATTCGGTCTGCTTCGACCAGCCGGGGCACGGGCGGTCGGGCCGGCTGGCCAAGGGCGAGTACACACTGGACATGCTCGGGTCGGCCCTACGGAAGATCATCGAAGAGTGTGTCTCCCCCCGATCGCGCGTGGTCCTGGTCGGGCATTCGATGGGCGGAATGGCGATCATGGCCCTAGCCGACCTGGCCCCGGACATGTTCGCCGAGGGCGGTCGGGTCGGCGGCGTGGCGCTGATCTCGTCCTCGGCCGGCGGCGTGACCTTCGGCCTACCCGACATGGTCGTGCGGTTCCGCGGCTCGTTGCTACCGCTGATCTACGGCGCCGGTGCGGCCACGGCAAGTGTGCTGGACCGGGCGCGCGCGTCCTCAACGGAGCTGGCCTGGCTACTGACGCGCAGGTACGGCTTCGGGTCGGCGTGCGGGAGCCGATCACTCGTGTCCTATGTGGAGCAGATGAACGCGGCGACGCCGACCGAGTCCGTGGCGCGCTATATGCGGGCCCTCTACAACCACGACCGGCAGCCCGGACTCGGCGCCCTCAAGCAGGTCCCGGTTCTGCTGATCTGCGGCGACGAGGACCAGGTCACGCCGATCGCGCACTCCCGGTTGCTGGCGCGGGAGCTGCCGCACGCGGAACTCGCGATCATCCCGAACGCCGGGCATGTCGCACTGCTGGAGCACAACGAGACCGTCAACGCCGCACTGCTTCCGTTTGTCCGTAAGATCGGTGCATGATCACGCTGCCGACCGCCCAGGACACCCGCGGGCTCGGTGAGCGGCTCGGCGCTGTGCTGCGGCCGGGGGATCTCGTCATCATCGATGGTCCGCTCGGCGCCGGGAAGACCGTGCTCGCGCAGGGGATCGGCGCCGGGCTCGGGGTGGCGGGCGAGATAACGTCGCCGACCTTCGTTATCGCCCGGGTCCACCGGCCGGCCCCGGGTGGTCGCGGCGTGCCGCTCGTGCACGTCGACGCGTACCGGCTGAACAGCCTCGCGGAGGTTGACGACCTCGATCTCGACACCGGGCTGGACGAGGCCGTGACCGTCGTCGAGTGGGGCGAGGGCAAGGTCGAGCAGCTCAGCGACACGCATCTCTTGATTCGGCTGCGTCGACATGACGAGGATGAGACCCGCACCGCCGAGTTCTTCGCGGGCGGCTGGGTGGGGGAGGCGGGCATGGAGGTGCCTGCTGATTCCGCTCCGCAGGCGTCGCCGGAGGTGCCTGCTGATTCCGCTCCGCAGGCGTCGCTGGAATTGTCATCTGATTCCGCTCCGCAGGCGTCGCCGGAAACCGGCGGCGACTGGGCGGCTCGGCTGGCCGACCTCGACACGATCGTTGCCCGGTAGGTCCGACGTGCTCGTCCTCGTCATCGACACGGCCACCCCGGCGGTCACGACGGCGGTGGTCCTCATCGATCGCGGTGCCACCGGCCGTACGGGCGTCCGACTCCTGGCGCAGCGGAGCGAGGTCGATGCCAGGGCCCACGCCGAGCTGCTCGGGCCGGCGATCCGGGTAGCCCTGGCCGAGGCGGGTGCCGGGGTCGGGGACGTTGCCGCGATCGTGGCCGGCGTGGGACCCGGGCCGTTCACCGGGCTGCGCGTCGGGCTCGCCACGGCGGCCGCGATGGGCCAGGCTCTGTCGATTCCGACGTACGCCGTGTGCTCGCTCGACGCGATCGGTGCCAGCCTGTCCGCCGCGCACAGCTCCGGTCACCCGGACACGGGCCCGACGGCCCTCGTCGCGACCGACGCCCGCCGGAAGGAGATCTACTGGGGTCTGTACCGGGGTGGCTTCGCGCTCACCGCACCCGCGGTGGACCGACCGGCCCACGTGGTGGAGTTGCTCGCCGAGCGCAACGTGGCGGTGGCGGTAGGCGATGGAGCGCGGATGTACGCGTCGGTGCTGCCGTACCCGGTGCTCGACGAGGCGCGCTACCCGTCCCCGGCCGCGTTGGCGCGACTCGCGGCGGACCGGGTACGCAGCGGGACGCCCGGCGAGGGGCTCGCGCCGCTCTACCTGCGCCGACCGGATGCCGCGCAGCCCCACGCGCCGAAACCGGTGACGGCATGACGGCGACGCACCTGGAGCGGCTGCGCTGGTTCCACCTCGACCAGGTGCTAGCGATCGAAGCAGATCTTTTCGGTCCGGAGCAGTGGACGCCGGCGATGTTCTGGAACGAGCTGGCTAACGGTCACCACTACATCGCCGCGATGGAGGACGGATCAGTGGTCGGCTATGCCGGGATCGCCATCGTGCGGCCGGAGGCGTGGGTCAACAACATCGCGGTGCGGCGGGACCACCAGCGGACGGGGATCGGCCGGCTGCTGCTCGACGCGCTCCTGGCGTATGCCCGATCCCGCGGCACTACGCACACGCTGCTGGAGGTGGCGGCGGACAACGGCCCCGCCCAGCGGATGTACGACCGCTACGGCTTCGAGGTGGTGGGCGTCCGGAAGGGCTACTACCAGCCGAGCAACACCGACGCCCTGGTGATGCGGAGGGACGAGCACCCGGGTGGCCGGAGCCGTGGGTGGGAGGAGCACGGTGGCTGAACCGCTGGTGCTCGGCATCGAGACGTCCTGCGACGAGACCGGAGTCGGGATCGTCCGGGGTCACACCCTGCTCGCCGACGAGGTTGCGTCCAGTGTGGACGAACATGCTCGCTACGGCGGCGTGGTACCGGAGGTCGCGAGCCGGGCCCACCTCGAGGCGATCGTCCCGACGATGGACCGGGCTCTGCGTACCGCCGGCGTCCGGCTGTCCGATGTGGACGCCATCGCGGTCACCGCCGGGCCGGGCCTTGCCGGTGCCCTGCTCGTCGGGATCGCCGCGGCCAAGGGCTACGCGATCGCGGCGGAGAAACCGGTCCACGGCGTGAACCACCTCGCCGCCCACGTAGCCGTGGACACCCTCGAGCATGGGCCATTGCCGTCACCGTCGGTGGCGCTGCTCGTCTCGGGTGGACACTCCTCGCTGCTTCTCGTCGAGGACCTGGCCGCCTCCGTCCGGCCACTCGGCGCGACGATCGACGACGCGGCCGGCGAGGCGTACGACAAGGTGGCCCGCCTGCTCGGGATGCCATTCCCCGGCGGCCCGCCGATCGATCGGGCCTCCCGCGACGGCGATCCTGGGGCGATCGCGTTCCCCCGCGGCCTGACCAACCCCCGCGATCTCGCCGAGCACCGCTTTGACTTCTCGTTCTCGGGCCTGAAGACCGCCGTGGCGCGGTGGGTGGAGGCGCGGCAGCGTGCCGGTGAGGCGATCCCGGTGGCGGACGTGGCGGCCAGCTTCCAGGAGGCGGTGGCTGACGTGCTCACCGCCAAAGCCATCGACGCATGCCAGCGGCATGGCGTCGACACCCTGGTCATCGGTGGTGGGGTGGCGGCCAACTCACGGCTCCGGTCCCTCGCGGCTGAGCGGTGTGAACGGGCGGGCCTCACGCTGCGGGTGCCCCCGATGCGCCTGTGCACCGACAACGGTGCCATGGTCGCGGCGCTCGGCGTCCACCTGGTCGCGGCCGGGCGACCGCCCAGCGCCCTGGATCTGCCCGCCGATCCCGGCCTACCGGTCACTAGAGTGACGGTCTGACCGTGGCCCGGGGAGGCGTCGTGATCGTACGGATGTGGGAGGTTCGGGCGGAGGCGCGTACCTTCACCGCGCTGCTCAACTGGGTCTGCGAGCTGGCCGTGCCCACGGTCGAGACGAACCCGATGCACATATCGAGCGAGATCTTCTCGTCACCAGACTTCCGGCTCGTGGTGATCACGCGGTGGAACGGCACCCCGGAGGACTTCCAGGAGCCGCCACCACATCTGGTCACCCGCCAACCCCACGCCTGGGACTTCTTCCCCGTCGACCGCTGAGGGTTCCGCTGCACCTACAGGTGACCCTGCGCTGCTCTGTCAGGCGCCCGTTCGCCAAGCGGGCATATATATGTTCGATGACAAGCCGGCTAGGCCTAGCCAGCTGATAACAAACGCAGCTCATGGCCCAACCGCTGAATGTACGTGTCTCGATCAGGGCGAAATTCGCAGGCAGGAGCGGGCACGATCGCCGTACGGTCGGGATGCCATGCGTGAGCTGCCCGTCACCGACCCCGGCACGCCGGACCATCGTTCCGCCAGCAGGTACCTGTGGTGGCTGGTCCGGCGGCAAGGGCGGACGGTCACGCTCGGTGTCGTCATGGGCAGTGTCTGGATGGTCAGCCAGGCATTGATGCCAGCCGTTATCGGCCTCGCCATCCAGGAGGGGGTCAGCGAGGGTGACGGCCGTGCCCTCGTCGGTTGGGCCGCGGTGCTCCTCGGCCTGGGCGCGTTGCAGGCCGGTGCGGGCGTACTCCGGCACCGCAGCGTCGTCTACAACTGGCTCGCCGTCGCCTACCGGACCATCCAGGTCACGGTGCGTCAGGCTGGTCGACTCGGCGCCACGTTGCCGAGGCGCCTCGCGTCGGGCGAGGTGATCAACGTGGGCACCTCCGACGTGAACCACATCGGCAACGCCGTCGACATCACCGGCCGCGGGGTCGGCGCGATCGCGGCGATCGTCGTGGTCGCGGTGCTCCTGCTTACCTCATCGCTGCCGCTTGGCCTGACGGTGGTGCTCGGCGTGCCCGTGCTGCTGACCGCCGTCGGCCTGCTCATCCGGCCGCTGCACGCGCGGCAGCAGAAGTACCGGACCGCCACCGCCGAGCTGACCACCCGCGCGGCTGACATCGTGACCGGCCTGCGCGTGCTGCGCGGCATTGGCGGCGAGGCGATGTTCGCGTCGCGGTACCGGGACGAGTCGCAGCGCGTGCGGGCGGCCGGCGTCCGGGTGGCCCGGGTGGAGTCGGTGCTAGAAGGGCTCCAGATCCTGCTGCCAGGGCTGTTCGTCGCGTTCGTGGCGTGGCTCGGTGCCCGGTTCGCGGTCGCCGGCGAGATCAACGTCGGTCAGTTGCTCGCCTTCTATGGCTACGCGGTGTTCTTGGCGTTCCCGTTGCGGACGCTGACCGAGTTCGCCGACGCGTTGACGCGTGGCCACGTGGCCGCCCGGCGGGTGGTGCGGATCCTGTCGCTCGAGCCCGACCTCACGGACCCGGCGGCACCCGTCGCGACGCCCGATCCGGCGGTCTCGAATTTCGTCGATCCGGATTCGGGTGTCGTGATCCGCCCGGGGCGGCTGACCGCGGTAGCCGCCGACCGGCCCGAGGACGCGGCCGCCATCGCCGACCGGCTCGGCCGGTACGTCGACGGGCCGGCCCGCCTCGACGGGGTGCTGCTGGCCGAGCTGGAACGCTCGACCGTACGGCGGCTGGTCCTGGTGTCCGACAACGACTCCCACCTCTTCTCGGGTCGGCTGCGCGATGAGCTCACCGGCGCCCGGTTGGTGGAGGCCGACCGGTTACGGGAGGCGCTACACGCCGCGTGTGCGCTGGACGTGGTCGAGGCGCTGCCCGAGGGCCTGGAGACGAAGGTGGCGGAGCGGGGGCGCGAGTTCTCCGGCGGCCAGCAGCAGCGGCTGCGGCTGGCGCGGACACTGCTCGCGGACCCGCCGGTGCTCGTGCTGGTCGAACCCACGAGTGCGGTCGACGCGCACACGGAGGCGCGGATCGGTCAGCGCCTGGGCGCGGCGCGCGCCGGCCGGACGACGGTCGTCTGCACCACCAGCCCACTGCTGCTCGACCGGGCCGATCACGTGGTCTATGTGGAGTCGGGTCGGGTGGCGGCGGAGGGCTCCCACCGCGACCTGCTCGACACCTCGCCGGGCTATGCCGGGACGGTGACCCGAGGGGAGGACGAGTGACCCGCGCGATACTTCCGGTGGCCGCGACCTTGGAGGTCCGGCGGTACGCGCTCGGGCTCATCCGACGGCACCCGCGGGCGCTGGCCGGGGCGCTCGCCCTGCACACGTTCGCGGCGGTGGCTGGACTCGGGCTGCCGTGGCTGATCGGCCGGCTGGTGCAGTCCATCAAGGACGGCACGACACTGAGCACAGTGGACAATGTCGCCCTCGGCATCGTCGGCTTCGTGGTGGCACAGTCGGTGCTGGCCCGGTTTGCCACGCTCGCCTCCGCGAAGCTGGGTGAACAGGTCCTGGCCGAGCTGCGCGAGGACTTCGTCGACCGGGCGCTCGAGCTGCCACTGTCGACTGTGGAGCGTGCTGGGACGGGCGATCTGCTCTCCCGTACCTCTCGGGACGTCGATGCCCTGTCGCACAGCGTCCGGCTCGGCCTGCCCGAGGTACTGATCGGGTTCGTAACCGCCGCCGCGGCGGTCGGTGCCCTGCTGCTGGTGAGCCCGTTGCTCACCCTGCCCTTGCTGCTCGGCGTGCCGATCATCCTGCTCGGCACCCGCTGGTACCTGCGTCGGGCCAGAGCCGGATACCTGGCCGAAAGCGCCGCCTACGCCGACCTGACCGACGGCCTCGCGGAAACGGTCGAGGGTGCACGGGCGGTCGAGGCGCTGAGCCGGCAGCGGCAGCGCGCCGAACGGACCGACGCCGACATCCGCCGGTCGTACAAGGCGGAGCGCTACACCCTGTATCTACGGACCGTGTTCTTCCCCTCGATGGAGTTCGGCTACCTGGTTCCAGTCGTGGCCACGCTGCTGGCCGGTGGCTGGTGCTACCACGCGGGCTGGGCCAACCTGTTCCAGGTCACCGCGGCCACTCTCTACGTCCAGCAGCTCATCGACCCGGTCGACCGCCTGCTCACGTGGCTCGACGAGCTTCAGGTCGGCCAGGCGTCGCTGGCGCGGTTGCTCGGCGTCGCCCACGTGCCACCGGACCGGGCAGCCACGGCCCGCCGGCCGACCGGTGAGGGCCTGACCGCGACCGATGTTAGATACTCCTATGTGGACGGCCGCGACGTGCTGCACGGCATCACGTTGTCGCTGGCTCCCGGCGAGCGTCTCGCCGTCGTGGGTCCGTCCGGCGCGGGAAAGTCCACCCTCGGCCGGTTGCTCGCCGGCGTAGACGGCCCGCGCACGGGGGAGGTCGCCGTCGGCGGCGTGCCCCTGGTGGAGCTGCCGCTGCCCGAGCTGCGCCGGCACGTCGCGCTGATCACCCAGGAGCACCACGTCTTCCTGGGCACCCTCCGGGAGAATCTCGCCCTGGCGCGACCGTCGGCGACCGACGAGGAGCTCCGAGCCGCCCTCACGGCCGTGGACGCCTGGGGCTGGGCGTCGCGGCTGCCGTCCGGACTGGACACCGAGCTCGGTTCGGGTCGGCTGAGCCTGAACCCGGCCCAGGCGCAGCAGCTCGCGCTGGCCCGGCTCGTCATCGCCGGCCCGCACACGCTCGTCCTCGACGAGGCGACGTCACTCATCGATCCGCGGGCGGCCCGTCACCTGGAGCGCTCGCTCGCCGCCGTGCTGCACGGCCGTACCGTGGTCGCGATCGCGCACCGCCTCTTCTCGGCGCACGACGCGGACCGGGTCGCGGTGGTCGAGGACGGATGCATCGTCGAGCTCGGCTCCCACCACGAGCTCGTGGCGGCCGGTGGCCCCTACGCGGCGCTCTGGCGGTCGTGGCATGGGGACCGGGCTCAGTCCGGCGTCCCCCCGGTCGGCTGACGCTCCTCAGTCGGGGACGCGGTCGGGGAGCAGCCGCAGGATGCGGTCGTCCTGGGGGTGCGGATCGCCCGGCAGCCGGTTGTCGAGGTTGGAGGTGGTGATCCACAGCGTGCCGTCCGGTGCGACGACAACCGAGCGGAGCCGGCCGTAGCGATCGGACAGGAGCTGTTGAGGTCGGGCGGCGTCGAGACCGATGCGATACAGCTTCGTGCCGCGCAGGCAGGCCAGATACGCGCGATCGTCCAGGATGGCCAGACCACTCGGCGAGGCGTCCGATGTGGACCAGGTCGCGACGGGGTCGACGTAGGCCGGATCGTCGCCGAACCCCTCCACGCGCGGCCATCCGTAGTTTCGACCGGGCTCGATGCGGTTCAGCTCGTCGTAGCGGTTCTGGCCGAACTCGGTGGCGTAGAGCTGGCCACCGCCGTCCCAGGCCAGGCCCTGCACGTTGCGGTGACCGTACGAGTAGACCGGCGAACCGAACGGGTTGCCGGGTGCGGGCTGACCCTCGCCGGTGATCCGCAGGATCTTGCCGGCCAGCGACGAGGTGTTCTGGGAGTTCTCGCCGTCGCCGGCATCACCCGTACCCACGTAGAGCAGACCGTCGGGGCCGAAGGCGATCCGGCCGCCGTTGTGGTTGCCCGCCTTCGGGATGCCGGTGAGGACCGGCTCGCGGGCGCTCCCGTCCAGGCGCAGGCGGACGACGCGGTTGTCGGTCTCGCCGGTGAAGTAGACATAGACCCACCGATCGGTCGCGTACTCGGGCGAGACGGCGATGCCGAGCAGCCCACCCTCGCCAGCGGGCCGCACGTCGGTGATCCGCGCGACCTCGGCGATCTCGGTGGCGCCCGCCGGGTCGCCGGCGTCGGCGGTCGAGTCCACCGCGGGAGCCCGGACGGACAGGATCCGGCCACTGTTGCGCTCGGTCACCAGGGCGGTCCCATCGGGCAGGAAGGCCACGGCCCACGGGATCGCGAGGTTGGTGGCGATGGTCTGGACGGCCTGCTCGGGCACCTCGACGGGTTCGCCCCGGACGGATGGGTTGGTCAGGATGAGTCCGAAGTACCACGCCGCGGCGGTGCCCGCGCCGATGAGGGCGACGATGCTCACCGCGCCGATCACGAGGCCGCGCCGGGTCGTGACCCTCACGAGGTGATCCTCGCCGTCACCGCCCCGGTGAGGCCGACGAGGTCGGCCGGGTCCAACTCCACCTGCAACCCGCGGCGGCCGGCGCTGACATAGACGGTGTTCTGTCCGATGGCCGACTCGTCGACGACGGTCGGCAGGCGCTTGCGCTGACCGAGGGGACTGATCCCGCCGCGGACGTATCCGGTCGTCCGCTCGGCCAGAGCGCGGTCCGCCATGGTCGCCCGCTTCCCGCCGACTGCTCCCGCCAGCGCCTTGAGGTCCACGTCACCCGTCACCGGAACCACGGCGACGGTCAGCGCACCGTCCACTTCGGTCACCAGCGTCTTGAACACCCGGGTGGGCTCGACGCCGAGCGCGTCCGCCACCGCGGCGCCGTAGTTGGGGGTGTCCGCGTCCACCACGTAGGTGTGCACCCGGTGCTCCACCCGCTGCCGGGCCAGCACGGCGATCGCCGGTGTCGCCTGTCCTGCCACCTGGGGAGCGTACCCGACGCCTAACAGCACCGTATCGCCTTCGTAACGGCGCTGGACCTGGTTGCGCGCACCGGTCATCCTCGGCGGCGGAGCATTCGCATCTCTCCCCCGGCCGGCACCCTCGAAGGAATGGACATGGATAAAGGCGACATCCAGACTCCACCGCGGCTGCCGGCGAGGCGCCGAGCTTTCCGGGCTCGTCGTGGCGTCCTCCTGCTCGTCGCCGTGGTCGCCGCCGCGGTGGCGGGCTGCGGCGACGCGGGCGAGATCGAGTACGACGAGCTGGGCGTGCCCATCGTCGAGGGCATGTCGCTCGCTCAGGCCGATGAGGTTCTCTCGGCGTGGTGCGCAAACGTCCGGATCCTTCTCGATCCCGCGTCCGGGCTGACCGTCGACGCGTTGCGCGACGTGGACCGGGACATCGTTCTCGTCTCGGGTCAGGAGTTCCATCAGGTCGAACCGGCCGAGGCGGTCGACTCGGCCATCGTCTTGCGTGAAGGCGGGGTGGGCGAGCCGCCGCCGGACACGTCGGTGTCGCCGGCGCCGGACGGCGCGAATCCCGCACCAGACGGTGCGTCGCCAACGGCGTCCCCGACCGGTCCGCCTCCGGTGTGCCTCTCCGGGTCCGTACCAGCACTGTCCATCACACTCCGGACCGAGGTGCCGGATCTGGTCGGAACGTCCATAGCGGACGCTGCGGCCTCACTCGAGGCGTACGGCCTGCCGTACGAGGTCGCGCCCGATGCGCCTGACGACATTCCCGCCCGCGTGCTTGAGCAGAGCGTCGAGGCCGGCACCTCCGTTGACCTCGGTCCGGCCGCCGCGACCGTGGTACTGACACCGGGCGTGGAGATGCCCTCCGTCATCGGATTCAGCCGAATGCAGGCGTGCACCCGCCTGGCCAGTGTCGGGCTGGCCTGCACGCCCACGGGGTCGGCGGACGATGTCGTCGACGCGCAGAGCGTCCCGTCGGCCACCCTCGTCGCGATCGACGCCACCGTGGAGCTGACGCTGGTGCCACCAGAGGCCAGCCCGCCGGTCGCCGTGCCGGCCGTCATCGGTGACTCGGGTGCCGACGCGTGTGCCGCGGTCGAGGACCAGGGCCTCGCCTGCGAGCTGGACGGCGATGCCCGCGACGAGGTGATCAGCCAGTCGCCGTCGAGTGGTGTCACGGTGTCGCGTCCAGCCACCGTCCAGTTGCTCACCCGCCAACCGACCGTCCCTGAGGTTGTCACTCTGCCCGTCGCCGAGGCCTGCGCCGCCGTCGAGGACGCCGGCCTCAAGTGCGAACAGCTCACCTTCGTCGACAATGGACAGCTGCGGGACACCGTCATCGGTCAGTCCCCGTCGGGCGGTTCCTCGCTCGCCCGCGACGAGGCTGTCCGGTTGACCGTGGTCGGTTGGGTGCCGGTGTCCGTGCCGCCGGTGTTCGGTCTGTCCGCCTACGACGCCTGTGCCCGGATCCAGACCCAATACCTCATCTGCGACCCGTCCGGCGATCGGGGCAACGACCGGGTGGAGCGCCAGACACCCGCGGCGGGCAGCGTGGTCCAGCCGGGCGAGACCATCCGGCTTGAGTTCGGGGTCGTCCCGTGGACAGACACGACCTGGGGCAAGCTCGTCCTCGCGTTCCTCATCGCGGTCGCGGGCGCGCTGGGCACGCTCCTGGTCCGGAAACTGTTCAGCCGTCCACCCAGGACCAGGTAGGTCCACAACAGACTGATCGACCCGTCACCGGACGGCGCGGCAGAGGTAGGCCGCCGGGCGGGTGCCGAGGCGGGTGAGCACCAGGGTGGCGGATGTGCTGCCGGCCAGCCGCAGGTCGCGGCGCAGCTTGTCCGGGTCGGCCGCCACGCCGCGCTTGCGGATCTCCAGGGCGCCGATGTCGTGGGCGCGCAGTGCCGCCCGCAGCGGTTTGTGCCCGTACGGCAGCTCCGCCACCACCTCGAGCAGCGTGCCGAGCGGGGTGCGCGCCGGCGCGTCAGTGAAGACGTAGGCGATCCGCGGATCGGCCACGGCACCGTCCACAGTGGAGGCGAACTCTGCCACGAGGTGTGCCCGTACCACCGCCCCGTCCGGGTCGTAGAGGTACCGGCGGGGCGGTCCCACCGGAGCGGACGCCGTGCCCGTCCCCACCAGCGACGTCGCACCTTCGCGTTTGATCACGGTCGCGCGCCGCGATGCGCTGGCGAGAGGTCCGTGCCACAGGGTCGCCTCGACCACGTCGCCGTCGACGCTCACCCACTCCGCCTCCGCCCCGTCGGGGATGAGGGCATGGTCGATGCCCGGAGCCAGCTTGAGCACGGTCGCGGGCACCCGGGCCGGCAGGGTGGTCACGAAGGACCACGGGGGCGAGTAGCTCGCGGGGTCGAACACGCGCCGCCCACGGGCGACATCGCGCCGCGCCGGGTCACAGAAGACGGCGTCCACAGCGGACAGATCGGCGGTCGTGGCGTCACCACAGGAGACCGAGACCGTGCGGGCAAGGCCGCAGGCGTCGACATTGGACTGCGCTACCGCCGCGGTGACCGGGTCCGCCTCCACGGCGAGCACCGTGAGCCCGGCCCGGGCGAACGCGAGGGTGTCCGCCCCGACACCGCAGCCGAGATCCGCGACCGACCCGACGCCGGCACCAGCCAGGCGGGTCGCGCGGCGCTCCGCCACTACCGCCCGGGTCGCCTGCTCCAGCCCGGGCCGGGTGAACAGCAGACGGGCGGCGAGCGGACCGAACTTGGGGACCGCGCGCTGCCGCAGCGTCACCTGGGTCAGCGCCGCCGTGGCAAGGTCGGCATCCATGCCGGTGGCCCGCAGCGACTCGGCCGCGGTGAGCGGGTCGAGGCGCCCGAGCATCGCGGCCGCCTCAGCGAGCGCCGCGTGCCCCTCGGCCGTACCCAGGCGGCGCACCATGCCGACGTCCACCCCGCCATCCTCGCGCCGGGCGCGGCGCGCGGACGGCCCGTTGCTAGGACGCGGCGAGGATCGCGTTCGGCTTGCCGAGCTTGCCGGGGTCGAGCACGAGCACGTAGGAGATGGTGAGTGAACCACCGACGGCGTACACCTCGACGCAGGTCCGGCCCGCGTGCCCCGACGGACACGCTGTCGGCTGGGCGCCGACGCCGCCACTGCCGGCGTTGAGCTTCTGTTTCCCGGCCAGGAAGTCGATCACGCCCTGCACGGCGTATGCCCTCATGTGGACGTAGCTGCCGTTGTAGGTCCAGTTGCTGGCGAACGTCTGGGCGTAGTTGACCGCGTCGGTGGGGTATGAGCCACCCTCGATGGACACCGAGGTCACCGCCCCGTTGTCTCCGAGCCGGGCGGACTCGACACCGACCGTGGCGATGTCACCGGTCTGGTTGTAGTAGTGGCACATCTGGTTGATGCCGGGATCGCAGTTCGCGAATGTCCACTGCCCGTTCTTGCTCTTGTAGTTCTGCGAGTCGACGTACTGGGCGGTATTGAGGCTGCTGAGATCGACGATCCGCGAGTCGTCGTCGGCGGCGATCGCGGCCAGTATCGCGAGGCCGTAGTCGTCGGCCTCGGCCGGGTAACTACCGCCGCCACCGCCACCGCCGCCACCGCCGCCACCACCGCCGGAGGTCGGGGTGGCCGTGGCGCTGTTCGTGGGCGTGGCGTCGGCGGAGGGCGTCGGGGTCACCTCGCCGAACTGACCCTCGGCGGTACTCGTCGCGGTGGGGTCGACGCCAGGGTCGCCGTCGCCGCCGCAGGCGGCCAGGGCGATCACGCACGCGGCGGCGGCGGCCAGTGAGAGCAGGCGTCGCGGGCGGGACGCGGACATCGGGGGCTCCTCCCGGGGCGGCGTCGGGCGGCGTGTTGCCCGACGGGTGAGCCCCGACGGTAGGTGCCCAGGCAACGGGTGGCCCGGCCGCCGTCAGGAAGCCGACCAAGATCGGCCGGAGTTGTCTGCTTGGTTGCGCTTCAGCCGAGGAAGCGGCGCGACAGCCGGGGACCGGGCTGGGGGCTCTCGACCGTGCTGTCGGGTCCCGGGAAGATCAGGCTCTCGTGCCCGTCCTCGTATCGCACCAGGTAGGGCGGCGAGCCCTCCTGGCCGCGGACCTCGATGATCTCGGCGATCCGGTCGGGGCCACCGACGGTGTTGCTGTGCACATGGAGATGGTCACCCACGGTTGCCTGCATACGCCGACGATCCCGCACCGCGCCCCGACGGCGTGGGGACATCGGTGAGGTTGGTGACTGGGGGTGACGCGCTGGCACTCGCCTTGACGGAGTGCTAGCTCCGGCCTAACGTGTGCGTTAGCACTCTCGGGGTGAGGGTGCTAGCGCCCCGGGCGGCACACATGGTGCACCCGGGGGCAGGCTCCGCGGCCCGGCACCCGCGACGACGGCGCCGCAGGGCATCAGACAGCCAACGAAGTCAGCGCCCCCAGGAGGGTATGACAGTGACTACCGCGACCAAGGTTGCGATCAAGCCGCTCGAGGACCGGATCCTCGTCCAGGCCAACGAGGCGGAGACGACCACGGCATCGGGCCTGGTCATTCCGGACACTGCCAAGGAGAAGCCCCAGGAGGGCACGGTTATCGCCGTCGGCCCGGGTCGCGTCGACGACAAGGGCAACCGCGTTCCGATCGACGTGAAGGTCGGCGACACGGTCATCTACTCCAAGTACGGCGGTACCGAGGTCAAGTACGGCGGCGAGGAGTACCTCGTGCTCTCGGCCCGTGACGTCCTCGCCGTCATCGAGAAGTAACCCGTACGCACGACGAGTAGGGCCGGGCACGACCGACCCGCAGTACCAGTTGATTCCGCTCCGCGGGCATCGCTGGACATCACCGACAACTGACGTCGCCGCCCCGGACCCGGCCACCGGGCCCCGGGGCGGTGACGTGTGAAGGGACTACACACATGGCGAAGATCCTGAGCTTCTCGGACGACGCCCGGCACCTGCTCGAGCATGGTGTCAACGCGCTCGCGGACGCGGTCAAGGTGACGCTCGGCCCGCGCGGACGCAACGTCGTCCTCGACAAGAAGTTCGGCGCCCCGACGATCACCAACGACGGTGTCACCATCGCGAAGGAGATCGAGCTCTCCAATCCTTACCAGAACCTCGGCGCGCAGCTGGTCAAGGAGGTCGCTACCAAGACCAACGACGTCGCTGGCGACGGCACCACCACGGCAACCGTGCTGGCCCAGGCGATGGTCCGGGAGGGCCTGCGCAACGTGGCCGCCGGCGCCGACCCGATCAACCTCAAGCGGGGCATCGACGCCGCCGCTGCCCGGATCAGCGAGGCCCTGCTGGCCAAGGCGACCGCGGTCAAGACCCGCGGCGACATCGCTCACGTGGCGACGATCTCGGCGCAGGACACCGCGATCGGTGACCTGATCGCTGACGCCATGGAGCGGGTCGGCCGCGACGGCGTGATCACCGTCGAGGAGGGCTCGACGCTGTCGACCGAGCTCGAGGTCACCGAGGGCATGCAGTTCGACAAGGGCTACCTGTCGCCCTACTTCATCACCGACGCCGAGGGCGGCGAGGCCGTCCTGGAGGATGCGTACGTCCTCATCACTCCGCAGAAGATCAGCGCCATCGAGGACATCCTCCCGCTCCTCGAGCAGGTGCTGAAGGCGAACCGGCCGCTGCTGATCATCGCCGAGGACGTGGACGGGCAGGCACTGTCCACTCTGGTCGTGAACGCCATCCGCAAGACGCTGAAGGTGTGCGCGGTGAAGGCGCCCGGCTTCGGCGACCGTCGCAAGGCGATGCTGCAGGACATGGCGGTGCTCACCGGCGGCGAGATGGTGGCGCCGGAGCTCGGCTACAAGCTCGACGCGGCCACCGTCGACCTGCTGGGTACGGCCCGCCGGGTCGTGGTCACCAAGGAGAACACGACCATCGTGGACGGTGGCGGTAAGTCCAGCGACGTCAAGGCCCGCACCGAGCAGATCCGCAAGGAGATCGAGGCGTCGGACTCCGACTGGGACAAGGAGAAGCTCAACGAGCGCCTCGCGAAGCTCTCCGGCGGTGTCGCCGTCGTGAAGGTCGGTGCCGCGACCGAGGTCGAGATGAAGGAGCGCAAGCACCGCATCGAGGACGCGATCTCGGCCACGAAGGCCGCCGTCGAGGAGGGCGTGATCCCGGGCGGCGGCGCCACGCTGACTCAGGTCGCGTCCACTCTGGACAAAGGCCTCGATCTCACTGGCGACGCCGCGACCGGCGTGTCGATCGTCCGCAAGGCGCTCGACGAGCCGCTGAAGTGGATCGCCAACAACGCTGGTCTCGACGGCAGCGTGGTCGTCGCCAAGGTGCGCGAGCTGAAGGCTGGCAAGGGCCTCAACGCCGCCACCGGGCAGTACGTCGACCTCGCCAAGGCCGGCATCGTCGACCCGGTCAAGGTCACCCGCAGCGCGGTCGCCAACGCCGCGTCGATCGCGGGCCTGCTGCTGAGCACCGAGTCGCTGATCGTCGAGAAGCCCGCGGCGCCCGAGCCCGCCGGCGGTGGCCACGGCCACGGCCACCAGCACGGCCCCGGCTTCTAGCAGTTCCCTGATCGTGTGGGATAGGTGTCGCTCCGGCGACACCGATCCCACAGTCATACGCGGCCGGTGTGCCTTACGGGTCGGTGACGGTTGGGGGCCGCTATTGGCCGCCGGGTGGTTCGGTCGCAGACTGAGTGGCGTGACGGAAGGCGTGGATGCCCCACCACGCGTGCGGTCGCCATGGCGGTACCCGGCGCTCGCCGGCGTGGCGGCCGTGGCGGCGGCGCTCGCGGTCGGTGAACTGGTTGCGGCCCTGGTCGACGCGCGATCCTCACCTCTGGTGGCGGTCGGCGGGCTGGTCATCGACCGGGTGCCGGAGTCCGGCAAGGAACTGGCGATCAGCCTGTTCGGGACCAACGACAAGCTCGCGCTCCAAGTCGGCACGGTCGTCCTGCTGGGTCTGATCACCGCCGGGTTGGGCGTGCTCGCCCGGACGCGGTGGTGGGTGGGCGCCGCCGGGTTCGGCCTGCTCGCCGTCCTCGCGATGGTGGCCGCCCTCACCCGCACCGGTGCTACTGCCTTGTGGGTGCTGCCGGGGCTCGCCGCCGCGGCGACCGGCGCCGGCCTGCTGATCTGGCTGCTGCGTGAGTCCGAGTGGTTCGAGCCGGTGCCGGACCGCGCGGCCCCGGACCGTACGGTCGCCGACCGCAGCATCTCGTCCGGGCCCGTCGCGGTGGGCCGGCGTCGGTTTCTGTGGGTTTCGGGCCTCGCGCTGGTCGGCGGTGCGGTCGGCGGCTACCTGGCCCGGCTGGTCGGGCAGCTGTCCATCGCGAACCAGGCCCGCGAGGAGTTGGCCATCGACCTGCCCGAACCCTCGGGCGGGCCCGCCCGCGTGGTGCCGGGATCCGACGTGGCCGACCTGCGGTACGTCACGCCCAACGAGGTGTTCTACCGCATCGACACCGCGCTGGTGGTCCCGCGCATCGACACAGTGAACTGGGTGCTCACCATCGACGGCCGGGTGCGCCAGCCGATGCAGTTGACGCTCGAGGACCTCCTCCGTCGCCCGATGATCGAGCGCTACATCACCCTCGCCTGCGTATCCAATGTGGTCGGTGGCGATCTCATCGGTAATGCTCGATGGTTAGGAGTACCGATCGCGGACCTCCTCGACGAAGCCGACCCCGACCCGGGCGCCGACCAGGTCGTGAGCTGGTCGGTCGACGGTTTCACCGCGGGTACGCCGACCGCGGCCCTGCGGGATGGTCGCGACGCCCTGCTCGCGATTGGGATGAACGGCGAGCCGCTGCCCTTCGATCACGGCTTCCCCGTCCGGATGGTGGTGCCCGGCCTCTACGGCTACGTCTCGGCGACGAAGTGGCTCGCCCGGCTCGAGCTCACGACCTTCGCCGACTACGACGCCTACTGGATACCGCGCGGGTGGGCGCAGCAGGCACCGATCAAGACCCAGTCACGTATCGACCGCCCTCGCGACGACCAGGAGGTCACGGCGGGGGAGTACCTCGTCGCCGGCGTGGCCTGGGCCCAGCATCGGGGCATCTCGGCGGTCCAGGTCAGCGTCGACGACGGGCCCTGGCAGGACGCGAGGCTCGCCGCCGTCGCCTCCATCGACACTTGGCGGCTCTGGTCGTGGCGCTGGCAGGCGACCCCGGGCCGGCACACGTTGCGGGTCCGGGCGGCCGACAACGAGGGCGAGTTCCAGACCGCCGAGACCGTCCCGCCGCTGCCCGACGGCGCGACCGGCTATCACCGGATCAGCGTCGAGGTGCGCTGACCGCGCCCGACAGGGGCGTGCCGGCCGACAGGGGCGTGCCGGCCGACAGGGG
>JBQGBY010000132.1:0-11321 GCA_052038195.1 Micromonosporaceae bacterium | reverse complement strand
ACCTGTGCGCAGGTCACCCGTACGCAGATCACCGGTACGGAGATCACTCGTACGCCGGGCCGTCTCCGTGGTGGCGGGCAGCTCGCCGGTCAGGTCCGACCAGTCCATCATCGGTCGCGGCCCGGTCGTCCGTGCTGGCGGCGCCGGCGGGGGCGGCGGGGGCGGGGAGGGCGGCGGGGGCGGAGCCGGTGGCGTGCGGCGCAGGCCACCACGCTTGGGCGGGGCGGGCGGGGGCGGCGGAGCGGGGAGTGGCGCGGCGAGGGATGGCGGCGCCGCCGGCGGCGGTGGCGGCGGTGGCGTGGGACCCGCGGGGGAGATCGGTGGCAGCGGCGGGGTGCGACGGACCGGACGGACGCCCAGGCCGGTGCCCGGGCCGGTTACGGCTGGGCCGGCACCCGGGCCGGCCGGCTTCTCCTCCCCACGACCGGCCCGACGCGAACGAGTGTCCTCGCCGAACGGGTCCGGGCCAGCGGACTCACGGCCGCCGCGCAGATCGGCGAGCCAGCCCAGCTCCTCGTCGCTGGGGCCTTCTTCGGGCTTGCCCCGGGCCTTGCGTCGCTTGCCGGAGTCGTCGCCCTTGTCGCGCACCACTACCGCTCCTCGTGCTGTCGAGCTGGATCCTCGGCGGTGCCCGCCGGACCCATCTCGCCCGAATGCTCGGCTCGGAAGCTCGCCGAGGTGTTGTCTGACGACCGCACCACGGTACGCAACCTCGCCACCCGCTCGTGCAGCGCCCGTTCCGCGCCGTGTCCGGATGGACGGTAGTACTCGCGATCGGCCACGTCATCCGGGGCGTACCGCTGGGGCAGCACGCCGCGCGGGTCGTCGTGCGGGTAGCGGTAGCCGCCGCCGTGGCCGAGCCCTCGGGCGCCGGGATAGTGAGCGTCCCGGAGGTGGCGGGGCACGCTGCCACCGCGGCCCGCGCGGACGTCCGCGAGCGCCTCCTCGATCGCCAGGATCACCGCGTTCGACTTCGGGGCCGTGGCGAGATGGATCACAGCCTGGGCCAGGTTCAGGCGGGCCTCGGGCAGTCCGACGTACTCCACGGCGTGCGCCGCCGCGGTCGCGGTCGTCAGCGCGGTCGGGTCCGCCATGCCGATGTCCTCGCTGGCGAAGATCACCATGCGCCGGGCGATGAACCGCGCGTCCTCCCCCGCCACGATCATGCGGGCGAGGTAGTGCAGGGCGGCGTCCACGTCCGATCCCCGCAAGCTCTTAATGAACGCGCTGACCACGTCGTAGTGCCCGTCGCCGTCACGGTCGTAGCGCAGGGCCGCCCGGTCCAGCGCGGCCTCGGCCACCGCGAGGTCGATCTCGGTCACCCCGAGGGCGGCCGCGCCGGCCGCCGCCGCCTCCAGCGCCGTCAGCGCTTTGCGGACGTCGCCGCCCGCGAGCCGGACCAGGTGGTCCTCAGCGTCGGCGGCGAGGGTGACCGTACGGTCGAAGCCGCGCGGATCGGTCAGGGCGCGGTGGACCAGGGCCCGCACCGCGTCGTCGTCGAGCGGTCGCAGGGTGAGCAGGACGCAGCGCGACAGCAGCGGGGAGATCACCGAGAAGTACGGATTTTCCGTGGTCGCGGCCAGCAGAGTGACCGTGCCGTCTTCCACGGCACCGAGCAGCGAGTCCTGCTGGGTCTTGGAGAAACGGTGCACCTCGTCGATGAACAGCACGGTCGCGTCGCCCCCGGTTCGCCGGACCCGCCGTGCCTCGTCGATCGCCGACCGTACGTCCTTGACCCCGGAGGTCAACGCCGACAAGGCGACGAACCGGCGGTCGGCGGCCCGCGCCACCAGGTGCGCGATCGTGGTCTTGCCGGTCCCCGGCGGACCCCAGAGGATCACCGACGGCAATGAAGCCGGCCCCGCCCGCAGGCCCTCGCCCACCAGGCGACGCAGCGGTCCACCCGGCGCCAGCAGCTTCTCCTGGCCGACCAGCTCGTCGATGGATTCCGGCCGCATCCGCACCGCCAACGGCGCCCCCGGTGTGAGCGGTGCGAACCCCGCCCCACTACCCGCCGGCGGCGCGGCACCACGGGCGGTGGCCGGCGACGGCCGGCCGGTAGGCGTGTCGTCGGCGAGCACGAAGAGCGTGTCGTGGTCCATCCCCTGCGACAGTACCGGGCCACGGTCAGCGAACCGGCGCCGTGCACGGCCGGCCGGTATGGTCTGGTGCGCTGACGCGCACAGCCCAACGAAAGGACACCCCTGATGAGGCTGTTCCCCGCGGACGTCCGCGCCCGTACCAGGACTCCCCTGGCCGTGACCGCCGTCGCCGCCGCCATCCTCGCCGCTGGCGCGTGTACCTCCGAGGGCGGATCCGGCGGCCCCACGACCACGCCCACGACCGCGAGGGCCGCGGACCGCAGTGCCGCGTGCGCCACCATCCAGGAGGCGCGCCGTGACCTGCTGGACCCGCTGCTGACGGCGGTGCTGACCCTGCAGGACGGCTCGCCATCGGCCGAGGAGATCGCCGCGGCCGCAGAGCAGATCGCCACCGCACTTGAGTCGTTCAGCGACGAGATGACGACGGCCGCGGGGCAGACCGAGGATCCGGAGCTGCAGACCGCAGCCGAGGACTTCGCCGCCGCCGCCACCGAGGCGGCCGGGGCGGTGGGTGCCGCGGGCGACGACCCGGCGGAGATCGCAGCTGTGCTCGACCTGCCGTCGTTCGCGGCCGCTGAGGAGACGATCCTCACGCTGTGCTCGGACGAGTGGCTGAGCTGAGCGTCCGGTCGCTACGCGACCGGGCGGCCGTTCTCGACGCTGTGGGCCACCACCCGTACGGCCGGTTTGTCGCCGGCTCGGGCCGCGGGCTGCGTGGTCTCGCGGTCGGCGACGCGGGCGTCTTCTGGCGCTGCGTCGGACCGTTCGGCCCGGTCGGCGCCATCTACGGAGAGCCCTGTCTCGTGGCGCTGCTCCTGGCCCGGGCCGCGGATTCGGGCCTCCTGGACGGCCTGGGGTGGGTCAACATCCCGCGCGGCGAGATCCCGCCCGGGTGGGCACCGCGCGAGAGCTGGGACTACCGCTGGCTGCCGTCGGCGGCGGCGCTGGTCGGTCCCGATATGGCCGTACGGCCGGTGCCGGAGGGGGAGGACATCGATGTTCTTCTCGACTCGGCCTATCCCGACTCCGAGCTGCGTCGAGGTAGCCCGCTGGTGACGCAGTGGTACGGCATGTGGGTGGACGGGCGCCTGGTCGCCTGTGCGGCCGACCGTAGCTGCCCCTCGCCGGAGCCGGACGCGGTACCCACCGGGGTGATCGGCGGCGTGGCCGTGCACCCGGAGTTCCGGGGCCGCGGGTTGGGAGCCGCGGTCACGGCCGGAGTCGCGTCCGTCCTGCTCACCCATTACGACCAGGTGGGTCTCGGGGTGACGCAGGGAAATGAGCCCGCTGACCGGATCTACGAGCGGATCGGGTTCACCGGTCGGTACCGCCTGCTGTCTCTTCGCCCGATGTGACCGGTCCAGCCGTGCCTCATCCGTTGCCTTGACTGTCTCGCCAGTATCACCTCTGGCCGGTAGCCTGTCCCCGCTGCGAACTGTCCGTCATGCGCGACGTCAATCCGCCCGGAGACCGAATGTCCACAATGTACGGTCCGGAGAACTCCGGGCAACCATGGCCGCCGCCCGACCAGACCCCGCCGAACCAACCACCGCCGTACCAGCCACCCCTACCGCCTCCGCCCGCGGGCCAGCCCACGGCGCCGGGACAGCCTTGGCCACCGCCGCCCGGCCAATGGCCGCCCCAGACCGCACCCACCCAGCCCCAGCCACCGGTAGCACCGGCGAGCACGCCGCCGGCCTCGGCGCCGCCCTGGCCAGCCCAGACGTCGCCCACCCAGCCGCTGCCGCCGGTGTCCGCCCAGCCGTGGCCGGCGCCGCCCGCGTCCGGCGTGCCGTGGCAGCCGGGCCAGGCCTGGCCACCGGGTCAGCCCAAGCCGCCCACACCCAACCGGGGCCTGCGCGCCGCCGCGATCGCGGCCGGAGTCGCGCTGCCTCTCATCGTCATGATCGTCGTCGCGGCCCTCGTGATCGCGCCGCGCCTGCGGGAGGCCGGTCCGGAAGCGACGGCGGGTCCGAGTACCTCCGCCTCATCGCCGGCGAGCCCGTCGCCCAGCATCGACATCTTGGCCGTGCCCGTGGTCGGCACGTGCTACCAGCCGGCCGACTCGTACGGCCTGAACCAGGAGATGCGCTCCGACGCCGAGCAGGATCAGCCTGTCCCCTGCGACGAGACGCACATCATGGAGACGGTCGGCGCGGGCACGGTCGACGAGGCCACCCGCCCCGCCCGCAGCTCGGACACGGCGCGGGTGCTCTACGCCGAGTGCGCCGCGGCGGCGGAGGAGTACCTCGGTGTGCACTGGCGCGCCACCCAGACCTGGCTGGTGCTCTCCATGCCGAGCTCGTCGGCCTGGAACGACGGGGCGAACTGGTATCGCTGCGACCTCGCCGTCAACCGCGGCTTCGACCGCAGCGACGGGCTGGACACGACCGGCAGCCTCCGTGACACGGCCACGCCGCTCGGTTGCCTGACCTGGGACGTCGTCGACGAAAGCCTGGCTGGCATCGAGCTAGCCGAATGCAACACTCCGCACCAGGGCGAGGTCGCCGGCGCCTTCGAGGCCGGTGACATCGACCGGACCGTCGAGGACGACTTCCTGACCGAGGTGGACATCAGGTGCGAGGATGTCGTGCTGTCGTTCCTCGGTCAGGGCACGCTGAACGCCGACCTGAGCTTCTGGTACTGGTATCCGGGCTCCGCCACCACCATTGACCAGAACGTGATCTGCATGGTGTCGGCGGCGGAGGATGCCCGAGCCGTCACCGGGAGCCTCGCCGGCATCGGTGCCGGCCCCATCCCCTTCGCCTGATCAGCGGTCGGCTGTGACGATCGTGCAGCGTAGGTGTCGCCATGGCGGCACCTGCGCTGCACAGTCGTGAGGTCGTCAGGGCGTCTTCGGCTTGGCTTTCTTCGCGGGCGCAGCGGTCTTGGCGGGTGCGGGGACCGATGCCTTGGTGCCCGGAGGCGGCGCCTTCTCCTCGCGTTTGACGTCGATCCCAGCCTCTTTGCGCTGCTCGGCGGTGATCGGGGTCGGCGCGCTCGTCAACGGGTCGAACCCACCACGCGTCTTCGGGAAGGCGATGACCTCGCGGATCGAGTCGACCCCGGCGAGCAGCATGCAGACGCGGTCCCAGCCGAGGGCGATGCCACCGTGCGGCGGCGGGCCGTACTTGAACGCCTCCAGCAGGAACCCGAACTTCTCCTGCGCATCCTCGGGTGAGATGCCGAGCAGGTCGAAGACCCGCCGCTGCACGTCGGCGCGGTGGATACGGATCGAGCCACCGCCGATCTCGTTGCCGTTGCAGACGATGTCGTACGCGTAGGCGAGCGCCTCGCGGGGCGCGGACTCGAAGGTGTCGATCCATTCGTCGTTCGGCGAGGTGAACGGATGGTGCAGCGATGTCCAGGCGCTGTCCACCGGCCGGCCCTCGGCGTCGGTGGCCGGTTCGAACATCGGCGCATCCACCACCCAGCAGAAGGCCCACGCCGACGGATCCACCTGCCCGGTCCGTCGGGCGATCTCGACCCGCGCTGCGCCGAGCAGCTCCTGCGCCGCCCGGGCGTCGGAGTCGGCGGCGAAGAAGACCGCGTCGCCGGGCTTGGCCCCCACGGCGTCGCCGAGCCCGGCCAGGTGCTCGGCGGAGAGGTTCCGGGCGACCGGGCCGCGGGCCTCACCCGTCTCGGCGTCGAGCACGACATAGGCCAGTCCCTTGGCGCCGCGGGCCTTGGCCCACTCCTGCCACGCGTCGAGCTCCTTACGGGTCTGGGCGGCCCCACCGGACATGACGACCGCACCCACGTATCCGCCGGCCTCGATCGCGCTGGCGAACACCCGGAACTCGGTGCCGGACAGGTACCCGGTCAGGTCGGTGAGCTCCAGACCGTACCTCAGGTCGGGCTTGTCCGAGCCGTACCGCGCCATCGCATCGTGCCAGGTCAGCCGCGGGATCGGCCGCGGTACCTCGAAGCCGGCGAGCTCGCCCCACAAGGCGGCGACGATCGCCTCGGCGAGCTCGATGACATCGTCCTGGGTCACGAACGACATCTCGATATCGAGCTGAGTAAATTCAGGCTGGCGGTCGGCCCGGAAGTCCTCGTCCCGGTAGCAGCGCGCGATCTGGTAGTAGCGCTCCATCCCGGCCACCATGAGCAGCTGCTTGAACAGCTGCGGAGACTGTGGCAGCGCGTACCAGGTCCCGGGCTGAAGCCGGACCGGCACGAGGAAGTCGCGGGCTCCCTCCGGCGTCGAGCGGGTCAGCGTCGGCGTCTCGATCTCGAAGAAGTCCCGCGCGTGCAGCACCTCGCGGGCGATCTGGTTGGCCCGCGAGCGCAGCCGCAGGGCCCGGGACGGGCCAGAGCGGCGCAGGTCGAGGTAGCGGTACTTCAGCCGAATGTCGTCACCGGCGTCGATGTAGTCGTCGACCGGCAGGGGCAGCGCCGCCGCCTCGGAGAGCACCTGGAGGGTGGTGACGATGACCTCGACCTCGCCGGTGGGCAGGTCCGGGTTCTCATTGCCCGCAGGTCGGCGGGCCACCCCTCCGGTGATCTTCACGCAGTACTCGTTGCGCAGGGCGTGCGCCTGCGCCTCCTCGCGGAACACCACCTGGACGACCCCGGAGGCATCGCGAAGGTCGATGAAGGTCACCCCACCGTGGTCGCGCCGGCGGGCCACCCAGCCGCTCAGGGTCACCGTGGTGCCCGCGTCGGCGGCCCGCAGCCGCCCCGCCTCGTGCGTACGAATCACGGTCGCATTCTCTCAGTCCCGTCCCGCCACCTCGCGAAACGGGGTAGGAACCGTGTGTGTGCGTGGGTGCGGGGTGGGTGTAAGGAGGGGCACCTGCCTGACACTGAGCCACGTCTGCTCGCGACTGCGGGACTCGCTGACGCTCGCTCCTCCCGCTCGCGGCTGCGTACAGCAAGGTGCCCTTCCTGACAGCAAAGGACAGTCAAGGACAGCGAAGGACCGTGAAAGGGAGTCGGATGCCCGAGTACCAACAGACCGGCACGATCATGGCCGAACCGGACACGCTCTTCGAGTACCTGGCCGACATGGGGCACCTGCCGGAGTACCTGCCGGTGATCACCGAGGCGCACCAGAGCGGTCCGGAGTCCGCGGACGTGACGACGGACATCAACGGCCTCGAGCAGCACGCGCAGGGCTGGCTGCGCGTGGACGGGCTCGACCGTCGGCTCGAGTGGGGCACCACCGAGACCGGCTACCAGGGCTGGCTGCAGGTCGAGCCGGACGAGACCGGCGACGGCAGCGTCGTGACGATCCACGTCACCCAGACCCATCCCAGCGACGCCGACGATGACCTCATCGAGGCCATCGACAACATCCGCCAACTTGCGGCCATCGGCGAGATCTGAACCGCACCAGCCAGATCTACGCCAAAGTCCGCTGGTCAGCCGCCCCGCGGGTCGTACGGCCAGCGTGACGTGCACGCGGTCTCGGGCACGTCGCTGAGGACGTCACGGGCGTGGTCGCGGGCGAGGTTGAACTCGTACCAGAGGTCAGGTGACTCGAGGTCCTCCCGAAGGGCGGCCAGGACGCAGTCGCGCGGCCCGGCGGGCAGGCGCAGGATCTCGTCGACGGCGTCGGCGGACAGGACCTCCAGATAGGCGAGATCAGCCCGCACCTCCGGCTCGTTCCCCGACAAGGCGACGATCTCCAACCGGGCATCGAGGATGGTGCGCGCCATGAGGGCGTCCGGGTTGACCGCGACCAGGGCGAACAGCACGCCGACGGCGGTCGCGGCGACGGTCCGGGGCAGCCAGCGGCCCCGCAGCGCGACACCGGCGACCAGCAGCAGAACGAAGATCAGCCCGAGCCACACCTCAAAGCTGAGGCCGAGCAGTCGGAGCCAGGTAAACCCATACGCATCAACATAGAGAAGCGTGCGCTTGATCGCGGACGCCACGATCACGAGGGTCAGCCCGCACAGCAAGCCACCGACCGTACGGATCAGGATGCGCTGCCGTACCGTCTCCCGCTCGGCCAAGCCACCGAGCGCGGCGGCCATTCCCAGCGCCAGCACGGTGACGACGCAGAGCTGGCCGAACCCGCCGCGGGCGTACTCGGCGTAGTTCGGACCACCGGCGCCCAGCACGTAGTCGTCCCCACCGAAGAGCACGTTCACCTGCACGACCACGAACACGGCGAAGATCACGTCGACCATGACGAACGGGATCATCCACTCCAGGCCCGCCACGGGATGCTTCCGTTCCACAGTGGACCGGATCCCGGCCGGCCCCCGCCACGCGAAATAGGCGGTGCCGATGCCGGCGAGGCCGAGCGCGAGGGCGCCCAACACCGACCGGCCATCCAGTCCCGGCAACTGCTCGGTCCACGAGTCGAGCAGGTCGGCGAAGACCGCGTCGGCGCTACGCAGGAGCGGGATCAGGATGGCGGCCAGGACGATGCTGATCAGGACGGCGAGGGTGACACCCCACGGTCGGGCGGCTCCGGCCCGTCGAGCCCCGGCCGGCTGGTCGGGACGGGGCCGGTTGGCGGCCAGCCAATGCACGCCCTCGACCAGGCCCGGCATCAGCATGAACCCGCCTAACAGCACAGACAACCAGGTACGGCCGCCGATCAGCGCGTAGGAGGCGAGCAGGAGGGCGGCGGCGCCGCACAAGAAGGCCAGAAGTTCCGACGCCCGTACGGCCGGTACGGCCGCCAACAGCAACGCCGAGCCACCCGCCGCGAACCGCCAGACACGGTCTCCGGTCGTCGGCTGCTCCTCCGGCCGGGTCGCCGGTGCCGGCCACGCGGAGGGCACGGGCCCGACCGGCGGTACGGATCCCGGAGGCCGGGCCAGCGCGACCGGCCCCGGAAACTCGACCACGGGTCGCGGCGCCGCCGGTCCCAGGATGGCCGGCGCCACGGGCGCCGTCTCAGGCGGAGCCGGTGCCACGGGCGCGGTCGGTGTCGGGGTCTGAGCCGGAACTGTCGTCTGAGCCGGCATCGCAGGCTGAGCCGGCATTGCGGGCTGAACCGGCGCAGCGGGCGCAGCCGGCATCGTGGGCTGAGGCGGGATCGCGGTCGCCACGGGCACGGTGACCGTGGCGGTCGTGCCGCTGGCCGCAGCAGACACAGCCGGTGACGCTGGGACGGGTGCCGCCGGCGCGGGAGCGGCCGCCGCCGGAACGGCTGGCGACATCGGCGAGGACATCGGCGAGGACATCGGCGAGGGCGGTGGCAACGATCCCGGCGGCAGCGGGGCCGGTGGCAGCAACTGCGGTGGCAGCGGGGGCGGTGGTATCTGGGCTGGGGGCAGCAGAAGGGCCGGCGGGGGTGGCGCCGTCAGCGTGCCCCGGAGGGTTCGCGCGGTCACGGCCACCGCGAGACCGGCCAGCGCGGCCACGAACCAGCCAATCCCGACGGACGTCACGGGTAGCGCGGCAGCGCCTACCACGGCGGCAGCGGCGATAGCGACCAGTACCCGGATCATTGGTCCTCCCGTCCACCGACGGTCTGTTGTGGCGTTGGACGCTACCACCGCGCACGTACGCTGGCGCGCCTCGGAGCGCATGGGCAGCGGGCGGCACTCGTCTTGACCGCGCCTCCGCTGCGGGACCTGCGAGGACTGCTGCCGCCGCGGGAGGATCTGGCGTCGTCGGATTTTGGACAGACCTCAGCGCAGGGCCTCCGCCGCCGCCCGGAGCCCGGCGGCATCCCCCTGCACCATCAGAGTGTCCACAGGGGACTCCCGCCACGCGGCGAGGTCGTCGGCGATCTTCGCCGGCGGGCCGACGAGGGCCAGCCTCTCGATGAGCGACAGCGGCAGGGCGGCCTCGGCCTCCCGCTTGGCGCCCGACAGGTAGAGCCGCTGCACCTGTTTCGCCTTCGCGTCGTAGCCCATCCGCACCGCCACCTCGTGGTGGAAGTTCGCCGACTTGGCGCCCATCCCTCCGATGTAGAGGGCGAGCATCGGCCGGACCCGGTCGGCCGCGGTCTCGACGTCCTCGGCGACCACGACGGGGACGCTCGCCACGATCTCGAACGGCGCTCCGGCCCGGTCCGGGCTGCGGCGGGCCCGTCCTTCGGCCAGTGCCGGCGCGTAGAGCTCGTCGTGGTGGTGCGGCGAGTAGAGGAACGCCAACCAGCCGTCGGCGATCTCGGCCGCGAGCGCTACGTTGCGCGGTCCCTCGGCCGCGAGCAGGATCGGCAGGTCCCGCCGCAGTGGCTCCACAATGGACTTCAGTGGCTTACCCAGCCCGGTGCCGCCGGGTCGGGGCAGCTGGTAACGCTCCCCCTGATGCACGACCGGTTCGCGGCTGAGTACCTTCCGGATGATCTCGACGTACTCGCGGGTGCGGGCCAATGGTCGCGCGTAGTCGTCGCCGTACCAACCCTCCACCACCTGCGGGCCGGAGACGCCGAGGCCGAGCACGAAGCGCCCCTGCGACAGGTGGTCCACCGTCAGGGCGGCCATCGCGGTCGCGGTCGGCGTCCGGGCCGACAGCTGCACGATGGCGGTGCCCAGGCGCAGCGTCGGAAACCGGGCGCCCCACCAGGCCAGCGGCGTGATCGCGTCGGAGCCGTACGCCTCCGCGGTCCAGATCGACTCGTAGCCGAGGTCCACCGCCTCCGTCAGCAGCTCGGCCAGGTTCTCCGGCGGACGGCGGCCCCAGTACCCGAGCGCATATCCGAGCCTCATGCCGCCTCACGTTACCTCCGGGTAACGTGCAACCTTTCCCGGGGCAGGCCCGTGTCCCAACCAGCCGTGGGAGGGAGTCTGACGTGCCGGACCGAGAAGAGTTCCACGCCCACCACCCCCACCCAGCCGCCCGTGATGAGTTCCACGCCCGCCACCCCCACCCAGCCGCCCGTGATGAGTTCCACGGCCACCACCCCCACCCAGCCGCCCGTGATGAGTTCCACGCCCGCCACCCCCACCCAGCCGCCCGTGACTTCGACGTGTTCTATCGCGGCACCGCGCAGCGGCTCATGCGCTACGCGTACGGCCTGACGACCGACGCGGCGGAGGCCCAGGACCTCGTGCAGGAGGCGTACGCCCGGGCCTGGCAGCGCTGGCATCGGCTGCGCCGGTACGAGGACCCCGAGGCGTGGTTGCGACTTGTGGTGACCCGGCTCGCCACGGACTGGTGGCGCCGTACGCGCGTCCGCCGCGAGGTCGCCGCCGCGCAACGACCACCCCCCCCGACCCCACCACCCCACCAGAAAGGGCGGCGCCGCGTCGGCCCCCACCCGACCCCTCCCCCCCCCCACCCGCGCGCGCCCACCCAACCCTA
>JBQGBY010000131.1:0-24510 GCA_052038195.1 Micromonosporaceae bacterium | reverse complement strand
CACGGCCGGCGCCGACCGTACGGGCGGGCGCGGCCGTACGGTCTAGATCCTGCCCTTGACCGGGACGGGGACGCCGGCCACCACCAGCACAACCGCGTCGCAGGCGGCGGCGATCGCGATGTTCGTGGCACCGAGCGCGTCTACGAAGGCCCGCCCGACCGGCGTCAGTGCGACCGGGGCGAGACCGACCTCGGGGCTCACCACGACGAGCCGGGCCGGGCAGTAACGAACCGCCGCACCGAGCTCGTCCACCATCCGGGCCGTCGGTGGCGGGCCGAGCGGGTCAGCCGTCGCGAGCAGGCCGCCGACCCAGGTGCCGATCTCATCGACCAGCAGGACGTCGGTGGGGTCGGCCCTGGCGAGGAGCAGCGGCAGCCGCCAAGGGTCGTCGGCCACCTCCTCGGTCTCCCAGCCCACCGGCCGCCGGCCGCGGTGCGCGTCGATGCGTCGTTCCCACTCGGGGTCGGCCGGGGTGCGCCAGCCGGTCGCGACGTACCGTACGCTCGGCTCCGCCTCGACCAGGTGCTCGGCCAGTTCGGACTTTCCGGACCGCGTCCCCCCGAGCACCAGTGCGCGTCGCCAGGAGGACTGCTGCATGGCCGTACTCTAGGCGGGAGCCGTGCCGGGGAACGGGGGTCGGGCGTGCAGGCAGCGCGCGGGCGAGGGAGAAATCGCATGTCATGGTCATGGCGTTACGAGGCCGAGGACGGTCGGAAGGATGCCGGCGCGAGCGAGCCGTTCCCCAGCCAGTCGGACGCCGAGTCGTGGCTCGGCCAGAGCTGGCGGGAGTTGGTGGCCAGCGGGGTTGTCACCGCCGTCCTGCTCGAGGATGACCGCGTCGAGTACCGGATGAGCCTGCTGCAGGCCGGCAAGTGAGCCCCGCCGACGTGCTCTGTCCCGCGGAGGCGGCATGAGTACCGCCGACGTACTCCGTCCCGCGGCGGTGGCATGAGTACCGCGCGGGCCGCCGCCCGCCGGAGCGCGGCCTTCCGACCCTCGCCGGTCTTCCTGGGCGTGGTGGCGCTCTGGCTGACCGGCGGCGCGATGGCCTGGTACGAGTTCGGCAACCAGACCGTGAACGTGCTGCTGTTCGTCCTCGCCGGCTGGGTCGTGTCGCTGTCGCTGCACGAGTTCTCCCACGCGCTGTTCGCCTACCGGTGCGGCGACCACTCGGTCGCCAGCCGCGGGTACCTCACGCTCAACCCGCTCAAGTACACGCACCCACTGCTGTCTATCGTTCTGCCGCTGCTGTTCCTGCTGCTCGGTGGCATCGGCCTGCCCGGCGGTGCGGTGTGGGTGAACCAGGGAGCGATCCGGGACAAGCGGGCCAACAGCCTGGTCAGCCTGGTCGGTCCCGGTGCGAACGTGGTGTTCCTGATCCTGCTGGCGGTCCCGTTCATCATCGGGGTCGATACCGGTGCCCACCCGGCGTTCTGGGCCGCGGTGGCGTTCCTCGCCTTCCTGCAGCTCACCGCCGCCGTGCTGAACCTGCTGCCGGTGCCGGGCCTCGACGGTGGCAACGCCGTCCGGCCGTGGCTGACCGGCGGCACCGCCAAGGCATTCGACACCATCGCACCCTTCGGGATCCTGATCCTGTTCGGGATCCTGTTCACGCCGCAGCTCAACGTTGCTTTCTGGGGCGCGGTGCTGTTCTTCGGCGATGTGCTCGGCGTGCCCCGCGAACTCATCGGTGACGGGCTCGACCTGGTCCAGTTCTGGCGCTGACCTTCCGCGTTTCTCTGTAAGGGGGGCACCCTCCTGACACGTGTGACGCGTTGCTCGCGACTGCGGGGCTCGCAGGCTCGCTCCTCGCGCGCGGGGCTACGTACAGGAAGCGCCCCTGCTGACACCACTAGGCTCCTGGCATGGAATATCGTCACCTCGGCCGGTCCGGCCTACTCGTCAGTGAGATCGCGTACGGCAACTGGATCACCCACGGTTCCCAGGTGGAGGAGGACGCCGCCGCGGCGTGTGTCGCCGAGGCGCTCGAGCTCGGCATCACCACCTTCGATACCGCCGACGTCTACGCCGCCGGCCGCGCGGAGGCCGTGCTCGGCCGGGCGCTCAGGGGGCAGCGCCGCGAGGGCCTGGAGATCTTCACCAAGGTGTACTGGCCGAGCGGTCCGGGACGCAACGACCGCAGCCTGAGTCGCAAGCACATCATGGAATCTATCAATGGCTCGCTGACCCGGTTGCAGACCGACTACGTCGACCTCTACCAGGCCCACCGGTACGACGTGTCCACCCCCCTCGAAGAGACCATGGAGGCCCTCGCCGACGTCGTCCGCTCCGGCAAGGCTCTCTATATCGGAGTTTCGGAATGGAACGCCGACCAGATCCGGGCCGGACACGCCCTGGCTCGCGAGCTGCACATCCCGCTCGTCGCCAACCAGCCCCAGTACTCGATGCTGTGGCGGGTCATCGAGGCGGAGGTCGTACCCACGTGCCTGGACCTTGGCTTGGGCCAGGTCGTTTTCTCACCGATGGCGCAGGGCGTGCTCACCGGCAAGTACCTGCCGGGTCAGCCGCCGCCGGCGGGGTCCCGGGCCACCGACGAGAAGTCGGGCGCCGTGTTCATCCAGCGGCTCATCCGGGAAGAGGTGCTCACGACGGTGCAGAAGCTGCGCCCGCTGGCCGACCAGGCCGGCCTGTCGATGGCGCAGCTCGCCCTCGCCTGGGTGCTGCAGAACCCGAACGTCTCCTCGGCGATCGTGGGCGCCAGCCGCCCGGAGCAGCTCCGCGACAACGTCAAGGCGTCCGGCGTCACCCTGGAGCCCGATCTGGTCAAGGCGATCGACGCCGTGCTCGACCCGATCGTCGAGCGCGACCCGACCCGGTCGATGACGCCGACCGCCCGCCCGTAACTGTCAGGAAGGGCACCCTTTCTGTACCTCAGAGGTCAGGAGGGTGCCCTTCCTTCCACGACACGACGGACGACTCGCCCGCGCAACCTCAGAGGAGCGGGCGCGTGTCCACCAGCAGGTTCTCGAGGTCGTTCGCGACCGCCTGGCGGCTGGCGTGGACCGGGTCGATCAGCGGCGATCCGTCACGGCCGAGCGCGCCCCACCGGTGGTTGGCGTCGGTGAACAGGAACGCCACCGGGTGGATCACCAGGGTCGGGTAGGCGAGCGGGACGAGGACCCGGCCGGTACGGTCGATGACCCCCTTGCGGCCGGCCACCTCCGCGATCGCCAGCCCTTCGTCGGTGAAGCCCTCGACATACCGGCCGTCGGCCAGACCGGTGGCGAAGCCGTCGAAGGCGAACTGCACGGCGAGCCGGCCGTCCTTCTCCACGCCGCCCCACTTGCCGCGCTGGCGCACCACGGCGATCCCGCGCCGGAACGGCCGCACGTCGTCGAAGGCGGACTGGATCACGACCCGGTTCGCCTTGTCGATCGCGAACCAGCCGGCCGTGCCGTCGGCGGAGACCCAGGCGATGCCGTCGGAGAAGCTTCCCACGCCCAGGTAGCCCACCCGCGGGTCGATGAGCAGCCGGCCGTCCTCGGCGATGAGTCCCCAGGTCTCGATGCCCACCGGCCGTACCCAGGCGACCCCGTCCCGGAACGGCTGTACATCGGCGAACTGCGGGCCGATCGGCCAGCTCCCGTCCTCGTTGCGGTAGCCCCACCGGTCGTAGCGCTCCTCGAACGTCGGCACCGGCGGCTTGTGCGTGCGCAGGATCTCGTCCCGCGAGCGCGGGTACGGGCCCCAGCCGCGCTGTGCCACCCGGCTGAACAGTGCGTCGAGCGCAACCTCCGTCACCTGGACCAGCTCCGGGTCACCGTCGCGCCGCAGCTCGAGCGCCTTCTCGAAGTGCTGACATGCCTCGATGTAGCGGTCCTGCTCGAACGCGCACTTGCCCGCGTAGTGGTGGATCGTCGCGCGGAGCCGGTCCGGCAGCTCGGGGGAGTTGGCGAGCGTGAACAACCGGTCGGCCTCCGCAAGCTGGTGCAGCCGGACGAGCACGTTGGCGAGCCGGCACTGCGCCACGGCGATGCGCCGCAGTTGCCCGGTCGCCTCGGCGTGGGCCAAGGCCATCTTTGCGTCGGTGAAGGCGGCCTGCAGCTCACCCAGATACCGCCCGACGACCGACCGCAGGCCGAGCAGCCGCGCCCGGCTCGCGTTGTCGCTCGCGCTGTTGATCTTGTCGCTGAGCGACTCGCGGATCTTGAACAGCTCGTAGACGTTGTCGGGCACCTCGTGCAGCGTCGCCGGGTCGAGGGTCACCCGAAGGCTGGCCAGCGCATGCTCCGGCTCGTCCGACCCCGCAGCGCGCGCGTCCGGGGCGGTGGGGGTCGGCTGCCGTACGGTCTGCTCGTTCGGCATCGGCGGCCACTGCGGCGGCGGAGTCGCCGGAGCCCTCCCGCGCTCCTCCTCGGTCCGCTCCGCGGGCGCGACCTGGGACCAGGGCATCGTGGGCACGGAAGCCCACGCCGGCCGGTCCGGCCGCTGCTGGTCGGTCACGCCGGTCACCTCGTCGGGGGTCGGGACGGTGCGAAACTCTGGTGCTCAGGTGCGGTGGTGGAGCTAAGGTGGCAGGCCGGCTGGCCAGCACACCTTGCTGTGCCCACTCTATGTCGTGAACCCCATGGCGTCGGCGGCGGCTGCTCGGTCTGGGATGGGAGGTTACGGCCTTGACCTTGCCCTCCGCCAGCGCTGGCGTGACTTCCGCGGCCGGCCCGTGGGCCGGCCTGGCCACCGCGGCGGCCCTGGTCCGGGCCGGGTTCCGCCGGTACGCCACCTACCGCCAGGCGACCCTCGCCGCAGCCACCACGAACACGATCTTCGGGTTCCTGCGCTGCTTCGTGCTGGTCGCGGCCGCGGCCCAGACCTCCCGGACCGCCGGCTACGACGCTGGCCAGCTCGCGCTCTATTGCTGGGTGTCGCAGGGCCTATTCGGCGTCGTGGCGCTGTGGGGATGGACCGAGCTCGGCGACCGCATCCGGACCGGTGAGGTGGCGGCCGACCTGCTCCGGCCGATCCATCCGGTGCTGTCCTACCTCTACCCCGACCTGGGCCGCGCCGCCTACGCCGCCGTGACGCGGTTCGTGATGCCGGTCACGGTCGGCGCGCTGTTTTTTCCGCTGTACGTGCCGCGACGTGTCGAGACCTATCCCCTCTTCCTCCTCTCGGCGGTTCTCGCGATCGTCGTCTGCTTTGGCGCCCGGTTCCTCGTCAACGCCGTCGGGTACTGGCTGCTGGACGTTCGCGGCGTTCTGATGGCCTGGACGTTCGCCACGACGGTGTTCGCGGGTCTGGCGTTCCCGCTGCACTTCCTCCCGGGGTGGTTGCGGACGGCGCTGTGGGTGGGCACGCCCTTCCCGTCGATGCTTCAGGCGCCGCTCGATGTGATCGTCGAGCGGGGATCGACCGCGCAACTGCTCGGTGTTGTCGCCGGCCAGGCGGCGTGGGCGGCGCTGCTGCTGTGGCTGTGCCTCGTGGTCCAGCGCCGGGCGACGGCGAAGGTGGTGGTGCAGGGTGGCTAGCCCCGGCGTGTACCTGGCCCTGGTCCGGGCCCAGATCCGCTCCTACACGGCGTACCGCGGTTCCTTCGCGATCGACCTGGTCTCCAACTCGTTGGCGCCGTTGTTCGAGCTGGTGACCGTGGTCGTCCTGTTCCGGGTCACGCCGGAGCTGGGCGGGTTCAGCGCGGCTGAGGTGCTGCTGATGTTCGGGCTCTCCGCGCTGGCCTTCGCCATCGCCGACCTGGCGGTCGGCGAGATCGAGAAGATCCGGCTGTACGTGCGGCTGGGCACCATGGACGCGGTGCTCGTCCGGCCGCTGTCGGTGCTGGGCCAGCTCCTCTCCTCCGGCTTCGCCTTCCGCCGCGTGGGCCGGGTCGTGGTCGCCTTGGTGATCGTCGTCGTCGCGCTGGCGCGGACGAGGGTCGACCTCACCCCACCTCGGGTGGTGCTGCTGCTCATCGCGCCGGTCTGCGGGGCGATGCTGTTCGGGGCGATCTTCGTGGCGCTGGCCACGGTCGCCTTCTGGTGGATCGACTCGGGGGAGTTCGCGAACGGGTTCACGTACGGGGGGCGGGACGTCACCGCCTACCCGGTGACCGTGTACGGCGCGGTGTTCCGGTTCCTTTTCGCCTACGGCCTGGGGTTCGCGTTCGTCAGCTACTACCCGGCACTGGCACTGCTGGGCCGGCCAGACCCGCTCGGCCTGCCGGGCTGGGTCGCGTGGTCCTCGCCCGCCGTGGCGGTCGTGGCCGTGCTGCTCGCCTCCGCCGTGTGGCGGTTCGGGGTCCGACACTACCGGAGTACAGGTTCATGAATGGCATTCCAGCGACGCCTGCGGAGCGGAGTCAGCAGGCAACTCCGGCGACGCCTGCGGAGCGGAATCAGCAGGCAGGGCCAGCGACACCTGCGGAGCGGAATCAGCAGGCAGGGCCAGCGACGCCTGCGGAGCGGAGTCGGCAGGCAACTCCGGCGACGCCTGCGCAGCGGAATCAGCACGTCGTCATCGAGACGCGTGGACTGAGGCGGGACTTCACGATCAGCCGACGGGTGGGGCGGTTGCGTCGCCGGCGGGAGACCGTCACCGCCGTCGACGGCATCGATCTGCGCGTCGAGGCGGGTGAGCTGCTGGGCTACCTCGGGCCCAACGGCGCCGGCAAGTCCACGACGCTGAAGATGCTCACCGGCGTGCTGCTGCCCAGTGGTGGCGAGGTACGGGTGTGTGGGCTGGTACCGGTGGCACAGCGGCAGCGGCTGGCCCGCCAGATCGGGGTCGTCTTCGGCCAGCGGAGCCAGCTGTGGTGGGACCTGCCGCTGCGTGAGTCGTTCGACCTGGCCCGGCACATCTGGCGCGTGCCACCGGCCGACCACGCCGCCCGGCTGGCCCGGTTCACCCGCGAGCTCGATCTGTCCTTTCTGGACATTCCCGTGCGCCAGCTATCGCTCGGCCAGCGCATGCGGGCGGAGCTGACCATCGCACTGCTGCACGGGCCGAAGGTTCTCTTCCTCGACGAGCCCACGATCGGTCTCGATGTGGTGAGCAAGCAGGCCGTACGGGCGTTCCTGACCGAGCTGCGCGACCGCGGTGACACGACAGTCGTGCTCACCACCCACGACCTGTCCGACATCGAGCGGCTCTGCCGTCGGCTGCTCGTCATCGACCATGGTCGACTCGTACACGACGGCACGCTGGAGTCGCTGCACGTCCGGTACGGCTCGCGGCGCACGGTCACGGTGACGCTGGAGGAGCGGCTCGAGCAGCCCGTACGGCTGGCGGGTGTCGACCTCGAGACCATGTCCCCGGACGGGCGGATGCTCACGTTCAGTCTCGACGGCAGCCGTACGCCCGCCGGTGCGCTCGTGGCCGCACTGGCCGAGCTCGGCAGCCTACGAGATATCTCCATCAATGAGCCGGCAATCGAGGACGTCATCGCCCGCCTCTACGCCGCAGGCCCCCGGGTGGTGGTGTAAGCAAGGTGCCCTTGCTGACACTGAGCGCGGGTCAGCGGTGCTCCATCGTGAGCACGGCCCAGGTACCGGGCTCGGTCGCCTCGTAACTGTGCGGGATGTCGCCCCGGAACGTGGCGTAGTCACCGGCGCCAATCTCGATCAGCGCGTCGATGGGGCCGGTCCGCATCCGGCCCGCCGCCACGACGACGTGCTCGACGCTGCCCGGAATGTGCGGATCGGCGGTGCGGACGGAGCCGGGTTCAAGCGACATCAGATAGAGGTCGCGCCTGGTCTGGGGTCCGCCAGCGGAGAGCAGCGTGGCCGCGAACTCAGCCTGTTCGGCCTGGATCACCGAGCCCTCGCCCGCCCGGACGACCCGCACCGCGGCGGTGGGCGGGTCGACGAGCTGGCTGAACGGCACACCGAGCGCGACGCCGATCGCCCACAGGGTCTCGATGCTCGGGTTGCCGGTGCCCGCCTCGAGCTGCGACAGCGTGGACTTCGCGACCCCCGCTCGCCGGGCCACCTCGCTCAGCGTCATCCCGGCGCGCTGCCGCTCGCGGCGCAGCGCGCTCGCGATCGCCGCGATCGGGGGACCGGTCTCGGCCATGCTGCTCCGTTCCTTGCCGCGATCAGCCTGTTTCGAGTTTGACGAGTGAGGCCGGTTGCGTTCAATATATCGAACATGAGGACGGCATGGCGAACGCTGGGCGCCTCCGCGGTCCGGGACATCCTCACAGTGGTCGTGGCCACCGGCTTCGTGGGACTCTCGTACGGCGCCATCGCCATCACCTCGGGCATTCCGGTATGGGCAGTGATCGCGTTCTCGGTCTTCGTGTTCGCCGGGGGTGCGCAGTTCCTCGCGGTCTCCCTGGTCGCGGCGGGGAACCCGGTCGCCGCGATCCTCGGGGGGTTGCTGCTGAACGCCCGCCACCTCCCGTTCGGCCTCACCGTCGCCGACGCGCTCGGCCGGTCATGGGCCCGCCGGCTCGTCGGCAGTCACGTCATGGTCGACGAGGCGGTGGCGTTCGCCCTGGTGCAGCCGGACGGGCCCCGGCGACGGGCGGCCTACTGGCTCGCCGGCGTCGGGATCTTCCTGTTCTGGCAGACCGGCACTGTTGTCGGCGTGGCGGTCGGCTCCGCGGTCAGCGATCCGGCGACGTACGGCCTCGACGCGGCTTTTCCGGCCGCCATGCTCCTGTTGATCGTGCCGCGGCTGCGTGAGTCGGCCGGCCTGCGCGTCGCGCTGGTGGCCGCGGTGGTCTCGGTGGTCGCAGCCTTCTACCTGCCGGCCGGGCTGCCGGTGCTGTTCGGCCTGTTCGGGCTCGTGGCGGTCGGCCGGGCCCGGTCGACCCAGCCGCCGGCTCCGGCGCCCGTGCCCGCTCAGGAGGGGACCTCATGACTACCGCGACGCTGGTGGTGGTGATCGCCGTCCTGGCCGCCGGCACGTACAGCCTGCGACTGGGCGGCGTGCTGCTCGCGAAGCGGGTGCACCGCTCGTCTGGGCCGGCGGCCGACCCCGCTCCGAGGTCAGGCGTCGGGACGGAGATGCCGTACCGGCCCCACACTCCCGCCCCGCCACCCGCAATCACCCATCTGCTTCCGTACGCGGCCGTCGCCCTACTGGCGGCGCTGGCCGCGACGGCGGCGATCACCGAGGCGGGCCGCTTCGTCGGCATCGCCCGGCCGGCGGGCGTAGTCGCCGGTCTCGTCGCCGGGTTGCTGCGGGCGCCGTTCGCGGTCGCGGTCGTGATCGCGGCCGCCGTCGCCGCGGGCCTGCGCCTCCTCGGCATCGACTAGGCAACGAGCACTGGGTGGCACCGGTGCCGCCCAGGCGTACGTACGGCACCCAGCGATCTTCGCGGAAGATCACTGTGTTGCACCGATGTCTCGCGCAGCCATGATCGCCACCCAGCTGCGGCATGACCGCTGGCCGGTAATGCGCGGCGAGCGGATTCAGGCGTCGATCGGGTCACCGATCTTGACCTTGGGCGAGGGCAGGCGCAGCTTCCGGAACTGGAAGGCGCGCATGATCGCGTAGAAGTAGTGCGAGCGCGGCGGCTTCGTGGCCTTGGGGAAGCGCTTGGTCAGAACCTTCTTGACGCGCCGGGTGAGCAGGACGCAGTCGGCGATGACGGTGAGGGCGAGCAGCAGCCAGAAGAGGTTCGCGGCCACCTGGACCTCCGCCGGCATCGCCGCGGAAGATCCGAACACCACGACGAGCGCCCCTGGCAGGAACCAGGTCGCGAGGCTGCGCCGGGAGTCGACGATGTCACGCACCAAGGACCGTTCCGCGCCCTTGTCCCGGGCCGGGAGGTACTCCTCCTTGCCGGCGAGCAGGCCAGCCCGCTGCTCGGCCCGGGCCTCGCGCTGCTTCTCCCGCATGCGCTTGGCCGCCTCGCGCCGGTTCGTCGGCGGTGGCTCCGGCCTGCGGCCGCCCTCCTTGCGCTTCGGGGTCACCTTGCCCAGTTCCCGCTTGCTCTGCGTGTGGGCGCGCACCTGGGTCGGCGTGGCGGCCTCGGTATCGACCTCCTCGGCCGCGGGCGCAGTGCTGCGGCCTCGCGAGCTGGCGGCAGCTGAGCTGGTGCCCCCCGAGCCGCTGGGCGTTGTGCTGCGGCGCCGCGAGCCGGTGGGCGCCGAGCCAGTGGGCGTTGAGCTGCGGCCTCGCGAGCCGGCGGGCGTTGAGCTACTGCCTCGCGAGCCGGTGGGCGCCGAGCCAGTGGGCGTCGAGCTGCGGCCTCGCGAGCCGGTGGCCGCTGAGCTGGTGCCTCCCGAGCCGGCGGGCGTCGTGCTGCGGCCTCGCGAGCCGGCAGGCGCTGAGCTACTGCCTCCCGAGCTGGCGGGCGCTGAGCCAGTGGTCTTGGAGCCGACGGGCTCGGTGAGATCCACGGATTTGCGGCGGAAGGGCAGCGACAACGGCACGCGGCAAGGGTAGCGGACCACCCTCGGCCCGCCCAACGTCCACCGCCGGGTGCCGCCGGGGGCAGATTAACGTACCTACATACCTACAGGCGCTCGACGTGCGCGCCGAGGCCGGCGAGCTTCGCCTCGAAGTCCTCGTAACCCCGGTTGATGAGGCTCACTCCGTAGACGGTCGACGATCCCTCCGCGGTCAGCGCGGCGATCAGGTGGGCGAAGCCCGCCCGCAGGTCGGGGATGACCAGGTCGGTGCCGTGCAGCTTGGTCGGACCCGCGATCACCCCCGAGTGCCGGAAGTTCCGGCGCCCGAAGCGGCACGGCGTACCCCCGAGGCACTCGCGGTAGGTCTGGATGTTGGCGCCCATCTGGTTCAGCGCGTCGGTGTAGCCGAGCCGCCGCTCATAGACGGTCTCGTGCATGATCGACAACCCGGTCGCCTGGGTGAGCGCCACCACCATCGGCTGCTGCCAGTCGGTCATGAACCCGGGGTGCACGTCGGTCTCGATCGCGACCGCCCGCAGCTCGCCGCCGGGGTGCCAGAACCGGATGCCGCCGTCAGGTCCGTCGTCGATGTCCAACTGGCCGCCGATCGACCGGAACACGTTGAGGAACGTCATCATGTCGGTCTGCCGTGCACCCCGGACGAAGACGTCGCCACCGGTAGCGAGCGCGGCGGCGCCCCAGCTCGCGGCCTCGATGCGGTCCGGGATCGGGCGGTGCCGGTAGCCCTGCAGCCGGGGCACGCCCTCGATCTCGATGACCCGGTCGGTGTGGACCGTGATGATCGCGCCCATCTTCTGCAGGACGCAGATGAGGTCGATGATCTCCGGCTCGACGGCGGCGTTGCGCAGTTCGGTCACGCCCTCGGCGAGAACGGCGGTGAGCAGCACCTGCTCGGTTGCCCCGACGCTCGGGTAGGGCAGCTCGAACTTGGTCCCCTGCAACCCGTCGGGCGCCGTTATCTGCATGCCCTGCGGCGTCTTCTCGACCATGGCGCCGAACTGGCGCAGCGCCAAGAGGTGGAAGTCGATGGGACGGTCCCCGATGTGGCAGCCCCCGAGGTCGGGTATGAAGGCGTGACCCAACTGGTGCAGCAGCGGGCCGCAGAACAGGATCGGGATGCGGCTCGACCCGGCGTGCACGTTGATCTGGTCGACGTTGGCCGTCTCCACGTTGGTCGGGTCGAGGACGAGCTCGCCCCGCTCGGCGCCATCGGTGACCCGCACGCCGTGCAGCTCGAGCAGGCCCCGGACGACTTCCACGTCGCGGATGCGCGGGACGTCGTAGAGGTGGCTGCGGGTGTTGCCCAGCAGCGCCGCGACCATCGCCTTGGATACGAGGTTCTTCGCGCCCCGAACCCGCACCTCGCCCCGCAGCGGCGTGTCGCCGTGGACTCGGAGGACGTCACCTGGGACGGGAGCGGTCACGTCAACCTCCGGTGAACGCAGGACAGACAAAGATCGAACTCGCCGGCCGAGCATAGCGCCTGAGACGACGTGGCGCGGCGCACACGGTGGGGTCGATTTCGATCCGGGCGGCTGGGTGGGGGAGGAGGGCATGGAATTCGGGTCGTCGGCTGGGGGACGTGGGTACGGAGCCCATTTTGGGTGTGCCGTCCCATCCTCGCGTTGTGCCGCTACTCAGCGTGTCGTAGCGCTGACTTCCTGCTGTCAGGTTGCCGCTCCGGCCGGTAGGGCGAGCATCCGGTCGAGGGCGACTCGCGCGTGGTGGGCGACGTCGGCATCCACCCTGATCTGGTTCGGCACCCGGCCGGCGACGAGCTCCTCGAGCGCCCAGACCAGATGCGGCAGGTCGATTCGGTTCATGGTTGAGCAGTAACAGACCGTACGGTCGAGGAACATGATCTCCTTGTCCGGGTGCCGGTTGGCCAGCCGCCGCACCAGGTTCAGCTCGGTACCGATCGCCCACGCCGACCCGGCCGGGGCCTCATTGATCGTCTTGATAATGTACTCCGTCGATCCGACGTAGTCGGCCGCCGTCACCACCTCGTACCGGCACTCAGGATGCACCAGCACGTTGACCCCGGGTACCCGCTGGCGTACCTCATCCACGCAGTCGAGCGTGAACCGTCCGTGTACCGAGCAGTGGCCGCGCCACAGGATCATCTTCGCCTCGCGCAGCTGCCGGGACGTCAGCCCTCCGCCGGGCTTGTGCGGGTCGTACAGCACGCAGTCGTCGAGGTCGAACCCCATCTGCGACACCGCCGTGTTGCGTCCGAGGTGCTGGTCAGGCAGGAAGAGCACCCGCTGCCCCCGCTCGAAGGCCCACCGGAGCGCGCGCTCGGCGTTGGAGGAGGTGCAGACCGCGCCGTCGTGGCGACCCACGAACCCCTTGATCGCGGCGCTGGAGTTCATGTATGTGATCGGGACCGTCGAGTCGGCGGCGCTAACCTCGGTGAGCAGATCCCACGCCGCCTCGACCTGGGCGATCGCCGCCATGTCGGCCATCGAACAGCCGGCGGCAAGGTCGGGCAGGATCACCTTCTGGTCGGGCGAGGTCAGGATGTCGGCGCTCTCAGCCATGAAGTGCACGCCGCAGAAGATGATGTACCGCGCCTCGGGGCGGGCCGCGGCGTCGCGGGCCAGCTTGAACGAGTCACCGGTGACGTCGGCGAACTGGATCACCTCGTCGCGCTGGTAGTGGTGGCCCAGGATGAACAGCCGGTCGCCCAACGCCTCCTTGGCCGCCCGGGCCCGCGCCACCAGCGTCGGGTCGCTCGGGGAGGGCAATGCCCCGGGACACTCGACCCCACGTTCGGAGGCGGCGTCTGTGCCGCGACCGAGCAGCAGCAAGGCGACGGGGGTACCGGAGGGTTCCACAAAGGTCGTCACGGTTCCGATCGTCGCATAGGGGCACCGCCATGCCTGCGGCCACGGGATGCCCAGCGGTGTGACGTGGGAGACTCCGGGCGTGCGGGTCCTGGTGTGTCCGGACAAGTTCGCGGGCACGCTCTCCGCGGCCGCTGCTGCCGAGGCCATCGCGCAGGGCTGGCGGGATGCCGCGCCCCAGGACGAGGTGACCGTACGGCCGCTCGCGGACGGCGGTCCCGGCTTCCTCGACGCGCTCGAGCCTCACCTTGAGGCGGCCGTACGGCGGGTGGTCTCTACGGTCGGCCCGCTCGGCGATCCGGTTGAGGCCACCGTGCTGTTGTCTGCGGGCACCGCCTACCTGGAGGCGGCGCAGGTCTGTGGGCTGCATCTCGTGCCGCCCGAACGGCGCGACCCGACGGTGACCACCACCTATGGCGTGGGCGGGCTGGTCGCTGCCGCGGTGGAGACGAGCGTACGGCGGGTGGTGATCGGACTCGGGGGATCGGCCACCAACGATGGCGGGGCCGGCCTGCTGGCGGCGCTCGGTGCCGCGCCCGTCGACGCCGCGGGCTACCTGCTGCCGTACGGCGGCATCGCCCTCGGGTACTGCGAGGGGCTGTCGGGGCAGCCGAGGCTGCGTGGCGTGACGCTCGTCGGAGCCTCCGATGTAGACAGTCCCCTCACCGGACCGCGCGGCGCCTCGGTGGTGTTCGGGCCGCAGAAGGGGGCCAGCGCCGACCAGGTGTCGCTGCTGGACGCGGCGCTGGCCCGGTACGCCTCGGTGCTGGAGCGGTCGCTGGCGACCTGCCCGCCCGGGCTCGCCGACCAGCCCGGCGCCGGCGCCGCCGGTGGTCTGGGCGCCGCGATCCTGGCCTGTGGTGGGGCCATCGTCTCTGGCCTTGAGGTGGTCGCGCGGGCGGTCGGTCTCGACACGGCCATCGACTCGTGCGATCTGGTGATCACCGGCGAGGGGTCCTTCGACGCGCAGTCGCTGCGGGGCAAGCTGGTCGCCGGGGTTGCCGCCGCCGCCCGCCACCGGGGGCGGCCGTGCATCGTGCTGGCCGGACGGGTCAGCGCTGACCCCGCCGAGGCGCACGAGGCCGGGGTCACCCGGGCGTACGGGCTGGTCGACCACCTCGACGGCGACACGGTCCGGGCGATGGCCGAGTCGGCCGACGGCTTGCGGTCCCTGGCCGCCGAGGTCCGGCGCGGTTGGGTGGGTCCGGCGGGTCCGGCGGGTCCGGTGGGTTCCGTGTCAGGAGGGGCACCAACCTGACATCTGCCGTGCAGCAAGGTGCCCTTCCTGACATCGGCGCCGCAACACGCCGGACACCGGGGCGACACGCCGCCGTTTTCTTGACTGTCTCCAGAAAAGCTGGTGAAGTAGGCGTCGCCATCCCCCGGTCCTGAAAGGAATCGCATGGCCGAGAACCCCGATGCCCTCGTCACCGACGCGAGCACGGAGAGTAGCGGCTGCCCCGTCGCCCACGGGCGCGCCGCGCACCCAACCGAGGGCGGCGGCAGCCGCACCTGGTGGCCAAGCCGGCTCAACCTGAAGATCCTCGCCAAGAACCCGGCCGTGGCGAGCCCGCTGGGCGAGGCGTTCGACTATGCCGAGGCCTTCAAGGCCCTCGACCTCCCGGCCGTGAAGCGCGACATCGCGGAGGTGCTGACGACCTCGCAGGAGTGGTGGCCGGCGGACTTCGGCCACTACGGCCCGTTCATGATCCGGATGGCTTGGCACAGCGCCGGCACGTACCGCATCAGCGACGGTCGGGGCGGCGCCGGCGCCGGACAGCAGCGCTTCGCGCCACTGAACAGCTGGCCGGACAACGCCAACCTCGACAAGGCGCGCCGCCTGCTGTGGCCGGTCAAGAAGAAGTACGGCCAGAAGCTCTCCTGGGCCGACCTCATGATCCTCGCCGGCAACGTGGCCCTGGAATCGATGGCCTTTCCAACCTTCGGGTTCGCCGGTGGGCGGGCCGACGTGTGGGAGCCCGACGAGGACGTTTACTGGGGCCCCGAGACCAACTGGCTGGGCGACGACCGCTACTCGGGCGACCGGGAGCTGGAGGACCCGCTGGCCGCCGTGCAGATGGGGCTCATCTATGTGAACCCCGAGGGTCCCAACGGCAACCCGGACCCGATCGCCGCGGCCCGCGACATCCGCGAGACGTTCCGCCGCATGGCGATGAACGACGAGGAGACGGTCGCCCTGATCGCCGGTGGTCATACCTTCGGCAAGACGCACGGCGCGGGCCCAGCCGACGCCGTCGGCCCCAACCCTGAGGCGGCCGCGCTGGAGCAGCAGGGCCTGGGCTGGAGTAGCTCGTACGGCACGGGGAAGGGCGCGGACACGATCACCAGCGGTCTGGAGGTCACCTGGACCACCACACCGACGAGGTGGAGCACCAACTTCTTCTGGAACCTGTTCAGCTTCGACTGGGAGCTGGCCGCGAGCCCCGCGGGTGCCCACCAGTGGCGGCCGAAGGGCGGCGCGGGCGCGGGCACCGTGCCGGACGCGTACGACCCGGCCAAGCGTCACGAGCCGCGGATGCTGACGACCGACCTCGCGCTGCGGTTCGACCCGATCTACGAGCCGATCGCGCGGCGGTTCATGGAGAACCCGGACGAGTTCGCGGACGCCTTCGCCCGCGCCTGGTTCAAGCTGACCCACCGTGACATGGGCCCGCTCGCTCGTTACCTCGGACCCGAGGTGCCGTCAGAGGTGCTGCTGTGGCAGGACCCGCTCCCGGCCCCGGCCGGCGAGGCCATCGACGCCGCCGACGTCGCGGCCCTGAAGGCACAGATCGCCGCATCGGGCCTGACCGTGGCTGCGCTGGTCTCGACCGCATGGGCGTCGGCCTCCTCGTTCCGGGGCAGCGACAAGCGGGGTGGGGCCAACGGTGCGCGCATCCGCCTCGAGCCGCAGTGCGGCTGGGAGGTCAACAACCCGGCCGGGCTCGCGACGGTGCTGCGCACGCTCGCGGGCATCCAGGAGTCGTTCAACGCCGCTGGCGGCCGGCAGGTCTCGCTCGCCGACGTGATCGTGCTGGCGGGTGGGGTCGGTGTCGAGCAGGCCGCCGAGGCGGCCGGGTACGACGTCGAGGTCCCCTTCACGCCCGGTCGCGTCGACGCGTCGGCCGAGCAGACCGACGTCGAGTCGTTCGCGGCCCTCGAGCCGAAGGCGGACGGGTTCCGCAACTACCTCGGCAAGGGGGTTGCGACCGCCCACGGCCTGCCGGCGGAGTACCTGCTCGTGGACCGGGCGAACCTGCTCACCCTGAGCGCACCCGAGATGACGGTCCTCGTCGGCGGCCTGCGCGTCCTGGGCGCGAACTACGACGGGTCGTCGACCGGCGTATTCACGAAGAGCCCCGGCTGGTTGACCAACGACTTCTTCGTGAACCTGCTCGAGCTCGGCACCACGTGGCGGCCGACCAACGGGGCCGCGGAGACCTTCACGGGCACCGACGTCTCGGGGCATACGTGGACGGGCAGCCGGGTGGACCTGGTTTTCGGCTCGAACTCGGAGCTGCGAGCGCTGGCGGAGGTCTACGCGAGCGACGACGCGAAGGAGAAGTTCGTTCACGACTTCGTCGCGGCGTGGGTCAAGGTCATGGAGCTCGACCGGTTCGAACTCGCCTGACGTATCGGCCCGGCTACGGGCCGCCATGAGTGTGGGGCACCCCCTTTCGCCCCGGAGGGGGTGCCCTTCGTGATGTCCGGCTCGTGTGTCCTCGGTCGCGTGCCGGGGTCGGCGACCGGGCCCCGCGTAGCATGGGGAATGCCGGCCGGGGCCCCGATGTTGCTTTCCGCTGACAGCCCGACCGAGCACTGACACCGGCAAGGGAGCAGTAACGTGACGAGCACCGAGTCGTCCCAGGCCACCAGCGTCGTGCTGACCGACGCCGCGGCCGTCAAGGCCAAGGCGCTGCTGGAGCAGGAGGGTCGCGACGACCTCCGCCTGCGGGTGGCGGTGCAGCCGGGTGGCTGCTCCGGCCTGCGCTACCAGCTCTTCTTCGACGAGCGCAGCCTGGACGGGGACAACATCGCCGAGTTCGGCGGGGTGGAGGTTGTCGTCGACCGGATGAGCCAGCCGTACCTCATGGGCGCCACGATCGACTTCGTCGACCGCATCGACGCCCAGGGCTTCACGATCGACAACCCCAACGCCTCGGGTTCCTGTGCCTGCGGCGACTCCTTCCACTGAGCCGCGGGGGTCCACGGCCGGCTCGGATGAACGCGCAGTGACCGGCCGACCCAGGCCAACGACGACCGGTGCCCCGAGAGGGTGTGCCGGTCGTCGGCGTCTGTAGGCTCAACCTCATCCCCGCCCCGACACCCTGTATGAGGTTTGCGCCGATGCGGATCGCCGTCACGGGCTCGATCGCCACCGATCACCTGCTGCACTTCCCGGGTCGGTTCGCCGACCAGTTCGTAGCCGAGCATCTCGACAAGGTCTCCCTGTCGTTCCTCGTCGACGACCTCGTGGTGCGGCGGGGCGGCATCGCCGCGAACATCGCGTACGGGATGGGCCTGCTGGGCCTGCGCCCGGCTCTGGTCGGGGCGGTCGGTCCTGACTTCGACGTCGACTACCGCGGCTGGCTGGAGCGCCACAGCGTCGACTGCGACTCGGTGCATGTGAGCGAGCTTCTTCACACGGCACGGTTCGTCTGCACGACCGACGACGACCTCAACCAGATCGCCTCGTTCTACACGGGCGCGATGAGCGAGGCGCGCGAGATCGAGCTGCTGCCGATCGCGGAACGGCTCGGCGGGCTGGACCTGGTCATCGTGAGCCCCAACGACCCGACGGCGATGCTGCGGCACACCGAGGAGAGCCGGGAGCGTGGGTACGCCTTCGTCGCCGACCCGTCGCAGCAGCTCGCCCGCATGGAGGGCGAGGACATCATCAGCCTCCTCGACGGCGCCACCTACCTGATCACGAACGAGTACGAGAAGCAGCTGCTGGAGACCAAGACCGGGCTCTCCGACGCCGCCGTGCTCGACCGGGTCGCGGTGCGCATCACCACGCTGGGTGTCAACGGGGTGCGGGTCACCGGTCGTGACATCGACCCGATCGAGGTTCACGTGGCCAACGGCGTGCGTACGGTCGATCCGACCGGGGTCGGCGACGGCTTCCGGGCCGGGTTCTTCGCCGCGCGCAGCTGGGGCCTGCCCATCGAGCGCGCCTGCCAGGTGGGTTCGCTCGTCGCCGCGTTCGTGCTGGAGACCTCGGGCGCCCAGGAGTACGAGGTGCGCCCCGACATCCTGCTCAAGCGCCTGAGTGAGTCGTACGGCGACGAGTGCGCCGCTGACGTACGGGTGTGCCTCCCCGAGGCCTGACCGACTCGAGCGACCCGGGGGTCAGTGGCGGCGGCGGACGTCGAAGCCGGGGCCGTCGACGGCGCCGAGGTACTCCTGATCGCGCATGCGGCACCACGCCGCGATGTCGTTGGCGGCGGCCGGGTCGTCGGCGAGCACCCGCAGGACCGCGCCGACCGGCAGCTGGGGAAGTCGCCGGGCGAGCTCGATGACGGGCAGCGGGCAGCGCTGGCCGAGACAGTCGAGGACATCGGTGGGGGTCACAGGTTCCTCACCCCCGCCTCGGCCCGGAGTGCGGCGACGATGCCCGGCAGCTCGGCGAGGAATCTGTCCACATCGGAGGATTTCGTTCCCCGATGCAGCGAGACCCGGACGTTGCCGTGGGAGAGAACCCCCATCGCCACCAGCACATGGCTAGGGTCCAATGTGGACGATGTGCACGAGGAGCCCGACGACACCGCGAAGCCCCGCCGGTCCAGGGCCGACAGCAGCGCCTCGCCGTCGACATACAGGCACGAGAAGGTGACCAGGTTCGGTAGCCGGTGTACCGGGTCACCAACCACCTCGACATCGGGCACGGTCGCCGGCACCGCGGCGCGGATGCGCTCCACCAGGGGGGCCAGCCGCGAAGCCTCCGCCGCGGCCTCATCAAGGACAGCACGCAGGGACGCCGCCGCGGCGACGGCGAGGGGTACCGGTACGGGCGGCGGCGGCTCGCCGTCGTAGCGGGTCGACGACCGTACGGCCAGCAACCCCACACCCGCCGGGCCGCCCCACTTGCGGGCGCTCGCGGTCAGCACGGACCAGCCCTCCGGGACGGGCAGCCGACCGAGGGACTGGGCCGCGTCCACGAACAGCGGCACGCCCGCCTCCGCGCAGACGCCGGCAACCTCGTCGATCGGCTGCAGGGTGCCCACCTCGTGGTTGGCGCTCATGACGGCCGCCGCGGCGACCCCGGCCTGGCGTACCGCGGAACGGAACGCCGACAGGTCCAGCCGGCCGAGCCGGTCCACCGGCACGGGCACGGCCCCGCCCGAGGCAGCGACGTGGGCCTCCACGGCGTGCAGTACCGCCGAGTGCTCCACTGTCGAGTGCACGAAGACGTCGCCTGCGCTCCGGCGGCCGCGCAGCAGTCCGGCGACGGCCCGCCGGCACCCGTCAGCTCCCCCCGGGGTGAAGGTCAGCTCCTCCATCCGGCACCCGATCGCCTCGGCGGCAGCGCCCCGGGCCGCCTCGAGCAGGTGCCGGGCCCGGCGCCCAGCACCGTAGAGCTTCTCCGGATCGGCCCAGCCGTCGTCGAGCGCGGCCTCCAGCGCCGCCCGCGCCACGGGGTGCAGGGGCACCGCGCTCGCCGCGTCCAGGTAGACCCGGTCACCCTCAGGAGGGACACCCTCCTGCACACCAGTTGTCACCAAGGTGCCCTTCCTTACAGAGCAAGCGGGGCGGCCACCCCGTCACGGTAACTCTGGTGACTCGCCGGACCCCACGCCTCACGGGTATACCCCGGCAGGTAGTCTGCGGTTGATCGTCGCCGTGTGAGGAGGCAGCCCCAGGTGGTCGCAACGGGTTCACGCACCCCTCGTTCCGGGCCCCGGGTCGTCGGGTTTGCCGGGATTCTGCTGACGCTCGGGCTAGTCGCCGGGTGCTCGGCCGACGACGCCTTCGCCTTCGGCTGGCCGAAGGGTGGCGTGACACCGCAGAGCAACCAGATGTTCAACCTGTGGATCGGGTCGGCCATCGCGGCACTCTCGGTCGGCGTCTTCACCTGGGCGTTGATCTTCTGGTGCGTCATCCGGTACCGCAAGCGTGGTCAGGCACTGCCGCCCCAGACCCGGTACAACCTCCCGATCGAGATCGTCTACACGGTGGCGCCGTTCCTGGTCGTCTCGGTGCTCTTCTACTACACGGCGGTGGTCCAGACCGACGTGAACCGACTCGGCAACGCCGACCTTACGGTGTCGGTGCAGGCCTCCAAGTGGAACTGGATCTTCTCCTACCCCGAGACCCGCGGGCCGGACGGGCTGCCGGTCGCCACGGTCGGGGACAGCGACTACATCCCGGTGCTCGTGGTCCCGACGAACCGGCGGATCGAGTTCGTCGAGAACTCGGTCGATGTGATCCACTCGTTCTGGGTGCCGGAGATGCTGTTCAAGCGGGACGTCATCCCCGGCCTCGAGAACCGCTTCGAGACCAGCATCACCACCGAGGGCGCCTACGTGGGCCATTGCGCCGAGCTCTGCGGGACGTACCACTCCATGATGAACTTCGAGCTACGTGCGGTGAGCCCTGAGGACTTCGAGCGTTGGCTCGCGGCCAAGGCGGACGGGGCGAGCACGCCGGACGCGTTGGAGGCCATCGGCCAGGCGCCGTTCGCGGTGACGACATTCCCGTTCGAGACCAAGCGCGACGCGACGAGCTGAGGATCCTGCCATGAGGGCCGAGTACAAGCTCTTCCTGATCGTCACGGCGTTCCTGTTCCTGGCCTGCGCCGTCTACGGCTGGTGGAGCTGGTACGACTCCCCGACGCACACGATCGAGTGGATCGGTGTGATCGCCCTCGCCCTGTCGGGGCTGCTCTGCCTGATGTGCGGCGGGTACTTCTGGTTCGTCTCCCGCCGCATCGACCTGCGTCCGGAGGACCGCCACGAGGCGGACATCGCCGACGGCGCGGGCGAGATCGGCTTCTTCAGCCCCGGCAGCTACTGGCCGTTCGGCATCGGCCTGGCCACGCTCATCACCGGGCTCGGTCTGGTGTACCTGGCCTGGTGGCTGATCGCGGCCGGCGTGGTGGCGATTCTGCTCACCGCATCCGGCCTGCTCTTCGAGTACTACACCGGCGCCCGCAAGGCCCACTGACGCCGCAGCCGTCAGCTGTAGTGCTGCAGTTGCGGCCAGACGTTCGACCAGCCGCCGAGCGGGTCGCGGCAGACGGCGACCACGGCTCCCTGCTCCTCGTTGTCCACGCCCACGCCGTTGTCGAGGACTGCGCGGAGCTCGCAGTCGCGGAACACCGCCCGCAGGCGGTCGAGTCGTTGCGTCCAGGCCACCACCATCGTCGCCGAGTCAGGCGGGGGGCCGGCGAACCACAGCTCGTTATGTCCACTGTAGACGGCCGGCAGTCCGTACTCCGGGCCGAACCGGTGCAGCGCTCCGGCCTCGCCGTAGTTGCTCGTGAGCAGCACGGTCTGGGCGCGGTCCGCCGCCGGCAACGACGTGTACACGGCCGCGACGGTGCGGACGTAGACCGGCCACCCCACCGAGTCACGGGCAACCTGGTTGATGGCCGGGATGGGCGTGCCGCCCAGCGCGTCCATCGGCACCAGCGGCACCGAGATAAGCGCCGAGAGCAGGACGTTGATGCCGACCGCGACGGCCACCACCCGCAGTCGTGAGCGGCCCCGCCGGGCGATCCAGTCCATTGTCGGCACGCAGCCGGCGGCGAACAGCACCGCGACAAGGCCCAGCGGGTAGTAGATCTGACCGGCGCTGATCAGTGTGACGAGCAGGACCACCGGGTAGGCGACGGCGATCGCGCGCACCGGGCGCCAGGACTCGCGGCGTAGCAGGGCGACGAACCCGGCGACCCAGATCGGCAGCAGCGTCGCGCCAAGAAGGATCGCCTGCATCGGCAGCAGCAGCGCCCGGGCCTCAGTACCGCCACGCGCCGACAGGGCGCCTGCCATCGTCCACTGTGGCCAGTCGTGGGTGGCCTGGTAGATCAGGTTCGGCGCGGCGACGACCAGTGCCAGCGCGACCCCGGCCCACAGCCAGGGGGAGCGGAACACCGTCCGCGGGCCGGCGAGGAGCAGCCCGACGGCCAGGCCAAGCAGCAACAGGATGACGAGCTGCTTGTTGAGCAGGCCAACCCCGACGGCCGCGCCGACCGCGAGCCACCAGCGCGGTTCGTCGCGCAGGAGCGCCCGAACCGCCAGCAGCAGCACCGCAGCCCAAACGAGCAGGTCGACGGTGGCGGTCAGCAGCGTGTGCCCGAAGGCCAGCGGTAGGCCGGCGAAGGCGAGGCCCCACGCGCACAGTGTCTGCGCGGCCCGCCCTCCGCCGAGCTCCCGGGTGGTCAGTACGGCGAGGACGACCGCGCCTAGCAGAAGGACGATGGCGGGAGCCCGCAGCGCCCACACGCTGTCGCCGAGCACTGTCGTGGCTACCCGGGCCAGGAGCGGCGTGAGCGGAGGCTGGTCAACGTATCCCCAGGCCGGATCGAGCATCCGGAAGTAGAGCTCGTCGCGGTGGTACCCGTACTGATTGGCGGTCGCCGCGAGCAGGACCGCGACCGCGGCCAGCGCGCCCCCGACCGGTCGCCAGGCCACGTCGGGCCGTACGGTCGGTGGCGGCGTCACCTCTCGAATGGCCGGTGGCGAGGACATTCGGGCACGGTACCGTCCAGCGCGGACCCGGCGCCACCGACGGATCACGCCTCGGGAGCAGGCAGGCGGAAGCCCAGGTCCGGGGTGATGGTGGCGGTCTCCATCTGGGCCTTCTGCAGCCGGCCGGAGTAGTCCCAGTTCATGGCCTGCCAGCGGGTGAACTGGTCGAGCACCCACCGGCCCGACTGGCGTGACCCGTTGCCCGACCGGCCGTTGCCGCCGAACGGCAGGTGCGCCTCGGCGCCCGAGGTCGAGTTGTTCACGGAGACCATGCCGGCGCCGATGCCGGCCCGGAACCGGAACGCCTCGGTCGGGTCGGTGGTGTAGATCGAGCACGACAGGCCGTAGCCGGGAAGGTTGGCCAGCTCGATGGCCTCGTCGAGCGTCCGGTACGGGGTGACGCCGACGATCGGGCCGAACGTCTCCTCGCCGAACAGCGGCTCGTCGGGCCGTACACCGTCGACGACGACGGGGTGGTAGTAGAGCCCGTCCTCGGGTGAACCCACGAAACCGGCCCGCGGGTTCGCCGCCGTAACCCGGCCCACGGCGGTCGAGCCGAGCACCCGGTGGCTGTCACCGATCCAGTCCAGATAGGACTCGTACCGGCGCGCGAACCGGGACGAGAGCATCGGTCCGTACAGGACACTCTGCGTGGGGTCGCCGATCGGCGCCCGCGCGACGGCGTCGGCGAAGCCTGACACAAAGCGCTCGTGCACGCTCTCGTGGACCAGCACGGTGCCCAGCGAGGTGCACCGCTGCCCGGCCGTGCCGAAGCCGCCGAACAGCGCACCGTCGACGGCCAGCGCGAGATCGGCCGACGGCGCGACCACCATCGGGTTCTTGCCGCCGAGCTCCAGGCAGGGGGACTGCAGGTGCCGGCCGCACAGCTCGCCGATGCGCTCACCGACCACAGTGGACCCCGTGAAGCCGACCTTGTCGACCGTACGGTCGGCCAACGCCGACGCCAGACCGTCGAATGTGGACGATCCGTCCGCCTGCACCACCTGGAGCACTCCGGCCGGCAGGCCGGCCGCGGCGAACAGCTCGTACATCGCCTGAGCCGAGGCGGCGGCGTACTCGGCCGGCTTCCACACCACCGCGTTGCCGCACAGGAGCGCGGGCACCAGGTACCACGACGGCACGGCGACCGGGAAGTTGCCGGCAGTGATCACCGCGGCGACCCCGACCGGCACCCGGAAGGTGAACAGCTGCTTGTCCGGCATCTCGCTGGGCACGGTCTCGCCGTAGAGGCGCCGCCCCTCGCCCAGGAAGAAGTCGCAGGTATCGATGATCTCCTGAACCTCGCCCCGCGCCTCGGCCAGCGGCTTGCCCACCTCACGCGTCACCAGCGCCGCCAGGGCCTCCTTGTTCTGCGCCACGATCCGGCCGATGGACGAGATCACCTGTCCGCGCACCGGGGCCGGGACCGCCGCCCAGCCTGGCTGAGCCGTACGCGCGGCCCGGCAGGCGGCGGCGAACGTCTTCGCGTCGGCCAGCTGCACCCGCGCCACGACGTCGGAGAGGCGGGCCGGGTTGACCGAGTCGACCGTTCCGGCGACGCCCGCAGGCACACCCGTCGCCAGTGCCGAGGAGACCGTACGGAGCATCGGCCCATCGTACGGAGCCGGTGCGGCGCCG
>JBQGBY010000130.1:0-2360 GCA_052038195.1 Micromonosporaceae bacterium | reverse complement strand
CAAGATCGGCGCCCGGGTCGACGGGACCCGCCTCGCGTCCGAGCGGCTCGGCGTCTGACGCGCACGCCGCCCGCGTTCGGGCAACCGGCCATACTGAGCCGGTGACGGCGCCACGGTCCCTGCGGCTCCGCGGCACGGACTACCCGGTGCTGCTGCCGAGCCTGCGCGACCCCCGCCTGCACCTCGCGGGCGTGATCGTGTCGCTTCAAGTGCTCGGGCAGGTCGCCTTCGACTTCCAGCTCTCGATCGCCCAGATCCTGGTCTCGATCCTCACCTGCGCCGTGCTGGAGGTCGCGATCACGTTCCGGCACCGGCGGGTGATCATGTGGCCCGCCAGCGCCATGCTCACGGGCAACGGCGTTGCGTTCATCCTCCGGGTCCCCGGCACCGAGCACGGCGACTGGTGGAGCCTGCACGGCTGGTGGATCTTCGCGGGGACGGCGGCGATCTCGCTGCTTTCGAAGTACGTGATCCGCTTCCGCGGCCGGCACGTCTTCAACCCGTCCAACTTCGGGCTGGTCGCCTGCTTCCTGCTGCTCGGCTCCGGGCGGGCCGAGCCCCTGGACTTCTGGTGGGGGCCGATGTCGGTCTGGCTGGCGCTGGCGCTCACCCTGATCGTCGCCGGGGGCTTCGCGATCCTCCGCCGGCTCCAGCTGCTGGGGGTCGCCATCAGCTTCTGGCTCGTCTTCGCCGCCGGCATCGCGGTGCTGGCCACGACCGAGCATGCGATGACCGCGCGCTGGCACCTCGGACCGATCACGGGGGCCGAGCTGTGGCGAATCCTCGTGTTCTCCCCCGAGATCCTGGTGTTCCTGTTCTTCATGATCACCGACCCGAAGACGGTGCCCGAGTCGCGGCCGGCGCGGCGGGCCTTCGGCGCCGCGATCGGCCTGCTGGCCGTGCTGTTGATCGCCCCCCTGGTCAGTGAGTTCGCGACGAAGGTGGCGGTCCTCGGCGCCCTTGCCCTGGTCTGCGCGGCGCGACCCCTGATCGAGCTGGCGGCGTCCGCCGACCGGACGCGTCCCGCGGTCGACCGCACGCGCCTGCGGATCCGCGCCGCCGGGCGCGCGACGGTGGGCGCGGTGACGGCCGTCGCCCTGGTCGCCGCGACCGGCGTCGTCTTCGTGGCCGGGCTCACGGCGGAGCCGAGCCTGGGCGGGGCCGGCGCGATCGCGGCGTCGAGCGGCGAGCTGCCGCGGGTCGAGGTCCTGCCCTCCCAGGGGGTCGCCACCCGGCTGGACCGCGGCGCTGCCGAGCAGATCGTGCTGGCGACCCTCGCGTGGCTCGGGGTCCCCGCCGGGGAGGTCGACCGTGCCGACGTGACCCTCGAGCCGGGCGCGGGACAGGGCCCGCCAATCGCCGTGGCCACGCTCGTCGGGTCACAACCGCTGCGCTTCGAGCGCACGTTCGAGCTGTCGCTCCAGGACGGTGTGTTCACCGTCCGGCGCGAGCGGGACGCGTCGGCCCAGCCTTCGGCGCCCGCCACGGAGCCACCGGCCCCGTTGAACCCGACGGGCTTCGTGGCCCCGCAGCTCCACGACGTTGCCGGGGACGTGGGCCTGCGGTTCCGGCACGGCGCCTCCCGCTTCTCGGCCGGCTCGACGGACACGCCGGCGGCGATGGGCGGGGGGCTCTGCTGGCTCGACTACGACGCCGATGGGTGGCTCGACCTGTTCGTGGTCAACTCCTACGCCGAGCAAGACGTCGCCCGCTGGAGGGAGGCGGGTGACCTCCCGCGCAGCGCCCTCTTCCACAACGAGGGCGGGACGTTCACCGACGTCAGCCGCGGCTCGGGGGCCAACCTGGCGCTGCGCGGCAACGGCTGCGTCGCGGCCGACGTCGATCTGGACGGCCACACGGACCTGTACGTCACGTCCAACACGTACGACGCGCTGCTGTGGAACCGGGGGGACGGGACCTTCAGCGAGATCGCGCGGCCCGCGGGCATCACCGCATACGGCTGGCACGCGGGCGCGGCCGTGGGCGACGTGAGCGGCGACGGACTCCCGGACATCTTCGTGGCCGGGTACACCGACCCGAACGCTCCGATTCCGGGCTCACTCGACGGGTACCCCACCAACCACCGCGGCGTGCGCGACCTCCTCTACCTGAACCTGGGACCGGACGGGAGCGGCCGGCCGACGTTCCGCGAGGTGGGCGAGCTCGCCGGCATCGACCCGGAGGAGCCCGAGCACGGTCTCGGCGCCGTGGTGACCGATCTCGACGGCGACGGCCGCCTCGACGTGTACGTGGCCAACGACGAGGACCCCAACCGCCTCTACCGGAACGTGCCCTGGCCGGGAGGCGTCACCGCGGATCCGGCGCGCCTCGGCTTCCGCCTCCAGGACATGGCCGTGCGC
>JBQGBY010000129.1:0-21402 GCA_052038195.1 Micromonosporaceae bacterium | reverse complement strand
GGGGGGGGGGCCCGGCGGGGGGCCCCCCCCACGACAATGCTCGTCAGGACAGACCGTCGAGAGTGGACATCTCGTCGTCGGTGAGGGCAAAGCCGAACACGTCGAGGTTCTCGTCGATGCGGGCCGGGGTGGCCGACTTCGGGATGACCACGATGTCGTGCTGGAGGTGCCAGCGCAGCACCACCTGGGCCGGCGTGGCTCCGTGCGCCGCCGCGATGGTGGCGAGCACCGGTGAGCGCAGGTCGCTGCGCTTCAACGGGCTGTAGCCCTCGAGCACGACTCCGCGCTCCTGGTGCTCGGCCAGGGTCTTGGTCGAGTGGTGGAACGGGCTCCACGGCACCTGGTTGAGGGCTGGCGCCTCACCCGTCTCGGCGGTGATCCGGTCGATCTGGGCGGTACTGAAGTTGCTCACTCCGACCGCGCGGGCGAGCCCCTCCGACCGGGCCGCGAGGAACACCTCCCACGTCGGCACGAGCTCGCGCGTCGAGGTCGGCCAGTGGACGAGCCACAGGTCCACCGCCGCCACGGCCAGCGCGCGCAGGCTCGCGTCGAGCGTCTGGCGGGCCCGCCCGGCCCGCTCGGGCGGCAGCTTCGTGGTGATGAATACCTCCGTGCGGGGCAGGCCGGAGTCCGCGATCGCCCGCCCCACCTCGGCCTCGTTGCCATACATCGTGGCTGTGTCGATGTGGCGGTAGCCGGCGTCGAGCGCATACCGGATCGTGTCGTACGCCCGTCGCCCGCTCAGCTGCCAGGTGCCCAGGCCCACCCGCGGAAGCTCCACCCCACCGGCCAGGGTCACCGTCGTCGTTACGCTCATGCCCGTCCTCGCTTCGCTGCGGGCGGGCATGCGGCTCCAACCACGCGGTCATGCCGGTTCGCTCGCCGACGCTCACTCATGGGCCGATTCTGCCGCACGGCAGAGATCACGACGGCGTAGCATGCGGTCCGGGCAACCACCGAGGGAGGCCGCATGTCCGAGTCGAGAGCCGCCATCGTCACCGGGGCCAGTCGCGGCATCGGGCTGGCCATCGCGCAGGCCCTGGTGGACCGGGGGGTGCGGGTCTGCGTCACCGGTCGCAACGAGGGGCCGCTGGCCGAGGCGGTGGCACAGCTCGGCGCCGACCGGGCCATGTCCGTGGCGGGCAGGGCACACGACCCGGCGCACCAGGGCGCCGCCATCGAGGCAGTGATGCACCATTATGGTCGAATTGACTACCTGGTGAACAACGTGGGCACGAACCCTGTGGCTGCCGCCGCCATCGACACCGGGCCCGACGCGGTCCGGAAGGTCTTCGAGATCAACGTCTTCTCGGCGCTGGAGTGGACCCGGAAGGTCCACCGCGCGTGGATGGGCGGGCACGGCGGGGCGATCGTCAACGTGACCTCGGTGGCCGGGATCCGGCCGGCTCCGGTCGTCGGCATCTACGGCATGTCGAAGGCGGCGCTGAAGTACCTCACCGAACTGCTCGCCGTGGAGCTCGCTCCGAGCATCCGCGTCAATGCCGTCGCGCCGGCGGTCGTGAAGACCGTCTTCGCCCGCGCGCTCTACGAGGGTCACGAGGAGCAGGTCGCCGCGAGCTACCCGGCCAAGCGCCTGGGCGTACCGGCCGACGTCGCCAGCGCCGTGGCATACCTGCTCTCCGACGAGGCGAGCTGGGTCACCGGCCAGACCCTGGTGCTCGACGGCGGCGTCACCCTCACCGGTGGCCTCGCCTGATCCGGCTCACCGGTCAGATTTCCGAGAAAACTCGGAAATCTCACCGCGGAGTTGGATCTTGGACGTGGTTGGCCATCAGCCGTGCCCGGCCGCCTTCAGGGGCGGAAAGCGGCGTAGAGGGTGCGCAGGGCGTCGGTGAGGGCGCCACCACCGAGCACGGCGTCGGGGGTCGGTAGCGCTCGCAGGACCAGGTCGACATCCGTGACGATCGTCGGCGGCCGAGCTGGCAGGGGCACCGGCGCGACCCAGAACCGTGCGGCGGTCTCGTCGAGGGTCGGCGTGGCCATCTCCCGCAGCGCCGGTCCCGCGCCGATTCCGCTGAGCGCGGGCTCCGCCGCCGCGGCCGGCCGCGCCGGAGCGCCCCGCAGCGCGCGCAGGTTGTCCAGCAGCGTGGCCCGGTCCCGGCCGCGCCAGTGCAGGATCGCGAACGGGTCGGCGTCGAACGCCTCCGCGAGCAGGTACAGCGTGGCCGCGATGTGCTTGCACGGCACCGTCGCGTCCGGACACGAGCAGGACATGCGCAGATCCTGGCGGCGGGTCGGGAAGAGCGGCGCACCGGCCGCGGTGAACGCCTCCTCGATCTGATGGGGCATCTCGCCGGCGAGCAGGCGGGCCAGGAACAGCGCCTGCTCGGCCATGGCATGCTCGATCCTCGTCCAGGTCGGACCGTCGTAGGTGGACAGTCGTATCTCCACCGTGTACGGATCGCGGCGAGACCCCTGCACCGTCGAGGTCACCGCACCCGGCCCGATCGTCAGCGCGAGCACCTGGCCGGCGCGGGCGTAGCTGCGTCCACGGCCGAGCCGTCCACCCAATCCGGCGAACGACTCCAGCACCGCGATGAAGCGCTTGGACCACCACGACTCGCCGATCTCGCCCCGGGTGCTGTGCGCCTTGATACCGCCTTCGACGCGGATGGGCCGCCCGTATGGGAAGTCGCGCCGGCGGTCGCGGTCATCGGATGGACGCGTCACTCCACCACCGCCCCGGTCTCGAGCGCGAACAGGTCGCGAAGCTCCGATGTGGACATCTCGGTGATCCAGTTCTCGCCGGCGCCGACGATCTTCGCGGCGAGCCCACGCTTGTCCCGGATCATGTCGGAGATCTTCTGCTCCACGGTGCCGGCGCAGACGAACTTGCGGACCTGCACGTTACGGGTCGCTCCGATCCGGAACGCCCGGTCGGTGGCCTGGTCCTCGACGGCGGGGTTCCACCAGCGATCGACGTGGATCACGTGGTTCGCGGCCGTGAGGGTGAGCCCGGTGCCGCCGGCCTTGAGCGAGAGGACGAACACCGGCGGCGAGGCCGGGTCGTCGGTCTGGAAGCGGTCGACCATCGCGTCGCGATCGGCCTTGGCGACGCCACCGTGCAGGAACAGGACCTCCCGGCCGAACCGGGCCGAGAGGTGGCCGCGCAACATGCCGCCGAACTCGGCGTACTGCGTGAAGAGCAGCGCCTTCTCGCCGGCGCCGAGCACCTCGTCGAGGATCTCGTCGAGCGCGGCCAGCTTGCCGGAGCGCCCCGTCAGGCGCGAGCCGTCCCGCAGCAGCTGGGCCGGGTGGTTGCACACCTGCTTGAGCTTGGTCATGGTGGCCAGCACCAGCCCGCGCCGCTCGATGCCCTCACTGCTCTCGATACGGGCGATCATGTCGTCGAGCACCGCCTGGTAGAGCGAGGCCTGCTCGCCGGTCAGGTTGCAGAAGACCTCCATCTCGACCTTCTCCGGGAGATCGGCAATGATCGACTTGTCGGTCTTCACCCGGCGCAGCACGAACGGTCCGGTCAGGCGTCGCAGCCGCTCCGCCGCGGCCTCGTCGCCGCGCCGCTCCACCGGCTCGGCGAACCGGGCCCGGAAGGCGGTGGCGGAGCCGAGCAGCCCGGGGTTGGCGAACTCCATGAGGGACCACAGATCGGCGAGCCGGTTCTCGACGGGTGTACCGGTGACCGCGATCCGGTGCGCCGCCGGCAGACCCCGGACCGCCACGGCCTGCCGGGTCGCCGCGTTCTTGATCGCCTGGGCCTCGTCGACGACGACGCGGTGCCAGGCCACGCCGCCAAGGGCCATGGCGTCCCGAGCGGCCAGGGAGTACGTGGTGATGACGAGGTCGGCCTCCGCCACGGCGGAGGCGAACGCCTCGCCCTTCGCCCGTTCCGCACCGTGGTGCACGTGGACGCGCAGCTGGGGAGCGAACTTCGCCACCTCGCGCTGCCAGTTGCCCACCAGCGACATCGGACAGACGAGCAGCGTGGGCGGCGGACCCGCCCGGTCGTGCAGCAGGAGGGCGAGGATCGTGGCCGATTTGCCGAGGCCCATGTCGTCGGCGAGGATCGCGCCCATCCCCAACGCCTCGAGGAACGCGAGCCAGGCCAGGCCCCGCTCCTGGTACGGCCGCAGCGCGCCCGTGAAGTCCTCCGGTGTGGGTACCGGCTCCAGCCGCCGGTCGACCTGCCCGGCGAGCAGCTGACCGAGCGGCCCGTCGGCGGTGACCGACACCACGGGCAGCCCGGCTGGCCCGCCATCGGGGGACAGGCCGGCCTGGAGCAGGTCCGCCACCGTCATCTGCCCCCGGGCCCGCAGCGCCTTCAGTCCGGCCGCGAGCCGGTTGGCGTCGAGCTCGACCCACTGGCCGCGCAGCCGTACGAGCGGCGCCTTCAGGTTGGTCAGCGCGCGCAGTTCCGCCTCGGTGAGCGGTTCGTCGCCGAGCGAGAGCTCCCACTGGTAGTCCACAAGGGACCGAAGTCCGATGGCGGCCTTGCCGGCCACGGTGCCCGGCGCCTGGGGCGACGACGCCGACAGGCGCACGCCGAGCCGGGAAGCGGGCCGGCTCCACCAACCGGGCAGCAGGACGCCGAACCCGGCCCCGTGCAGCAGCGGCGCGCCGCGCTGGAGGAACCGGTGCGCGCCGGCGGTGTCCAGGTCGAGCCGGCTCGGTGTCGCCGTACGGAGGGCCTGTTCGAGATCGGGATAGAGCCGGCTGGCCCGGCCGAGCTCGGCGAGCAGCGTCTCCTGAGGATCGTCCAGATAGGACTCCAGCGACGCTGCCTCCGACCAGATCCGGTCCGCGTCCACCAGGAGGCTCGGCTGGTCGCTGGCCTGCAGGGCGAAGTCCAGCCGCCACCCGTCGGTGCCCGCCGCCGATTGCCGTGCCGGCCCTCCTCCCCCACCCCGCCACCCGACCTCGTCGAGGGTGCCTTCCTCGGGTGGCTCGACAAGCCGGAAGAACGCCCGGACCCGCCCGGTCACCGCGTCCCGCTGCCAGACTGCCAGCGCCTTGGCGAGACCGGCTGTCTCGTCGGGCGTGGCCGCAAACGTCCGATGTGGACCCACGAGGGCCGCCACCCACCGCGTGGCCGCCGTGGTGGCCGGGACGCCGGTGCCCGTGCCGTCGATGGCCAGCCGGGCGGCCGCGTCGACCAGCGCGTCCAGCGCCTCGGTGACCACCGCGGGTGCGTCGCCGCCGGCCGCCCGGGCCACCGGCGGCAGCGCCAGCACCAGGGCCTGGGCCCAGGTGACGTCGGGACCGGTCAGCAACGGTCGCCAGAGTGCCTGAGCAGCGCCGTCGCGGTCCTCGACGGTCGGGAGCAGCCGCCCGCGGTTCACGAGGTCGGCCGCGAACGCCGCCACCTGCATCAGGTGCCGGGTCGCGGCGCCGAGCACCACCTCCTCGCCCTTGCCGTCCAGAATGGACAGATCGGCGAGGGTGGCGGGGGCGGCGTCAACGCCGTAGCGCAGCGCGGGCACCCGCCACCGGGCGAGGGTGAGCGAGCCCCGCTCCTGGACCGGGTCGTCGCGGACCAGCTCCGGCGAGTCGATCGGAGCCCCACCCCGCGTCGGCAGCGACAGCTCGACATCTTCGGCGGTGCCGTCGGGTAGCAGGCCGGCGAGGGTGTCCGCCGTGGCGGCGGACGGATGCTGGGCGCGGCCGCGCCGGGATCCGGGTGGCTGGGCGGGGGAGGAGGGCCGGTACGGCAAATGGCGGGAGTCCTCGCCCCAGAGCAGGAGCCCGTCCCGCCACAGGGCATGGATCACGATCACGCGTGCGCACCTCCCGCGCCAGCATATGGCGTGATCCTGGTGGCGTAGGGCGGCGAGGGGGTGATCAGCGATCGACTCACCCCATTACGTCCGCGATCGACTCCAGGTGCTGGCGAGGACCACGATGCCCGCGACCACGAAGAACCCGGCGGCCCAGGCGAAGGCGACCTGGAACGTGTGCACCTTGACCTGGTTGATGAACGCGGCCGTGAGCATCGCCGGTGAGGTGAGGTGGCTCGCGACATAGGCGGTTCCAGCCTGGAGCGCGACCGCGCTCAGCGCCGCGACTCCGAGGGAGCCGCCCACCTGCTGGCTCGCGTTGACCACGGCGCTCGCTACGCCCGCGTCGCGCTGGTGCACACCGGTCAGCGCTACGTTGCTCAGCGGCACGAAGATCAGCCCGATGCCGAGGCCGAGGACCAGCTCGCCGGGTAGCACGGTGCCCCAGAAGTCGCCCGCCACCCCGATGCGGGTGAGCAGGAGCATGCCGGCCGCGCCGATGAACGCTCCGGCCGCCATGATCGGCTTGGCGCCCCAGCGGGTGAGCAGGAACGTCGCCGGTGGGTACGCCAGGAAGATGCTCGCCGTCACCGGCAGCGCGGCGAGGCCGGCCCCGAGTGGGGTGTAGGCCAGCACCTCCTGGAAGTACAGGATCATGAACAGTGCCGCCCCGATCAGCCCGGCCCCCGCGAGCAACGAGACGAGATAGGCGCCGCCGCGGGTGAGGTTGCCCAGGATCCGCATGGGCAGCAGCGGGCGGCTCGCGATCACCAGTTCGTGCACGACGAAGCCGGCGACGAACATCAGCGAGACAACGATGAACGTCAGTGTGTACGGATGAGCCCAGCCGTACGCCGGGTCGGCCGCGCTGGTGAATCCGTAGACCAGGCCGGCCAGGCCCACGGTGATGAGCACCGCGCCGCCGACGTCGTAACTGGTCCGGCCGCGGGCGCGGCTGGAGCGCAGGCCCCAGATGCCGGCGATGCCCGCCAGTAGGGCGATGGGAATGTTCACCCACATGCACCAGCGCCAGTCGAGGTACTCGGTGAGCACCCCGCCCAGGATGAGCCCGACCGCCGCGCCCCCGCCGACGATCGCGCCGTAGACGCCGAATGCCCGGGCCCGCTCCCTCGGCTCGACGAACGCCACGCTGAGCAGGGCGAGGGCGGCCGGAGCGAGCAGCGCGCCGAAGGCGCCCTGGAACGCGCGGGCTGTAAAGAGGACCTCCCCGGTGGGCGCGAACCCGCCGACCGCACTGGCGGCGGCGAAGCCCACCAGACCGACCATGAACGTACGTTTGCGGCCCCAGTAGTCGGCGACCCGGCCACCGAGCAGCAGCAGGCCGCCGAAGGTCAGGGTGTACGCGGTGATCACCCAGGACCGGTCGGCGTCGGCGATGCCCAACGTCGCCTGGGCGTGTGGCAGGGCGATGTTCACGATCGTGGCATCGAGCACCACCATCAGCTGGGCCAGCGCGATGATCGCCAGCGCGAGCCAGCGGCGCTTGTCCAGGACCGCCTCGATGGTGAGTGGATGCTCGCGCTCGAGCACCTGCGTTGTGCCCATAGCTGTGCCCCCTGTCCGCCGACCTGACATGCCATGCCATCTGCATTTACATGACATATGTCATGTCATGACTCCGGCGTACGCTCGCGCCAGCAAGATCACCAGGGCCTATGGACCTTGCCCGCGGCGAAGCGCCGCGACTATTACGCAATGCGATGTGGAGACTACGCACGGTTGCGGTAGCATCGTCCCCAACGTCCGGTTTCGCGGCAGATTGCGGAGCGGGACAGCTGGCAACTCGGAGGTACAGGAGTTCATGAAGGCAATCGAGATCCCGGTGGAGCCCGTGGGGACGGCGTTCGGCCGGGAGGTCAACACCCACACGCTCATCGGGCTCGGCCTGATCGTCTGCACGCTCGCGGTCATCTGGCTGATCCGCCGCTCCCGCGCGTAATCCCGCTCCCGCGCGTGAGCGGCCGTTGCTGCGTGTGAGCAGGCGTTCCCGGGTGTGAGCAGGCGTCCTCGCGTGTGAGCAGACCTTCCCGCGTGTGAGTCAGCGACCCAGCACGGCGTCGGCGATCGCCGCCCCGAGGAGTGGCCCGGCATCCTCCTGGACGAAGTGGCCGGCGCCGGGAATGGTCACCGTGCGGGCGCCGGGCACCATGCGCGCCAGCACCGGGGCGACCGCGCCCGTGATGGGGTCGCGGTCGCTGAACGCCACCAGGAACGGCTTGTCCCAGGTGGCCAGCCGACGCCACGCGGAGCGGTTCGCGTCCGACGCGGGGTTGTCCGGGGTGGCGGGCACGAGGTCGGGCATGGCTCGCGGCGCCGCCTTGTAGCTCTCGTCCGGGAACGGCGCGTCGTACGCCGCCAGCACCTCGGGCGACGGCGGCACCACGCAGCCGGCGCGCACCAACCGTCCAATGTCGAGGGTGGGAGCCGTGCGCACGGCCTCCCGGAAGCGCAGCCACACATCCGGCATGGTCTGGTCGCCGGTCGGCAGGCCGGTGTTCGTGGCAACGAACCCGGCCAGCCGGTCGCCATGCTCGGCGAGCAGGCGCAGCCCGATGAGCCCGCCCCAGTCGTGGCCGACGATCGTGACGTCCCGCAGGCCCAGAGTGTCGAACAGCAGAGTCCGGACCCACGACACCTGGCGGGCGTAGGAGTGGTCGCCGACCTCGGCCGGCTTGTCCGATCGACCAAAGCCGATGAGATCCGGCGCGATCACCCGGATGCCCGCCGACGTGAGCACCGGCAGCACGGACCGCCACAGGAACGACCACGTCGGTTCGCCGTGCAGCAGAACCACGGTGGGTCCACCGACCGGCCCCTCGGCGACGTACGCCATCCGCAGTCCGTCACCGACGTCGACATAGGACGGTAGGTAGGGAAAGTCCGGTACCGCCAGGAACCGGTGCTCGGGCGTGCGCAGCGGGGGCATCCCGCCAGCATGCCACGTGCCGGCGTGTTGCTCCCGGCCGCGCGCGGTGTCGTGCGGTAGACAGACCAGCGTGAGCGTCGGGGCGAAATCCCAGCGGCTGGGTGGGGGTGATGGGCTGGTACGGCAGCTCAGCCTGAACCAGATCGCCGTCCTCTCCGCGCTCATGGTCGAGGCCCGGGAGCTGAGCAATGCCGAGCTCGCCGACCTGGCCGGCACCCCGCTCACGGGCGGGGACCGCGTACGGCTGGTGGAGGGCGGTCTCGTGCAGGAGCGCAAGGTGGGCCGTTCGTACGCCTTCGCGCTCTCGCCGGAGGGCTGGAACACGGGTCTGGCGGTGCTGGCCGAGCAGGCCCGCGGCAAGGGGGCCGCGGCGACGACGGTACGCATGCTGGTCCAGGGCCTGAGCCGGGCGCTGACCGCGCGGGGCGTGGACGCTCGCACCTTCTTCACCGCCGACGAGCCCACCGGCGCTGATGACCACGCCCGCGCGCCGGCGTCGGCGGTCGCCGTGGCGGTTGCGGTGGCGGTGGACGACATCGAGGACCGCGTGCGTACGGCCTATTTGAGGCTCGCGATGGAGCCGGCCGGCTGGGTCAGCCTGGCCGACCTGAGGGAGGCGCTCGACGACATCCCGCGCGCGGAGCTCGACACGGCCCTGAAGTGGATGGCCGTACAGCCCGGCGTCCGGCTGATCCCGGTGGCCAACCTGAAGTCACTGTCCACAAGGGACCGTGAGGCCGCGCTCCGGTTCGGCGGCGAAGAGAACCACGCGTTTGCGATCGAGGGAACATGACCACAGTTGAATACCGGACTCTGACCGACGCCGAGCGCCGCGCGCTGGCGGCGCTGAAGTTCGATCTGGCGCCGACCCCCGACGACGTGTGGCGTCCCTCGCCGTTCAACGTGGCCGATCTGCACCGCGACGTGGTGGAGAGCATTTTCGACGGGGTGAGCCAGGCGCGGGCCGCCGACGACGGCTGCCCGCTGGGCGTGGTCATGCAGGGTCCCGCGGGCTCGGGCAAGACGCACCTGCTCGGCATGGTGCGCAGCCGCACCCAGCACGACGGCGGCTACTTCTTCCTCGTGAGCCTGCTGTCGGGCACCCGGTTCTGGGAGAGCACGGCCCTGTGCATCGCCGACGGCCTGCTGCGGGAGAGCGTCGGCTGGAGCTCGCAGCTCAAGGCGTTCCTGCGCCGGCTGACCTCCACGCTCGGCCTGCCGCCGGGCCTGCGCGACGCTATCTGCGGGGACACGCCGCTCAAGCACACCCAGCTGACCGCCTTCGTCGCCGCGCTGCGCGAGAAGGACCGCGTGCTGGGCCAGGAGACGCAGCACACCGCCCGCGCCCTGGTCCTCTACGGCGCCCAGGACCACGCGCAACAGGACCTCGGCTACGCCTACCTCACCTCGATGGGCCTGGCCGACTTTCCCGAGCGGACCGAGTGGGGCCTGACCGAGCAGCCCCGGCCGCCCTCGCTGATGGTCCGCGACATCTCCCGGCTGCTCGCGCTCACGGGTAGCCCGACGGTCATCGCGTTCGACCAGTTGGACACCCTTTTCGCCCAGTCCGGCGGATCGGCGATCGCGGCCGGCGGCGCGCTGGACGAGACATCGGCGAACATGATCGGCCAGGTGGCCAACGGGCTCATGACGCTGCGGGAGCTGACCCGCAAGGCGCTCATCGTGGTCGCCTGCATCCCCGACACGTGGAAGATCCTGCGCCGGGAGGCCGTCGGCCCGGTGCCAGACCGGTTCCGCGAGGCCCCGTTCCTCGGTCGGGTCTCCAACGCGAAGGTCGGCACGGCGATCGTCCGCAAGCGGCTGGAGGGCCGGTACGGCGACGTCGGGTTCCGGCCGCCCTACCCGACCTGGCCGATCCGCGAGCTGGCCTTCGCCGAGGCCGCGCACTTCACCCCGCGGGCGCTGCTCAAGCGGGTGGAGCGGCACGCCGCGGAGTGCCTGCGCCGCGACACGGTGGTCGAGCTGGAGACGCTCGAGGACGACGGCCCGTTCGGCCGGGGTGAGGTGTTGCCCGTACGGTCGGAGGGTTCGAGCTTCGAGGAGCTCGATGCCCGGTTCAGCAGCCTGGTCAAGCAGGCCGACGTGGAGGAGGCGCTGAACCACTCGGCCGAGGACGCGCGGGTGCCGGAGCTGCTCGCGGCCGGGCTGCGGGCCCTGGTCGTCGAGCTGGGTGGCCCCGGTTACCGGCTCGACCCGATGCCCAGTGCCAAGCCGCCGCTGCACGCCCGCTTGCGCCGCACGATCGATGAGGGCATCGACGACGAGGAGCACTGGGCGTTCCGGGCGATCCAGAGTGGACACCCCGGGGCGGTGATGAGCCGTATCAACGCGGCGTCCACGATGGCCGGTCTCGATCCGGACGGGCCGAAGCGGCGCCTGTTCCTGCTGCGGAGCGAGCGCTGGCCGTCCGGGCCGAAGACGACCGAGACGGTCAACGAGTTCCATGCCCGCGGCGGTCGCACGCTGCCACTGAACCTCGACGACCTGCGCACCTTCGACGCGCTGCGCATCATGCAGTCCGAACAGGACGGTCGCCTCGGCGCTTGGCTGGCCGACCGCCGGCCGGCCAGCGGCACCGACCTGTTCCGCGTCGCCTTCGGCATCGCCGGTCCCGCCGCCGTCTCGCGAGGCGGGACGGCCCACGGCCCGGTGATCCACGTGCCGGTCCGGGCACCCGAAGCCGTGTCCACAGTGGAGGCCGGGCTGCCGGCGACGGGCGCGATCCGGGTCGGCACGGTGGTCGGGGACCACCGGCCGTACGACCTCGACCTGGCCGCCCTGCGCAAGCATGCCGTGATCTTCGCGGGGTCGGGCTCGGGCAAGACGGTGCTGATCCGGCGCCTCGTGGAGGAGTGCGCCCTGCGGGGAGTCTCCGCGATCGTGCTCGACCCGAACAACGACCTGGCCCGGCTCGGCGAGGCCTGGCCGCAGCCACCGGCTGGCTGGGCACCGGGCGACGTCGACGCCGCGCGCGACCTGCTCGCCGAGACCGAGGTGGTCGTCTGGACCCCGGGTCTGGAGAGCGGCCGGCCGCTGTCGTTCCAGCCGCTGCCCAACTTCGAGGCGGTGCGCGCCGACCCCGACGAGTTCCGCGTCGCCATCGACGTGGCGGTGGGGGCGCTGGCGCCACGGGCCAGGGTGGACGGTGCGACGGCGAAGGCGATGCAGGGCCAGGCGGTGCTGCGCGACGCGCTGAGCTACTACGCGCGGCAGGGCGAGGCCGGCGGTCTGCGGTCGTTCGTGGCGATCCTCGCCGAGCTGCCCGAGGGCGTGACCCAGATCGGCAAGGGTCAACGGCTGGCCCGGGAGATGGCCGACACGCTCACGGCCGCGATGGTCAACGACCCGCTCTTCGGCGGCGTCGGCACCCCGGTCGACCCGGGCGTGCTGCTCGTTCCCGCCATCGGCAAGCGGGCGCGGATCTCGGTGATCAGCATGGTCGGGCTGCCCGCGGAGGAGCAGCGGCAGAGCTTCGTCAACCAGCTACAGATGGCTTTGTTCGCCTGGATCAAGCGGCACCCGGCCGGCGACCGACCGCTGGGCGGACTGCTCGTCATGGACGAGGCCCAGACTCTGGCGCCGTCCTCCGGGACGACCGCGGCGACGGCGAGCACGCTGGCGCTCGTCGCCCAGGCGCGCAAGTACGGGCTGGGGCTGGTCTTCGCGACCCAGGCACCGCGCGGCCTGCACAACTACATCCCGGGCAACGCGGCCACCCAGTTCTTCGGCCTGCTCGGGGCTCCCGTGCAGATCGCCGCGGCCGTCCAGATGGCGCAGGCCCGGGGCGGCACCCTGCCGGAGATCGGCCTGCTGACCGCCGGTGTCTTCTACGCCGCCACGGAGGGCCAGCCGTTCGAGCGCGTCCGTACGCCGATGTGCCTCACCCATCACCCCGCCGCACCATTGACTCCCGAGCAGGTCATCGCCCGCGCCGTGGGGGGCTGACGCCGGTCACCGGTAGGTCGTGGCGGGCAGCTGGACCGCGGCGGCCAGGCGGGCGGCCACGGCGGCGACCCGGCGCGGCGAGGCGCCCATCCGGAAGAGGCTCTCCCGCGCGTACCACAGCGCGGTGCCGTCGACCCAGGTTCCGTCCGGCAACGCCTGGAACGGCACCGGCTGCGGCAACTGAACCATCCATACGGTCTGGGGCACGTCGGCGATGCGCGGACTGGGCCGGACCCGGTCGAAGACGACGACCCGCCGGCCGTTGACCTCGAAGGTGACGACCGACCGGCCCTCGGTCGAGGTCGACCACGGCGGCACGCTCAGCAGCCGGGCGGCGGTGGCGGGGCCGGGCAGGGCGATGTGCGCTCGCGGGCGGAACCTCCAGCGATGGGTGATGGCATAGAGGAACCGACCGATCGAGCCGACCGGGGGCATCAGCATGGCGTTGACCCGCCCGAGCCCCCACACGGCGAGCAGCTCGAGGGCGAAGGTGCTCAGGCCGACCACCCAACCGTTCACCGACGGCAGGAGCCGGGTGGCGACGGTGATCAGGATGAGGCCGCCGATCGCGGTGAAGAGCCAACCCGAGACCCGTACCCAACGGAAGGCCTGGCCGAGGACCCACGTGCCGAGCCCGGCGGTGAGGAACCCGATGGCGAGGGGGAGACCATCGGCCAGACCTGAGTCGCGCAGGCTGCGCCACACCACGAACGAGACCGCGAAGAGCAGCACGACGAGGACGCCGACCAGCCACCGCGGCGGCATGAACTCGTCCTCCAGCTTGACGCGTGGCAGCCGTGTGACGGGTCGACCTTGCCGCCGGGCCATGTCGATGAAGACCGCGACGAGCGGCGCGTCACGGTCGGTCTGATCGCCGGAGGTGGCCGCCTCGATCTCCCACCGGCGGCCGTCGAAGAAACGGACGAAGATGCTCAGCACCTTCGGGTTGCTCCGCAGCCCGCCCCAGTTCTCCAGCACCTCGTCGAGTTGCGCCCAGGCTTGGACGTTCACGCGGCGGTTGCGGGTCTGGATGGCGCCGCGCTCATAGACGAAATGAGCCGTGAAGCCCTTGAACAGCCCGTAGACGCCGACGACCGCCGAGCCCACGAGGGCGACGCCGGCCAGGATGACGATCGCCGCCACGCCGGTCTCGAGCTGGTCGATGAACCGGGACAGCACCCAGAGCACGCCGATGAGCAGTCCGCCGCCGACGACGGTGATCCCGACCGCGACCACGAACGTGGCGAACGGGTTCGACCCCTTGCGCCATACCACCATCGGACCGAGGCCATGCCTCTCGGCAGCCCGCGAAACGTACTCCGGCACCTCGGCCATGAAAGGATCTCCCACATCGACGTTGTTGATCGTGTGATGGTAGTCTGTCCGCCGTCGGCGAACTGCCCCCGCCGTCAAGCCCGGGCGTTCGCGGACATAGCCGTACGAAGTTCGCCACAAAGTGTCTGGCGCGGAAACAGACGCGCGCTAGCGTGGTTTCGTGTCGCTCCCGAATTCGATGCCCTCCCGCTCCACCCAGCCACCCGTTGCTCACCCACCCACGCCGGAGTTCCCGGAGGACCTGCCGCGCACGCTTGGTGAGCTGCGGGCGACGGGCCATGCCTACCGCACGGTCAAGGAGGAGTTGCGGGCCAACCTGCTGGCGCGCATGCGGTCGGGGGAGGACCGGTTCCCTGGCATCGTCGGATTCGAGGACACGGTTCTGCCCGAGGTGGAGCGGGCGCTGCTCGCCGGCCATGACGTGGTGCTGCTCGGCGAACGTGGACAGGGCAAGACGCGGCTGATCCGCTCGCTGGTCGGGTTGCTGGACGAGTGGACCCCGGTGCTGCCCGGCTCCGAGCTGAACGAGCATCCGATGCACCCGATCACCCCGGCGTCGCGCAGCCGGGTCGCCGTCGAGGGCGACGCGACCCCCGTGACCTGGCGTCACCGGTCGCTGCGCTACGGCGAGAAGCTGGCGACCCCCGATACGAGTGTGGGTGACCTCATCGGCGACGTGGATCCGATCCGGGTCGCGCAGGGGCGGACCCTCGGTGACCCGGAGACCATCCACTTCGGACTCGTGCCCCGGACCAACCGGGGCATCTTCGCGGTCAACGAGCTGCCCGACCTGGCCGAGCGGATCCAGGTCAGCCTGCTCAACGTGCTGGAGGAGCGCGACATCCAGGTCCGCGGCTACCAGCTCCGGCTCCCCCTGGACCTGCTGCTCGTGGCCAGCGCCAACCCCGAGGACTACACGAACCGCGGCCGGATCATCACCCCGCTCAAGGACCGCTTCGGCGCCGAGATCCGTACCCACTACCCGCTGGATCTGGACCTGGAGATAGCGCTCGTACGGCAGGAGGCCGCCCTGGTCGCGCCGGTGCCCGAGCACGTGCTCGAGGTGCTGTCCCGCTTCGCGCGGGCGGTCCGGGCGTCGCCGGCGGTGGACTCGCGTACGGGTGTGTCCGCCCGCTTCGCCATCGCCGCGGCGGAGACGGTGGCGGCGTCGGCGCTGCGCCGAGCCGGGCTGCTGGACGAGCCCGAGGCGGTGGCTCGCATCGGCGACACGGTGTCGGTCACCAGCACCCTTCGCGGCAAGGTCGAGTTCGAGAGCGGCGAGGAGGGGCGCGAGATCGAAGTCCTGGCGCACCTGCTGCGGACCGCGACCGCCGAGACGTTCCGTGGCCGGCTCGCCGGGCTGGACCTGAGCACCTTCGTCAACCTGGTCAGCGAGGGGAAGGTCGTGGAGACCGGTGACCTCGTGGGAGCGGAGGAGGTGCTCCGCCAGGTGGGACCCGTACCAGGGCTCGCGAAGGTGCTGGGCCGGCTGGGCCTCGGCGACGCGCCCACGCGCGGCGAGGCGGCGGCCGGGGTCGAGTTCGTCCTCGAGGGGCTGCACCTGACCCGCCGGATGTCGAAGGAGCTCACCGCCGAGGGCCGCGCCCGCTACGGGAGTCGAGAGTGAGCACGTGAGCCGGCGTAACCGGTACGGCGAGTGGCAGGGCGGGCCCGACCCGCTCGCGCCGCCGTACGACGTGCGGGCGGCCGTGGACTCGGTCGGCCGCGACGTCCTCGGTGGGACGGGACTCCGGGAGGCACTGCGCAACCTGTTGCGGCGCGGGCCGTTCGGCTCGCGGGGCCTGGACGACCTGATGGCCCGGGCCCGGCGGCTGCGCCGGGAGGCGATGCGCCGGGGTCGGCTTGACGGGGCGGTGACCCGGGCGCAGCATCTGCTCGACCAGGCGATCGCCACCGAGCGCGACGAGCTGGGCCGCCGGGACGACGACACGGCCCGGTTCAACGAGTCCATTCTGGACAGTCTGCCCCGCTCGACCTCCCGGGCCGTGGCGGAGCTGCAGGACTACCCGTGGGTCAGCGACGAGGCGCGGGCGCTCTACCAGCAGATCCTGGACCAGCTCCGCCAGGAGATCGTCGAAGCGCGGTTCCGGGGCCTGCAACAGGCGATGACCGACCCGGCCGCCCAGCAGGCCTTTGCCGAGATGCTGAGCGGCCTCAACGACCTGCTCGACCGCCACGGCCGGGACGAGGACACCACCGACCAGTTCCGGCAGTTCATGGCCAAGCACGGCGACTTCTTCCCCGAGAATCCATCCAATGTGGACGAACTCATCGATGTGCTGGCCCGGCGGTTCGCCGCGGGGGAGCGGCTGCTGCGCTCGCTATCACCCGAGCAGCGGGAGGAGCTCGAGCGCCTCATGGCCCAGGCGCTGGGCAACGGCGCGCTGGCCGACCAGATGGGCCGCCTCGGCGCGAACCTCCGGTCGCTGCGACCCGGCCTCAACTGGGGTCGCGGCGAACGGACGGCCGGGCGTGGGCGTGGGCTCGGCTACGGCGAGGCCGCCAGCACGCTCGAGGAGGTCGGCGACCTGGACGACCTCATCGACCAGTTCGAGCAGGAGCTGCCGGGCTCCACATTGGACGATATCGACGTCGAGTCGGTGGAGCGCAACCTCGGCCGCGACGCTGCCGACGACGTGGTCCGGCTGCAGGAGCTGGAGCGCGAGCTGCGCCGGCAGGGCTGGGTCACCCGCGGGGCAGACGGGCTCACGCTGTCCCCCAAGGCGCTGCGGCGTCTCGGCGGCACGGCGCTGCGGCACGTCTTCGCGGACCTGGACCGCGGTCGGCGCGGCCAGCACGACCTGCGCGACGCCGGCGCCGCCGGCGAGGTGACCGGTGCCTCCCGCGCGTGGGAGTTCGGCGACGAGCAGCCGCTCGACGTGGTGCGAACGGTGACCCGGGCGGTGCTGCGGTCCGGCCCGGGCACTCCGGTCGAGCTGGCGGTGGACGACTTCGAGGTGGTGGAGACCGAGCGCCGGGCCGCGGCGGCGGTGGCCCTTCTTGTGGATCTGTCCTACTCGATGGAGATCCGCGGTTACTGGGGCCCGATGAAGCAGACCGCGCTCGCGCTCTCGCACCTGGTGGGGACCAAGTTCCCGCAGGACGCCCTGGAGATCATCGGTTTCGGCCTGCACGCGATGCCCCTGACGCAGGCCGCGCTCGCCGCCGCCGAGGTCGACCACTACGAGAAGGGCACGAACCTGCAGCACGCGCTGCGCCTGGCCGGCCGGCACCTGCGCAAGCACTCCGACGCCGAGCCGGTGGTGCTCATCGTGACCGACGGCGAACCGACCGCTCACAACACCCCGGACGGCCCCGTCTTCTGGTGGCCGCCGAGCCGGGAGACCATCGTGTCGACGATCGTCGAAGTCGACCACCTTACCCGGTACGGCGCTTCACTCAACTTCTTCATGCTCGGCGAGGACCCCGGCCTGGTCCGCTTCGTCGACGCGGTCGCGAAACGTAACGGCGGGCGGGTGTTCAGCCCGTCCGCTGAGGACCTGGGCCGCTACGTCGTCGCCGACTACGTCCGCGCCCGCCGAGGCCGACGTGCCTGAGCGGCGAGCTTCCAAGCCCGTGGGGCGACCAACGCATCGCCGCGCGTGACGCACACCAGACCGTACGGATTCTCCGGCCGTACGGGTGCTCCGGCCGTTGGGTTCTCCGGCCGTACGGGTGCTCCGGCCGTACGCGCGCGAAGGGCGACAACCCGGGCAACGCGGGGTCTTGCGCTGCCTCCGCGACCGTGCATAATGACGTGACCTTGGTGCATACTCAGCATGCACCGATCGACGATCTGTCCTAATCTATCCCAAACGGGGGTAAGACCGGTGCGGGCACGTTGGCGTTTGAGCGTCGTTGGTCTGGCGGCCGTGATGCTGCTCGGAGCGTGCAGCGGCGACGGCGATCCGGGGGACGGCACGCCCGGTCTCGACGATCGGGGCACCGTTACGACCACGGCGACCCCGACCCGGATGGACCTGACCGACCGGATGAGCCTCTCCGGCAAGGTCGTCATCAACCCCGTGTTCGGCCTGGTCGCGCCGACCAACGGTGAGGTGCACTTCTACGACATCCCGTGGTACCGGTCGCTGCCGACGGAGCCCGTGTGGGCGGCCAACGTCTGGCTGGGCAGCGCCAAGACGCGCGTCGACATCCCGGTCGGCGCGACGTTCGCCGGCCGGCTGGTCCCCGACTACTCGACGGTGACCGCGGGCATGCCGATCGTCTCCGCGCGATGGCAGGGGTACGGCATCGTCGCGGAGATCCAGCCCGCCGACGCGTACCGGGTCGTCGACAACCTGACCACGGTGGTGGCCCAGATCGCCAACGGGCCGGGGCCGTTCGACTGCGCCGTGCTGGGCACGATCGCGGCGATGCCGAGCGGTACGGTCCCGGAGCCGAAGCCGTTCGTACCCGATCCCGCTGACCCGCCGGAGGTCCAGGCCCAGAAGCAGGCCCAGCACGAGCAGGCCGCCGCGGACGCGGCGCCCTACCGGCCAGTGGCCTCCGAGGCGACCGGGATGCGGGTGGTCTGCCTGCCGCCGGCGGACGTGCGGCTCATCAACGGTGCCGACGCCACCATTGAGGTGGTGACCGCGTCCTCGCTGAACGCGCTCGTGCTGCCGGTCGCGGCGGTCGCCGGCCGCCACGGCACCCGCCAGGGCACGGTCGTACTGGCGGACGGCACGACCGAGATCCGCGACGTGGAGCTCGGCCTCACCGACGGCGAGTTCATCGAGATCACATCGGGCCTTGAGGAGGGCGAGACCGTCGCCGTGCCCGGGCCGAACCTGCCGGACGCCCCGGACGGTGGCCAAGGCGACCCAAGCTTCCCGGGTCGCGAGGGCGCGGTGGAAGCTCCGGTGAAGGGGTCGTGATGCCGCTGATCCAGCTCACCGGCATGACCAAGACGTTGAAAGGGCAGGAGGAGCCGCGGCCGATCCTGACCGGCGTCGACCTCAGCCTGGCGGCCGGCGAGAGCGTGGCTGTGCTGGGCCGGTCGGGGTCGGGCAAGAGCACACTGCTCAGCCTGATCGGCCTCTTCGACCGTGCCGACAGCGGACAGTACCTTTTGGACGGTCGCGACATCTCGCGGATATCCGAACGGGGCGCTGCCGCTTTGCGCAGCGCCGACTTCGGCTTCGTCTTCCAGCGGTTCTTCCTGCTCAAGCACCTCACGGCGGCGCAGAACGTCGCCATGGCCCTGGTGAACGGGCAGGGCTGGCTACCTCGCCGCCACCGCCGGGCGAAGGTGCTGGGCGCCCTGGACCAGGTCGGCATCGCTCACCTGGCCGGGCAGCGGCCGGTCCGCCTCTCCGGCGGAGAGCAGCAGCGCGTGGCGATCGCCCGGGCGCTGGTGCGGGCGCCGCGCGTCATCCTGGCCGACGAACCGACCGGCGCGCTGGACACCGAGACCGGCAACCTTGTCGTCGATGCCCTGCGCGCAACCACAGATCGGGGCTGCGCCTTGGTGCTGGTCACCCACGACGCCGACCACGCCGCCCGGATGAGCCGCGTGTTGCGGCTGCACGACGGCGTACTCCATGCCGAGCCGTCGGCGCGGCACTCGCTATCGGAGGTCGGGGTATGAGGCGGCTCTCCGGGCGGCTGCGGTCCGCCCTGATCATCGGTCTGCAGGGCATCCGGGCCCGTAAGCTGCGCACGCTGCTGTCCATCGTCAGCCTCTTCCTCGGCGTGCTCGCGGTCGTCATCGTCCAAGCCGCCTCCGAGATCTCCCAGCGGGCCTCCCTCGCCGACGCGGAGCTGTACTGGGGTGTCGACGGAACGCTGCAGATGGGTGTCGGCGGCGACGCAAGCGCGACCGAGGCGGCGATCGACACCCTGCGGGACCGGTCCGATGCGGTGGCGATCACCTCCACCCAGGCGATCATCGGCGAGCCGGACGTACGGCCGGTCAACGAGGGCGGCGCGCCCTTCGACGAACCTTTGGGCTGGGGACCGCCGGGCGGATTCACGATCGAGTGCGACCCGACCGGATACTGCTACGAGGTCGAGATCCCCGGCTACCACGAGACGCCGGTGGGCGCCGCGATCGAGCTGCAACTGGTCGCGATGACCGGCGATGTGCGCCAGTTCCGGCCCTACCGATGGGTTGCCGGCGAATGGCTCGACTTCGAGGAGGACCCCTCGTACTCGCCGGCCCTGGTGCTCAACAAGGAGGCGGCGAAGGGCTTCGAGCGGTACCACGTGCCGGCCGAGATGCGGATCAGCGGGGCGTCGGCGAATCCAACACCGCGCATCATCGGGGTGGTCGACGATGGTCAGTTCCAGCCGGTGGCCTACGTCCGCATGGACGAGCTACTTAACTGGATGAATTTCGTAGACACCGCCGACGGTGGGGGTCGTGGCGGCTACGGTCCCTACAGTCTGGGCGTGGAGGTGCTCGCCGCGCCCACCGCCACGGAGACCCTGCAGATCCTGCGGGCCAACCTGATCGCGGCCGGCGTCGACCAGCGCAGCCTCTCGATGCAGACGATCAACAGCCGGGAGCAGGTCGAGCGGGACCTGATGCTGACTCGCCTCATCTACCTGGCCATGGCCGGTCTGGTGCTGCTCATCGGCGTGGCCGGCATCCTCAACGTCGGCCTCGCCACTGTCGGTGAGCGCATCGAGGAGTTCGCGCTGCGCCGCGCCGTCGGCACCCCCCGCCTGCTGCTCGCCGGCATCGTGCTGGCGGAGACGATGATCACCGGCCTGCTCACCGCCGGGGCGGCGATCGGCGTCGGCGCTGGCACTCTGAACATCGTCGGGCCGAGACTGGTCAACAGTTTCGGACCCAACCCTCCGGTGATCGAGTTCCCGTGGCAGGCGGCGCTCGCCGGCGTGATCGCCGGCCTGATCGCCGGTGTCCTGGGTGGACTGGTGCCGGCCATCCGGGCCGCGCGCATCCCGATCGCCAGCGTGATGCGCGCCTGACCCAGCCCGCGCGACCACGCGTCGGGTTGCGTTCGGGTCGTCGACTATGTAGATTACCGACATGTCTCGGAACCCGAGCATCCTCGGAGCATCTGCCGGAGCCGCGCTATGACCGGTGATGTGCGCGTGACCGCCGGGGTGGCGAAGATCCTCGCCGCATTCCTCCAGGACCCGACGGCCGACCGGTACGGGCTGGACCTCATGAAGGCGACCGGCATGCCTAGCGGCACTCTCTACCCGATGCTCGCGCGGTTGCGGGAGGCCGACTGGGTCGAGGCGCATTGGGAGGAGCCCGACCCCGACGCCTCGCGACCACCCCGGCGCTACTACCGCCTGACTCCCCATGGTGCCGCCGCCGCCCGCACGGGGGTTGCCGAGCTATACCAGCACCTCGGCCGGGCCGCGGCGCCGGGCATGGGGCCGGCGCCGCGGAGGAAGCCG
>JBQGBY010000128.1:0-3358 GCA_052038195.1 Micromonosporaceae bacterium | reverse complement strand
GTGCACGGGGATGCGGATGGTCCGGGCCTGGTCGGCCATTGCCCGGGTGATGGCCTGGCGGATCCACCAGGTGGCGTAGGTGGAGAACTTGTAGCCCTTGGTGTAGTCGAACTTCTCGACCGCGCGGATCAGACCCAGGTTCCCCTCCTGGATCAGGTCGAGGAACGCCATGCCGCGGCCGGTGTAGCGCTTGGCCAGCGAGACCACCAGCCGCAGGTTCGCCTCGAGCAGGTGGTTCTTCGCCCGCTCACCGTCGCGGGACACCCAGTCAAGGTCACGCCGCTCCGCGGTGGGGAGCTCCAGGCCCTCCTCTTCGACCTTGCGCAGCCGCTCCGAAGCGTACAGCCCAGCTTCGATACGCTTCGCGAGGTCGACCTCCTGCTCCGCGTTGAGCAGCGGCACCTTGCCGATCTGCTTGAGGTAGGCCCGAACGGAGTCGGCGGACGCGGTGAGCTCCGCATCCCGGCGCGCCTGCTTGAGCGCCTCCGACTCCTCGTCGTCCCACTCGAAGTCGGCGTCGGTGCTATCGGCCTCGGCGTCGGCCTCGGCGGCCTCGACCAGCGCGGCCGGCTCCTCGACGGGGACGTCCGCGACCTCCTCCAGCTCGAGCGTGAGGTCCTCGTCGAGCTCGACGTCCTCCAGCTCGAGCTCGTCGGCGATCTCGGGCTCGGCCGTCGTGGCGGAGGTGGTCGCCTTCTTGGCGGGCGCCGCTTTCGCGGCCTTGGCCGGGGCACCCTTCTCCTTCGCCGCGTCCTCCGCAGTCTCGGCGCTCACGGCTTCGGCCGGGCCGCTGTCGGCCTTCTTCGTCGTGGCCTTCTTGGTGGTCTTCTTGGTCGCTGCCCGGCCTGCGGCCTTCGCCGGCGTAGCCCCCTCACTGACCGCCTGGTCAGGGACGGCGGCAGCGGCCTCAGCAGTGGCCTCGCCCGCGCCACCCTCGACCACGACTACCTTCGTCGACCGCGCCCGGCTCGCCCGCGCCGGCCGGCCGATGGCCGGTGCGGCCGCCCCGGCGTCCTCGACCTCGGCACCGGGCTCGTCCACCTTGGCGGTCGCCCGGGCCGCGGCCGTCGCCGAACGGGCGGCGACGGCGGTCCGGCGACCGCGTGACACCACGTGGGCGTCGGCATCGGGATGCCCGGCACCCTCGGGGACGTCGGCCTCGGTTACCTGCCGGACCGCGTTCTTGTCTGTCACGTATGGCCTTCCCGTGGCGAGGTTGCGGCCGGTCCGGGTCGGGCGGCGGGCGCCGCCCTCGTACGTGGACCGGTTCAGCTGTGGGGTGCTCTGTGCGCACGACCCAGCGTGAGGCGGGACAATGCGCGACGGACGTCCGTTCCGGCCCCCGCGTCCGCGGCTTCTCGCAGACACGCGGGCAGGCGTGAATTGTAGCGCCGTAGGACGCGATCATCCGGTGACGCGTGGCCCCGCCGGCCTCGGAAATTGTTACGTTGCTCCGGCTGGGCAAGCCGTCGCCGGCGTGAGGTTCGCCCGGTCGGGGACCCCGCGTCCTGCCGGCGGAAGGGAGGAGAGCGGTGGCACAGGCCGAGGACCCAGCGAGGAGCGGACCGCCCTCGCCCAAGGAACTTCTGGAGCGGGCGGTGGCGGCGGCCCGGGCCGGAGCGGACCTGGCCGTGCGGCGACGGGCCGACGGCATCGGCGAAATCGGGACGAAGTCCACCGCGACGGACGTGGTCACCGCCGCGGATCGGGCTGTGGAGGCGCTGCTGGCCGAGATGCTGCTCGCCGGTCACCCGCACGATCGCATGCTCGGGGAGGAGGGCGGCGAGCTCGCCAGCGACCGAAGCAATTTAGATGGCTCCATTGGCTTCCCCGCGGCTCCGCCCGATGGCCATCGAGTTCGATGGATCGTCGACCCGATCGACGGTACGGTGAACTACGTCTATGGGTTGCCGAACTTCTCGGTCTCGGTGGCGGCCGAGGTCGACGGGCGCGTGGTGGCCGGCGTCGTGCGCAACGCGGTCAGTGGCGAGGAATGGACCGCGGTCCGCGGCGACGGGGCCTGGCGCGAAGGCGTGCGGCTGACAGGGTCGGCGGTGACCTCCCTGGACCGCGCGCTGGTGGCCACCGGGTTCGCCTATGACGCGACCCGTCGCGCGCACCAGGCCGCGGTACTCACGGGCGTACTGCCGCGGGTGCGTGACATCCGCCGTTACGGCGTGGCCTCGCTCGACCTCTGCGCCGCCGCCGAGGGTCGCGTCGATGCCTTCTTCGAGCAGGGCCTGGCGGCCTGGGACCTGGCGGCGGGCGGCCTCATCGCCCAGGAGGCCGGGCTCGTCGTGTCGGGCCTGCGCGGGGCCCCGCCCGGCCCGGCAATGGTGCTCGCCGCTCCTCCGTCGGTGTACGCCGCGCTGCACGACCTGCTCGTGGACCTCGACGCCGACGCCGGGTAGCAGCCGTACGGCCGCGACCGTACGCCGTCGGCTCGGCCGCGCGGCTGGTTCAGGCGCCGCAGGTGCCCGGTGGTTCGCGTGGCGGGCCGAGGGCGGCGATGGCCTGGTTGACCTCGGTAGTCGTGGCGAGTTGCTGGAACCCGTCGCCGAGGATGACGTCCACCTCCGGACCCACGCGGTCCGGGACGAAGGTCACCTCGTACTCGTCCTCAAGGAAGTACGCCCGGACCAGCCACGCCGGGCCGACCCCCTCCGGGCCGTAGACGAGGTGTCCCGCCATGGGGTACGGACCACCCTCCGGGGCCGCGTCCATCGTGTTCGTGACGAACCCGCGGTTGGCCAGCTCGCCCGCGATCTGGTCCGCCAGGCCGGGTCGGGCCGTGCCGTTGAAGATGTTGAGGGTGACGTCAGCCTGCTCCGGCATGTCGAGGTTCACCCGGATCTCGCCCGGGGCGCACGGGTCCTCCGGCGGCTGGGTCTGCGTATCTCGGTTGATCGCCGTCAGCACGACGACACCCGCCGTCACGAACAGGACGGCGATGAAAATCATGGCGCGAACCCGCGGAAAGGTCATTCCGTCGTCATCCCCACTCAAACGGACCCGGTGTCCCCGATGTAACGGCACGATGGCCGCACCGGTGCCAAGAGCGTAACGAAGCCGGAATGCGGCGGTGAGGACGCCGGGCGTTGTCGTGCCTGGATTGGGCAAACCAGGCGAGGGTCACGGCGCGTCAACACTGCAGGGCATGCGGATGATCTGTGCTGTCGTCCCCTATGTGCCGGCCTGCTCGCTTCCCGCGCTCCAACGGAAACTCCGTGCCCTCCGCCCCCGCCCAGCCACCCGTGACGGAATTCCATGCCCTCCGCCCCCGCCCAGCCACCCGTGACGGAACTCCATGCCCTCCGCCCCCGCCCAGCCACCCGTGACGGAACTCCATGCCCTCCGC
>JBQGBY010000127.1:0-18205 GCA_052038195.1 Micromonosporaceae bacterium | reverse complement strand
GTGCACGGGGATGCGGATGGTCCGGGCCTGGTCGGCCATTGCCCGGGTGATGGCCTGGCGGATCCACCAGGTGGCGTAGGTGGAGAACTTGTAGCCCTTGGTGTAGTCGAACTTCTCGACCGCGCGGATCAGACCCAGGTTGCCCTCCTGGATCAGGTCGAGGAAGGCGAGGCCGCGCCCGGTGTAGCGCTTGGCGATGCTGACCACCAGCCGCAGGTTCGCCTCGAGCAGGTGGTTCTTCGCGGCCCGTCCCTCGATCATGACGGTGCGCAGGTCGGCGCGGTACTGCGGGTCGAGTTCGTCGCCCTGCTCGTCATCCTTGCTGAGCCGCTCCTCGGCGAACAGGCCCGCCTCGATGCGCTTGGCCAGCTCGACCTCCTGCTCGGCGGTGAGGAGCTTGGTCCGGCCGATCCCGTTCAGGTAGGCCCGGACCAGGTCGGCCGAGGCGCCGCGCTCGTCCTCCACGGTCTGCGGCTCGTCGTCAGCGTCCAGGTCGATCTCGAGGTCGGCGTCCAGCACGACGTCGACGTCGGCGGCCTCGGGCGCGGTGTCGCGAGCGGTGGTGACGGTGCGTGAGTTGGTACCCATCTGGCGCCTCCCCGGCTGAGTGTCGGTACTCACGGAGAACAGAGTTCCGGGCGGGGCGTTAAGTCCCGGTGAGGAAAGACCGTTGTACGGACGAGTCTTGACCGTTTCGCCAGATAGACACCAAAGGTCAGTGTGTTCGCCGTCACGCTAATGACGCGATCACGCCAATACGCGGTCACGCCACTGACGCGGTCAAGACCGTGACGCGGTCAAGACCGTGACGGGTCAAGCCAGTGACACGGTCAAGCCAGTGACACGGTCAAGCCGGTGACGCGGTCAAGAACAGTGACGCGGTCAAGAACAGTGACGCGGTCAAACCGGTGACGCGGTCACGCCAGTGACGCGGTCACCCCGAGGACGTGGCGCCGGGGACAAGGTAGCCGCGCTCGACAAGTTGGGCGACGACCGGCGCGGCCATGGCGGCGAGTACCGGCTCGGGGGTGTCGAACGCCGACGCGAGGATCGCGACCTGCTCAGCCATCGTGACCGTGCCGTCCGCCCCGTCGACGAGGGCGAGCGCCACCGGGTCGACCTCCTGCGACCACAGCCCCGACGCCAGGACCTGGGTCTGGACTGTCCACTCCGGACCGTCGTGGGAGGCGTGTTGGGTCAGCCGCAGGTCGGGGGATCGGGTGTAGGTCGTCGTCAATGGGTCGGGATGACCCGACAGCCAATCCTGCCGGTCGAACCAGGCGACGACATCAGCACCCGTCGGTGGACGCGGGGCCCCCCGCAGGTCGCTCACGCGTACGATCGAATCCTTGCGATCGTTGCGCCGCAGGGAGACCAGCCCGTAGCCGATCGCCTCGACCCGCTGGGCGTCGAACCAGTCCAGCCACGCCTGCGCCCGCGCCGGGTCGAACGCCTCCGATGCGTCGCGCATCCAGAGATTCACGTACTCCACCGGATCGGAGACCTCGCGCTGAACGATCCACGCGTCGCAGCCGGTGCCCTCGACCCACCCGGCGACCCGCTGCTGCCAGTCTTCGCCGGTGACGTGCACCCAGTTGGCCAGGAACTGCATCGTCCCGCCCTCGTCCAGGAGCGAGCCGGCGGCCCCCGCGAGTTCGGCGCAGACGCCGTCGCCCGACCGTCCGGAGTCGCGGTAGGTGTACCGGGTCGTGCCGGGCCCGATCACGAACGGCGGGTTGCTCACCACGAGGTCGAACCGCCGCCCCGCGACCGGCGCGGCCAGGTCGCCCGAGCGCAGCTCCCACGACAGTCCATTGAGGACAGCAGTCGTGGCGGCGAACCGGAGCGCCCGCGCGGAGACGTCGGTGGCGGTCACCGTGCCCGCGTGCACGGACAGTTCCAGCGCCTGCACCCCACATCCCGTCCCGATGTCCAATGCCGACCGTACGGGTTGCCGCACCGTGGCACCGGCCAGCGTCGTGGCCGCGTTGCCTACCCCGAGCACGTGGTCGGTGCGCAGCGGGCCCGGATGGGCATCGACGTCCACGTCCGACAGGACCCAGAAATCCTGACCGGTGTGTCCGGTGTAGACGTCGAGGTCCAGGCCGGCGTGCAACCCGTCGCCGTACGCCTCCACGAGCCCGGCGGCGAGGGCGGCCTCCACCGGCAGGGGCGCGAGCGCGGCCGCGACGGCCTCGGCGGGCTCGGTCTGCGCGCCGAGGAACAGCCGGACCAGTGTAGCCAGCGGGTCGCGGTCGGTGGTCGCCCGCAGCAGGCCGCGAAAGTCGCTCCGTCGGACGGCCGCCACGGCTGCCGGACCGATCCGCGCCGCGATCGCCGTGCTCGTGTAGTCGGCGGCGAGCAGCGCGTCGCGCAGGCGATGCAGGTCATCGGGCGGGAGCAGCGGTTGCACGCCCCCCATCCTGCCGGGCTACGTGATCGGGAGGACGGGTAGCCTCCCACGCGGGCACAGCAAGGGAGCAGGGCGCACAGTGGCACAGGGCACGAGTCGCTCGTCGGGGGTACGGGCGCGGATCGTGACGGCGCTGCTCACCATCTGGCTGGTCGGGATGATGGTCGGCGGGACCGGGGTGCTGCTGCCGGACATGATGGCCGACTTCGGCGTCGACAAGGCGACGATCGGGTTGCTCTTCTTCGCCTACGCCGGTGGGTACATCCTCTCCGCCACGGCCAACGGCGCGCTGCTGCACTGGTTCGGCCTGCGTGCGCTGGTAGTGTCCGCCGCTGGCATCAGCGCCCTCGCCGCGGTCGGCCTGGTCGCACCGGTGTCGTTCGCGGCGCTGCTCGGTCTGCAGGCGCTGCTCGGTCTCGGCGGTGGTGTGCTCGACGCGGCGTTGAACTCTTATCTGTCCACACTGGACAGATCGGCGACGCTGCTCAATCTCTACCACGGCTTCTTCGGCATCGGCGCGCTCTGCGGCCCGCTGGTGGGCGCGTACCTGATCGACCGGGGATTCTCCTGGCACGCCTTCTTCGGGGTGCTGGCGGCCGGGTTCGCGGTGACCCTCGTCGGCTTCCCCCTGTACCCGCGTAGCGGCGCCTCCGAGGCGCGTCCCCGACTGTCGTCGGCCCTGCGGCTGCGGATCGTGCTCATCGCGGCCGCGTTCCTGGCCGTCTACGTCGGCGTCGAGTCGGTCGTCGGCAACTGGGCGTTCAGCTTCCTGACCGAGGAGCGCGGGCAGGGGGTGGTCGGCGCCGGCTGGGTAGTCAGTGGGTACTGGCTCGGCCTCGCCATCGGCCGGCTGACTGTCGCCGCCCTCGCGGACCGGGTCGGGCTGACGGTCGTACCGCTGTTCACGGTGTGCATCGGCGCGGTCGCCGCCAGCGCGTTGGTGATCTGGGCGCTGCCGTGGACGCCGGTAGCGGTGGTCGGGATGGCTGTGCTCGGTTTCTTCCTCGGCCCGATCTTCCCGACCACGATCGCCACCGTGCCGCGCCTCGTCCCCGCCAGGCTCGTCCCGACGGCGATCGGGGTGCTCGCCGCGACCAGCCTGGCTGGTGCGGCCGTCTTCCCGTGGCTCGTCGGCGCCTCGGCGCAGCGGGTCGGGCTCTGGTCGCTCCTGCCGTGGACGGCGTTCTGCGCCGCCCTCCTGGGCCTGTTGTGGTGGCGGGTCGCCGTGCGCCTCACGCCGCCGGGCCCGCGATGAGGCCCAAGATCCCACTCCGCGGTGAGGATTCCGAGTTTCCTCGGAAATCTGACCGGTCAGCCGCCATCGGGGTGGATGGGTGTCGTGGGGGGTGGGTGGCGGTGGCCCTGGGCGGTGGGCGGGTGGACCGGGCCTGGTTCGGGACCTCGCTGGCGACCCTGCTGGACGGGGTGCCACGGGGCGTCACGATCGGCATCGACATCCCGCTGGGCGGCGTGCCCCGGGGGTGGCGCACCGCGGACGTCGCGGCGAAGCAGGCGCTGGGAGCGCAGCATGCGTCGGTGTTCCTCGTGCCGCCCCGGCCCGTCTGGGAGCTCGCCGACGACTACCCCGCGGCGAACGCCCGCTGCCGCGAGCTCGCCGGGGCGGGGCTGAGCCGGCAGTCGCACGGTCTGTTGCGCCGGATGCTGGAGGCCGAGGTCTATCGAGACACCGTGCCGCACGATGTCGTCGAGGTACACCCCGAACTCGTGTTCCGCACCCTGGCCGGCACGTCGCTGCCGTACGGGAAGAAGACCGCCGAGGGGCAGCGGGCGCGCCGGGCCCTGCTGGCCGGCGTCGGGATCGTGCTGGACGGGGTGCCGTCGGTGCCCACGGACGACGTGCTCGACGCCGCGGCGGTCGCGTGGTGCGCGCATCGCGTCGCCACCGGCGCCGCCGACCACCTGCCCGATCCGCCGGACCAGCACGACCACCGCGGCCGTCCGATCGTCATCTGGCGCGGGTGACCACCCTTTCACCGCCCATGGTCACTTCTGTTGCACCGGTGTCTCATGGAAAAATCGGCTTCAATGGCAACCTTCCCCTGGTTCTCGCCGCCCGACGGCGGTGCCGTTCCGCGTCCCCGCTCGGCCCCTGACGACCAGCATGGCGCCGACCTCGCGCCCCGGTCCGGACCGGGTGCGACGACGGCAGCCCTGGTCGCGTACGCCGCGACTCAGCTCAGCGACGGCCGCCGGCCAGAGCAGGCGTTCTGCGACGTCGTCGCGCTCGGCACCGACCGGCGGGTGGCCGCGATCGCGGTCTGCGTCGCCGCCGGCACGCCGTGGGATCTGGCCGAGGCCCGGATGGCGAGCTTCGACGACATCTGGTCGAGCCTCGCCGGCGGCACGGCCGAGACCGCGGGTGGGCTGCTGGAGCTGTACGGCTACTTCGACCTGGAGGTCGAGCTCGTCGACGACCGCGCGGCGATCGCATCGAACCTGCGCCAGGCAATGGCCGCCGTCGAGTACCTGCCCAGCGGGTATGCCAACCAGATGTACCGGCTGCTGCGGACGGGGCGGTTGCGCGAGGCGCTGCTCGCCCTCGAGGAGATAGGCGCAGACCGATGGCCGGATAACCGGCCGTTCTGGCTGGGCATGACCGAGGCGGCCGTACGCCTGGACTCAGCCGCGATCCTCGATACCGAGGTCGCCGCCGTCCGCCGTCGCTGCGAGGCCCGCGCCGGCCGGTAGCACCGGACCCACAGCCGGCACACAGGTGCCGCCACGGTTGGGAAAGCAAATCCGGGGAATGTACATCGTGCCCGCGGTGCGCGCTGGACTGAACGCCGTCCCCCCGCGCGCCGTGGGCCAGGACACGGGGGCCGGATCGCAGTCCGAGGGTTGCGGGAGGCTCGATGCGACGACGTCCGCTCACCGTGGCCCTCGGATGTATCGCGGTATCGGTGTCCCTCGTTGGCCTCGGACGGGCCTGGGCGACCAACGCGCCCCGCCTCGCCGCCATCGATCCGTCCGCGGAGCCGGCCCGCGAAGCCTCGGCGACGCCGGTCAGGCCGCTGCCGCTGCCGCCCGGGGTGACCGTGCGGCCCCCGCGCACGGTGACCATGCCGCCGTCGCGCACGCCACCCCCGCTGGCGGTGGCGGTGATGAACGCGTACGCCGCCGGGGCACCCCGGGTCGGGCGGCTCGCCGTGGCCGTGCTCGACCTGGAGTCCGGGCGTCTGTACAGTGCCGGCGACATCGACACCTACTACTCGTCCGCGTCGCTGATGAAGGCTTTCGTCGCCGCACGGTTGCTTGCCGAGGGCCGGGCGGCTGACCCGTGGGTCCAGGACCTCATGTGGCGGATGATCGTCTGCTCGCACGACGACGCGGCCTCGACGCTGTACGGCCTGGTCGGGGGAGACGGTCTGGTGACGTGGGTGGCGGAACGCTACGGCGTCGGTGGCCTCGCTCCACCCCGCATGCCTGGGTGGTGGGGCAACACGCAGGTCACCGCCCGGGCCATGGTCGACTTCTATGCCCGGGTGGCGGCCGACCCGGCCGTCGCACCGTGGTTGCGCGACGCGATGGGCCGCACGCAGCCGTACGGATGTGACCGCTTCTATCAGCACTTCGGCATCCCGTCCGCCGCGGCCACCTGGCAGGTCAAGCAGGGCTGGGTGTGCTGCTGGGCCGGGCGCGCATCGATGCATTCGACCGGGTACGTCGGCCCGCACTATGCCGTGGCACTGCTGGCCGAGGGGCCGACTTCGATCTACGGCGACTACGGGGCGCAGACGCTGACCATCGTGGCCCAGACTCTGCTGCCCGGTGGCGTAGTGCCCGCCGGCAAGTAACCGGGTTTCGGCCGGCACTGCCCGGGCGGCGGCCCCCCGGGTGACGGTCTCGGGTTGACGCTGTCACGCGTGTGTCGTCAAGGCAACACCGGCCAACCATCGATCGGGCCCGTCCCGTCTGTCCCGTGTGCCGAACGGATCCATTCGGCGCAGCCAACTCCAGCGACGCTTGCGGAGCGGAGACAGCTAGCAGCTCCAGCGACGTCAGCTGGCATCGACGCGGCCTGCGGGCGAACCCGCCGGCACTCTCGGGATCGGGGTAGTCATGCGACATCCATTCACGGAGATCAGTCGTGTCGCTTTCATCGCTGCACTTGCATGCTTGGCTCTCTCCGGCTGCGCCACGGGGATGGTCGATCCGGTGGCGCCCGGTGCGGCTGGCGACCCGTCCCGCTCCACCGTGCCCGCCGCCGAGCCCACCATGGGGCGGACCACCCCACCGGCCGCGGCCCCGCCAGCGCCGTCCCCGGCGACACCACCGCCGGCCGCTACCCCGCCGGCCGGGTCGTCGACCCCGGTGCCGCCGACCACGGTCGCGCCGAGCGCGGAACCCGCGACCGACCTGTCGGCACCACTCGCCTCGCCACCGTCAGTGGCGCCGCCCGCGCCGGCGACCCTCGAGCAGGCCGTCGCCGACGCCTATGCCGCAGGCGCGCCCCAGCTCTCCCGCCTCGCGATCGCCGTGCTCGATCTGCGTACCAGGGCCTTCTCCGGAGCCGGGGACATCGACGAGCCATACGCTTCGGCGTCGGTGGTGAAGGTGCTCATCGCCGCGCGACTGCTCGCCGACGGCCGGGCCGAGGACCCGGGCGTGCGCGACCTCATGTGGAAGATGATCACTGTGTCGGACGACGACGCCGGGTCGCAGCTGTACCGCCTGGCCGGCTCGGAGACGCTCGTCGGCTGGGTGTCCGCGCACTACGGCATCGATGGCCTGGCACCGGCGACCCAGCCCGGGTACTGGGGACTGACCCGGATCACCGCCCGGGCGATGGTGTACTTCTATGCCGTGGTAGCCGGCGACCCGGCCGTGGGCCCGTGGCTGCTCGACGCGATGGCCCACGCGCGGCCGTACGGCTCGGACGGTTTCCCCCAGCACTTCGGCCTGCCGTCGGCGGCGGCGACCTGGCGGGTGAAGCAGGGTTGGATGTGCTGCCTGGACGGCGTCACTCGCATGCACTCGACTGGATACGTCGACGGCGACGGCTACGCCGTCGCACTGCTGACCGAGGGGGATCGGTCGCTCTACAACGGTGCCGGCGCGCAGGTGCTCACCACGGTCGCGCAGACACTGCTGCCGGGCGGTGTCGTGCCGGTCGGCGCCTCAGGATAAGAACAGGACCAGCAGGAGCAGCAGGGTGAGAACACCCAGCGACACGCCGCCAGCGGTGGTGAGCCAGGCGATGTCCAGTTGGATGCCGGCCACGAGCATGGTGACCCCGCCGAGCAGCACGATCGCGATGCCGATCATGAGGTCGCGCCCGGTCACGAACTTGGACGACGACCTACGGTCGCGGCCGCCCTTGGACACCGCCCGCGCCTGCGTATGGATGATCGGCGTGCGGCGGTTCACGGTGAACCCGGTCTGGGCGAGGCTGTTGATCTCAGCCTCCCACTGGCGGATGAAGAACTCGTACAGCGCCGGGTCGAGCATCGTGCCGCCGCGCGGTGGATAGAGGTCCAGCGATGTCGTGACCGTGTTGCCACGGGACTTACCTCGCGACACCGACGACGCCTCGCAGTTCAGGCAGGTCAATGTGACGTTCACCGGACCCTTGCGGGTCGTCTCGCGGCTCCAGTCGTGCGCGCAGATCACTCCGACAGTCATCGTCGCCTCCCGCAGAACACTGTAGGCACCCCCGCCACGGCAGGTGCCGTCCGTACGGCCCACCTCATCAGCCCATCTGGCCGGGTCTGGGGCAAGATGGGTGGGTGCTGTCGCTCCCGATCCCTCCCGAGGCCGCGAAGCTGCTGCAGGACAGCCCCCTCGCGCTGCTGCTCGGCATGCTCCTAGACCAGCAGATCCCCATGGAGAAGGCGTTCTCGTCGCCGTACGTCCTGCAACAGCGACTCGGCCACGACCTGTCCGCGCGCGAAATCGCCGGGTATGACCCGGATGCCTTCGAAACCCTCTTCGCCACCCCGCCGGCGTTGCACCGGTTCCCGCGCGCCAACGCCCGCCGCGCGCAGGAGCTGTGCCAGGTGCTGGTCGACCGCTACGACGGCGACGCCGCCGCCCTGTGGACCGGCGTCGCGTCCGGCGCCGAGCTCCTGGCCCGCGTCGGCCGGCTGCCCGGGTTCGGCAAGCAGAAGGCGCAGATCTTCGTGGCGCTGCTCGGCAAGCAGTTCGGCATCCAGCCCGAGGGGTGGCGGGAGGCGGCCGGTGCCTATGGCGAGGAGGGCTCACTACGCTCCGTCGCCGACATCATCGACGTCGACTCGCTGGCCAAGGTCCGCGAGTACAAGCAGTCCATGAAGGCCGCCCCGCACCCGCCCCGGTGATCGAGGACTTAAGCGTGTTAGTTGATCTCCAATGACACGCATAACGCCTCGATCACCGGTGGGTAGTATCGGACGATGGCACGGAAGGTGCGAAACGACCCGATCGTCATCACGGACGCCGCTGAGGACCCCGAGAAGGAGATCCGCCGCCGGGAGGTCCGGTACGTGACGATGATGCTCGCCCGCGCGCTGTGCCTGGTCGCCGCGGCGGTGCTCGTGGCCCAGAAGCCGTGGCTGTGGCAGGTGTGGGCGGTGCTGTGCGTGGTGGCCGCGGTGGTGCTGCCGTGGCTCGCGGTCCTCATCGCCAACGACCGACCCCCGAAGAAGCGGACCCCCGCCCCCGCTCCCGACCAACCCGCGCTGGAGCGGCGCGCGTACAAGGTCATCGATCACGACTAGCGCGAACCGTATCGACGCCGCTCTCGTGAACCTGAGGAAGGGTTCCTTCGCGCACGGGAGCGCTACGAAGGGACCCTTCCCTCGCCGACCTCCACCCCGGGCGGGCGGGCACCGACGAGCGTCACTGCCTGTGCACCCAGGCGTACGGCGGCGGCGAGCGCGGCGTCGGGCCCAGCCCCGAAGCGGGCCGCGAGGTAACCGGCGGTGAAGGCGTCTCCGGCGCCGGTCGTGTCGACGACCGTCACCGCTGGCGCCCGCGCAGTCCGCACGTGGTCGTCGACGGCCCACACCGCGCCGTCCGAGCCGAGCTTCACGACGACCTCGAATCCGGGCTCGGCGAGCACCAACGCGACGGTGGCCGGATCATCGTCCACTCTGGACGAAAGTACGCGTGCCTCGTCCAGGTTCGCGAACAGGATGCCCACGTCGTCGATCCACTCGAAGAACCGGTCGGGCCCCACCCGGCGCAGCGGCTCGACCGACGCGGCGTCCACGCTGGTCGATGCCCCCAGCCCGGGCGCCAACTGGAGCGCCCGTAGCCCGGCCGGCCGGGTTGACTCGTCGAGCAGCGTGTACCCGGACACGTGCACGTGCCGCAGGTCGGGCAGCGCGGCGAAGGCTTCGTCCACATGGGACGCTTGCAGCTCGTGATTGGCCCCACGGTCGGTGATCATCGTCCGGTGGCGGCCGTCGGAGAGCACGATGATCGTGGCCGTGCGCGCGGTGCGGCTCCAGACGACGGACGCGCAGCCGACGCCGGCGGCGGTGAGCTCCTCGACGCGCTCCTCACCGGGGAAGTCGACCCCGACCACGCCCAGCAGATCCACCGTTGCCCCGGCGTGGGCCAGCCAGGTCGCGACGTTCGCGCCGGCGCCGCCACCCATGGTCGTGATCCGGGCCGGGGTGTCGGAGTCGGCCGCCAAAGGTCCACTGTGGATGGCGACGACATCGGTGATGATGTCCCCGATGACGAGGATACGATCGCTCATAGGCCCGCGTAGGCGACGGCGATCTGGGCGGACAGGGCGGCGTTGCGGAGGATCACCTCGATGTTGACCTCCAGGCTCCGGCCGCCGGTCGCCTCGTGGAAGTGGGACAGCAGGAACGGTGTCACCGCCTTCCCGGTGATGCCGAGGCGCTCCACTTCGGACAGACCGCCGGCGAGCACCGAGTCGTGCACGGTCGGGTCGAGCTGCACCTGCACCGGCAGCGGGTTCGACACCACGATGGCCGACGGGTCCAGGCCGAGCTTGTCGCGGCGTCGCATGCTGTCGGCGATCTGGCCCGGTGACTCCACCACCCAGTCGACGTCGACCCCGCTGTCGGAGAGATAGAAGCCCGCGAACCGCTTCGAGCGGTAGCCGAGGACCGTCACCCCCAGCGTCTCCAACCGCTCCAGCGTCGCGGCGACGTCCAGGATCGACTTCACGCCGGCGCAGACGACGACGATCGGGGTGCGGGACAGGGTCGTGAGGTCGGCCGACTCGTCGTACGACTCCGACGCTCCCCGGTGGACCCCGCCCAGGCCACCGGTGGCGAAGACCCCGATGCCGGCCCGGGCCGCCAGCGCCGCCGTGCTCGCCACGGTGGTGGCGCCGTGGGCACCGGTCGTGGCGGCGACCGCCAGATCTCGTACGGACAGCTTGGCCACCTCGGGCGACGTACCCAGCAGCCGCACCTCGTCGGCGTCGCACCCGACGACCACCGTGCCGGCGATCATGCCGATCGTCGCCGGCACGGCCCCATGGGAGCGGACCGTCGCCTCGATCTGGGCGGCCACCTCGACGTTACGAGGGCTGGGCAGGCCGTGCGCGATGAGCGTGCTCTCCAGCGCCACGACGGGACCGCCGGCGCGCAGTGTTGCGGCCACCTCAGGCGCGACCCGGACCTCCCCGTCGACGGGCGGTTGGCCGGGGGTGGAGGGCCGGAACTGCTCCATGCCTCCGACCCTAGACGCCGCCCCGCGGGCTGGAACAATAGGCGGGTGACGTCACCGATCATCCAAGAGCAGACCATCACCGAGGAGCGCACCGAGTTCCGGGTGCAGGAGGGCGACCACGAGCGCTTCTCCCACTACGCCGAGCGCGACAAGATCGTGGAGGCGACGGTCCTCGGGACGCCCATCCGCGCGCTCTGTGGCAAGGTCTGGGTCCCCTCGCGCGACCCGAGCCGCTTCCCGGTGTGCCCGGAGTGCAAAGAGATCTACGAGAACGACGATCTCTTCTACGACGAGAAGCCGGCCGCGAGCGAGTCCTGACCATCCGTTGAGCTAGGCCAGACCTAGATCAACGGGGCGGTCGTGTCGTTGGGCGCCCGCGACCGGGGCGGCAGTTAGGCTCACACCCCGTGCCCCCAGAAGCCGCGTTCCCGCCGTTGCGGGCGTGGCAGCGGCGGGCGCTGGTCGAGTACCTGCGGCGCAAGGACACCGACTTCCTGGCGGTCGCCACGCCGGGGGCCGGCAAGACGACGTTCGCCCTACGTATCGCGGCGGAGCTGCTCGCCGACGGCGTCGTCGCCGCGGTCACGGTCGTCACGCCGACCGAGCACCTGAAGTCCCAGTGGGCCCGGGCGGCGGCCCAGGTCGGCATCGCCCTCGATCCCACGTTCCGCAACGCCGACCTGCACACCACGAAGGACTTCCGCGGAGTCGTCGTCACCTATGCCCAGATCGGGATGGCGCCGCTGGTGCACCGGCGACGGACGACAGCCCGACCGACGCTGGTCATCCTCGACGAGATCCACCACGCTGGCGACTCCCGCTCGTGGGGCGAGGGCGTCCGGACGGCGTTCGAGCACGCCACCCGGCGGCTGGCGCTGACGGGCACGCCGTTCCGTTCCGACGAGAACCCGATCCCCTTCGTCACGTACGAGCGTGCCGCTGACGGGCTGCTGCGCTCCCGCTCCGACTCGTCCTACGGCTACGGCGACGCGCTGGCCGACGGCGTGGTCCGGCCAGTGATCTTCCTGGCGTACTCGGGCGAGACGCGCTGGCGCACCTCGGCGGGTGAGGAGCTGGCCGTACGGCTGGGGGAGCCGGTCACCCAGGACGTCATCGCCCATGCGTGGCGCACCGCGCTCGACGCGTCGGGCGAATGGATGCCGCAGGTCCTGCGGGCGGCCGACGCGCGGCTGCAGATCCTGCGCTCCGGAGACATCCCGGACGCCGGCGGGCTCGTCATCGCGACCGACCAGACGGCCGCCCGCGCGTACGCCCGGCTACTGACCGAGATCTGTGGTGAGAATCCGTCGGTGGTGCTCTCCGACGACGCGGGCTCGTCGTCGCGGATCGCCGCATTCGCCGCCTCGACGCAGCGCTGGCTGGTCGCCGTGCGGATGGTCTCCGAGGGCGTCGACATCCCGCGCTTGGCCGTCGGCGTCTACGCCACGAACGCCTCGACACCGCTCTTCTTCGCCCAGGCGATCGGGCGCTTCGTGCGGGTCCGGCGGCCGGGTGAGACCGCGTCGGTGTTCCTGCCGAGCGTGCCGCACCTGCTGGGCCTGGCCAGCGAGATGGAGGCCCAGCGCGACCACGTGCTCGGGCTGCGCAAGGCCGTGGATGGCTTCGACGACGAGCTGCTGGAGCGCGCTTCGCAGGCGGAGAACGCGAGCGACGAGCTGACCAAGGGCTTCGAGGCCCTGTCGGCGACGGCCGAGCTCGACCAGGTGATCTTCGACGGGGCGACGTTTGGGATGCCCGTACGGGCGGGGACTCCCGAGGAGGAGGAGTACCTGGGTCTGCCGGGCCTGCTCACGCCCGACCAGGTGGCGCTGCTGCTGTCGCGCCGCCAGGCCGAGCAGAGTGCCCGCCACCGGCGGCGGTCATCCTCACCCGAGCGCCCCGGCCCATCCGCCGCCGCGCCAGCGCTCACCGCGGGCGAGCGTCGCGTGCTGCTGAGGCGGCAGCTGAACAACCTCGTGGGGGCGCACCACCACCGCACCGGCGTCCCCCACGGCAAGATCCACGCCGAGCTGCGCCGGATCTGCGGAGGACCGGCGAGCGCCCAGGCCACGATCGAACAGCTCGAGGCCCGCATCGCCGCGATCCAGTCGCTCTGACACGCGGGCTTTCCCGCCCTGAACCGGGCGTGCATCAGCTCGTCGGGCGTGCCTTCGGTCGTTGGGCGGCTCTGGCTCGTTGGGCGCGCTCTAGGTCGTTGGGTGTGCGCTAGCTCGCTGGGCGTGCCGCGCTCGGCGCTGGGGCTTGACAACGAGGGGGATAACCGTTAGCCATAGTGGCTAGCGGTTAGAGGAGGGGCCGGTGCAACAGGAAGTGGTGCTGGCGATGCTGGCCAAGGAGCCCTCGCACGGCTACCAGCGGCGCGCGCGGCTGCGGGACGCGCTCGGGCCGCTCGGTGACGCGATGAACGCCGGACAGATCTACGTCACGCTGGCCCGGCTGGAGAAGGCCGGCCTGTTGGCGGTCGAGAGGTCGGCCGATGGCCCCGACCGCTCGGATCGCAAGGTGTACGCGCTCACCCCCGACGGCCAACAACGAGTCGCCGAGTGGATCGCCGAGGTGGGCTGGCCAAGACCCGACCTCGCGGAGTTCCACCTCAAGCTGATCGCGGCCGCGTCGTCCGGGCTGGCCGACCCCATCACCATCGTCGACACCCAGCGCCGCGAACTGCTGCGCCGGCTACGTGACGCCCAGCGCGCGGCCATGGCCGAGCCGGACCACTCGGCCGCGGCCCTGTTGCTGGAAGGAATCGTGCTCCGGCTTCAGGCGGACCTGCGCTGGCTCGAGGCGTGCGAGAAGAACTGGACGCACCGGAGGAGTGGATCGTGAGCAAGCCGGGTGGCTGGGCCGGTGCAGCGGGCCGCAACGGCAATCCCGCCGACGCGTCCGTGCTTCGCGCCCGCGGGCTGCGCAAGGAGTACGGCACGGGGGACGGGTTGGTGCGCGCTGTCGATGGGGTCGATCTCGACGTCGGCCCGGGAGAGACGGTGGCGGTCATGGGGCCCAGCGGTTGCGGGAAGTCCACGCTGCTGCACCTGCTCGGAGGGCTGGACCGACCCTCGGGCGGCGAGGTGTCGCTGCACGGTCGTCGCATCGACAACATCGGCGAGCGGGGGTTGGCCAAGGTGCGACGGACCGCCCTCGGCTTCGTCTTCCAGGCCTTTCACCTGATGGAGGAGCTCACCGCCATCGAGAACGTCGAGCTGCCCTCGCTGCTGGCCGGACGCTCGCCACGGGCCGCCAGACGGCGGGCGGGGGAGCTGCTGGAGCAGGTCGGGCTCGCCGACCGGGCGCGTTTCCTGCCCTCCGCGCTCTCCGGCGGCCAGCGGCAGCGGGTCGCGATCGCCCGGGCGTTGAGCAACGAACCGACGGTCGTGCTCGCCGACGAGCCGACCGGGAATCTGGACAGCGCCGCCACCCTGGACGTCCTCAAGCTCTTCGAGAGCCTGCACCAGTCCGGTCAGACGCTGGTCATCGTCACCCACGATGGACGGATCGCGGCCACAGCAGATCGCTTGATCTCCATGCGTGACGGCGCCTTCGTGGACGAGACCAGGTTGACCGGTGGCACCACCGGGCGGCTCGGCGCGCTCGTCGGGCTGGGGGACTGAGGCGTTGGGCCGCATCCTGCTGGTGGGCCGCGTCGCCGTGCGTGACCTGCGGCGGCGCCGCACCGAGGCCGCGCTGCTGCTGCTCGCCATCATGACGGCCACCACGACGTTGACGCTCGGGCTCGTCCTGCGCGATGCGGCCAGCGACCCGTACCAGAGCACCCGGGAGGCGACCAACGGACCCGACGTGATCGCCAGCGTCGGCGGGCCCGCCGGGCTTTCCGGCCTCGAGGAGTTGGCCAGCGCGGCCGGCGTCATCGACCACAGTGGACCGTACCCGGTGATCCCGGCGGAGCTTCAGACATCGGGTCGGACGTCGGATGTGCAGGCGGTGGGGCGCGACCCCGCGCCCGCGTCGGTCGACCAGCCCGCGCTGGTCCAGGGCACGTGGGTCAGCGATGGCGGCGTGGTGGTCGAGGCCGCCTTCGCCAACGCGCTCGACGTGGGCGTTGGTGATCCGGTCACCCTGGACGGCCGGTCGTTCGAGGTCGTCGGCATCGCCGTAACCGCCGCCATGCCGCCCCATCCGGGGGCGTCCTGCATCGTGCCCCCCGGTTGTGCGAGCGGAGCCACGCCCGAGCAGCTCGCCGAGCTTCCTCCGGGCGTGCTACGCAACCCGGGCCTGGTCTGGCTCACCGAGGCGGATGTGCGCGGCCTCACCCCGGATCCAGCCTCGCTGTCCTACGTCATGAACCTGACGTTGGCCGACCCGGACAAGGCGCAGGCGTTCGTCGACGCGAACCTCCAGGAGGACTGGGACGCGCCACGGCTGGCGTCCTGGAAGGAGATCCTCGAAGAGGCCACCGAACTGGCCGCAGACGCCCAGATCCTGCTGATGATTGGCGCCTGGCTGCTTGGTCTGCTGGCCGTGGCCAGTCTTTCGGTGCTGGTCGGTGGACGGATCGCCGACCAGACCAGACGCGTCGGTCTCCTCAAGGCGGTCGGCGGCGCACCGAGCCTGGTCGCTGCCGTGCTGCTCGCCGAGTACGTCCTCGTGGTAATCATCGCGGCCGCGGCCGGGCTGACGGTCGGATCGCTGACGGCTCCGCTGCTGACGGAGTCCGCCGGCCTCATCGGCACCGCGGGCACACCACCGATGACCATGTCCACGGTCGGCGTGGTGATCGCGGTGGCAGTCGGAGTCGCGGTAGTCGCGACCGTGGTCCCGGCCGTACGCGCTTCCCGCGTCAGCACCGTCGACGCGCTGGCCGACGCGGCACGCCCACCCCGCCGCACCGGCTGGCTCATTGCGATCTCGGCACGACTGCCCGTCTCGCTGCTGCTCGCCCTGCGGATCGCTGCTCGCCGGCCGCGACGGGTCGTGCTGGGCGTCGTCAGCATCGCGGTCACGGTCAGCGGGCTCTTCGTCGCCCTCGTACTCAACGCCTTCCTTACGGCCGAACCGCTCGCCATCGGGTACGACCCTGCCCAGGTGCAGCTGCTGCGGGACGTACTCCTCGTCGTGATGCTCGTACTGCTCTGCCTGGCGGCGGTCAACGCCATCGTCATCACGTGGGCGACCGTGCTCGACAACCGGCATTCGTCGGCACTCGCGCGTGCCCTCGGCGCAGCCCCGCCGGTGGTGAGCTCAGCGCTCGCGGCCGCGCAGGTGCTCCCCGCGCTCGTCGGGGCACTCTTGGGCGCGTTCCCGGGAGGCTTCGCACTGTTCCACGCCATCAACGCGGTCACCGGCGGCGACAGCGACCGGGCCACGCTTCCATCCCTGTGGCAGCTGCTCGCCCTGGTGGCGGGGACTGTGCTCGTGGTCGCGGCACTCACCGCCATTCCCGCGCACCTCGGCGGTCGCCGCCCCGTGACCGAGGCTCTCTGACTCCCCGTCTTCATGCGGTGATCGAGGACTTACGTGTGTGATTGAAGATCAACTCACACACATAACTCCTCGATCACCGGGGCCTGGCGGCGGAGTGACCTCGGGGCGGGGGGTGGTGAGGCGGGGCGGCCTATGCGAACGGGCGGTGCAGCGGATCGCTGCACCGCCCGTTCGGCGTCTATCTGATCCGTCAGCCGTTGAGCGGGCCAGGGTTACGGGTCAGTTCGGTACCGCGCCACTCGAAATCTGGCGCGGGAATCGCCTCAACTGCGATCTTGACGAGCTCCGGGGCGAACTTGTTCGCGTGGTGCCCGCAGAAGACAAGCTCTCCGCCGCCCGCGAGGACGATCCGCAGCTTGCCGGCCGCGTTGCAGCGGTCGCACCGCTCCTCAGCCGCGGGCGGAGCCGCGGCCTCAGGCGGCGGCGTGAGGGTGGGGGTCATCGCCTCCTCCTTCTCGTCTGCTGGTCGTGTGGGTCGATGGGGGTTACCTGTTCGACTGTCACTGGCACATCCAACATCGGCTCCACTGGACCCGTTCCCGGAAGAGGTGGCGACCGAGGTCACACCGAGCCTAACCCGGTCTCGCCACGTCCTTCACCTCCGATGGGGCCTTCTGACCGGCGACACGGGTCACAGTTTGGTGACGCCGCGCACCGCACACCCCAACCGGGTACGAACCCGTCAGTCGGAGCGTTATCGCAGGTCAGACGGCTTGCACTTGCACGTGCATCCAGCCCACCATCCGCACCCGCGACCGCCGACGGAGGCCAAACTCGATCGACAGTCATCGCTGCCCTGTTCGCTGACGGCGGAGTCGACTTCGGGCGTGCGACGCGGGGGGCCGAGAAACGTCCGCAGCGTTCTTGCCGGGCATCCGCGGGGGTGCCCGGCCCACGGGTACGGACTTAGTCCTTGCTGACCATCGCACGCACCACGAACACAACCAGCACGATGAGAACCAGGAGCAGCAGACCGCCGCCAATCACCATGGCGGACACGGTACCCGCCACACGCGGCCCTCCGGCCGACGGCGGGAGGCGAATATCGGGCTCGGAGGAGACGACCGGCGATCAGTCGAGGTAGTCGCGGAGGACCTGCGAGCGCGACGGGTGCCGCAGCTTCGACATGGTCTTCGACTCAATCTGGCGGATCCGCTCACGGGTCACGCCGTAGACCTGGCCGATCTCGTCCAGCGTGCGCGGCTGCCCGTCGGTGAGGCCGAACCGCAGCCGGACGACGCCCGCCTCGCGCTCGGACAGCGTCTGCAGCACCTGCTGGAGCTGGTCCTGCAGCAGCGAGAACGACACGGCATCGACGGCCACGACCGCCTCGGAGTCCTCGATGAAGTCGCCGAGCTGGCTGTCGCCCTCGTCGCCGATGGTCTGGTCGAGCGAGATGGGCTCCCGGGCGTACTGCTGGATCTCCAGCACCTTCTCCGGGGTGATGTCCATCTCCTTGGCCAGCTCCTCCGGCGTGGGCTCGCGGCCCAGGTCCTGCAGGAGCTCGCGCTGGATGCGGCCCAGCTTGTTGATGACCTCGACCATGTGCACGGGGATGCGGATGGTCCGGGCCTGGTCGGCCATTGCCCGGGTGATGGCCTGGCGGATCCACCAGGTGGCGTAGGTGGAGAACTTGTAGCCCTTGGTGTAGTCGAACTTCTCGACCGCGCGGATCAG
>JBQGBY010000126.1:0-50120 GCA_052038195.1 Micromonosporaceae bacterium | reverse complement strand
CCGGGCGGCGGAGGGGTCTGAGTCTCCGGTGTCAGCCGGTTGAGCACCGGGTTCGAGCTGCGCACGTGCGCCTCCTGACTGCTTCAGCGGTCACAACGCCTCCCACATCCATCGGGACGCGGTGTCACCAGCGTAGCGCTCTGTGGGTTTGGCGAAAGTTACCGGAGACGCCGGGGCACACTGCGACGGCGGTCTCTCTATGCCCGGGGGATCAGTCGCAGGGCCACCGCCGTGGGCAGCGCCGCAGACGGCCACCGATGAGTTCGCCAGAGGCAGGTCGTTCTACCTGCATGACATCGCCATCGGAACCGAAGAGCCAGACGCTGACCGTGCCCGGCGCGGTCCTGACGTACGACGTCCAGGCGGCGGAACCGGATCCCGCGCCGGTGCTCCTGCTCATCGGATCGCCGATGGGCGCCGCCGGCTTCCGCGCGCTGGCCAGCCACTTCACCGACCGTACGGTCGTGACGTACGACCCTCGTGGAGTCGAACGGAGCCGGCGCACCGACGGCGCGGCCGAGTCCACGCCCGAGGAGCACGCCGACGACCTGCATCGGCTGATCTCCGCCCTGGATGCCGGACCGGTCGACATCTTCGGCAGTAGCGGCGCGGCCGTCAACGCGCTCGCGCTGGTGGCCCGCCACCCCGGACAGGTCCGCACGCTCGTCGCGCACGAGCCACCGACGTTCCAGCTTCTGCCGGACCGTGAACCGGCGCTGGCCGCCACCGTCGACATCCACGAGACGTACCTGCGCGCCGGCTTCGGCCCCGCGATGGCGAAGTTCATCGCATTGGTCAGCCAGGAGGGCCCGTTACCGGCCGACTACGCCGACCGTCCCGCGCCCGACCCCGCCGTCTTCGGGCTGCCGACCGAGGACGACGGCTCCCGGGACGACGCGCTGGTCGGGCAGAACATCATCTCGTGCTCGCACTATCAACCCGACCTCGACGCGCTCCGGATCGCATCGACCCGGGTGGCTGGGTGGGGGAGGAGGGCATGGAATTCGACCCGGATCGTTCTCGCTGCGGGGACGGAGTCGACGGGTCAGCCGGCGTACCGGGCGGCCGCGGCGGTGGCCGAGCGGCTGGCCACGACCGTGGTTTGCTTCCCCGGTGGCCACGGTGGATTCGTCGGCGGTGAGTACGGCCAGACGGGCGACCCCGCTGCCTTCGCCGCCAAGCTGCGCGAGGTCCTGGAAAGCGCCTGAGGCATCCGACCTGCGGGTGTCTGGTGTGTGCTCACAACGGGCTGCCGAACGGGTCCGCCGATCGTCTGTCCTCGTGCCCGGGGCGGGACTCGAACCCGCACGCCGAAGCAGCCGCTTTTAAGGCAGCCGTGTCTGCCGTTCCACCACCCGGGCGGGTAGTTGCCAGGGTAGCCGCTGCGGGTCGGCTCCGCGCGGACCGAAGGTGGGCGGGGCTCGTGGTTTGGCGACACACCGATAGCGTGTCGGCGTGCGGCTGGCCTTGGACCCTGCTCGGTGGCGGCGGGCGCGGGCTCGGCTGCTCGCGTGGTCAGCCGGACCGGGCGGCACCGATGCCGGCGTCTGCCTGGTGTTCCTGGCCCTTGCGGCCTGGGTCGCGCACGGCCTTTGGCCCGACCCCGCGACCCGGGCGCTCGCCCACAACCCGAACGACCAGGTCCTCAACGAGTGGTTCCTTGCCCACGGCGTGCTGTTCTGGACAGGCGAGTTCGATCTGCTCAGCCACCGGCTGAACGCGCCCGACGGCGTGAACCTGATGAGCAACGCCTCGCAGATCCTCGCCTCCGTGCTCATGGCGCCGGTAACGGTCCTGTTCGGAGCCAGTGTCTCGTTCGCGGCACTGATCGTGCTGAACCTCGCCGCCACCGCGGCCGGGTGGTACCTGCTGTTCGCCCGGGGCCTGCGCCGCGACCGCCTGGCGGCGATGATCGGCGGGCTGTTCGCCGGGTTCGCCCCCGGGATGATCTCCCAGTCCAACAGCCACCTGCAGATCACCGCCCAGTGGCTGGTGCCACTGATCGTCTGGTCCGTCATCCTGCTGTCGGGCGCGGCGCCATCACCCGCCCGCGGCGCCGCCGGCCCGAACACCCCGTGGGCCGCCGTCAACGCGTCGCTCGGTCTGGCCGCACTGGTCTGCGCCCAGCTCTTCCTGGGCGAGGAGGTTCTCTACCTCACCGTGCTCACGATGCTGCTCTTCGGGCTCGGCTACGCCGCCACGCGCGCGCGGTGGTTCCGCCAGGTCGCCCGGACCGTGCTGCCCGGACTGGTGCTGGCCGCCTCGGTGAGCGGGCTTCTCCTGCTCTATCCACTGTGGATGCAGTTCGCGGGACCGCAGCACACACCGAACCCTCCGTTCCCACCGCAGTTCTTCTATGCCGACGCGTTGAGCTTCGTCCTCTACTCACCGCTGTCCGTCGCCGGCTCGTCGGGCGCGGGCGCGCTGGCCGCGAACACCGCTGAGCTCAACACCTACCTCGGGCTCCCGCTGCTGGCCCTGCTGGTCGGCCTGGTGGTGTGGCGCCGCCGGTCGCCGAGTGTGGTCGCGGCCGCGATGGCCATGGTCGTGCTGGCGTACCTGTCGCTGGGGGTGACGGTCTTCGTCGACGGTGAACCGACGGGATTCCCGAGTCTGTACCGGAGCATCGAGCACCTCCCGGTGATCAGCGCGGGCCTGCCGACACGGTACGCCCTCGCCCTCATCCCCCTGATTGCCGTGATACTTGTCGATGGCATCGAGGCGGCGGCCACTCGCGCGCGGGATGGCCGGCTGACTCCGCTGCGCAGGCGTCGCTGGGATTCCGCGCGCACGCCGGCACGGGCCGGCGTGCTGGCTCGTGTCGCCGTACCGATCGCCACGGCGGCGGCGCTGCTCCCTCTGTTCCCGCTGCCGCTGGCCACCACCGACCGCGACCCGGTGCCGGCGTTCATCACCAGCGGCGCATGGCGCGAGTGCGTACCCCCCGGCGGCGTGCTCGTTCCCGTTCCGCTGCCCACACCGACGGCGCCGGACCAGATGCGCTGGGCCGCTGCCGCGAACGCCGCGTTCGCCATCCCCGAGGGCCAGTTCCTCGGCCCGTACGCCCCCGGGCGCCGCACCTCGGTCGGCACCTACAAGCAGCCGACCTCGGCGCTGCTGGCCGAGGTCGCCAGGACTGGTCTGGTGCCGCCGATCACCGAGGAGGTACAGGCCCGGGCCCGCCGCGACCTTGAGTTCTGGCGCGCGGACTGTGTGGCGCTCGCCCCCGTGCCGCACGCGGCGGCGCTCCGCTCCACATTGGAGCTACTGCTCGGGCCCGGCACACCCATCGCCGATGTCTGGACCTGGAAGATCACCCGCTGAGAACCCGCGGCGCTCTTGGGTTCAGCGTGCTGCCGCTTTCAGGCGCTCGGGCGCCGACTGGTCCACGTGCGGCGTCACCTCCTGGAAGTCGGCCTGGGGTTTGTGCAGGCCGCCCATCGAGACGACCTCCCGGCGCAGTACCAGCGCGAGTGTCCAGTCCACGAGCACGCGTACCTTGCGGTTGAGACTCGGTACCCGGCTCACGTGGTACGTGCGGTGCATGAACCAGGCGAGCCAGCCACGGGCCTTGATGCCGTAGACCTGAGCCACGCCCTTGTGCAGGCCCAGGCTCGCCACTGAACCCCGGTACTTGTGCCGGTACTGGCGCACCGGCTCGCGCCGGAGGGTGGCTACCATGTTGTCGGCCAGCACCTTGGCCTGGCGGACAGCGTGCTGCGCACTGGGCGAGCACAACGCCCCGGGCTCGGGCGAGGCCAGGTCCGGAACGGCGGCGCAGTCACCCGCGCTCCAGGCGCTATCCACGACGGTGCCGTCCGAGCCGACCACCTGCAGCGTCGGCAGGCAGGTGATCCGACCCTTGTCGTCGCGTGGGAAGTCAGTCCGTTCCAGCATCGGGGACGCCTTCACGCCGGCCGTCCAGACGATCGTGTCCGCCTCGAACGTGTCCCCGTCGGAGAGCTTCACCACACCGTCCACACAGGACTCCAGCCGAGTGTCGAGGCGGATGTCCATGCCGCGGCGGCGAAGCTGCTCCACCGTGTAGGCGCCCATCTTCGGTCCAACCTCGGGCAGGATCCGGTTCGTCGCCTCAACGAGCACCCAGTGCATGTCAGCGTCGGAGAGTTCCTCGTAGTAGCGCAGCGCCGAGCGGGCCATGTCCTCCATCTCCGCGAGCGCCTCGATGCCGGCGTAGCCGCCACCGATGACGACGAATGTCAGCGCCCGCTGGCGGGTGGCGGCGTCCACTGTGGTCGCCGCCACGTCGAGCTGGTCGAGAACGTGGTTGCGCACCCAGATCGCCTCGCCGATCGTCTTGAACCCGACGGCGTTCTCCCGCAGCCCTGGGATCGGCAGGGTTCGCGACACTGACCCGGGCGCGACGACGATCTGGTCGTAGGCCACCTCAAAGGGCGGCCCGACGATGGGCTGCACAGTGGCGACGCGGTCCCCGTGCGAGATGTGGGTGACCTCGCCGGAGAGAACCCGGCAGCGTTTGAGCTCGCGGCGCAGTGGCACGACCGTATGCCGGGGGGAGATGCTGCCGGCCGCCGCCTCGGGCAGGAAGGGCTGGTAGGTCATGTGCGGCTGCGGGTCGACCACGGTGACCTCGGCCTCGCGTTGGCGCAGTCGGTGTGACAGGCGCAGTGCCGCATAGAGACCCACGTGTCCGGCGCCGACGATGAGGATCCGCTGAGGGCTCACTCTCCCGAGGCTACGCCAGCGAGATTCCGGGCGCGTATCAGTACGGCATCGAGCATGGTCGGGGTGAGACGGCCGGTGAACGTGTTCTGCTGGCTGACGTGGTAGCACCCGAGCAACGTCGGGCCGCCCGGGAGCGCCACCTGTACGCCGTGGCCGAATGCCGGTCGCGGCGCCGGCGGGCGCACGCCGTAGACCTCCCGGAGCGCGGGCCAGAAGGCGTCCCACGCGAAGCCACCCAGCGCCACCACCACCCGCAGCGTCGGCCGGAGCAGCGCGAGCTCGCGATGCAGCCACGGGGCGCAGGTGTCCCGCTCGACCGGCGTGGGCTTGTTCGCCGGTGGCGCACAGCGCACCGCGGCGAAGATTCGTGTGTCCCACAATGTGAGACCATCGCCGCGACTGACGCTGGTCGGTTGGCTGGCCAGGCCGACGCGGTGCAGCGCCGCATAGAGGACGTCGCCGGAGCGGTCACCGGTGAAGACCCGGCCCGTGCGGTTGCCGCCGTGCGCGGCCGGCGCGAGGCCCAGGATTCCGATGCTCGCGTCGGACGGTCCGAACCCGGGGACCGCCGCTCCCCAGTACTCCTCGTCCCGGTAGGCCGCCCGCCGTACGGACGCGATCTCCTCCCGCCAAGCCACCAGCCGGGGACAGGCGCGGCATGCGCAGATCGCGGCCTCGAGCGCCGCGAGGTCCGGCGACGCCGTGGCGGCCCGGGCCACCTCGGCCGCGTCCCGCGCTGCCCGTACGGCCGGGCCGGTCCGGGCCGTGGCTTCGCAACCCGGCCCGGCGGCTACTCGTCGAGCTGGCGCAGGCACAGCACGTACCCCGTGCCGCGGGATGGTCCTCGGTAGATGAAGGTCGCGTCCTCGTACGCCTGGCAGATCTCCGGGCTGCTGGCCTGTTCGGGCGACAGCCGGTCGAGGCGGCCCTCGACCACGAAGATTGCCGCGGGGTCGTCGCAGCTGACGAGGCGAGCGGTCTTCACCTCACGGTCCTCGCCGACGGCCACCACGGGCAGGTCGGCGAGGCAGTCGCCCGCGACCGCGTCGCTGGTCGGATCGGCGTAGTAGCGCTGGTAGAGCACGAACCCGACAGCACCCAGCACGGCGAGGAGGACCACACCGATGATCACCCCGATCAGCACACCTCGCTTCCTGGCAGGCGCCTTCACGGCCGGCAGCGTGGCTGGGGTGAGCACCGGCGAGGGCGCTGGCGGTGCGGGCTCGGGCAGCACGGGCGCCGACAGTGCGGGCGTCGGCGGTACCGGCGGCCCGAACACGGGTGGTGGCATCGCGGGCGGAGGTGGCGCGGGCGGTGGTGGCGCGAACACGGGTGGCGCGATCACCGGTGCCATCGCGGGCGGTGGTATCGCGGGCGGTGGCGCAACCGGCGGCGAGACCGGCGTCGGCGGGGGCGGCGGCTCGAGGGCTGCCTCCACCGCAGCCGGCTCGGTGAGCTCCGCCCGCTCGGGCATGACCACGTCGGACACCAGCGCTGCCGGTTCAGCCGCCCGGGCCGGCTCGACGACGGGCTCCGCCACGAACGGCTCGAACACGAACGGCTCCGGCGGCACGGACACCACCGGCTCAGCCACCTCGGCCACCGGCTCCGCCACGAACGGCTCCGTCACGGACGCCGGCTCGAACACGAACGGCGCAGGCGCGGGCGGCTCGGGCGCAGCCGGCTCCGGCACCTTGACCACCGGCTCCGCCACGAACGGCTCGAACACAAACGGCTCTGCTTCGGGCGGCTCAGGCGCAGCCGGCTCGGCCACCGGGTCCGGCACAAACGGCTCCGTCACGGCCGCTGGCTCGAAGACGAACGGCTCGGGCGCCGGCGGCTTGGACACCACCACCGGCTCAGCCACCTCGACCACCGGCTCAGGCACAAACGGCTCCGTCACGGCCGCCGGCTCGACTACGAACGGCTCGGGCGCAGCCGGCTCGGGCGCCGGCGGCTCAGCCACCTCGGCCACCGGCTCGGCCACCTCGACCACCGGCTGCGCCACGAACGGCTCGGACACGGCGGCCGGCTCGAACACGAACGGCTCGGGCGCCAGCGGCTTGATGGCGTTGGTCTCGGGTTCGACGGCTGGCGGCTCGACGGCCGCGGCCTGGGTCGGGGCGGCGGGGACCGGGGCGGGAGGGGGTGGGAAGACGGGCAGCACCGGCGTGGGCGGCGGCCCCGGTGGCAACGACTGGGCTGTGGGCCGATCGAACGTCAGCGCCGACGTGGGCGGCGCCTCGTCAACCGGCTCAGACGGCGGACGTGGGGCCGGTACCGCTTCGGTGGCGCCCGCGGGTGCGGCGGTCGACTCGGGATCGGTCGACGGCGTCTCGTCCGGCACGGAGGGGTCCTTTCCTGCGCTGGGATGGCCCATACCGTACCGGCTGTAGCAATAGGTCGTCGTCCCACCCCACCTGCCCGGCGACCGTGGCGATCAAGTCACCTCGGTCAATGCACCGCCGGGCTCGCGGAGGCTGTCGGCGATGCCGTCGAGGATGTCGTGCTCGCTCACCACGACGGAGTCCGCGCCGACGCGCTCCATCGTGACCCGCAGCACGAGCGCCCCGGCCCCGATGACGTCGGCGCGGCCGGGATGCATGGGTGGCAGCGCAACGCGTTGCTCATGGGTAAGGCTCAGTAACTGCCCGGTCACCGCGGCGACGTCGGGATACGGGATCCGGGCATGGTGGATCGCGATCGGGTCGTACCGGTCCAGACGTAGGGCGAGCGCCGCCACGGTGGTCACCGACCCGGCCAGGCCGAGCAGCGTACGGGCGCCCCGCCCCGGGACGACGTCCAGCGCCCGGTCGACGGTGGCGCCGATGTCGGCCTCGGCCGCGGCGACCTGCTCCGCCGTCGGTGGGTCGTCGAGGAGGTGCCGCTCGGTCATCCGCACACAGCCGATGTCCACGCTGACCGCGTGCGCCACCGTCGTGGCCTTGTCCATAGTGGAGTCTCCCAGCACGAACTCGGTGGAGCCTCCGCCGATGTCGACCACGAGGTAGGGCGGCTCGGCCCCGGCCGGGAGCCCGCGCACCGCGCCGGTGAAGGAGAGGCGGGCCTCCTCGTCGCCCGTGACCACCTCCGGTGCCACACCCAGGGTTGAGATCACCATGCCCCGGAAGGTCTCGGCGTTGCTCGCGTCGCGGGTCGCGCTCGTCGCCACCATCCGGACGCGCTCGGCGCCGAGGTCGGAGATCTGGGCGGCGTAGTCGGCCAGCGCGACGCGGGTGCGCTCGATCGCCGCCGGGTCGAGCCGGCCGGTACGGTCGACACCCTGGCCCAGCCGTACGATCTCCATGCGCCGGACGACATCGACGAGTGCGCCACCGTTGGCGGGCAGGTCGGCCACCAGGAGCCGGACGGAGTTGGTCCCGCAGTCGATCGCCGCCACCCGGGTCATCCACGTTTCCCTTCTTGTAGATACAGCAGCATGCGGATGTTACCCAGCGTGTTCGGCTTCACCCGCTCCAGGTCGAGGAACTCCGCCACACCCTCGTCGTACGAGCGCAACAATTCGTCGTAGACGTCCGGTGGCACGGGCGTGCCGGTGATCTCGGCAAACCCGAACGAGCCGAAGAACCCGGTCTCGAAGGTGAGCACGAAGACCCGCCGTACGCCCAGCTCCCGTGCCGTGCCCAGCAACGCGTCGACGATGCGATGCCCGATCCGGTGGCCACGCCACCGCGGGTCCACGGCGACAGTCCTGATCTCGGCCAGGTCCTCCCACAACACGTGCAGCGCACCGCACCCCGCAACCGTGCCGTCGCGCTCGGCAACCCAGAACTCCTGCACGTCCTCATAGAGAGTCACCATCGTCTTCGCCAACAGCCGGCGATCGCCGGTGTAGAGGTCGACCAGTCGTCGTATCTCGCGCACATCACCGGTCCGGGCCCGCCGCACCGTGATCTGCGGGCCGGATCGCTCGGGCGGCGACGCGATCGGTTCGGTCGGCCCTGCATGCTCCGCGACGTCAGGCCCACCCTTACTGGCCCGCCCCGTGATCTCCACGCCAGGAAGCGTATCGCCCGGGGTGGCGGCCGACCCGCGGTCGCTCCCCCGCGCCGACGGACCCGCCTACCGCGACCCATCGACATCTATTGACAGCATAAGGCGCCGGATGTGACACTGGTCCGAGCTGAGAGCGCTCTCACGACAGAGAGCCGTTTCAAGGTACGGCTTTCAGGCCGCGCCCGGGTCGAATGAGAGAGCGCTCTCTCGTCCGATGGGAGGAGATATGTCCCTACGCAGAACCGTGCTCGTCGCCGGCGCCGCCGTCGCCACCGTCGCGGCCTCGGTCACGGTCATCCTCTCGGCGAACGCGGCCGTCCCGCCCACGCCGAGTGGATGGACCCAGATCTTCGCCGATGACTTCAACGGGGCGGCGAACTCTCTGCCCAACGGCTCTACCTGGCGGTTCTCCACCGGCCACGGCTACCCCGGCGGCCCGGCGAACTGGGGAACCGGCGAGATCCAGAGCTACACGGCCAATGCTGCCAATGTAAGCCTCGACGGAGCCGGAAACCTGCGCATCACTCCGCTGCGAGACGGCGCCGGCAACTGGACCTCGGCCCGGATCGAGACCAACCGCCAGGACTTCAAGGCCCCATCCGGTGGCATCCTGCGCATCGAGGGACGCATCCAGATGCCAAACGTCACCGGCACTCAGGCAGCCGGGTACTGGCCGGCGTTCTGGGCGCTCGGCGGCCCCTACCGGGGCACCTTCAACTGGCCGGCCGTGGGTGAGTTCGACATCATGGAGAACGTCAATGGACTCAACCAGGTGTGGGGCGTGCTGCACTGCGGAGTCGCGCCCGGCGGGCCATGCAACGAGTTCACCGGCCTCGGCAACACCCGCGCCTGCCCCGGCAGCACCTGCCAGTCCGCCTTCCACACCTATCGGTTCGAGTGGGACCGCAGCATCTCGCCCAACCAGTTGCGGTGGTACGTCGACGGGCAGCAGTACCACAGTGTGAGCCAGAGCCAGCTCGACGCGACGACGTGGAACAACATGACGAGCCACGAGGGCTACTTCATCCTGCTCAACGTGGCGATGGGCGGCGGCTTCCCGGCCGCGTTCGGTGGTGGTCCCACCGCGCAGACGGTTCCCGGCCGGCCGATGGTGGTCGACTACGTCGCCGTCTGGACCCGCGGTGCGCCGGCGCCGACGACCACGACCCCTCCACCGACCACCAGCCCACCACCGGGCGGTAGCCGCGACGCGTACTCGACCATCCAGGCCGAGAGCTTCAACGCGCAGTCGGGTGTGGGTGTCGAGAACACGTCGGACACCGGCGGCGGCCAGAACATCGGCTGGCTCGCCAATGGGGACTGGGCGCGCTACGACAACGTCAACTTCGGGACGACCCCGCCGAGGGACTTCGTCGCCCGGGTCGCTTCCGGCGCCGGTGGCGGCGTCAGCGGGCTGGTCGAGGTACGCATCGACAATGTTAACAACGCTCCCATCGGCAGTTTCGCTGTGGGCAACACCGGTGGCTGGCAGAGCTGGGTGTCGATCCCGGGCAATGTCAGCGGAGTCACCGGTACGCATACCGTGTTCCTCCGCTTCACCAGCGGCCAGCCGGCCGACTTCGTGAACGTCAACTGGTTCAACTTCCGTCGGTAACCCGAACGATCGCAACGGCGCAGGCCCCTCCCCTGCCGGGACGGGCCTGCGCCCATCGTCCGGCGCCGACACGCCGGTGAGACTCACCGGCCTATGGCCGGGGCAACCCGACGCAGGGACCGTCCGTCCACCATGGACCGATGCGGTCGCGAACCTCGTCACCGAACGGGTTTCCGCCCGGTCCCTCAGCCAGCGTCTGGGCGAGGTGCACGTGCAGGCACTTGACCCGGTTCGGCATGCCGCCGGCCGAGACCCCGGCGATCTCGGGCACCGCCTCGATCTCCTCCCGCCGACGCAGGTACCGCTCATGCGCGGCCTGGTACCGCGCCGCGAGCTCAGGATCGTCGGCGAGGCGGGCGGACATCTCACGCATCAACCCGGCGGACTCCAGTGCGCTCACCGAACCGACCGCGCGCGGGCAGGTGAGGTAGTACAGAGTCGGGAAGGGCGTGCCGTCGGCGAGCCGGGGCGCCGTCTCCACGACGTCAGGCAGGCCGCACGGGCAGCGATGCGCTACGTCCCGGGCGCCTCGCGGTGGCCGGCCGAGCTGCGCCGCCACCGCGCTACGGTCGGCCGGGTCAAGGGCCATCGGGCGTCGGCGGGTTGTCGGCGGTCTCCACGCTCGTCCACAGCTGCTCGTACCACGGTGGCGGGGGCTGGGCGGCGTCGCCCTCGACCTCGGTCGCCGGCGGCTCGACGCCCACCACGTACACACGCTCCCCGACCTCGACCAGCTGCAGCCGCGCCCGCGCCTGGGCCTTGACGTACTCCTCGTCGTTCCACCGGGCGACCTCGTCGGCGAGCTGCTGGATGTGCGCGCGTTGCGCCTGCTGGTCCTCCTCGAGCTGGGCGATCTCGGCCTGCTGCGCGAGATAGACCCGCAGCGGGTACGCGTAGGCCAGCATGAGTACGAACAGCACCGCGCCCAGCGCCGCGACACGCCCCGAGACCCTGATCGGACCGCGCGGCGCCCGGGTCCGCAGGGCGGGTGGTCGACCCTGGCGCAGTCCGCTTCTCGCGGCGGCGCTCGACGCGCCGCCGCGGGACGGCGTGCCACCGGACGGCTGCCCGACGGTGTACCGGCCCGACCGGCGCGGCGCCGGATCGGTGGCGCCATCCCAGAGCCGGCGCGCCAGCCCGCGACCCGAAGGACGCTCACCGGCCCGGGCCGGTCGCTCGCCGCCACGGGACGGGCCCTGCCCGCTGGGCATCCGCCGTTGGTTCACCCTGTCGCCCCTAGCCGCCCCACGCCGCTCGCCCATCTAAGGCGCAGCGGGGTGATTGAAGATCAACTCACCCCGCTCAGCCCTAGATCGACTGCAAAGGTCAGGCCTTACGGTACCGGGGGAACGCGCCGGCGCCCGCGTAACGCGCCGCATCGTCGAGCTGCTCTTCGATGCGCAGCAGCTGGTTGTACTTGGCCACGCGCTCCGACCGGGCCGGTGCGCCCGTCTTGATCTGGCCACATCCGGTCGCGACGGCCAGGTCGGCGATGGTGGTGTCCTCGGTCTCCCCGGAGCGGTGGCTCATCATGCACCGGAACCCGGCGCGGTGCGCGAGCTCCACTGCATCGAACGTCTCGGTCAGCGACCCGATCTGGTTCACCTTCACCAGCACCGCGTTGGCGGCCTTCTCGGCGATACCGCGGGCGATGCGCTCGGGGTTGGTGACGAACAGGTCGTCGCCGACGATCTGGGTCCGCCCACCGAGCGCGACGGTCATGGCGGTCCAGCCGGCCCAGTCGTCCTCCGACAGCGGGTCCTCGATGGACACGATCGGGTACGCGTCGACCAGGCCGGCGTAGTAGGCGATCATCTCCTCGGCCGACTTCACCGATCCCTCGAACGTGTAGCCACCGTCCTTGTAGAACTCGGTCGCCGCCACATCGAGCGCAAGCACGACGTCGGTGCCGAGCGTGTAACCCGCCGCCTGCACCGCCTCGGCGATCAGGTCGAGCGCCGCGACGTTCGCCGGCAGGTTCGGGGCGAACCCACCCTCGTCGCCGAGGCCGGTCGACAGGCCCTTGCGCTTCAGCACCGACTTCAGGGCGTGGTAGACCTCAGCGCCGGAGCGCAGCGCCTCACGGAACGTCGGGGCGCCGATCGGCGCGATCATGAACTCCTGGATGTCCACATTGGAGTCAGCGTGCGCACCACCGTTGAGTATGTTCATCATCGGCACCGGCAGCAGGTGCGCGTTCGGCCCGCCCAGGTACCGGAACAGGGGCAGATCCGCCGAGGCCGCCGCCGCCTTGGCCACGGCGAGCGAGACGCCGAGGATGGCGTTGGCCCCGAGGCTCGACTTGGCCGGCGTGCCGTCGATGTCCTTCATCCTCTGGTCGACCGCCCGCTGGTCGGTGGCCTCGTAACCGAGGAGCTCCTCGACGATGCGGTCGCCGACGTTCGCGACCGCTCGTTCGACGCCCTTGCCGAGGTAACGCCGGGCGTCGCCGTCGCGCAGCTCCACGGCCTCGAAGGCCCCGGTGGAGGCGCCGGACGGTACCGCTGCGGCGGCGGTCGTCCCGTCGTCCAGTCCGACCTCGACCTCGACCGTGGGGTTGCCCCGCGAGTCGAGGATCTCCCGAGCAATGATCGCTTCGATGGTTGCCACGTGCGCTCGCTCCTTGTCAATGTCTGGTCGCTCGACCGTGCGGTCCGCGGCGCTGCGGGAGTACCGCAGGAGAGCCTATCGCCCGCCGGCACCGCCCACGCGGGTCTCCTGGCCGCGACCATACGGTCTCCCGACCCTGGTGCCATGATCCAACTCCGCGGTGAGATTCCCGAGTTTTCTCGGAAATCTCACCGGTCGTGCATGAGGGCGCGCAGATGGCGCGGTGACGGGCTGCCGTGCGCGAGCATCTGGTCGTGCCAGGTCTTCGGTGCTACCCCTGACGGGCGGGCCGCGGCGATCGCCGAGACCTCCTGGTACCCGACGAAGTACGTCGAGAGCTGCGCCGAGGTGAGCAGGGCCCGACGCCACTTGCCGGCCGCCTCACCCTCCTCCTGGAAGCCGCGCTGCGTCATCAGGGCCATCGCCTCGCCCTCGGTCATCCCGTCGCAGTGCACCGCCTGGTCGATGATCGCGTTGATCGTCATCCGCAACTGCATCTTGAGCTGCTGCATCCGGACCGCCAACCCGCCGAAGCCGTGCTCGGCCATGACCTGCTCGGCGTAGACTGCCCAGCCCTCGACGAATGGCCCAGAGTGCACGACCGCCCGCACGCGGGTCGACCCGGTGTAGCGCCGGGCGTGGGCGAGTTGCAGGAAGTGCCCCGGCATCGCCTCGTGCACGGTCAGGTCGCGCACCATGTGGTCGTTGTACTCGCGGTAGAACGACTCGACCCGCTCCGCCGACCACCCCGCTGGCGTCGGCGCGATGCAGTAGAACGTCGGGACGGTGGCCTGCTCCAGCGGTCCGGGCGAGTCGCAGTAGGCCACCGCCACGCCCCGGGCGAACTCGGGCATCGTCTGGATCACACAGGGGTCGTCCACAAGGGACACGAGGTCCGCCGCTCGGACGAAGGCCACCGTCTCGTCGAGCGTCCGCCGGGCGAGATCCACGATGGACTCGTCGTCGGGGTGCTCGTCGGCCAGCCGGGCCAGCGCCAGCCGGACCGTGTCGTCGTCGGGACGGCCACCGGTCAACTCGGCGGCGGTCTCCCGGATCGCGGCGGTGATCTGTTCCAGGTTCCCCCAGGCCAGCCGGTGGACGTCAGCCGCGGTGAGCTCGGTGTCGAGCGTGTGCCACAGCTTCGCCTCCCACAGGCGGCGACCCAGGCGTGGGTCCCGGCCCGGCTCGGCCGTGGTCGCCCGCTCGTCGAGCCAGGCGGCGAAGGACTCCAGGGCCGCCACCGCGTCGACCGCGACCGGCTCCACAGTGGGCCACAACGACGGTGCCTGCGCACCGAGGGTCGGCACCTCGTCCCTGATGAGGGTGGCGGTACCGCGGTGCTGGACGGCGGCGGTCTCCAGATGGATGCGCGGGCAGTCCGACAGCACCGAGCGGGCGACGTCGAGGGCGTCCGGAATCGCGGCCAGCCGTCCCGCGAGCGACTCCAGCCGCTGCTCTGTCGGCGCGAACGGGCGGGCGATCAGCGAGTGCAGCAGGCTGCCGGGGTTGTGCGCCAGCGGGTTCCACTCGTACTCGCGGATCTCGGTGAACGCGAACAGCGCCCGCTCCACCAGCGACAGGAGCTGCTCGTGGTCCACCCGGTCGGCGAGCGACAGACCGTCGGTGTCCACACCGGAGAGTGCGCCCGACGCGTCGCGCAGTAGCCGGATCCGGGCCGCGACGCCGTCCCTGGACAGGTCGGGCAGCCGGTGGTCGTGGCGGTGGTCACCGGAGGTGTCGGCCAGTCGAGGATCAGCGGCGAGCAACTCGTCGATGACGCGCTCGGCCAGCGCGGTGTACTCCGTCGTGGACATGGAGACGAACTTAACCGATCATCGGGGTTCGCCGTCGGTACGACCGGACGAGCCGGGTGGTTGCGGCCGTACGGTCTCCGCGGCCCGTACGGTCTGCGCGGCCCGCAGCGCAACCCGTCGCAACGCGCCCTCGGCGTCGAGCCCCCGCTCGGACGCCCGGGCGACCAGGGCCAGCAGGAACTCGCCCAACTCATCCTCGGTGGCCACCTCGGGCCCGTCGGCCGCCAGCGGTAGGTCTATGCCGGCGGAGCGGGCGCGGGTGAGGATCGCGTCGGCCAGGCCCAGCGCCGGCTGGCTGGGCGCGACTCCGTCGAGGACCGAGCCGCCGGCCTTCTCCTCACGCTTGATGCGCTCCCAGTTGGCGGTGATCTCCTCGAGACCGCTCACCTCGACCCCGGCGAAGACGTGTGGGTTGCGTCGGATCAGCTTGTCGGAGAGCGTCTGGGCGACGTCATCGATGGACCACGGCTCGTCCGCCTCCTGGGCCAGGCGGGCGTGCAGCACCACCTGCAGAAGGACGTCGCCCAGCTCCTCCTTCAGCGCCGTGAGGTCGTGGGCGCCGATGGCGTCGTACGCCTCGTAGGCCTCCTCCAGCAGGTACCGGGCGAGCGTGTCGTGGGTCTGCTCGCGCTTCCACGGATCCCCGCCGGGCGACACCAGCGTATCGACGATCGCCACGACATCGAGGAGTCGGGCGCCGGCTGGTTCGGGGGCGGACACCGCTCAGCCCGCGGGGCGCACAGCGCCGGTGCCCTGCTCACCCAGCGGCAGGTTGACGAGGACGAGCTCTCCGTTCGCCACCGACACCCTCATCAGCGGGAACTCGACGGGCTGGTAGCGGGGATTGATCGTCACGCCGTACCGGTTGGCGGCGTCGGTCAGCTCGTCACGCAAGGTGAGCGACTGGCCGTACTCGGGGAATCCCAGCAGCTCGTTCCGGATCTGCTCGTAGGTGGCCGCGTCCGGGCCCGCGAGCGCGATGAACCGGCCGTAGACCTCGCGCATCTCGGCGTCGGTCGGCGTACGGGCGTCAGCGTCCTCGCTAAGGGCGTTCACGTAGGCTGTGGCCTCCGCATTGAGCCGGGCGAACTGATCGTCCTCGCCGACCTGGAGCACCTCCGCCGCGGCCGCGTAGTCGGGGGCCGGCAGCGTGATGCCTTTCTCCCGCGCATAGCGGCGCGCGATCTCGTTGAACACGGTGAGCTGGACAACCGACTGGCGCACCTCGCCGGCGGCATCCTCGGCATCCTCGGCTCCGACGGCGCCCAGGTTCGCCAGGATCGGCGCCGCGGCGGCATCGACCTGCTCGATGTCGAGCGTGAGGTCACCGACCCGCAACGCCTCGTCCGTGTTGCGTGCACAGCCCGTGAGCACGAGCAATCCGACCAGCGCCGTCACGGCGAGGGGCCTGAACCTGACTGCGTGCATGCGGATAGCCTCTCATCCCTGCGGCGACACCGAACCGCCGGCCCGCGCCACCCAACCCAGGCTGGACTCACGGCACCGGACCGGGCAGGATGTCGCGATCATGCGACGACAGAACCCGCCCAAGCTTCGTCCGCCCACGGGATCCGGAGGGGACCGATGACCCACCCCAGCCTGCCTCGTCCCCGCCCGGGCGAGAAGCCGGCGCCCGATCGGTTAGCCACGCGGCTGGGGCTCGCTGCGGCTGGTCTTGACGCTATCACTGTCCGTAACCTCCGCGCGTGGCTGGAGCGGGTGAAGTCCGGTGACCTCGACGCCGGTGAGCGGGCCGCGACGGTCGCGCTGGCCTACCGGCTGTGGCTCGTCGCGCTAATGCTCAAGGCGCTCGGGTCCGGGTGGGACGTGGCGTGGCACTTCCGCTTCGTCCGCGACGACCTGGCGCCGCCGCATGACATCAACCTCGTGGGTGACGGGCTCGCGATCGCCCTGGTGCTCTTCCACTGGTACACGCGGCTCGGGGTCGACCGCCCAGCGCTGCGCCTGATGGCTGGTGGCGCCGCGCTGTTCGTGCTCTCCGCGCCGATCGACGTCATCAACCACCGGATCAACGGCCTGGACATCACGTCGTGGAGCGTGACGCACTTCGGGCTCTACGTCGGCACGGCCGTCATGATCGCCGGTGTGATCCGCGGATGGCGGACGTCCGGGTCGCGGCGACGAGAGCACACCCTCGTCCTGGGTGGGCTGTGGTTCTTCTTCCTGGAGAACGTCTGGTTCCCGGCCCAGCACCAGGAGTACGGCGTGGTGGGGATCTCGGCCTGGGACCGGGGCACGCCCTACGCTGAGCAGTCGTTGCTGCAGTTCGCCGCCGACGAACTGGGCCGCGCGGTCGATCGGGAAGCGGTCGTGGGGTTCGCGCTGCCGGTACCGTCGTGGGTATATCCGATGTGGACGGTCGTCGCGGCCGGACTCACCCTGGTCGTCGCCCGTCGGCTGGTCGGGCGGCGATTCACAGCCACGGCGCTCGCCGGCGCGTACGTGGCGTGGCGCTGCCTGCTCTACCCACTGTTCGTCGTGACGGGCTTCTCCCCGTCGGCGGTGCCGTTCCTGATCCTCGCCATCGGCCTCGCCGTGGACCTCGTGTACCTGACCGGCATGCCGGCACCCGTCGAGGCGTCGCTCGGGGCGATCGCGGTGACCGCGCCGGCCTACGCCGCCATGGCCGTCCAGTCGTGGGTACTCGTGGCGCCACCGATCGAGTACCGCTCCGCCGTCGCCGCCGCCCTCCTGCTCGGCGTCGGTTGGGCCGCCGCCCTGGCTGTGCTGACCGGTGCCCTCCGCGCGCTGACCGGTCAGATTTCCGAGTTTTCTCGGAAATCTGACCGCTAAGTTGGATCTTGAATCAGCTGGTCACAGAGGTGAGCAGCTCCTCGCACCACTGCAACAAGGCGACGTCGCGCAGCGGCTCGCCACCGAACTGCTTCGTCACCGGACGCGTCACCGAGATCTGCTCAACGGCGGTCTTGTAGACGGCGTCGGTGTAGAGACGCTTGAGCCGCAGCTGCCTGGAGTCCGGCAGCGTCAGCGGACTGAACCGGATGTGCCGCCCCTGCAACGAGACGTCGGCCAGGCCGAGGGAGCGCGCGAGCAGTCGGAACCGCGCCACGGCGAGCAGGTTGGTGACCTGTTCCGGGGGCTGGCCGTAGCGGTCGCGCATCTCCGCCTCGACCTCCTCGAGGCGCTGCGGCGCCTTGGCCTCCGCCACCTTGCGGTACATCTCCAGGCGCAGCCGCTCCACGCCGATGTAGTCATGGGGTAGATGCGCGTCGATGGGAAGGTCGACCTTGACGTCGACCGCCTCCTCGGGCGCCTCGCCCTTGAACTGCTGGACCGCCTCGCCGACCATCCGCACGTAGAGGTCGAAACCAACCCCTTCGATGTGGCCTGACTGCTCGCCGCCGAGCAGGTTGCCCGCGCCCCGGATCTCCAGGTCCTTCATGGCCACGTACATGCCCGCACCGAGCTCGCTGTGCTGGGCGATGGTAGCCAGCCGCTCGTGGGCCTGTTCGGTGAGCGGCTTGTCGGGTGGGAAGAGGAAATAGGCGTACGCCCGCTCCCGCCCCCGGCCGACCCGGCCCCGGATCTGGTGCAACTGGGCCAGGCCCAGCAGGTCGGCCCGCTCGACGACGAGAGTGTTGGCGTTGGGGATGTCGATGCCGGACTCGACGATGGTGGTGCAGACCAGCACGTCGTACTGCTTCTCCCAGAACGCGACCATGACCTTCTCGAGCGCGTCCTCCCCCATCTGCCCGTGGGCGACCGCGATCCGTGCCTCGGGCACGAGCTCCCGCAGCCGGCGCGCCGCCCGCTCGATGGACTCCACCCGGTTGTGCACGTAGAAGACCTGCCCGTCACGCAGCAGCTCGCGGTGGATGGCGGCGGCGACCTGCCGGTCGTCCTGAGCGCCCACGAAGGTCAGCACCGGATGGCGCTCCTCGGGCGGCGTGGTGATCGTCGACATCTCGCGGATGCCGGTGATCGCCATCTCCAGCGTCCGCGGGATCGGTGTCGCCGACATCGAGAGGACATCGACGTACGCGCGCTGCTTCTTCAGCTCCTCCTTGTGCTCGACACCGAAACGCTGCTCCTCGTCAACGATGATCAGGCCGAGGTTCTTGAAGCGGGTGGACGACTGGAGCAGCCGGTGGGTGCCGATGACGACGTCGGCGGTGCCCTCGATGATCCGGTTCAGCGTCTCCTCGGACTCCCTCAGGGTCTGGAACCGCGACAATTGCCGGATGTCGATAGGGAACTGGCTCATCCGCTCGTTGAACGTGTTGAAGTGCTGCTGCGCCAGCAGGGTCGTCGGCACGAGCACCGCCACCTGCTTGCCGTCCTGCACGGCCTTGAACGCGGCCCGGACGGCGATCTCCGTCTTGCCGTAGCCGACGTCACCGGAGATCAGCCGGTCCATCGGCACGGCCTTCTCCATGTCGGCCTTGACCTCCTCGATCGCGGAGAGCTGGTCCGGCGTCTCGGTGTAGGCGAAGGCGTCCTCGAGCTCGCGCTGCCACGGCGTGTCCGGGCCGAAGGCGTGCCCCGCCGAGTTCTGCCGCACGGCGTAGAGCTTGATGAGCTCGGCCGCGATCTCCCGTACGGCTTTGCGTGCCCGGGCCTTAGCCTGCTTCCAGTCCGCACCGCCCATCTTGTGCAGGGTCGGGGTCTCGCCACCGACGTAGCGCGAGAGCTGGTCGAGCGCGTCGGTGGGCACGAAGAGGCGGTCGCCCGGCTGCCCCCGCTTGCTCGGCGCGTACTCCATGACCAGGTACTCGCGGTCGGCGCCGTTGACGGTCCGCTGCACCAGCTCGATGTAGCGCCCGATGCCGTGCTGCTCGTGCACCACGAAGTCGCCCGAGCGCAGCTCCAGCGGGTCGATCTGGTTGCGGCGGCGGCTCGGCATCCGGGTGAGGTCCCTTGTGGACGCTCCCCGGCCGCCGGTGATGTCGTTGCCCGTGACGATCGCCAGCCGGCTGGCGTCATCGGTGAAACCATGCTCCAACGCGCCGGTGGTCACGACCACCTGACCGGCGTTGGGCGAAACCTCCACAGTGGAGACGTTGCGCACGCCGAGACCAGAGTCGCGCAGCACCTCGACCGCGCGCTTGGCCGGGCCATGGCCGGCGAAGACGAGCACCACCCGCCAGCCGTCGCCGGACCACCGCTTCAGGTCGTCGGCGACCCGGCCGGTCTCGCCGTGGTAGAGCGGTACGGCCTGCGCGGCCAGCGTCAGCGCCCGACCGGCGTCAGGAGCGATCTCGGGCAGTATGTCGGGCGCGGGGCCCCGCCAGGGCTCGTCCGGCTCCGGCGCGCGTACCCGCTCGGTGAGTCCGAACGGGCTCACCGACCACCACGGCTGTCCGAGCACCGCCGCGGTCGCGCGCACCTGGGACAGGGATCGGAACGCGGCGGCCCCGAGGTCGACCGGTGCCTTGCCGCCGCCGGCGGCCGCGGCCCAACTCGCCTGCAGGAACTCGTCACTGGTCCGGACCAGGTCATGCGCCCGGGCCCGGATCCGCTCCGGGTCGCAGAGCAGCACCATCGCTCCCGCCGGCAGGCAGTGCAGGAGCAGTTCCATGCTCGCCGATCCAGCCTGACCCGGCCCGGACGAGGTCTCGCCCTCCAGCAGCGCCGGGGCGAGCGACTCCATCCCTTCGACCGTGATGCCCGCGGCGAGCTTGTCGAGCATCTCCCGGAGCTCGGGGTGGCGCACAGCGAGTTCGGCCGCCCGGGCTCGTACGCCGTCGGTGAGCAGCAGCTCCCGGCACGGCGGCGCCCAGACGCGGTCCACTGTGGAGAGTGTGCGCTGGTCGGCGACGGCGAAACTGCGGATGTCCTCGATCTCGTCGCCCCAGAACTCGACCCGTAGCGGGTGCTCCTCGGTGGGCGGGAAGACATCGAGGATCCCGCCGCGCACGGCGAACTCACCGCGGCGGGTGACCAGGTCCGTCCGTGCGTAGGCGATGTCGGCCAGCCGCCGGATCACCGAATCCAGGTCGACTGTCTGGCCCGTGAACAACTCCACCGGCTCCAGGTCGCCCAGTCCCTTGAGCTGAGGCTGAAGGACAGACCGTACGGGCGCGACCACCACCCGGAGGGGACGGTCCGCGGGATGGCCGAGTCGGCGCAGCACGGCCAGCCGGCGGCCCACGGTGTCGCTGCGCGGGGAGAGCCGTTCGTGGGGCAGCGTCTCCCACGCGGGGTAGACCGCGGTGGAGTCGGCGGGCAGGAGCTCGCCGAGGGCCGCGGCCAGCTCCTCCGCCTCGCGCGTGGTCGCCGTCACCGCGAGCACCGGCCGCCCGGCACCACCGCCGTCGGTGTCCGCCGCCAGCACCGCGGTGACAAAGGCACGCATCGACACCGGTGCGGTGATGTCGACCTGGTCGGCGTCGAGGGCGCCGGGTGCCGCCAGTTCACGGGCCCGGGCCAGCGCCGGGTCGGCCAGGGCCGCGGTGAGCAGGCCGTGCAGTCGCATGAGGTGTCCCCTAGCCCACGCAGGAATGCCCCCTGCCGGCCTCGACAGGGGGTGTTGCGCTGCCGCCCAGTCTATCCCGGCGCTGAGTCGGGTCGGCCAACCGGCGCGCGCACCGACCCCCGTGCCGACTCGCGATTTGGCGCGCGAGGAGGAGCACTGGCGGTGATGCTGGACGTCTCCCCCGTACGGGGGAGGCGGTGGGCGGCGAATCCCCAGCCCGATGGATGTGCGGACGGCGGTCGGCTGGCACGCTCGCAGCATGGCCAACCCCGACATCCCGCACCCGTCCCCGGGCGTGACGCCTCCGCTGCTGACCGTTCCCGGCCGCGCCCGATCGGCGATCGCGGCGTGGACCCCACCGCTGGTTCTTGCGGCGGTGGTGGCTCTGATACTGCTGATGACACCGTTAACCCGGGCGAGCATGTCCGACAACGGGGCGGTGCGCTTCGACGGGTTTCCGGGCTTGCTCAACCCGAGTCACGTCCTGGTCTGGATCGCCAACCTCGCCGCCGTCGCGGCGGTCGCCCTGGCCCGGCACCGGCTCCTGGTCGCCACCGGTCTGGCCGTAGTTCCGTGGCTGCTGACTCCCCTGCTCGGGTCGACGGCGTGGGGCTGGTGGCTCGCCGCTCTCACGGTGCTCGCGGTCGCCGGGTACGAGGGTGCCCGCTGGCGGGCGCTGCCGGTCGCAGCCCTGGTGCTCGTCCTGACGATCGCATACGGCACGACGGGGGTTTTCTGGAGCGTCCCCGCGGTGGGGCCGGTGAACCTCACCGGCCAGCTCTCCTACCTCGCCGCCTACCTGGGCGTCGTGGTCGCTGTCGTGGCCGCCGCATCGCTCACCGGCGGCCTCCGTCGACAGCCAGGCCGCGCCGCCCCGGCACCGAGCGCCGCCGTCGACCAATCGGAGCCCACCGCCGTCCCCCGACCCACGACCGCGCGGCCGGACCGGACCGACTCCACGCCCGCGAACTCCAGCGACGCCTTCGGAGCGGAATCGGCAGGCAATTCGGGTGGCTGGGTGGGGGAGGAGGGCCGGCACGGCAGTTCGGCCGAGCGGACTCCGCCGAACCGGTGGACCGAACTGATCGACACCCTGACTCCGCGCGAACGCGAGGTGCTGCTCGCCCTCGCCCGGGGTCTGACGAACGCGGAGATCGCGGCCGAGTTCTTCGTCGGCGACCAGACCGTCAAGACCCACGTGTCCGAAGTGCTGCGCAAACTCGGCTGCCGCGACCGCGTGCAGGCGGTCATCGCCGCCTACGAATCGGGCCTGGTTCATCCCGCGTGAGGCAGCGAACCCAGGCAATGACCAGTCCGCCGACGGCCGCGCGACACCGACACCGGTGAAGCGACGGCGCAAGGCCGAGTAACCATCGGCCCTCCCAGTCGGCGGGGTGCAAGACGCTCCAGGCGGGGCTTCGCGCACGGATAGGATGCCCGTGTCCGGACAGCGCCGTCCCGTTTCTCTGGAGAGGGCCCTACCGTGACGACGGACGATTATGCTGGGCCGCCTTCGCCCTCACAATGGAGCGAATCCGGGACTGCGAACGGCGACATCGATGCACAGCTGCGGGCAGACATCCGTCGGCTGGGCGTGCTGCTCGGGCAGACGCTGGCCCGGCAGGAGGGGCAGGACCTGCTCGACCTGGTCGAGGAGGTGCGCGGTCTTGTCCGTACGGACGGGGCGGCGGCGGCGCGACGACTGGCCAGCGTGGATCTGACCACCGCGACCCAACTCGCGCGCGCCTTCTCGTTCTACTTCCATATCGCCAACATCACCGAGCAGGCCCACCGCGGCCGCGAACTGCGCCGGGCCCGGGCCGAGGGTGGCGGCTGGCTGGACCGTACCGCTGCGCTCATCCGCGAGAGCGGTGTGCCGGTGTCGGAGATCGCCACCGCGGTGGACCATCTCGGCATCCGGCCGGTCTTCACCGCCCACCCGACCGAAGCGGCCCGCCGCTCGATCCTGTCGAAGCTGCGGGCCATCGCCGACGAGCTCGATGCGCAGGCGGGCCGGGAGGCCACCGACGGCCCCGACGCCCGCGAGCGGGCTCGCTCCGAGCATCGCCTCGCCGAGCTCGTCGACACGATGTGGCAGACCGACGAGCTGCGCCTGACCCGCCCCGACCCGCGCGACGAAGCGCGCAACGCGGTCTACTACCTGACCGACCTCGCCACCGATTCGGCGCCCCGGGTGCTCGCCGACCTCGCCACAGTGCTGGGCGAGCTTGGAGTGGACGTGCCATTCACCGCGACACCACTGTCGTTCGGCACCTGGATCGGCGGTGACCGGGACGGCAATCCCTACGTCACCCCGGTGGTGACCCGCGACGTGCTGCTGATCCAGCACGAGCACGGCATCCGCACCGCCGAGGAGACTGTCCGTGGCCTCATCGACGAGCTGAGCCTGTCGCGGCGGGTCCGCCCGGTCTCCCTGGACCTCGCGGTATCACTGGCCCGCGACCTGGACACCCTCGGGGCCGACGTGCCGGAGCGCTTCCGCCGGGTGAACGCCGAGGAGGTGTACCGGCTCAAGCTGCGCTGCGTCCTGGCCAAGCTGGCCAACACCCGCAGCCGGCTGGCCGCCGACGCATCCCACCGCCCGGGGCACGACTACCACGGTGGCGGGGAGCTCGTCGCGGATCTGGACCTGATGCGCACGTCGCTGCTGCGCAACGGGGGCGGGTTGAGCGCGGGCGGTCGCATCGCTGACGCGATCCGGACCATCGCGGCGTTCGGGCTCCGGCTGGCCACGATGGACGTCCGCGAACACGCCGACGCGCACCACGCCGTGCTCACCGAGCTCTACGCGCGGGTCGGCGAGGACGATTACGCCGACCTGTCCCGGGAGGCGCGGTCCGAGCTGCTGGTGCGTGAGCTGAACAGTCGGCGGCCACTGCGCGGCGCCGGCATGCGGCTCACGGACACCAACCAGAAGACCTTCGATGTATTTACCACCATCGCCTCGATCCAGGGCCGGTTCGGCCCGGACACGATCAGCACCTACATCGTCTCGATGACCCGGGGCATCGATGACGTCCTCGCGGCCGTGGTGCTGGCTCGGGAGGCGGGCCTCGTGGATCTCCTCGACGGCACGGCGCGGATCGGGTTCGTGCCGCTGCTGGAGTCCGGGGCGGAACTGGCGGCCGCAGGCGACCTGCTCGACTCACTGCTCACAGTGGACAGTTACCGCCGTCTCGTCGCGATGCGCGGCGACGTCCAGGAGGTCATGCTCGGCTACTCCGACTCCAACAAGGAGGCTGGCCTCACGACCTCGCAGTGGTCGATCCACCGCGCCCAGCGCGCGCTGCGCGACGTCGCGGCCAAGCATGCCGTGCGGCTGCGCCTGTTCCACGGCCGGGGCGGAACCGTCGGCCGGGGCGGCGGACCTACCCACGAGGCGATCCTGGCCCAGCCGTTCGGCACGCTCGACGGTGCCATCAAGGTAACCGAGCAGGGCGAGGTCATCTCGGACAAGTACCTGCTGCCCTCGCTCGCCCGCGAGAACCTCGAGTTGACCGTCGCCGCGGTGCTCCGTAGTGCCGTGCTGCATACCACGCCCTGGCTGCCCGCCGCCGACCTGGCCCGGTGGGATGCGGTGATGGACGGCGTATCCGAGTCGGCGCAGACCGCGTACCAGTCTCTTGTGGACGATCCCGACCTGGCGCCGTACTACTGGTTCGTCACGCCGACCGAGCTGCTCTCCGCGCTCAACATCGGGTCCCGCCCAACGCGCCGGCCCGACGCGGCCGCCGGACTCGACGGACTGCGGGCGATCCCCTGGGTCTTTGGCTGGACGCAGACCCGGCAGATCGTGCCCGGTTGGTACGGCGTGGGCAGCGGCCTGGCCGCAGCCCGCGCCGCCGGGAACGGCGACGAGCTGGCCGCGATGTACGAGCGGTGGTTCTTCTTCCGGACGTTCGTGTCCAATGTGGAGATGACCCTGGCCAAGACGGACCTGGCCATCGCCGAGCGCTACGTGCGGGCGCTGGCGCCGGAGCACCTGCACCACGTCTTCGACACCATCCGCGACGAGTACGAGCGGACGGTCGCCGAGGTGGTCCGCATCACCGGGGGCACCGAGCCCCTGCACACTCAGCCGGCGCTGGCCCGCACGCTGCGGGTGCGCAACACCTACCTGGAGCCGCTGCACCACCTGCAGGTCGAGCTGCTCACGCAGTACCGCAACCAGACCACCAACGACGAGAAGCTGGAGCGGGCCCTGCTCATCACGGTCAACGGCATCGCCGCCGGCCTGCGTAACACCGGCTGAGCGTCACCCGCAGCCGCAGGCACCGCCGCAGCAGCCTCCCCCACCGGCCATCCGAGGCGCCGGGGCAGGCGAGCCCAGCTGCCCGCTCTGGCCGCGAGGCCGGCGACCCATGACGGCGACCGTGGAGAGCAGCTTCACCGTGTCGTCGTGGCCCTGCGGGCACGGTGCGGCATCCCCGGCGGCCGCCATCGGGCGGTTCACCTCGAAGGTGTCGCCACAGGCACGGCAGCGGAACTCGTAGCGCGGCATCGTGATCCCCTCGGTCCCGACTGGTGACGAAACGCTTACGGGACAGCGTAGCCATCCCCGGCCGGACCGCCCACAACCATAATGGCCCCATGACCCTCCGGGCCCGCGTGATCTGGGCGGCTATTGCGATCGCTGTCGTCGCCGGCGCGGCCGGCCTGTACTGGTTCCAGCCCTGGCGGCTGTTCACCGACACCACGGTGAACGAGACTCTGCCGTCGCTCGGATCGACCGTCGCCGCCAGCACCACCGCGTCCTCATCGAGCGAGCCGGCCGCGCCGGAGAACCAGCTCCTCGCGACGGGCACGATCATCTCGCATGAGCATCCGTCCAGCGGCACGGCGTACCTGGTGCGACTCGCCGATGGACGAGTCCAGCTCGCCCTCGAGAACCTGGCCACCTCCGACGGACCTGACCTGCACGTCTGGCTCACCGACCAGCCGGTCATCGAGGGTCGCGACGGGTGGAACGTCTTCGACGACGGTCGCTACGTGGAGCTCGGGCCGCTGAAAGCCAACAACGGCAACCAGGTGTACGACGTGCCGATCGACACCGATCTGAACGGACTGGTCAGCGTGACGATCTGGTGCAAGCGGTTCGCCGTGTCGTTCGGGGCGGCCAGGCTCGACATCGTGTAGTGACGCCCGTACGGCCTGTGATCGGGCGCGGATCGCCGTGGTGCCCTTCACTCGACCGTTCAGCACGCCGCTGACAGACTGTGGTTCTGGCCGAGAGCCGGCCGGCTCGGACACGGGATCGGGGTCGCAACGGGATGACTGGCTGGGTGCTGCCCGATGACGTGCTGCGCGAGGCCCCCGCTCACGCGCCGCGGCCGCGCGAGCGGGCGGACATCGAGCTCCTGATCTCCGGTGCGCTGGCGCCACTGTCGGGCCTTCCGACCCGCACGGACCTGGCCGCGATCGCGCGGTCCGGCCGGCTCGTGGACGGCACGCCGTGGCCGGTACGGCTCACGTTGGAGGTGCCCGCACGGCTGGCGGCGGGGATCGAACTCAACAACCCGCTCAAGCGGGCGCTGGTGCTTACCGACCCGGAGGGGACGCCGCTCGCCGCCGTGGACGTGGTCGACCTGTGGCCTGTCAGCGATGAGCTGGTCGGTGTCGGTGGGCCGGTGCGCGAGATCGGAGACAGTGCCCACGGCTCCTTCCGCGACCTCCGGCTGCGCCCCGACGAGGTCCGCTCGATCATGCCTCCGGGCCGGGTGCTCGGCGTCTTCGCCGACCGGCCGTTGCACCGACCGCAACTCGCCCAGATCGCTTACGCGGCCCGGACAATCGCGGGCCACGTCCTCTTGCTGATCCCGGTCGGGGAGCCCGGTCCGGACGGCCTTCCCCCCGAGGCGCTCATCCGTACGGTCTTCGCGGCCCGCGACCGGATGCCGCCGGCGACGTTGGTGGCGGTACCGCTCACCCGCCGTGGCGCCGACGCGACCCGTCCGTCCGCTGAGATCGCCGACGCTCTGCTGCGCGCGCGGGTCGCCGAGAACTACGGCGCCACGCACCTGCTCGCCTCCGGCTCCCAGCTCTCCGGAGCCGGACCGCGGGCCATGCTGCCCCGGGAGCTCGCCTACGACGGGCGCGACGGGCAGTGGCGGGGCGCCGACGACATCCCTCCCCGACACCGCCGGACGGCCTTGTCCACAGAGGAGATCGACAACCTGCTCGACCGTGGCGTCACCCTGCCCGAGTGGCACACGCCACCGGCCGTCGCCCAGCAACTCGCCCGGGCCCGGCCCCGGCGGGGCGTGCGCGGCCTGGTCGTGCTCTTCAGCGGGTTGCGTGGCTCGGGTAAGTCGACGCTCGCCCGCGGGGTTGCCGACGACGTCAACGAGACCGGTGACCGCGCCGTCACCCTCATCGACAGCGGTGTCGCCCGCCGGTTCCTGACCGCGGGACTCGGCACCTCCCGGGCCGACCGCGACGAGGTGGTGCGGCGGATCGGGTTCGTCGCCGCCGAGGCCGCCCGCCACGGTGGTCTCGCGCTGTGCTGCCCGGTGGCGCCCCATGCGGCGGCCCGGGCCACGGCCCGCCAGCTGGCCCTGGCCGCCGGAGCGGGTTTCATCCTGGTACATGTCTCGACTCCTCGCGAGGTCTGTGAGGAGCGCGACCCGCGCGGGGCGGCCGCTCGGGCGCTCGCCGGCCAGCTCGCCGACCCCGGCCCCGCGCTCGGTGACGACGACACCTACGAACCACCGGCCGACGCGGATCTCGTGATCGATAACTCGACCCTCGAGGTCGACGAGGCTGTCAAGATCGTGCTCGACCATCTCTCGACCGAGGGTTGGCTCGACCGACCCTGAGCCCGGGTCCACTGTGGATCGTTACGTCCACGGCTGGATCGACGTTGCCTTGTACATGTGGACGACCGCAGTCACCCCGCCCAGGCTCCGGCCGCCCGTGTTCTGGCTGCACGTCGGAGCGGGGGTCGCCGCCGGCCTGTCCGTCGGGGGGGTGCTGCTGGGCACCACCACCCCCGTCTTCGAGGCGTCGGCGTCGGTGCTGGTCGAGTCACAGGGCCCCGAGGTGAACATGCTCACCGAGGCCGAGCTCGTCCGCTCCACACAAACAGCCACTGACGCGTTCGCGCGGCTCACCCCCGACCCGGTTCCAGGCGACGTCATCGCGCCGCCCGGCGATCCTGCGAAGGTCGGCCGCCTGGCCGCCGTGGAGCCGGTGCCGGGCACATCGATCCTGGTGATCACTTTCGAGGCCAGCTCGGCCGCGGCCGCCCAGGCCGGGGCGACCGCGTTCGCCGAGGCCTACCTCGCCGGCCGCTCGGACGCCGCCCGGACAGCGATCAACGTGCAGATCGAGTCGACGCAAGGCCGTCTGGACGAGATCGCCCGGCAGGTCGGCGAGGTCGACGCCCTCATCGGGGCGCTGGCGCCGGACGCGCCCGAGCTCGGGTCTGCGCAGGCGACGCGGGCAGCGCTGTCCGACCAGGCCGCGTCGCTCACGGCCCGTCTGAACGAGCTGCGGACCACGACCGTCACTGCGGGGCGGATCGTGGCGCAGGCACCCCTGCCGGCCGCGCCCGTACGGCCGGACCGGCCGCGCTACCTCGGTCTGGCCGCGGCCGCTGGCGGCCTCGCCGGCGCGGCAATGCAGCTGGCCCGCGCCCGGTGGTCGCCGCGGGTGCGCCAGGCCGGGGACCTGCGCCGGCATCGTGGCGTCCCGCTACTCGCCGAGCTCGGTCCGATGGTGGCGCCGACGGGTCGCGAGTCGTTCAACCGGCTGCGCAACGAGGTCGAGGCGGCGCTGCGCCCCTCCGATCACACGATCCTGGTGACCGGCGCCGCGCCCGGACCGGCGTCGCTGCTCGTATCGGCCAACCTTGCGGCCGCGTTCGCGCGGGCCGGCTCTGACGTCGTGCTCGTCGGGGCGAGCGTGCCGGATCTCGACTCGCCACCGTCCACGACAGGCGTCGAGCCGGCGAACGTGCAGCCGATCACCCTCGCCGCCGTCTTCGACCTCGCCGACATCCCCGGACTCACGGACGTGCTCGCGGGACGGACGAGCCTTCCCAGCGCCGTGCAGCGCGCGGCCCGCAACCCGCGGCTGCGCGTGGTCACACCGGGCGGCACGGCCAGCGCCGCTGGTCTGTTGCAGTCGGGGGGCGCCCGGTCCGTGCTGCGCCAACTCGCCAACCGGGCCCGCTACGTGATCGTGGACGCCCCCTCGACGGCGTCGGGCGCCGACGCCCAGAGCCTGGCCAGCGCGGCCGACGCGGCCCTGCTCGTCGTTGAGCTCGGCCACGCACGGCATGCCCAGGTCGGCGACGCCGCCACCCAACTGGCCCGGGTCGGCACCCGGCTGCTGGGCGCGGTCGTGGTGTCGCCGCTGAGCCCGGCCGACCTTCCGCGCGGCCGCGACGGCACCGGCTCCGCCGACGCGCGCGACCTCAGCCGGCTGACCGAGGCATGGATCGCCGGGCCGATCCGGCGCCTGGAGCGATCCGCGGCGCCGGAACAGACCGCGGCGCTGGACGGCCCGACGACCAAGCTCGACGTCCTGAACCGCGCCCCTCTGACGCGGTCCCCAGCGAGTCCCGAGGCCGCGGCGTCCGCCGATCCGGCCGCTGCCCGCAGGGCGGGCTCGCCACCCGCCTCCGCCTAGCCAAGATGTCCCTATAGCTGGGAACTGTCCGTCTCTGCCCGATAAGCCGGTCGTTGTCTCCTCAGAGACGACGACCACTTTGGGGGTGAGCCCGCGTGACCGGTCCCGGCCCGACTGCGCCCACGTCGGCACCGTCCCCGGCCGCGGCGGCGCCGCGGGAGGTGGTGGAGTGGCCGAGCGTCGGCGTGGTGATCACCACCCGCGAGCGGCCGAACCTGGTCCGGCGAGCGCTGCGCTCCGTGCTCGCCCAGGACTACGCCGGGCCGATGCGGGTGGTCGTGGTCGTCGACCGCGCCACGCCCGACTGGACCCTCGCGCGCAGTGGGGCCCGACCGGTGCTGGTGATGGAGAACTGGCACCGCGCCGGCCTCGCGGGCGCGCGCAATACGGGCATCCTCGCCGTCGGCGATTGTGAGTGGGTGGCGCTGTGCGACGACGGCGACACCTGGGCGCCGGGCAAGCTCTCCGCGCAGGTCGGGGCCGTGCTCGCCGCGCCTGGCGGGGCGTTCGCGACCTGCGCCGCGCAGATCGAGTACGGCGGGCGACAGCGGCCACGAAGGCTGCAGCGGTCGACGCCGCTGCGGAGCAGCGGGGCTTACACCCCGGTGACGCTGGAGACGGTGGGCCGCGGACAGGCCCGGCGCCTGCCGGTCTCGGGATTCCTTGCCCGCCACGACTCCCTCACCAGCCCGCCGGATCGAGGGGGCATCGGGCTCTTCGCCGAGGACACCGCTCCGCTGGCGCCAGCGCTCGCTGAGCCAGCCGGCGTGCCGCTGTCCGGTGCCGACGTCGCCTGGGACCTGCTCATGCGCGCCGCCCGGCGTGCGCCGATCGTGCACGTCGACGAGCCGTACGTGCACGTCCTGTGGCGGCGCAACGACACCGACGGCGCCGCCGAACTGCGCTGCCTGCGGTGGATGGCGCTACGCCACCCGGAGCTGCGGGCTCCGGGTCGGCTCGGAGCCCATCACCTGGCCGAGATGGCCTGCTGGGAGGCCGTGTGCGGAAACCGGCGCCGGGCCTGGGTGCTCATCCGCGCGGCCCTGTCCGCCGCGGGCGCGCGGCCTCGCGCGGCCCTCGCGATCTTTGCCGTGGCCGGTCTCGCCCGCGGCCGGCTGCTCACCCGCCTGCTGCGTCGCCACCGGCTCATCCGCTGACCCAGCCGCGCGGGGCGCGCGCCGGCTGAGTTGTCGGAGGTTCGGGATAACTTCGAAGGCGTGAATTCCCTCGACGGCGTGGGCGGGCCCAGCGTGGGCGGGCGCAGCGTGGGCGGGCCCAGCGTGGGCGGGACCTACGTCACGGTGTCGCCCGACGGCGCCCCGCCCGTACGCCTGTGGGTGCGGCACCACGAGGCGCTCGGCGCAACGCCCGCGTTGCCGTTCGTCCTTGTCCACGGCCTGTCCTCCAACGCGCGGCTCTGGGACGAGGTCGCGGCGGTGCTGGCCGGCGCCGGCCACGAGGTCGCCGCGGTCGACCTGCGCTCCCACGGTGAATCCGACAGCCCGCCCGACGGCTACGACACCGCTGCGGCCGCGGCGGACGTCGCGGCGGTCTGCGCGAGCCTGTTCTCCGGGCCGGCCGTCGCGGTCGGGCAGTCCTGGGGTGGCAACGTCGTCGTACGGCTCGCCGCGCGGTATCAGGACCGGGTGGCCGGGGTCGGCCTGGTCGACGGCGGATGGCTCGACCTGACCACGACGTTCGGCAGCTGGGCGGCGTGTGCCACCGCCCTGCGACCGCCCGATGTGGACGGTCTGCCGGCCGCGCAGCTGCGCCGACGCATCAGTGCCGACCACCCCGGCTGGTCGCCGGCGGCGATCGCGGCGACCCTGGCGAACCTCAGGGAGTCACCCGACGGCACCGTGCAGCGGCGGCTCTCCATCGATAAGCACATGCGCATCGTGCGCAGCATGTGGGACGACCCGCCCTGGGCGGACCTGGCGGAGATCACCGTGCCGGCGCTGCTCCTGCCGGCGCTGCCTGCGAAGGGGCGCGCGGGTGACAAGCGTGCTCTCGTGGCGCGGGCGGCCGCGAGGCTGGCGCAGGGCCAGGTGCGGGAGTACGTCGGCGCCGACCACGATCTGCACGCGCAGCAGCCGGCGGCGGTCGCCGCCGACCTGCTCGGTCTCGCCCGGGCGGCAGCGCTGCCGGCACCGGGAGCATCGCAGTGGAGTTGGCTCCCCGAAGAACGCACGCGCGGCGCCGGGAACAGCGGGCGGGAGGCTCGATGACGGGACTGCTGGTCATCATGGGCTCGGGCGAGACCGCCCCAACCATGATCAAGCCACACCGTTCGATATTCGAGCATGTCGGTGAGCGTCCCGCGATCCTGCTGGACACGCCGTACGGGTTTCAATCGAACGCGGACGACATCTCCACCCGCGCCATCGCCTACTTCGGGTCGAGCGTCGGCCGGAAGGTCACGGTGGCCCCGTGGCGCACCGCGCCCCCTCCCGGGCTCACCCGCGAGCGGGCGCTGGCCGCCATCGGCGACGCCGGCTGGGTCTTCTCCGGGCCGGGTTCGCCGACCTATGCGCTGCGCCAGTGGCGGGAGACCCCGATCGCGGCCGCGCTGGGCGAGGTCGTGCGCCGGGGCGGGGTCGTGCTGCTCGCCAGCGCCGCCGCGGTGACCATGGGCTCCCACGCGGTGCCGGTCTACGAGATCTACAAGGCTGGGATCGAGCCGTACTGGGAGCCGGGGCTCGATCTGGTGTCGCAGGTGTGCGGCCTGCCCGCCGTGGTCATCCCGCACTACGACAACGCCGAGGGCGGGACCCACGACACCCGGTACTGCTACCTCGGCGAGGGGCGCCTGTCGGCCCTGGAGCGGGATCTGCCGGACGATTCGCTGGTGCTGGGGGTGGACGAGCACACCGCGGTTCTGCTCGACCCAGCCGCGCGGACCGCCTCGATCCTCGGCAACGGTGGCCTGACGATCCGGCGCCGCGGGCGCAGCGTGGTGCACCCCGCCGGCAGCACCGTCGGCTTCGACGCGATCCTCTCCGCCGATGGAGCGGATACGTCCACTGTGGACAATGGAGTCCGGCCCGTCATCGAGGTCGGGTCACCGCGCGCCGCCACTTCGCTGCGGACCGCCACCGACGAGGTCACCAACGAGTTCGACGGGGCGCTGGCCGGGCGTGACGCCGACCGCTGCGTGGAGGCGATCCTGACCCTGGACCGGGTGCGGCAGGACTGGGCCGCCGACACCGACGTCGACGACGCCGAGCACGCCGCGGCCGCGCTCCGGTCGATGGTCGTACGGCTGGGTGGGCTGGCTGTGGTGGGCGCCCGCGATCCGCGGGATTCGGTGCGGCCGTTCGTCGAGGCTCTGCTGGCGGTGCGCGCCCGGGCCCGGGCCGCCAAGGACTTCGCCACGTCCGACGAGATCCGTGACCGGCTGGTCGACGCCGGCATCGAGGTCCGCGACACCCCCGCGGGCGTCGAATGGCACCTCACCCCGGGCGACGGCTCTGTCGATCCAGGGGCGTAGCGGGGTGAGGTACCCGCGCACGTGCGTCGCCTGGGCCCACTGCCGTAACCGCCCAGCCGCGGGACAGCGTGGATGACATTGGTCATCGGTGGCTCCACAGTGGAGGTGGACATGACCGAGCGGGAATGGCGCGACTTCCTCGCCGCACACGATGGTGCGGACTGGGTCGTGCTGCACGGTGGAGCGACGGCGGTCTTCCGCGTCCAGTCGGCGGTTGAGGCGGCCCGGCTGGCCGGAGCGCTCGCGCATGTTCCTGGGCTCGACGGCGGCGGCGTGCTGATGACGATCGCCGACGACCAGCTCACCGTGCGGTTGACCCGCGACCTGTGGCAACTCGAGGAACGGCATGTCCGGCTGGCGCACGCGGTGTCGGCGGTGGCACGGGAACACGGCGCCGTCGCCGACCGGACCCGGGTCCAGGAGGTGCAGCTCGCCATCTCGGCCCAGCCCGATGCGATCGATGTCGGCTTCTGGCGCGCCGTTCTTGGGTACGCCGGGCTGAGCGACGACAACGCCGTCGACCCGCTCGGGCACGGATCGACGGTGTGGATGCAGGATCTTGACCCCGCCAAGCCCCTGCGACACGCGATGCACGTCGATGTCTCGGTCGCGCGCGAACAGGTCGAGCACCGCCTAGCCGCCGCCCTGGCGGCCGGCGGGCGCATCGTGGATGATTCCAGCGCCCCGGCCGCCTGGACCCTCGCCGATCGCGCCGGCAACCGGGTCTGCATCGCCGCCTGGCCCGACGGCGCCTCGCGGTGAGGCGGCCGTCTTCGGCTCACGCGGACTCAGGCGGCGATGGCCTGGGCCAGGTTGGTGTCGATGGCGTTCATGAACTCCTCGGTGGTCAGCCACGGGGCGTCCGGCGAGATGAGCAGGGCGAGGTCCTTCGTCATCTGTCCACTCTCGACAGTAGCGACGCAGACCTCCTCCAGCTTCTCGGCGAAACGGGTCACCGCCGGGGTGCCGTCGAGCTTGCCGCGGTGAGCCAGACCCCGGGTCCAGGCGAAGATGGAGGCGACCGGGTTGGTCGAGGTCTTCTGTCCCTTCTGCCACTGCCGGTAGTGGCGGGTGACCGTGCCGTGCGCCGCCTCGGCCTCGACCGTCCGGCCGTCCGGGGTCATCAGCACGGAGGTCATCAGGCCCAGTGAGCCGAAGCCCTGCGCCACGGTGTCGGACTGCACGTCGCCGTCGTAGTTCTTGGTGGCCCAGACGTAACCGCCCTCCCACTTCAGCGCGGCGGCGACCATGTCGTCGATGAGGCGGTGCTCGTACGTCAGGCCGGCGGCCTTGAACTCCTCGGCGAACTCCTTCTCGAAGGTCTCGGCGAAGATGTCCTTGAACCGGCCGTCGTAGGCCTTGAGGATCGTGTTCTTCGTCGACAGGTAGAGCGGGTAGCCGCGGTCCAGCGAGTAGCGCATGGAGGCGCGGGCGAAGTCACGGATCGACTCATCGAAGTTGTACATTGCCATGGCGACCCCGCCTTCGGGGAAACTCGCCACCTCGAGCTCGATGGGCGCGCCGCCGTCGGTGGGGTGGTACGAGATCGTCACGGTCCCCGGGCCAGGGACGACGAAGTCGGTCGCCTTGTACTGGTCGCCGTGGGCATGGCGCCCGATCACGATCGGCTTGGTCCAGCTGGGGACGAGCCGGGGCACGTTGCGCATGATGATCGGCTCGCGGAAGATCACACCGCCGAGGATGTTCCGGATGGTCCCGTTGGGCGAGCGCCACATCCGCTTGAGACCGAACTCGGCCACCCGGGCCTCGTCCGGGGTGATCGTGGCGCACTTCACCCCGACGCCGTGCCGCTTGATCGCGTGGGCGGCGTCGATCGTCACCTGGTCGTCGCTGGCGTCACGGCGCTCGATGCCGAGGTCGTAGTAGTCCAGGTCGACGTCGAGATAGGGCAGGATCAGCTGCTCCCGGATCTGCTTCCAGATGACCCGCGTCATCTCGTCACCGTCGAGTTCGACGACCGGGTTGTCCACCTTGATCTTCACTCTGACGTCCTCCCGCCCACGCTCTGCCCGCCCATGTTCCGGGCTCCTCTCGGGTGCTCCACGCGCAAACAGTACGAGCGTACTGCGTGGGCTCTTGCCCCTGGCTCGGACCCCTCCTCCGCCGAGCCTCCCATCCGGCACCGCCCGCGTTCCGAACTCCTGGCGACTTTCACGGTCGGCCGGGACCAGGCGTGCTTGCTCGTCCGGGGCACACTGGTAACTCCCGCGCCACCATCGGAGGGAGACCTCATGCGCACACGCTCCGCTATCACGACGGCCGCCCTGACCGCGTTCGGGCTGCTGGTCCTGGGTTGCGCGATCCCCGAGCCCGAGGATCCGGCCGACCCGTTCGACCCGCCGACCCAGACGGCCACCGACGCGACCCCAGAGCCGAGCGGATCAGTTGAGTCGCTTGAGGGCTTGTACGACTACGACACCATGGACGTCTTCGCCGACCGGGTCGTCCGGGAGTTGGTCAACCCGTGGGTGCGGGACACGTGGCCGGGCATGCCGCTACCCGACGTGGTGTACGTGGCGAGCGGCGAGAGCGGACCCCAGCCGTGCACCGACGCCGACGGCAACCCCGCCGAGTACAGCGACATCTCATACGAGTACTGCCCGGCCGACGCGACCGTCTACTTAGGACAGGAGACGCTGTGGGAGCTCTACTCGGGGACCGGTGACGCCGGTCCCGCGATGGGCATCGCGCACGAGTTCGGCCACCACATCCAGTACGAGCTCGGCGTCTCGGAGCCACGGACGATCGCCCAGAGCATCGACTTCGAGAACCAAGCCGACTGCCTGTCTGGCGCCTGGGCCCGCTACGGCGACGAGCAAGAGTGGCTGGAGACTCCGGACGACCTCGAGGACATCGAGATGATGTTCCCGATCATCGCATCGGCCGAGGGTGAGGACCGGGACCACGGCACGCTCGAAGAACGCGAGCAGGCGTTCGCCGACGGCTTCGAAGGTGGCGTCGTCGCCTGTGGCCTGAACGAGGGGTAGGTCGCCCTCACGACTCCGCAGGCGGATTGAGGCTGATGACTCCGTAGTCGTAGCCCTTATGCCGCCGGTAGACCACGCTGGGGCGCCCTGAGTCCTTGTCCAGGAACAGGTAGAAGTCGTGGCCGACCAGCTCCATCTGGAACAAGGCGTCGTCGACCGTCATCGGCTCGGCCGGGTGCTCCTTCGTACGAGCGATGTGCCACGGCTGGTCGTCCGCCTCCTCCGCCTCCTGCACCGCGACGGCGACCGGAGTCGGCTCAGGGACCAGGTCCTCCCGGGCACCGTTGCCAAGGGGCGCGGTGGCCACGGCCAACGACACCGGAGCGTGCCGGCCGTGGTGGACCCGCCGGCGGTCCGCGGCCCGACGCAGCCGGGCGTCGAGCTTGTCGGTGGCCTTCTCCAGGGCGGCGTAGAAGTCTGGCGCGCGGGCCTCGGCGCGGACGACCGGACCACGGGAGACACACGTGATCTCGACGCGCTGACAGTTGTCCGACTGACGGGGATTACGCTCGTGCAGCAGCTCGACATCGACTTCGATAATCTTATTATCGTAACGCTCGATCCGGCGCAGCTTCTCGGCGACGTGTACCCGGAAATGGTCCGGCACCTCGACATTGCGGCCCTTGACGACGACGTCCACGCGCGACCTCCCGCAGGCTCGTTGTACGTCGGGCGGTCCGGGACTTGCGTCCTCCGCGAGGGGCGGCGGCTCCGACACCACCCGTATGTAGACGCTATCGCCTCAACGCCTTGCAGTCACCCCGTTGCGGCGAAACAGACACCCTGTCATCACCTGACGGTCAACCGATGGTGTCCATGCGTCGGAGGTGACTAACCGTGTCGGCGGGTCGCGGCCAGCGTGGCCGCGAACGTCACCGGAACTCCGGCGGTCAGCAGCACTCCCGCCGCCGCGGCGAGCGTCGCCCCGGTCGTGAGCACGTCGTCGACCAGCACGACCGCACCGGAGTCGGCCACCCCCGCGAGCGCAGCCACCCGTACGGGTGAACGCCAGCGCAACGCGAACGCCGTGCACGCAGCGGCGGCCCGCTGCTCGCGGTCGAGGTGCGCCGAGTCCGCGCGGGGCAACGCGCGCAGCGGCGACGTCACCACGACCGGTTGACCCGTGGCCCGTAGGCGACCGGCCGCCCGGTGGGCGAGGCGCAGCATGTGGTCGCCGTGCCGGGCCCGGATCGCGGCAGCCGTGGCCGGCACCGGCACGAGCGCCACCGGACCGACGCTGCGCCCGACCCCGGCGGCACCGGCACCCGGCTCGGGCCCGAGCCAGCCCGCTGCTACGACCGCGGCCAGCCGGTCGCCGAGCGGCCGCGCCAGCCCGCGGCGGCCTCGCTCCTTGTAGGCGAGGATGAGCTCACGCAGCGGCCCCGCGTAGTCGCCCCCGGCGAGGCACACCGGCAGGCCGGGCGGGGCCGGGCGCGGGCGGCGCTGCTCGGGCGGCTCCTCGAGCACGGGCGCGCAGCGTTCGCAGACGCCCGTGCGGGCGGCGGCCCCGCAGCCCGCGCAGCCGCCGGGCACGATGAGATCGAGCAACGTGGCCAACACCGGGCGCCGCCGCGGGTCAGTCGCCGAAGAAGGGTCTGGTAAGCCCCAACTCCTGGCCGAAGACGCTCTCGCTGCGGAATGAGTACACGCCCACCGGCGTGTGGGCGAAGACGAACACATCGCCCAGGCTGTTCCACGTGGGGTAGCAGACGAGGTCGTCCACGGCCAGCCCGAGCATGTTGCCGGAGAGGTTGTCGGCCACCACACCGTCCGCGGTCACCCGCCACATTGCCGGCGCGTCGCCGCTCGTGCCGCTCACGACCAGCCACGACTCGGAGAGCCAGGTGACAGCTCTGGCGGTGAGCTGACCGGCCAGGAGTTGGCGCTGGGCGGAGCCCACCGTCACGGTGCCGGTTGAGATGTCCAGTATCGAGACGTACACCTCGCCGTCGGCGGTGACGAGGGCGATCCGGCGACCGTCGGGCGAGACAGCGGCCACGGTGACCCCGGTCAGGCCGCGGCCCGCGTCGGTGGCACGTCCGTCCGCAGTGGACACCGCCATCAGGCGACCGTCCGCACCACCCGTCGGCACGAGCACCAGCTCGGTGTCCGGCACGAACGACGGGCGACCGAGCGGAGCATCGCCCAGCAGGGCGCCGACCGGGGTCTGTCCACTTCGGACAATCTGGAGGCTGCGACGGCCGAACTGGTCCTCCTGCACGAACGCACCCACGGTCGCGTCGCCGGTGATCGCCGCGTAGACCACCCCCGTGTTCGCGGGCGTGTTGAGGAGTTCCGGGCCAGGCTCAACGCCCAGCGCCACGACGACACCATCGTCGCCGATGTCGTAACCCTGGGGGTCGCCGTAGCTGGAGCTGTGGTTGGAAGCGCGGTAGTCGCCACCCAAATCCGCCACGAGTTGGTTGTCGATGTAGAGATCGATGCGAGGCTCCGACAGTGACCACTGCAGTTGGAAGCTCAGTCGCCGCAGCGCCTCCGTGTCCTCGGTCGCGGCGGGCTCGAAGGAGAGGCGGACCTCCAGCGTCTGTTCGTTGCGGGAGACAGGCTCGGCCCGGGTGCCCGTGGGGAGCCGCTGCACCGAGCCACCGAACCAGGGCGATGGCCCGGCGGTGAGCCACGTGAGGAGGCTGTCCGCCTGCTTGTCGACGGTGAGGGTCAGCGGGACGTACCGAACGTCGGGCACGAGCGAGGTTTGGAGGGTGTCCCAGAAGTAGATCGGTTGGGTCCGGTAGTACTCCTTCAGGCCCTCGTCACTCAGCAGGAGCCCGCCCGGCTGCCAGCCCACGATCTCGTCGATGCGGAAGAGCACGGAGTCCTCCGCCGGGAGCTGGACCACCCAGAAGGTGAGCGAGCGGGTCTGCGGAGTGGCGACCTCATCCACCCGGCCAAGGTCGATCAACGTCCCGACGGTCTGGTAGTCAACCGTGACCTGGATGCGGCGGTCGACGCCCACGGCGGCGCCCTGGGTGGGGCCGTTGACGATACGGACCACCGACAGCGGCACCGACACGGGCGGGTTGTCCACGTCGAACGGGTCCTTCCACCACTCCTCGAGCGCTCCGTCCGTCAGGTAGGCCTTCACCCGCTGGTTCGCGTCGGCGGACCCGCCGGCCGACGCCTGCAGGAAGTACCGCACTAGTTGGTCGGCCGAGTCCGCGTCGTCCGGCTCGTGCGGGAACCGGGTAGTGGGAGGTACCGGTCCGCCGACCGCCGGGTCTCCCTCGTCGACCGACCGGTCGGTGGCGGAGACACCGCAGCCACCGAGGCCCAGCACGATCACCAGTAGGTACGGCAGGAACCGCCGGCCACGAGAACGCTGCTGCCTCACAACCGACCTCCATCGACCGGCGCGGTCTCCGATACGGTCGCGCGGCGACCGCCGGTCGGACGCGCCGGCGTCGTTCCCGGCACGCGCGGAGCGCTGCCGACGGTCGGCTCCGGTTCGGCCTCGCGCGGCGGGCGGAAGTCGGTGGGCACCAGGCGCAGCGGCGATGACACCAGCTTCTTGCCGGCCCGCGTCGGCAGGGTCAGCCGGAACTGAGCACCCTGCCGGGGAGCGCCCCATGCCTCCAGCCATCCGCCGTGGAGGCGGGCGTCCTCGACGCTGATCGACAGCCCCAGCCCGGTCCCGCCAGTGTGGCGGGCCCGGGACGGATCGGCCCGCCAGAAGCGGTTGAAGACCAGCTTCTCCTCACCCGGGCGCAGCCCGACACCGTAGTCCCGCACCGTGACCGCTGCCGCGCCCTCCCGCGTGGCAAGCCGCACCTTCACCGGCTTGCCCTCCCCGTGCTCGATGGCGTTGCCGATGAGGTTGCGCAGGATCCGCTCCACCCGGCGCACGTCGACCTCGGCGACGACCGGTTCGGCCGGCAGGTCGACGTGGATCTGCACGCCGGCCCGCTCGCCGACGGGCTTGAGCCGCTCGACCACGCGCGAGAGCAGCGGCGAGAGGTCGGTCGCCTCGGCGTCGAGCGCCGCGAAGCCGGCGTCGAAGCGGCTGATCTCCAGCAGTTCGCTGAGCAGGTTCTCGAACCGATCGAGTTCCGTCTGCAGCAGCTCGGCGCTGCGGGCGGCCGCGGGGTCGAAGTCGTCTCGTGAGTTGAACAGTAGGTCGGCCGCCATGCGTACGGTCGTCAGCGGCGTCCGCAGCTCGTGGGAGACGTCGGAGGTGAACCGGCGTTGCAGGCGGGACATCTCCTCCAAGCGCAGGATGTGACGTTGCAGCGTCTCGGCCATCTGGTTGAACGAGGCCGCGAGCGCGGCGAGGTCGTCCTCACCGGCGATGTCCATGCGCTGGTCGAGCAGGCCGTTGGAGAGTCGCTGCGCCGTCCGTGCGGCGAGCCGCACCGGTCGGACCACGAGCCGGGTCACGAAGTAGACCACCAGGCCGACGACTCCGACGAGTGTCGCTCCGGCCACCGTGACGGAGTTGACCACGAGCTGGGCCTGGCTCACGACATCGTCGAGCGGGAAGAAGTAGTAGGCCTGCACCTTCCCCCAGCCCGGCTGCAGTTCCCGGCCGTAGACCAGGAAGAGCTGCTCGCCCTCGCCGAGGTCCAGGTTCAGTCGTTGCGAGGAGAATCCGTCCTCCCGCACCGCCTGGCGCAGGCTCTCCGGCAACGGCGGCGGAGCGGGGTGCACGAGTTGCTGCTCCGACGGCAGTCGGGGATCGACCTCCGGAAGCAACGCGATTCGTACGCCGTCCCGACTGGACAGATTCTTCTCGATGGACTGCATGGTGGCTCGGGCGGACAACGGGTCGCCGGGCCCGGACACCTGCCGTTTCAACATGTCCACGGCATCGTCGGAGCTCTTGACCACGATGTCCTTGGCATCGGCCGCCTGGCCCGAGACCAGACCGTTCGTGATGAGCGACCCCAGGACGACGCCGAAGACGAGCATGACCAGGCTCGTCGCCGCCACCGTGATCGTCACCATGCGGAACTGCAGCGACCGGCGCCAGGCCCGGCGGACGTTGGCCAGGATGGCGCCAGGGGTTCGCGGGCGGCGCCTGGCCGTCAGCGAGTCGGAGTCGTCGGTGCGGAGCATGGCCGAGGCCGTCAGGCCGTGCCCGCTTTGTACCCGACCCCGCGCACGGTGAGGATCACCTCGGGCCGCTCCGGATCGGGCTCGATCTTGGCGCGCAGACGCTGGACGTGGACGTTCACGAGCCGGGTGTCGGCGGCGTGCCGGTACCCCCAGACCTGCTCGAGCAGCACCTCACGGGTGAACACCTGGCGGGGCTTGCGGGCCAACGCCACCAGCAGGTCGAACTCCAGCGGCGTGAGCTTGACCTCCTCGCCATTGCGCAGCACCGTGTGGGCCGGCACGTCGATGGCGATCTGGTTGCCGTTAGGCCCGATCGTCAGCAGCTCGGGTGCCGCGTCCTCACCCCGGCGCAGCCGGGCCCTCATCCGGGCCACGAGCTCCTTGGGCTTGAACGGCTTCACGACATAGTCGTCGGCGCCGGACTCGAGCCCCAGGACGACATCCACGGTGTCGCTCTTGGCCGTCAGCATCACGATGGGTACCCCGGCCTCAGCCCGAATGGCTCGACAGACATCGATGCCACTCATGCCGGGCAGCATCAGGTCGAGCAGGACGATGTCGGGCCGCGCGTCGCGGAAGGCGGCCAGCGCACGCTCCCCGTCGGCCACGAACGATGGCAGGAACCCCTCGCTGCGCAGCACGATGCCGAGCATCTCGGCGAGGGCCGGATCGTCGTCGACCACCAGCACACGAGCCCTCATGCTCGTCCCCGCTCAAAGTCCGGGCCCGCGGCCCGAGGCCCACTCAGCTTGTGATCCGCTCGCCGGCACTCGCTCGCGCCCGTCCTCGGTTCGGTACGGCCGGATGCGAGGCTCCAAGCGCACTCTGCCTGATGATTCGCTCGCTGGCGCTCGCTCATGCCGCCAATATTCCATCTTCCGCGGGGGGTCAGGAGTACCCGCCATGCCGACGGGCGAGCCGAGCGTATCCGACCGGAGCCAGGATCGACCATTCGCCAGGGTATGGACGGATATGCCGAGAAACGCTGGCCATACGGCCGCGATGTCCGCGCGCCGTCCGGGGTCGAACCAACGGGCGCAGGCATGACACCATCATCGACGGCCGCCCGGTCCCGCGGTGCATCGGGATCATCCGGTGATGGCCGGTCCGAGCCGGAGGCGTTGTGTCCGATCTCACCCGCACTGCCGTACCGCCGCGGACGCGCGCGAGCGAAGGCGGCGCGGTGCCGTTGCGGCCGCTCACGACCGGTGAGCTGCTTGACGGTGCGGTCGCGGTACTGCGCGCGCGGCCCGGGCGCCTGGTCGGTCTCGGGATTCTCCTGGCCGTCCTCGAGCAGGTGGCTCTGTACCCGCTGCGATCGCTCGCGGACCAGGACATCTCCCTGTTCCCCGCGAGCTTCGGCCTGACCGAGTACGGGTACCTGATCATGCTGGGCTTCGCCAGCGAAGCGATGATCATCGCCGTCCTGGCCACGGTCGCGGCCGGCCGCATCGGACACGTCCTGCTCGGACGATCCGCTCCCCCGCCCCAGCCGATCCGGCCCGGCGCGGTCGTCGTCGTGGTGCTCACGGTCGGTCTCGTGGCGGCCACGACCCTCGCCCCGTTCCCAGTGGTGCTCGACCGGCTGCAGATCCTGGGCTTCCTCGTCGCCTGGATGCTGGCCATCGTCATGTGGGTGATCCCGTACGGACTCCTCGGCCTGGCCGCGCCGGCCGTCGTGGTCGAGCGGCGCGGGGGTGGCTCCGCGTTGCTGCGGTCGCTGCGCCTGTCGAGCCGCGACGGGATGCGGGTCGTCTGGATCCGGGTCCTCGGCTACGGGAGCTGGGCGCTCGTCCGTATCGGCCTGATCACCGCCACGATCACCCTGGTGAACCTCTGGGGCCACCTCCCATCGTCCACATGGGACAGAATCGCCATCTCGGTCGCGGCCATCGTCGTCAACGCTGTGGCCTACCCCGTGCTCGCCTGCCTGGACGTGATGCTCCTGCTGGAGGCACGCATGCGCACCGAGGGACTCGACATCTCGCTGCGATGGGCCCTGCGGCGCGGCGTGACCCCATCGCTGGAGGCACCCCGATGACCGCCGACGCACTCTCCTCCGCGGAGGCGGCAGCATGATCGACGTGTTGACCCGGGCGTGGAACGAGTGGATCGCGATACTCGCCGCTCCCGTCCGCGGCGGCGTTCCCACGCTGATCATCCTGTCGCTCGTGGCCGCGGCCATCGTCGCGGTGCTCTGGTACTTCTGGCCCCTGTGGCTGCCGTCGAACTGGGGCATGCCCCGAGCGCGGGAGCGGGAGCGCCGCGACGGAACCGTCGAGCCGGGCCGGCGGCGGCTGCGGCTGCGCTGGCGCCTGCGATGGCGGCGTCGCCGGCGGCGGACGGGCGAGGACGAGCCGGAGCTGCTGCCCGACGACGAGGTGCCGGACCTGCCGGCCGAGGTACTCACCCTGACGGCCGACCAGCTTGCCGCGGCTGGCCGCTATGCCGAGGCGGTCCGGGAACGGCTGCGCGCCATCGTGCGCGGCCTCATCGAACGCGACGTCCTGCCGTCGAGTCCCGGGTGGACGGTCATGGAGCTGGCCCGCGCTGGCGGCCTCGCCCGGCCGCAGATGTCGGGGGCTCTGAACGCGGCCGCCGGGGTCTTCTCCGAAATCTGGTACGGCCTGCGACCGGCGACCGCCGAGGACGATGCGGCGATGCGCACGTACGCGGCTGCCGTCGCCGCGGTGGCCGCCGAGCCGGCGGCGGCGGTTGCGGGGAGGTCCGCGTGAGCGAGCGCAGGCCGCGAGCCATGAAGCAGAAACGAGCCCGGGCATGAGCGCTCCCGTCCTGACCCAGTCGGACGCGGCTTCCGACGCCGCACCGGGCCGTGCTGTGGGGGACGTCTCCGCGGCCGGCCCGACCCGCCCGCGGCGGCGGTGGCCGCGGCTGGTGATCCCCTTCGGTGTGATCGCCGTGTTCTGGGCGCTCGCGTTCCTGGCCCACGGCCATCAGGAACCGAACCTCGGCGACGAGAACACGTTCTCGCCCACCGGGACCGGCCGGCACGGGTCGAGCCAGCTCGCGGATGCGTTGCGTGAGCAGGGCGTCGCGATCGACCGCGTGACCTCCACCGACGAGGCGATCGCCGCGGCTCGGGAGACCGACGCGACGATCTTCGTGCCCGCCCCGGATCTCCTCGATGGCCGACTCGTGAGCGCGGTGGCGGCCACGGACGGCCTCCACCGGATCGTGCTCGTCGAACCAGGCTTCCTCGCGCGGGCCTTCTCAGGGGTGCCGGCCTTCGTGGCGCACCGGCGCTGGGCGGCGCAGACCGTGCCACCCAGGTGCACCACCGCCTACGCCAACGAGGCCGGACCCGCCACCGTGTACCGCGACCGGTACACCGCTGCTGAGGGGGTCACGCCGACAACCCTCTGCTATGGCGGCAGCATCATCGGGTTCCGGCAGGGGAATATGGAGATCCTCTATGTCGGCGCCAGCGAGCCCTTCCGCAACGATCGGTTCGGCGAGGCCGGCAACGCCGCGCTGGCGACCAGCCTGCTCGGGCACTACGGACGGGTGGTCTGGGTCGACGTGCACCGCACCGAGCTCAGGGTCGCGTTGCCGGGCCTCGAGCTGCCCGAATACCAGCGCGGCGACCAGGACCGGACGAACACCGGCGACCCGCTGCTGGACTCCTTCCCGGTGCAGCTGTGGGCGGCGCTCGTCCTGCTGGTCGGTGCGGCCGTGTTGCTCGCATTGGCCCGCGCCCGAAGGCTGGGCCCGCCGGTGCCCGAGCCCTTGCCCGTGGTCGTCCCGGCGGCGGAGACGGTGACCGGACGGGGCCGGCTCTATCGACGAATCAACGCTCGTGAAGCAAGCCTGGCCACCCTGCGGGCCGCCGCGCTGGCCCAGCTCGCGCGCATCGTCACCCCGAGCCACGCGCAGGTGCGCGGCGGGGAGGCCGGAGACCCGTTCGCCCGCAACCTCGAGCGAAGCCTGCTGGCGCCGGGCGCACAGCGGGACGCGTTCGTGCGCGCCGTCGCGGCGCGGGCGGGCATACCCGAGGCAGCTGTCGTGACCGTTCTGTTCGGACCGCCGCCGACCGACGACGCCCAACTGGTGACGGCCGCGGCCGAGCTCGACCGTCTCGTCGCCATCGTCGCCCCGGCGGCCCGGACGACGCAGACCCAACCACCAACCACTGCCCCGCCGCCGGCGGAGCAACCAGGAGGATCATCGTGACCTATACGACCCCGACGTCGGGAGGCATCAGCCTTCCAGGCGCCATCGCGGCGCCAGCGCCACGGGAAGGCGACGCCGAGTCCGCTCGGGCTGCGTTGGGCCGGGTCCGCGCCGAGATCGGCAAGGTGATCGTCGGTCAGGACGCGACCGTGACCGGCCTTGTGCTGGCGCTGGTATGCCGCGGGCACGTACTGCTGGAGGGCGTGCCCGGGGTGGCGAAGACGCTGCTCGTGCGCACACTCGCGGCCGCGCTTGCGCTCGACACGAAGCGGATGCAGTTCACCCCCGACCTGATGCCGAGCGACGTGACCGGGTCGCTCATCTTCGACGCCCGGGCCGCGACGTTCGAGTTCCGGCCCGGCCCGGTCTTCACCAACCTCTTCCTGGCCGACGAGATCAACCGCACCCCGCCGAAGACCCAGGCCTCGCTCCTGGAGGTCATGGAAGAACGGCAGGTCTCGGTCGAAGGCACCCCGCGCCGATTGCCCGAGCCGTTCCTGGTGGCGGCCACCCAGAACCCGATCGAGTACGAGGGCACCTACCCGCTGCCAGAGGCGCAGCTGGACCGGTTCCTGTTCAAGCTCACCGTGCCGCTGCCGAGCCGGGACGAGGAGTTCGGCGTGCTGCGCGCGCACCACAACGGCTTCGACCCGCGTGACCTCGCTGGCGCCGGGGTAACCGCGGTCGCGACCGGGGACGACGTGGCCGCGGCCCACGCGGGTGCCCTGGCGGTGCAGGTCGCCGACGGGGTGCTCGCCTACATCGTCGATCTCTGCCGGGCGACCCGGACCGCCCCGTCGCTGGATCTCGGCGCGTCGCCGCGCGGCGCGACCGGGCTGCTCAACGCGGCCAAGGCCTTTGCCTGGCTGTCCGGCCGCGGCTACGTCACCCCGGACGACGTCAAGGCAGTGGCCCGCCCCGTGATGCGGCACCGGGTCCGGCTGCGGCACGAGGCGGAGCTGGAGGGCGTCACCGCGGACACCGTGCTCGACTCCCTGCTCGCCACCGTCCCCACGCCACGCTGAGATGGTCACCTGGCGGGTGGCGGTGTTGTTCGCCGTTGTCGGTACCGCGGCGATCGTGCTCACGGACACGCTGGGCGTGGGCGTGTGGTGGGCGCTGGCCGCAGCGGTGGGGGCGGCCGGACTGGTCACCGCGTTGGACTGGCTGGTTGCCGCACCCGTCGGCGACGTCCGGTTACGGCGCGAGGGCCCGACCCAGGTCCGGCTGGGCGACACGGCAACGGTGACGCTGCACGTCACGAACGACTCCGTGCGGACGATGCGGGCGGCGATCCGCGACGCCTGGGTCCCGTCGGCGGGTGCCGCCGGCCCCTACGCGCATGGGCTGACGCTTGATCCAGGCGAGACGGCACCGGTAGCCACCGTTCTCACGCCGACCCGTCGCGGCGACCGCCCGGCGGCGCGGGTGACGGTCCGTTCGTACGGCCCGCTCACGCTGGCGTTCCGCCAGACCCATCGGCGGCTGTCGGACCGGTTGACTCCACCGTGGACACTGCGCACCCTGCCGGAGTTCCCGTCCCGCCGCCTCTTGCCGGAGAAGTTGTCCCGGCTGCGCGTGATCGAGGGCCAAGTGGTGACCCGCGGTCGCGGCCAGGGCAGCGAGTTCGACTCCCTGCGCGAGTACGTGGTCGGGGACGACCCGCGGGGCATCGACTGGCGGGCCAGTGCCCGACGCCAGCATCTGGTGAGCAAGCAGTGGCGGCCCGAGCGCGACCGCCGGGTGCTGTGCGTGCTCGACACCGGTCGCACCAGCGCCGGACGCATCCAGGTCGGTGAGGGCATGTTCACCGAGGAGAGTGAGGCGACCGGCGTGCCCCGGCTCGACCTCGCCATCGACGCGGCCCTGCTGCTGTCGAGCGTGGCCGCGCACGCGGGCGACAAAGTGGACCTGCTCGCGATCGACACAGAGACGCACGTTGAGGTGTCGGCAACGTCGAAACGCCACCTGGACCGGCTGCACGCGGCGTTGGCCACGGTGACGCCGGCGCTGGTGGAGACCGACTTCGGCCGCGTGGTGGCCGAGGTGCTGCGCGCCGAGCGCAAGCGAGCGCTCGTCGTGATCTTCACCACCCTCGAACCCGGCGCGCTCGGTGAAGGGCTGATCCCCGTGCTGCCCAGCCTGGTCGCCCGGCACCGGGTACTCCTGGCGGCCGTCCACGACCCCGCGTTCGACACGCTCGCGAGCGGACGCGGCTCGGCTGCTGCCATCCACACCGCGGCCGCCGCCGAACGCGGGCTCGCCGAGCTGCGACGGGTCCGAGCCGCCCTCACCCGCCATCAGGTGTCCGTTGTGGACGAACCCGCGCAGAGCTTCGCCTCGACGGTGACGGACTACTACCTGTCGTTGAAGGCCAGCGGCCGCTTGTAGGGGCTGATCGTGCGGTCAGACGGTCGGCGCTCGCGCCTCACGCTCGTACGAAGCGACGTCGCCAGTCTCGCCCCGCCGCACCGCCGCGACGCCCAGGATGATCACGTAAGCCAGGAAGGCGGCCCAGACGGCCGCACCGATAAACAGCCGGATGGGGATGGGAACCGGGGCTGGGGTGACGAACGCCTCCACCACGCCACTGACGAGCAGCGCAACCCCGAGGCCCAGCGCGACCACCATCGCCTGCCGGCCCACTCGGGCCAGCGACTGCGTACGGGTAAGGAACGGGCCCGGCGCGATCCACGCCCACCCGATCCGCAGGCCGACCCCGCCGGCGATGAAGATGCAGGTCAGTTCCAGCAGGCCATGGACGGTGATCAGTCCGAAGAAGACGTCGGCCCGGCCGTAGTCGACCATGATGCCGCCGATCACCCCGAGGTTGAGCGCGTTCACCCACAACAGGTACAGCGTAGGCACGATGATGACGCCGGCCGCGAGGCAGATGGCCGACACCATGGTGTTGTTGAGCCACACCAGCGAGGCGAAGTTCTGCGGCGGGTACTGCGAGTAGTACGCCTCGAAGTCGTTGTTGACGAGGTCCTCGATCTGCGTCTCGGACAGCACCGACAGCGCGATCGACGGATCGTTAACCACGAGCACGCCCACCGCGACGGAGAACCCCAGGAAGCCTGCGGCTACGCCGATGCACCACCACCCCATGCGGTAGACGGTGGCCGGGAAGGAGACCACGAAGAACCGCCGCATGGCGTCGATGGAGAAGCCCGCCGATGGCGAGACCGCCGTCCGGGCCTGCAGCACGAGGCGCGACAGCCAGGCGACCAGGGTCGGGTCACCGGAACGGCTGCGCACCACCGACAGGTGGGTGGCCGCGCGCCGGTACAGCATGACCAGCTCGTCCACCTCCTGCGGGCTCATCCGCCGCTTGCGGCGACCGGTGAGCACCCGCAGCCGGTTCCACTCGGCCGCATGCTCGTTGACGTAGGCGTCGAGGTCCAAGGCCACTCCCGGTCGGGTGGGGGTCTGCGTCGAAGGGTAGCGGTCCGCCACACTGGTGCGGTGACCCCCGCTCCTCCCATCCCGCCGAAACTCGGTCCGCCTCCGCCGGCCAACGGCTCCGCGGTACCGACCGCGGCCGCGGAACCGCCTGGTCAGACAAGGATCCTGACCGGCGAGGCCGTGCACTTGGACATTCGCGTGGCGGGCCTCGGGTCCCGGGCCCAGGCCCGAATGGTCGACGTCGTCATCCAACTTGTGCTCTTCGAGCTACTGCTGACCGCGGTGAGCTTCGTCCTGGTGTTCCTGGGCGCGTCGGGCCTCGTGCAGGTCGACGACGCGATCTTCACCGCGGCCCTCATCGTGGTCATCGTCGCCGTGTTGATCGGTTACCCGGTGCTCATGGAGACACTGACCCGCGGCCGGACCCTCGGAAAGATGATCTTCGGGTTGCGGGTCGTCCGGGACGACGGCGGGCCGGTGACATTCCGCCAAGCGCTCGCCCGCACCCTGGTCGCATTCTCGATCGAGTGGCCCGGCCTGCTCGGTGCCCCCCTCACCTGGCTGGTCACGATCTGGGTCATGATCGCGAGCCCCCTCAGCAAGCGCCTGGGCGACCACGTCGCCGGGACGATCGTCATCCACGAGCGCACCCCGGCCGCCTGGGGCTGGGTGCCGGCAATGCCGCCGCCGCTGGCCATGTGGGCCGGAACGCTCGACCTGACCGGACTGGACGACGAGCTCGCGCTCGCGGTCCGCAGCTTCCTCGCCCGCAACCGCCGGCTCCGCGAGCCCGCCCGCAGCGTGCTCGGTGAGCGGCTCGTGCGCGAAGTCGCCGCCGTCACCAACCCCCCACCGCCGGCGGGCACGCCCGCCTGGATGTACCTCGCCGCCGTCCACGCCGAACGGCACCGCCGGTCGCTGCAGCAGTTGGCGACCGTACGCGCCCGGGCGGCCATGGTCTGGCCGGAACTCGCCGCGGCGGTCGCCGCCCCCGCTCCGGGTCCACCGTTCGGCGCCCCGTGGACCCCATCGCCTGCGCCCGGCGTCCCGGCCGGTTCCTTGCCGCTGCGGCCGGCCCAGC
>JBQGBY010000125.1:0-13674 GCA_052038195.1 Micromonosporaceae bacterium | reverse complement strand
GACGGCAGCTCGGCCAACGCCTCGGTGACCTGCCCCGGGGACATGTGCTCGGAGATGACCTGGGTGATGGTCGAGGCGGTGCTGGGAACGTCGGACGGCTGGATCAGCGCCTCAGCCGCGAACCGCCGTACGTACTCCGCGGCGTTGTACTTGACGGGCACCCGATTGGGTTCCCAGCCGTCGTAGTAGCTGCCGCGGAGCAGTTCCGGCAGCTGCTGGCCGAACTTCGCGGCGGCGTCGACGGTCAGGCGGTCGCGTAGGCCGTGCAGCCACGCGCGCAGCACCCGCCGGCCGTACTGGCGGTCCTGCGTCCCGAGCGCGTCGGTCACATCGGCCAACCAGACACTGGCTCGATGAGCGGCATGGTCGTAGTAGTTCGCCGCAGACATGCCAGTCTCCTCCCTGACGGCACCGGTAGAGCCACCGTACTGCGGTCATGCGGGCGCTCGGGCCGGTTTCGGCATGTTGCGCGGCGCGCGGTGGTCTGATGGGAGGGAGGGTTCGGAGGGCATCCGTGGGCTATCAGCTCCTGCCGCACACGGCGGACGTCATCGTCGCCGCGTGGGGCTCCACTGTGGAGGATTGTCTCGCCGAGGCGGTGCGCGGGTTCGTCTCGAGCTTCGCCGACGTGGCCGCGGCCGAGCCCGAGCGCACGGTCGGCTTCACCGGCGATCCGGGTGCGGAGCCGGAGCTGCTGATCGAGTTGCTCGACGAGGTGATCTATGTGGTCGACGTCGAGGACGCCGTTCCGGTGACGGTCACCGTGGCGCGCGCCGGCGACGGCGCGCTGACCGGCGAGTTCGGCGTGGTCGACCGCGACTCGGTGCCGATCGTCGGCCCCGCGCCCAAGGCGGTGACCCGGCACGGTCTGCGATTCGAGCACGACGGCTCGACGTGGCGCTGCCAGGTGGTCATCGACGTCTGACGCCCTTGCTCGGTGAAGGTGCTCCTCCTGACACAACACCGATGAACGTCAGCCCTTGACCACGCCGACCGGGACGAGCCGGGCCACGGGGTCCGACAGCCGGCCGACCTGGCAGACCCGGACCACCTCGTCGACGTCCTTGTATGCCTCCGGGGCCTCCTCCGCCAGGCCACGGTTGGTGGATCCCCGCACCTGGACGCCGGCCGCGGCGAGTTCGCGCCGCAGCGCCGAGGCCTGGGTCTGCCGTAACGCGGCGTGCCGGGACAGGATGCGACCGGCGCCGTGGCACGCAGAGTAGAACGCCTGCCCGTCCTCGACGCCGACGAGCACATAGGAGGCGGTGCCCATCGACCCCGGGACCAGCACGGGCTGGCCGATCGGCCGGATGGGTTCGGGCAGTTCGGGATGGCCCGGGGGGAACGCCCGGGTGGCGCCCTTGCGGTGCACGCAAAGCTGCCGGGTGGTCCCGTCGACGGTGTGCTTCTCGATCTTGGCGAGATTGTGGGAGACGTCGTACAGCAGGCGCAGCCCACCCAGTCCGGCGTCAGCGAAGGCGGCTCGGACGGCATGGGCGAGGAGGTGACGGTTGGCGCGGCCGTAGTTCGCGGCGGCGGCCATCGCGGCCAGGTACCGTTCGCCCTCGGGCGACGTGACCGGCGCACAGGCGAGTTGCTGGTCGGGCACCCGGATCGAGTACCGGGCCATGACCGACTGCATCGTCCGCACGAAGTCGGTACAGATCTGGTGACCCAGTCCTCTCGATCCACAGTGGATCATCACGCAGAGCAGACCGGGGCGTAGGCCGAGCGCCTCGGCCACCGTGTCGTCGTACGTGTCCTCGACCGCCTGCACCTCGAGGAAGTGGTTGCCCGAGCCGAGGCTGCCGAGCTGTCCGCGCCCCCGTTCCAGCGCGCGTTGCCCGATAGCCGCGGGATCCGCGCCGGCGACGGCACCGCCGTCCTCGCAGAACGTCAGGTCGTCCGGCTCGCCGTATCCGTGCTCGACTGCGTAGACGGATCCCTGACGCAGGATGCCGTCGAGCTCGGCCTGGCCGGCCGCCTTGAGTACGCCGCCCTTGCCCACGCCCCGGGGGATCGCACCGGCGAGCAGGCCCATGAGGCGCTCCATCTGCGGTTCGGCCTCGCTGCGGGTCACGGTCGCGACGAGCAGCCGTACGCCGCAGGAGATGTCGAAGCCCACGCCGCCTGGAGAGACCACGCCGCCCTGCGCCGGGTCGGTGGCGGCGACGCCGCCGATGGGGAACCCATATCCCCAGTGCAGATCCGGCATCGCATACGACGCCTCCACGATGCCGGGCAGGGTCGCTACGTTGGTCACCTGTTGCAGGGTCTGGTCGCCGGACGGGTCCGGCAGCAGTGCGTCGGACGCGAAGACGACGCCGGGTACCCGCATGTCGCCGGTGGGCTCGATCCGCCACCGCCCCGGGCCATCGGGAACGAGATCCACCACAGTGGACAGTCCCTCCCTGAGAGAGCGGCGGCGATCAGCCCGGCCGCTCGGTCCCTTCGCCAGCGCCGGCCATTGCCGCCAGGCGGACCGTGGTGGCGGCCGACGGCGCCGGTGCGGTCCACGCCGGGAGTACCGGTCGAACCGGCGCGGCGTTCTCGATGGTTCCCACCCTACTCGGACCATCGACCGACGCGCGGACTTCCCGTTGTCAGGAGGGGCACCTTCCTATACCCCGGATTCTAGGAAGGTGCCCCGTCCCTACACGGAGACGGACGCACACGGAGACGCACGCACACGGAGACGGACGCACACGGGACACCGCACGCAGCGGGGCGGCAATCAGGCGCGGCGAGTCATCACGCGATAGGTGACGGCGAGGCCGGCGACGCACCACAGGGCCAGCACCCCGAACGGCCACGGCGAGACACCGGTGGCCGGCACGTCGACCGTCTCCCGCACAACCTGAGCCATGTAGGTAAATGGAAGCCAGTCGTGCGCGGTGGCGAGCCACGACGGAAGCCGCTCGGCCGGGAAGTTGATCGGCGCGAACATGAGCGCGACGAACAGGATCAGCTGGCTGAGGATGGCGGACAACTCGGGCCGGGCTGCGTACGCGAGGCCGTACCCGACCGCCACCGAACACAGGGCGACGAGGAGCATCGCGGGTCCGACGAGTGGACTGACCGCGAGGGACAGGTCGAACCACAGGGCGGCGACGCCGATGGCAGCGGCCATCCCGGGCAGCGCGAGCCCGACCCACACCGTGGCGTCGGCGGCGAGCATGGCCAGCCGCGGGACCGGTAGGACCCGTTGATGGTCGAACGCGCCGCTGAACTTCTGCTGGACGACGAGCTGGGGCGCGGCCACCATGCCCACCGTGATCAGGCCGATGGTCACCGCGCCCGTCGAGAGGTACAGCGCGGTCTCCCGGTCCGCGTCCGGGACCAGGAACGAGAAGCCGACCACGATGCCGACGCTGATGACGGTCTGGATCAGGAGGAGGAAGGGCAGCGTGGATCGCAGCCGCAGCAGGGTCCACCGCAGCAGCAGCGCGTAGCTACGCAGCATCGTCGACCTCCACCCGATCGGCGAGTAGTCCAATGTAGACGTCTTCCAGGCTCGCCGGGTTCATGGCGAACTCGTCGACTTGGCGGGCCGTCCGCAGTCGTCGCGCCCAGTCGATCGCGGTGGCGGCCTCGGAAGCATCGACGGTCACCACCACCCGCCGGCCCGCCACGGCCGGCGGCGACGCGGCGAACGGTGGCTGCAGCGCGACCGCGGCCGACTCGCTGATCGCGTGCAGCTCCAGGCGCAGCTGGTCGTCGTGGCTGCCCCGGAGTTCGGCCGGCGTGCCCTCGGCCACGATCCGTCCATGGTGGAGGATGACGATCCGGTCGACGACGCGTTCGGCCTCGACGACCCCGTGGGTCACCAGCAGCACCGCCGATCCGCCGTCGGCCAGGGTGCGCACCTGGTGCCACAGCAGCCGCCGCCGTACCGGATCGACGTCGTTGGTCGGCTCGTCGAGCATGACCACCCGGCCGGGCTCACCGGCCGCCAGGCCGAACGTGACCAGGCGCCGGACGCCACCCGACAGCCGCTCCCCGGGCGTCTGCGCCCACTCGCCGAGGTGGAGACCGTCGATGAGCTCGGCCGTGCGCTGCCGCGCGCGGTGGCGGCTGGCGCCGCGGATACGGGCCATCAGCTCGATGGCCTGGCGCGGCGTCACGCCGTCCAGCGGCGCATGCGACTGGGGCTGCATCGAGCAGGCCCGGCGGGCGTACGCGGGGTCCGCGACGACGTCCCTGCCGTCGATCGTGATGGTCCCCGATGTCGGCCTGGTCAACCCGATCACCTGGTTGAGCAGGGTGGTCTTGCCGGCTCCGTTGTGCCCGAGGAGTCCGACCACCTCGCCGGCGGCCACCTCGATGCTGAGGTCGTCGTTGGCCCGCGCCCCTTTGCGGTACACCTTCGTGAGGTGGTCGACCCGCAGCACCATCACGGCACCGTCACCGGGTGCGGTCGGCCAGCGCTTCCTTCACTGCTGCGCTGGCGCGGAACACACCGATGACCCGCACCGACCTGATGACCTCGCGGGCCAGCTCCGGCGTCACGTCGTTCGCCAGCGAGAACAGGCCCGTGATGTTGATCGCCAGTGTCTCGCCGGCCTCCCGGACGCTTTCCAGCTCTGCCTTGTCGTAGTGGATCACGCCGAGGGCGAGGGCCCAGCGGTTGACGCTGTTGCGCACCTCGTCGGCGTGCCGGTCCAGCTGGTTGCGGATCGCGGTGCGGATGAAGTCGGTGCGGTTGGAGTAGAAGCCCTCCGACACCAGCAGGTCGACCTTGCCCAGGTCGACGACGTTCATGTTGATGGTGATCTTCTCCGCCTCCGGCATGCCCGGGATCGTACCAACGCGGCATCCTCGTTCCCTCCCCATGCCTTCCTATGCCCATCCATATGCCATCCAGTTGGATGGTGCGAGCGTAGGCATGGGCTAGCGCTCCCGTCAATACATGCCGGCAACGTCAATACATGGCGGGTGACCAGGAGCGGGGGCCGCCCGTACGGCCGGGGCCCGCCGTGGTCGGACGGTCGTGGTCGGACGGTCATGGTCGGGGCGGTCGTGGTCGGGGCGGTCAGTCCGCGGGAGTCGGTGGAGTGTCCGCGGCGAGGACCCGGACGAGCGCGTCGCGCAGGTCTTCGGGGTCGGGCAGCGGGGACGCGCGCCCGTCGCGCCGGCGGTACAGCCGGCAGGTGAGCCCGAACGGAACCGACCCGTTCGGCGGCAGCAGGTCGCGACCGTGCCACCGGAAGGTCGGCGAGCCGACGAAGTGCTCCGCGACCGCCTCCTCGTCGCTCTCGATCCAGCGGACCTCGACCGCGACGTCTTCGCGGCCGAGGTCACGCAGCAGCGCCACGAGGCGGGCGTGGGCCTCCTCGTGGGAGGGACAACCGGAGAAGGCGAGAAGCTCGATGGTCACGAGTCGGTGCTGCGCCACTTGATGGTGCAGCCGCGCGACGGCGTCTCGGGCCGCGCGACCGGCCTTGTGGCCAGCACATCGTCGATCGCCTCACGCAGGTAACGGGCTGCCTGCGACTCGTCCTCGTAGTCCGCGTCGGGCGCGCCCCGGTACACCAGCGTGCCGGACCCGTCGACGACGAAGACATCGGGCGTCCGCTCGGCACCCCACGACCGCGTCAGGTCCTGGGGTTCGTCGCGCAGGTACGGACTCGCGAACTCTCCTGCCTCGACCCGTTTCGCGCTCGCCTCGGTGGAGTCAGCCGGGTGCGTGACCTGATTGTTCGGGTTGATCTGGACGAGCTGCACCGCTCGGTCGGCATAGTCCCGTCCAACTTCCTGGATGCGCTCGTGCCAGGCCAGTGCGTACGGGCAGTGGTTGGCCGTGAACACCACTACGGTCGCCGGCGCGGTGGCCGGGTCGACGGTGAGCTCCCCGCCCTCGACCCGCGGCAGTGTGAATGGGGCGACGGTGTCGCCCACGCGGTAGCCCATGTGCGTTCCCTTCTGTCGGCCACAGTCTAGTTCTGTCGGGGGGTGGCAGTAGCGTCATGGCATGGTCGAGCACGCAGGCGAGGATCTGTCCGGTTCGCGCTTCGAGCGGGTCGACTTGTCCGGCTCGGAGTTCCGCTCCGTCACGCTGCGGGACGCTCGGCTGCGGAATGTCGAGATGAACGGCGTTCGCTTTCGTGGCCGAGCCTGGTCGATATCGAGATAAATGGCTACGTGCAGAACCTCAGCATCAACGGCGTCGACGTCATGCCGCTGGTCCAGGCCGAGCTCGACCGCCGCTATCCCGACCGGCCGAAGACGCGGCCGACCGATCCGGCCGGCTTCCGCGAGGCGTGGGGCATTCTCGAGCGGCTCTGGGCCGGCACCGTCGATCGGGCTCGATGTCTCGATCCGTCCCTGCTGCACGAGTCGGTCAATGAGGAGTGGTCCTTTGTCGAGACGCTGCGACACCTGGTCTTCGCCACCGACGCGTGGGTCCGTCGGGGAATCCTCGGCGACCCTTCACCGTGGCATCCGCTGGACCTGCCGTGGGACGAGATGCCCGATACGCCGGGCGTCCCGCGTGACCGAGCCGTACGACCGTCGCTGTCCGTGGTGCTTGACCTACGCCGCGACCGGATGGCGACGGTACGTCAACTCGTCGATGGCCTGACCGACGAGTCGCTGGACCGCCACACCACACCCGTCGAGGGACCTGGCTGGCCGCCGCCGCGCAGTTTCCCGGTCCGCGAGTGCCTGCTGATCGTCCTCAACGAGGAGTGGGAGCACCGCCTGTACGCCGAGCGGGACCTGGCGGTGCTCGAGTCCCGCGCGTCCTAGCGGGCCTACGCCGGCAGCGCCCGCTCGATCGCCGCGATGAGCTCGGGCGCCTCGGGCCCGACCTGGGGCCGGAACCGGCTCACCGCACCCGAGGAGCCGACGAGGACCTTCTCGAAGTTCCACTGCAGGTCGCCGGCCGCGCCGTCGGCATCGGGTGTCGTCGCGAGCACCTCGTAGAGCGGGTGCCGGTCGGGTCCGTTGACGTCGACCTTCTCCGTGAGCGGGAACGTCACGCCGAAGTTCACCTGGCAGAACTCCTCGATCTCCTCAGCCGTGCCCGGCTCCTGGCCGGCGAACTGGTTGCACGGCACGCCCAGCACGACCAGGCCGCGGTCACGGTAGGTGTCGTAGAGCTTCTGCAGCCCCGCGTACTGCGGGGTCAGCCCGCATCGGGACGCCACGTTGACGATGAGCAGGACCTTGTCCCGGTAGCTGGCAAGATCGACGGATCCACCTCGTAGCGCGCCGATCTGGATGTCGTGAAGGGTCACCCCACCACGGTACGTCGCCCCCGGGTTGGTGTAAGCAAGGGCACCTTGCTGACAGCTGGTGTACAGCAAGGTGCCCTTCCTAACATCGGTACGGGCGAGACCCCGGCTACTCGGTGGGTGGTGGTTTCTCGGCCGTACGGCCGTTCCAGTACGCGGAGATCGTGCTCCGGCCCGCCCGGACCGGAGCGACGACCGCCCGTCCCAGCCGGACCAGGGCGGCCCACGTCTGCCCAGGCAGGTCCTTGAGCCAGCCCGGGGTCCGGGCGCTCACGCTGTCCCAGGCCGGTTTCATCCACCGGCCCCACAGCGTGTCCCTCGTCCACGTGCCCACCGCGCTGACCCCGGGCTGGACGCGCCGCCAGCCGGGCTCGACGCCCCGCCAGGTGGCCGCGGCGCCGCGCCGCCCGAGTCGCGCCAGATCGGTGAACCACGTCGTGCGGGTCGCGATGAGGTGGGTGCCGAGGGCGACCGCCGTGGCGACGAGGAAGACGATGGTGGCACCGAGCGGGCTCTCCATAATGGACGGCCGTACGATCATCGTGCCGGCCAGCGCCAGCATGAACACGCCCGCCACCAGCTTGAGCACCCGGCCGTGCTTCTCCTGCAGCTTCGAGGCGCGCATCGTCGCCACCGCCACGCCGAAGACGAGCAGCTCGTCGAGGAGGAACGGCAGCATGTACAGCAGGAACAGCAGCACGGCGGCGGGTGTGCTCACGTCGTTGGCCGCGAGCAGCCCGGTCCAGATCACCGGGAACCCGGCCGTGCACGGGGTCTCCAGCAGCGACACCGCGACGGCGAGCAGGGTGGTCGCGCCGAGCGCCGCCGGCAGCGAGCGCGACCCCGCTACCTCCCGCATCCGCCGGTACAGCCCCGGCTTGCTGCCCTCGGGGATGCTCATCGACGGACCCTGCTTGAACCAGAAGTAGTCCTTGACCGCCAGCACACCGAATACGCCGGCCGCGAGCCCGACGATGATCTGGATGGCGCCCAGGTAGCCGATCACGCTCAGCGCAGAGTAGATGCCGACCATGTACAGGCCGTACATCCCGGCGGTCACCACGAGGAACGCCGATCCGACCGCCATCACGCGGCGCCGGGAGCCGGTCCGGATCACGATGGCGAGCAGGATCGAGATGACCCACAACGAGCACGGGTTGATGCCGTCGACAAAGCCGATCACCAGCGTCGACACCACGAGCGACTGGCTGCCGACGTCGATGTCGCCGAGCAGCGGGACATTGACCGTGGTGGGTTCGGTCTGCTCGGGGGCCGCGCAGGTGTTGGTGTCGGCCTCGCACGTGCCCTCGCCGGGGGTGCCGTAGACGCCCTTCGGCACCGGCTCGCCCCGTAGCGCCCCCTCGACGACCCGACGGATGTCGTCGCGGATCGGATCGGTGAACCCGATCCATACCCGTTCGCCCACGATCGTCGTGGGCCATGACTCGGCTTCGAGCCCGAGTTGACTCATGGTCTGGGTGAAGCGCTCCCGGTTGGCCGGCTCGTGCAGCTCGTACTGCTCGATCCGCAGGGTGGGGTGCTCCTGCTGGAACCCGGCCAGGAACTCGCGTTCCGCCTCACACTTCGGGCAGTCGTAGTCCCAGAACAGGGTCAGCGTGACCTCGGTGTCCTGGGTGGCAGCGGGTGCAGCGGCGGTGGGAGCAGGGGCAGCGGCGGCGGGCGTGGCCAGTACGAACAGGCCGGTCAGGAGTGCTGCCAGCGCTAGGGCCACCCGGGAGAGTCGTCGAGACACGTCCAAGCATCCGATGCCGGTCACCGTCCCGCGACGGGCCGATGTCCCCACCGCGCCGGACCATCGGCCCTGTCATCGCGGTCGATCGAACCGGGCCGCCGCCAGGCCGTACCAGACATACGCGATCACGAACATGAGTCGCTGCAACACGCCGTCCACGGCGGGGAGGGCCGACATGGCCAGCGGCAGGGCGAACGACGCCGCAACGGCGGTGACATCGGCGACCCGGGCGGCGACGTGACGAACTCCATGCCCTCCTCCCCCGCCCAGCCGCCCGAGACGAACTCCATGCCCTCCTGCCCCGCCCAGCCGCCCGCGACGAATAGCCGCGGCGACCACGCCGAACGCGAACGCGAAGCCCATCGCCGTCGCCGTGGCCGAGTGGAGCGCGTCCTCGGTGGCGTCGAAGGGCGCGCCAGTCCACGGGCGGGTCGCGAACGCTGCCGTCGCGGTCAGCAGCGCTCCGAAGGCGAAGTGCAGTCCGGCCGCCCACGGACCCCACCATGCCCGGGCGGTGACAGCCAGGCCGACGACGGACAGTCCAAACAGGAGGAAGCCGAGCCGGGCCAGCCAGGCACCCTCGGTGCCTTGCGCGGCGGACTCGCTGGTGGTGTTGGCGACCCATGAGTACGACGGCGGCATCAGGAGGGGCGCGATCGCCAGTGCCACGGCCGAGAGCCCCAGTCCTGCCAGGACGAACCCGGCGGTGCCCGCGCCCGTACGGTCGCGTCTGACCGCTGTCTTAGCCATGTCACTCCTCTGAGCGACATCACACTAACGGCGCCGCGCGACCGCGGCCGACGGACCTCAGCCCCGCAACCGTACGGCCGAAAGGCACTTCCAGCGACGCCTGCGGAGCGGATTCGGCTGGCAACTCCAGCGACGCCTGCGGAGCGGATTCGGCTGGCAACTCCAGCGACGCCTGCGGAGCGGATTCAGCTCGCAACCCCAGGCGCAGCCCGCGGCCGGGCAAGACTCATCTTGAGTTGCTAAAGCACTCAAGATGAGTTACTGTGTCCTCCGGCCGATGTCGGGCCGACCGACAGAGAGGAGCCGCCCGATGACTGTCTCGACTGACCGAGCCGCCGGGGTGTTGCTGGCGACGGCATGCGGGGACGCGCTCGGGGCCGGCTACGAGTTCGGCCCGCCGCGCGACGACGACACCGCCGTCGGGATGATCGGCGGCAACGGCTTCGCTCCGGGTGAATGGACTGATGACACCGCCATGGCGATCGCGGTCGCCGAGGCGGCGGCCGCCTCCGCGCCGCACACGCCGACCGGCCTGACTGCGGTGACGGCGGGCTTCCTGCGGTGGTTCGACTCCGGGCCGACCGACATCGGCCTGCAGACCCGAGAGGTGCTCTGCGCGGTACGCGATCGGGACGGCGACCTCGGCGCCGCCGCGACGACCGCATCAGCCGCCTACTTCGCGGCGAACCCCGGGTGCGGCGCCGGCAACGGCGGCCTCATGCGTACGGCCGCGGTCGCCCTCGCCTACCTGGACGATCCGGGCCTTCTGGTCGACGCGGCCAGGCGGGTCAGCGCACTCACCCACGCCGATCCGGTCAGCGGCGAGGCGTGCGCGTTGTGGTGCCTGGCCATCCGGCATGCCGTGCTGCACGGCACGTTCGACGGGCTGCGGGCCGGGCTGGAGTTCCTGCCCGCGGACCGCCGCCGGTACTGGGCCGACCGCCTCGACGAGGCCGAGGTCAGGCAGCCGCGCGACTTCACCCGCAACGGCTGGGTGGTCGAGGCGCTGCAGGCAGCCTGGTCGGCGATCGTCCGTACGCCGGTGCCGCCGGACGAGCCCGCGCACGGTCGGTTCCCGGCCCAGCACCTGCAGCTCGCGCTCGAGGCGGCGGTGCGTGGTGGACGCGACGCCGACACGGTCGCCGCCATCGCCGGCGGCCTGCTCGGCGCCCGCTGGGGTGCATCCGCCGTCCGGCTCGGTGGCAGCGCGCTATCCACGGCTGGCCGGGCTACCGGGCCCGCGACCTGATCCGGCTCGGCATCCACACCGTCCGCCGCGGCAACTCGCCGACACCGGGGTAACTGGTAGTTGTCCTGGCTACCACGAACTACCCCGGTGATGGGATGCTGCACGAGGCGGCCGAGCAGCGCCGAAGCGGATCGGACCAGCCCGCGCGCCGGAGCACCGCCCCGACCTCGCGCGCAACCTCGCAGGGACGCTCTTCGACGTCGGCCGTCCCATAGCGCAGCACCGGGTTGCCGGCCACCGTGACCGCGTTGTCTCGTCGCCGGTCTCGGAAGCGCTCGTGATACGGATGGGCGGCCTCGCCGTCGAGTTCGACCACGGTCCGGTACTGGCGATACAACACGTCGAGGTAGTTCCGGCGACCGGCGTGGGTCACCCTGGCCTGCCGTTCACCGACCGGCAGGCGGTGGGCCCGCTCGACCTTCCTGACGTAGGAGAGCTCCAACACGGATCGGCAGCCCGCCGCCACGTCTCCAAGCCCCTCCCGGAGCAGGCGCCGCTGTCGCAGCCGCGGCCGCTTGCGTATCGCTTCGAGCAGGTGCTGCGCCGTCGTCAGGCCCTGGTTCACCGACTGCGCCATCCACGCGTACGCCTCCTCCAGACCGCGCGCTGTCTGGGTGAGGTCGACAACCGTCTCCTCGACACGGGTCTGTGGCGGCACGCGGACGGGATGGCGAAGTTCGTCGATGTACCGTGAGCGGTGGATCACGATCCCTCGCCTGGGGGCGACCTTCCGTCCATGCGGAACCGTGATGTGTATAGCGGTGTCGCCGGCGCCCCGGGCCGATCCGCTCACACCGTTCGCGAGGCCGTGCAGCTCGGCGGCGGACTGGTGGCTGAGGATGGCCTCCGGCCCCGCCGCGAGCACGGCGGCCCAGAGCTTCGCGAGGTGGGGCACGGGTCCGCTGAACGTGGCGTACACCCCGGGGTGCAGACGCTGCCAGCGCCCGTTCTCGACCCGGGCTCGGACAGCTCCCGCGCTCAACCCCGAGGCACACGCCTGAGCCCGGGTGACCACACCATGCTGACGACGACGATGCTCCTCAAGCACGGCCGCCATCGTGACTAACGCCACGCGCCGACGGAAGGCCCTCTTCGCGACCTGTGGATAACCAGGTCTCGCATCATGAGTGGGGTAGTTGGTGGTAGTCAGGAGTACCACGAACTACCCCGGTGATGGATGGGCGCTACGCCATGAGGGTCGCGGTGCGGGCCCGGACGGGGTCGGGGTTGGCCCAGCTCCAGTTCGGGTGGGCGCGGTTGGTGAGCAGCACCAGCACCAGGTCGCGGCGGGGATCGCAGACGATCGATGTGCCGGAGAAGCCGGTGTGGCCGAAGGTGCGAGGTGACGAGAGCTCGCCCATGAACCAGGGCTGGTCGAGCTCGACGCCGAGGCCGTGGTCCGCGGTCCGGAATGGACGGTCCGGGTCGACCGCGGGCAGACCGACGTTGGCATTGGTCAGCATCCGTCTCACCAGTGGCCCCGAGAGGATCCGCACGCCGTTGCGGATGCCCCCGCCGAGCAGAAGCTCACCGATCGCGGCGAGGTCGGCGGCGGTGCCGAACAGCCCGGCGTGCCCGGCAACGCCGCCGAGTGCGTTGGCGACGTCGTCGTGGACCACGCCCCGCAGGAGCCCCCGCGGAGAGCGGGCATCGGTGGCCACGAGCCGGTCGGCCTCGGCGAGCCAGGCGGTCGGCGTGAAACCGGTGTCGCGCAGACCGAGCGGGTCGGTCAGCTCGGTGCGGACCGCCTCGTCCAGGCGCCTGCCGGTGAGGCGCTCCACCAGGAGCCCCGCCAGCATGAGTCCGACGCTGGAGTACCGGAACACCGTGCCGGGCACGACCCCGGGCAGCGTCGGGGTGGTCAGCACCGCCGCCCAGCGCTGATCCACACTGGACAGTCCGGCGAGGTCGGGCCCGACCGGCAGCGCCGCGGTGTGCGCGAGGAGCTGGGCAACCGTGGCCCCGCCGGGGAACTCCGGTAGGTAGCTCCGCACCGGCGCGGCGAGGTCGACCAGGCCACGGTCGACGAGGCGCAGCAGGACGATGGCGGTGTAGACCTTGGTGACGGAGGCGAGGTCGAAGACGGAGTCCTCCCGCATCGGCACCCGCTGGTCGCCGGGCAGCAGGACGGGACCGGCACCGTACCGCAGCGCGTCACCGATCGAGGCGCTGGCGACCGTACGGCCGCCGACCGTGACGAGGGCGACCGCGCCGGCGTACGTCGGGTGGTCCGGGTTCTCGGGGCTGGGCTCGAGGTAGTGGCCCAGCGCGGCGGTGAGCTCCTGGCTCAACCGCGCATCGACGGTCGGGGCCACGGTCGGCGCGGCGGGAGGCGCCGGTGTGGACGACCATGTGGTCGCCGGTGTGGTTGACGGCGTGGACGTCGCGCCACTCGCGACCCGGCCGGGGTCGCCGCACCCGCTCAGCGCGGCGACCGTCGATGCGAGTCCTAGCTGGAGCAACCCGCGTCGGCTGATGGCCACCGGACGAGGGTGCCACAGGGGCGGCGTCGTGGCTATGCGGCACCGGCGCCGCTGCGGGGCCAGGGGAGAATGGCGCAGTGATGATCTACAAGCTGTTGGGCGCCGGCGAGTGGCGGGACGCGCAGGCCTCGGGACAGTTCCTGGGATCGGCGGTGGACGTCGCGGACGGCTACGTGCACTTCTCGACCGCGGAGCAGGTCGTCG
>JBQGBY010000124.1:0-40169 GCA_052038195.1 Micromonosporaceae bacterium | reverse complement strand
GGCCGCCGGAGGCCGGGGCCCCGCCGTCGGCACCAGCGAGCGCGGCGTGCTGCTCTGATCCACAAACGCGACAGTAACCTCGTTCCGCTACCGCGGCACGGCCAGCGCTCAGGTCAACCGGACACCGGCCACGTCGGCGGTCCGGCGGACCAGGCGCCAGCCCGGCGCGACGGCCTGCCTGAGCGCGGGAACCAGACGCGGTCCGCCGGACGCGACGAGCGAGACCACATCGGTGGGGGTGTGGTCGGGAGTGATCTTCAGGCGCGGGATGGCGTAGCGGTGGCCGACGCCGGTGTAGCGGCGGTGCCCGGCGGCGCACGCGGACTCGTGCCCGGTGCGGGCGACGACCGTCCGAACGGCGCCGTCGTGATAGGCGTGCGGGTAGGCGAACGACCGGACGGCCACGCCGGCCCGGTCCTCGAGCAGCCACCGGGCATCGCGGACCGCGCGTGCCACGTCGGGCACGGGCAGCACATCCATCGCCACATGGAACATGTTATGGTTGCCGATCTCTACCCCGGCCGCCACCACGTCCGGCACCGCCGACCAGTCCATGAGCGGCTCGAGATCGGCCGCCCGCGCGCGCAGCCAGGTCGCCGGGCCGCCGAGGTGGCCGACCGCGAGGTAGAGCGTCGCCCCGGCCCGCGCGGCCCGCAGCGCGGCCAGGCCACCGGTGAGGACGTCGCGGTACCCGTCGTCGAACGTCACAGCGACGAGGCGCTCCCCGATCGGGTCGGCGTCGTGCCGGCGCAGCGCCTCGGTCAGGCCCACCAGGCTGAAGCCGGCCTCGCGCAACGCCACCAGCTGGTCGGCGAGCAGGGCTGGTGGCACCGCGAGCGACCGCACCGGCCCACTGACCACAGTGGACACAGAATGGTATGCGAGTACCGGCAGCACCCACTCAGCGTAGGTGCGCGACCACCGCCGGAAGGACGCATTGCCGAACGCTTGCCCGGTCGCGCCGAGGGCCAGCGACCGGGCGATGACTGACGGCGACGTGGGGCGTACTGGTTGCACACACGGGTCCGGGCGGAACGGTCCGGACCGCCGGTTACGCCACACAATGGGCGGACCGGGGCCGCGACTGCGCGTACCGGCTGCAGGTCACTGCTACCATCTGTCGGGTCCATGATCTCAGGACGGCACCGCTGGGTGTCTCCGGCCAGCTACTAAGTCGAACGGTTGTGCTCATACCGTGCCAGAAGACCGCCACTCCGCGCAGACCGATGAGTTGATAAGCTTCGATGGCATTCTGCCCGCGGCGCTGATCCTCGCAGCCGGTGAGTCGAGCCGGTTCTGGCCGCTGTCGGACGGCCGGCACAAGTGCCTGTACTCGCTGGCCGGCACGCCGATCCTGGAGCGGACGGTACGGTCGCTCATCTCGGTCGGCTTCCGCGACATCGTCATCGTCGAGTCCCCGCGGACCGGGTCCGGCGGACAGCAACAGGTCCTGCCCAGCGACATCATCCCGGCCACCCTGCTCGGCAGCCGGGTCCGGTTCGTCGAGCAGACGACCGCCGCGGGGCAGGGCGACGCCATCCTGCGCGCAGCCGCGCTGCTGCCGGAGTGGTTCGTCGTCATCCAGCCGGAGAGCATCAACGCCGGTGATATCGCCGCGGATCTGGTCAGATCGCACGACCCGTCGGATCTCGTGACGGTCGGCGCGCAGGCGCGCGCGGACTTCCAGCTCCTTGCGGTGGTGGAGCACGATGGTCGACGGTTGACGGGCATCGTGGAGAAGCCGGCCACCGCATCGTCGCCGGAACCCTTGTGCAACATGGGCGTCTACTTCATGAACCACGAGTTCATCGGCACCATCGGGCGGACCGAGCCGAGCCAGCTCAGCCTCATCGACGCGATCAGCGAGGCCGCCACGCTGGGGCGCGCGGCCACCACGAAGACCGATCACCTCTTCTTCCCACTCAAGTACCCCGGTCATCTGTGGGCATACGGTCAGCTGGTCGACCTGACCAACGACCTGCCTGGTCCGGCGGGGAAGGGTCGCGTCCTCACCGAGGGTGACTGCTGGTTCGGCGACGTGAGCCTCGACAACGTCGTCATGGGTCGGCGCGTGGTGATCGGATCGGGCACCTACACGGCCAGCTCCGGGGATGACCTCGACTGTGTCGTCATCGGCGAGGGCGTCACCATCGGCTCCGACGTCCGGCTCGAACCCCGGGTCCGCATCGGCAACGGCGCCACCGTACCCAGCGGATCGCGGGTGACGGCGGATATCCCGGCCGCGACGGTGACGGGCGCGTAGGCCCCGACCTCAGCCCAGCCCGGCCTCAGCTCAGTCCGCCGAACAGGGTGGTCACCGAGCCGTCCTCGAACACCTCCCGGATCGCCCGCGCCAGCAACGGGGCGATCGAGAGGACCGTGGTCTTGTCGAGCATCGCCTCCCGCCGGATCGGCAGGGTGTTGGTCACCACGATCTCGCTGATCTTGCTGGCGTTCAGCCGCTCGGGGGCGGGATCCGAGAGGACCGCATGGGTCGCGGCCACCACCACGTCGGCGGCGCCAGCCTCCTGCAGGACCTCGGCGGCCGAGGCGATCGTGCCACCGGTGTCGATGATGTCGTCGACGACGAGGCAGACCCGGCCCTCCACGTCCCCGACGACCCGGTGCGCCACGACCTGGTTGGGTTGGCTCGGGTCCCGGGTCTTGTGGATGAAGGCGAGCGGGGTACCCCCCAGCCGGTCGGTCCACCGCTCCGCTACCCGTACCCGACCGGAGTCCGGCGCGACGACAGCCATGGACTGGCCCGCGTAGCGGCTCTGCACGTACGACGCGAGCACGTCCATCGCGAACAGGTGGTCCACCGGCCCGTCGAAGAAGCCCTGGATCTGCGCGGTGTGCAGGTCGACCGTCAGGATCCGGTCCGCACCGGCCGTCTTGAACAGGTCCGCCATCAGGCGGGCCGAGATGGGCTCCCGGCCGCGGTGCTTCTTGTCCTGGCGCGCGTACGGGTAGAAGGGGAGCACGACCGTGATGCGCCGGGCCGAGCCGCGCTTGAGCGCATCGATCATGACGAGAGTCTCCACGACCCACGTGTTGATCGGCGTGGTCATGGACTGGACCACGAACGCGTCGCTGCCGCGGACGGACTCCTTGTAGCGCACGAAGATCTCACCGTTGGCGAACTCGTAGATCTCGGTAGGGGTCGTCGCCACCCCGAGGTCGGCCGCGATCTCGTCCGCGAGCGCCGGGTAGGACCGACCGGTGAAGAGCATCAGGGTCTTGCGGTTGACTGCCTCGCGGGCGTTCATGCCCCTGCTCGCTTCGCCACGCGTCCTCGCTCGCTCATCCGCCATCAGCTCTCCTCATCGCACCGCGTGCCACGGGCTTCGGGCAGCCGTCACGAGGTCTCTACCTCCGAGGCCCCATGCTAATCAGGCTGGCCAGAACGTGCCGATCACACCGTTCATCTCGCCGGGGGAGGCGGCTACGTGCGGCTTCGACGGCGCACGCTGGGACGCCTGGACTCGAACCAGGACCTTCCGGATCCAAAGTCCGGCGGGCTGCCAATTACCCCACGTCCCATTCAACAGCGCAGCTCAGCCTAGCCGGCAACCGCGACGCACCGCCCGCCCGATTCGCTCCGGCGGCGCCGGGCCGGGCTGTTCCCGGCCGCCGGTGACGCGGCGTGCTTGCCGGGTCACCGCTCCGCGGTTGGCCACTGTTCGAGGAGGCAGAAACCCAGCAGGAACAACGCGGCCACTTCCACGGTAGGTGAACCTAACCTACGCTAACGTAAGCGTAGCCACACGGCCCAGCACCGGACCCGCCTGAGAGGTACTCATGAGCACAGCCGTCGTCGAACCGCCACCGACCGATCCTGGCGGCACCGCCCCCAAGCCGCTGACCATGGGCAAGCAGCCCCCCGGTGTGATCATCGCGCTCTGGATCTTCGTCGTCCTGCCGTTCGTCGCCCTGATCGGCGCGGTGCCGGCGATGTGGGGCTGGGGGCTGCACTGGGTCGACGTCGTGCTCTTCCTGGTCTTCTACGTCATCGGCGGGTTCGGCATCGGCGTGGGCTTCCACCGCCACCTCACGCACGGCTCCTTCAAGGCCACGCGGGGTCTGCACATCACGCTCGCCGTCGCGGGCAGCCTCGCCATCGAGGGCTCGCCTACGCAGTGGGTGGCCGACCATCGGCGCCACCACCAGTTCAGCGACATGGAGGGCGACCCGCATTCGCCCTGGCGCTACGGGGCGACGTACTGGGGTCTGGTGAAGGGTCTGTGGTACTCGCATGTCGGCTGGCTGTTCCACCGCGAGCTGTCCAACCAGGCCCGGTTCGCACCTGACCTGGTCGCGGACAAGGACATCCAGCGCGTCGACCGGTTCTTCCCGGCCCTCGTGGCGGCCTCCGTGCTCCTGCCGGGTCTCCTCGGCGGCCTCATCACCTGGTCGTGGACCGGGGCGCTGTCGGCGCTGTTCTGGGCCGGTCTGGTGCGCATCGCGCTGCTGCACCACGTGACCTGGTCGATCAACTCGGTCTGCCACGTCTACGGCGAGCGGCCGTTCGACAGCCGGGACAAGGCGACCAACTTCTGGCCGCTCGCGCTCCTCTCGTTCGGTGAGAACTGGCACAACCTGCACCACGCCGACCCCACCTGCGCCCGGCACGGTGTACTCCGTGGTCAGATTGACATGAACGCGCGCCTCATCTGGATCTTCGAGAAGCTCGGCTGGGCAACCAACGTCCGGTGGCCGAAGCTGGACCGCCTCCAGGGCAAGATGCTCGAGCCCGAGAAGACCGTCATGGGGGGCACGGCCCGCTGACGGCGCCTCGGGAGGACGGTGGCATGTGACGGGGACCTACCGCTCGGAGGATGACCTCGGCGGTGGCTACGAGCCGAGCAGGTCACACCTGGCCGACGACCTTGAGACCGGCCGGTCGCGGGCTCCCCACCCACCGGTGGCGCCGGCCAGCGGCAAGGTCCGGATGTCCTCGGCCCAGCGCCGCGAGCAACTCATCGCCGTCGGGCGGCGCATCTTCGCCGAGAAGGGCATCGACGCCACGTCGGTCGAGGAGGTCGCGGCCCGGGCGAAGGTCTCCAAGCCCGTCGTCTACGAGCACTTCGGGGGCAAGGAAGGTCTCTACGCCGTCGTGGTGGACCGTGAGGTGCGATCCCTGCTGGACCGGATCACCACGGCGCTGACCGGCGGACACCCGCGCGAGCTACTGGAACAGGCGGCCCTGGCCCTGCTCGACTACATCGAGGAGGAGACCGACGGGTTCCGCATCCTGGTGCGGGAGTCGCCGGTGGGATCGGCCACCGGGAACTTCTCGTCCGTGCTCAACGACGTGGCACACCAGGTCGAGCACATCCTGGCCAAGGAGTTCAAGACCCGGGGCTACGACGGCAAGCTCGCCGAGCTCTACTCGCAGGCGTTGGTCGGCATGGTGGCACTCACGGGGCGGTGGTGGCTGGAGGTGCGCAAGCCACGCCGTGAGACGGTCGCTGCCCACCTGGTGAACCTGGCCTGGAACGGTCTGTCGCACCTGGAGCAGAAGCCGACACTCTCTACTCGTAAGACCCGCTGACGCCGACCTGGTTCGCGTCCCGTCCCGTTCCGGGGTGGGTCGGCCGCTGCGACGCCTTCCGCCACTCACGCTTGGCGACCCGCGAGTCGTCATGGGGTCGGTTCGGCTGGCTGAGCCGATGCCGTACCGGGTCGGGAGCGGTTCCGTGGCGGAAGTCCTCCTCGGCCCAGACGTCCTCCGCCGTGCCGACCTTGCCGTAGAGCCCGGCCAGTAGCAGAGCCATGCCGATGAGCATGGAGGTCACACAGGTGATCGGGGTGAAGCCGAGGAAGTTCAGGTCGGTGCGCTCCAGCACGAGCATGAGCAGACCGGCGCCGATGAAGACCCCGCTCGCCACAAGGTTGATCGCCTGGTCGAGGTTGCCGCCGATCAGGGCCCCGACGAGGAGGATCAGACCGACCACAATGGACAGCACCGCGAAGGCGCGGTTGGCGTGCAGGCCGAGCGAGTACGGCAGCCCGTCCTGGGCGAAGACCGCATGTCCTCCGGTGCGCATCACCCCGACGATCCCGAACGCCACGATGTACGCACCGATCAGGCCGGCGATGAGGCGATAGAGGGTTTGGAAGGAGTGGTTGATCGGGAGGTGCACCATAGGCACCATTGTCGTGGGACAAGGCCCGGATGAGCGGAGAATCACGAGATTCGCTCGGCCAGCGCCAGCCACTGCGTCTCGACTGCCTCGCGCTCCGCCCGTACCTCGCGCAGGCGCCCATCGAGCTCGGCCACCCGCGCGTAGTCGGTCGCGTGCGCGGCCAACTCGTCGTGCAGGGCCGCCTCCCGCTGCTCCAGCTTGCCGATGCTGCGTTCCAGGCGCGCCAGCTCCTTGCGCGCCGTCCGCAGCTGACCCTCCGTAGTGGTGCTGGTGGCGGCGGCGGCCTCGGCCGTACGGGCGCCGCCCCCACCGGTCGCGGCGGCCCCGGCCGCCAACTCGGCCAGGTACTGTTCGATCCCCCCGGGCAGATGACGCAGGCTCCCGTCGCCGGGCATGGCGTAGACCGTGTCGCACACGCGCTCGACCAGGTACCGGTCGTGGGAGGCGACGACCAGCGTCCCGGGCCAGGTATCGAGCAGGTCCTCCAGGCTCGCGAGGGTGTCGATGTCTAGATCGTTGGTGGGCTCGTCGAGCAGCAGGACGTTCGGCTCGCCGGCGAGCAGGCGCAGCAGTTGCAGCCGTCTGCGCTCGCCACCGGAGAGGTCGGCCACGGGTGTCCACAGCCGAGCATCCGTGAACCCGAACACCTCTGCCAGCTGGGCCGCGTTGAGGTCGCGGCCGCCGAGGTTCACCCGCTTGGCCACCTCCTCGACCGCCTCGAGCACCCTCCTCGACTCCGGGAGCTCGGCAGAGTCCCCTGTTCCGGCGCCGCGCGTCCGCTCCTCGCTCCGCAAGCTCCGCTGCGATGCTCCTGGCGCCGACAACTCCTGAGCCAAGAACGCCGACCGTACGGTCTGGCCGACCCTGATCTCTCCACCGTCGGGGCGCGCGGTGCCGGCGAGGACTCGCAGCAATGTCGACTTGCCCGCGCCGTTGGGACCCACGATCCCGACCCGGTCGCCCGGACCGACGAGCCAGTCCACAGTGGACAGGATCGCCCGCTCGCCGAACCGTACCGTGGCACCGGCCAGCTCGTACACCTGCTTGCCCAGACGCGCCGTGGCCAGTCGCTTCAGGGTGACCGGGTCACGCGGCTCGGGCACGTCGGCGATCAGCGCGTTCGCCGCCTCGATGCGGAACCGCGGCTTGGAGGTGCGGGCGGGTGGGCCCCGCCGCAGCCACGCGATCTCCTTGCGGAGCAGGTTCTGCCGTCTCGCCTCCGCCGCCACCGCCAGGCGTTCCCGCTCGGCCCGGGCCAGCACCCACGCGGCGTACCCGCCGTCGTACGACCGCACGGTCCGGTCCGCGACCTCCCACGTGTGGTCGCACACGGCATCCAGGAACCAGCGGTCGTGGGTGACCACCACGAGCGCCCCGCTGCGCCGGCGCAGATGAGCCGCGAGCCAGTCGACGCCGCCGACATCGAGGTGGTTGGTGGGCTCGTCGAGGACCAGCACGTCGGAGGAGCGGACCAGCAGGGCGGCGAGCGCCACCCGTCGGCGTTCGCCGCCGGACATGGGCCCGACCGCGGCGTCCAGGCCGAGGCTCGGCTGTGACGCTCCCACCCACGCCTCCGCCCGCCCGAATCCGAGTCCATTGAGGACAGTCCGGACGCCGGCGTCCCCAGCCCACTCGTGCTCGGCCGCGAACGCGGCACCCAGCCACTCCTGGCCCAGGACAACGCCCCGCACAGTGGCGTCGGCCCGCAGGTCGAGCGTCTGCGGCAGGCTCAACACCCGCAGGTCGCGGCGGTGGCTTACCCGTCCCGCGTCGGGCTCCTCCTCCTTCGCGAGCAGGCGGAGCAGGGTGGACTTGCCCGCCCCGTTGAGGCCGACGACGCCAACCCGGTCCTGCTCGTCCAGGCCCAGCGAGACGTCGGTCAGCAACGCCCCGGCGGCACCGTAACCCTTGGCCACCCGGTCAAGGCTGACGACATTACCCACCCACGGCTCCGCCCGCCCGGATCACGTTCGCCACGTCGGTTGAGCCTACGCGACCTTCCGGCTCCGGCGGGACTTGCCGGTCGGGCCGTCCGGGTGGGCCGCCGGGCGCGACCCGACCGGTGGAGCGAGCATGCCGGCGGCGCTGAAGGTGACGAGCCGCCGCACCTGCTCATCGACGTCATCCGTCCCCAATGGACCAGGCTCCCCCCGGTCCGGCGCCGTCGCGTAGAGCATGGCGACGGCGTCCAGGACCAGCCGCAGACGTTGCCGAAGCTCCGCGGCCGGCACCGCGGGTGCCGCGGCCGACAACAGCGGGAGGACCCTGTCCGCGAGCGCCTGGAACTGCCGGTCGAGGTGGTCGGCGACCGCTGGCGAGTTCAGCGCGAACGCCCGACCGAGGAACCGGGCCACCTGGACCCGCCGCTTGCGGAGCTTGGCGATCAGCTCCAGATCGGGCCGAAGGACGGCCGTCAGCAGCACCGGCATCGGTACATCGTCACCGTGCTGGAGCACCGCCCGGTCCAGCAGCTCGAACCGTCGCTCCTGGCGTCGGCTGAGCTGCCGGTCCAGCACCGCGCGGAGCAGGCCATCGCGCCCACCGAAGTGGTAGTGCACCGCGGCCGCGCTCGACAGGGCGGCCCGCGTCACCGCCCGCAGTGACGTCGCCTCCTCGCCGCCCTCCGCGAAGAGGCGCTCGGCGGCAGTGACCAGGCGCGTGGGGGTGTCATCGAGGTCACTCACCCCGAGAATGTAGCACCGCTTCGAGCAATGTCCGAAACAACGTTCGAGATCCGACAACGGCCCAGGCTACGGGAGAGTCCGTCCTCAGTCCATAGTGGATTCCACTATGGATGGAGTAGCTGAGCCGGGGAACACGCTGTCGCCCATGACTTCCGGCTGACCACCGGCCCGGCTAGTGTCTGCTGTCGGATCCTGCGGCGAACGGAAGGAGGGGCAATGTCGAAGAAGAGCAAGAAGTCGAAGAAGAGCAAGAAGGGCAGGAAGAAGTGACGCTGGAGGCGCCGCGCTCAACGCCGCTGCCGGATAGGCCGGGCCGCGAGTAGCGGCGCCCTCGTGCGCTCGGGTCGGTCGTCAGACCACCCGCGCGCCGGGGACGGGGCCCGTAGCGCTGCGGACCGCCCGGCAGGTGCCGCTGTCCTCGAGGGCCTTGGCGACCCCATCGGCGGCCGCCGCGTCCCGGCACAGGAAGGCGCAGGTCGGCCCAGAGCCGGAGACGATGGCGGCGAGGCTGCCCGCACCGGCGCCGGCGGCGAGAGTGTCCTCAAGGGACGGTCGCAACGACAGGGCCGCCGGCTGCAGGTCGTTGACGAGCGAGGCGGCCAAGACCGAGGCGTCCCGCTGGCGGAGGGCGGCGAGGATGCCGTCCGTGGTGCCGGCCAGAGCGGGGGCTTCGCCGATGTCTCTGAGCCGGTCGAGCTCCCGGTAGACGTCCGGAGTGGACAGACCCCCGTCAGCGAGCGCCAGCACCCAATGCCAGGCACGTCCCGGGGCGAGCACCGGACTGACCCGCTCGCCGCGCCCGAGACCGAGAGCGGTACCTCCGAGAACCAGGAACGGGACGTCGGAGCCGAGATCGGCCGCGACCGTGGCCAGGTCCTCCCGGGACAGCCCAGTGCCCCACAGGGCGTCGCAGGCCACCAGGGCCGCCGCGGCGTCGGCGCTACCCCCGGCGAGCCCGGCGGCGAGCGGGATCTGCTTGCGCAGGTGCAGGCGGGCGTGCGGATCGCGGCCGGTGACCGCGGCGAGCGCATGCACCGCGCGGATGACCAGGTTCGTGCCGTCCAGGGCCAGTTGCCCGGCGCCCTCACCGTCCATCGTCAACGCGAGTGTGTCCGCGGGCCGGGCCGAGATCTCGTCGAACAGCCCCACCGCCTGATAGACGGTGGTCACCTCGTGGTATCCGTCCTCACGCAGCGGGCCGACGCCGAGATGAAGGTTGATCTTCGCTGGCACGCGCACCCGAACCGGACCCGTCCGCGCCAGGCGAGGTCGCTCGTCCTCCCAGAGAGGTTCGGTCACCGTCTGACCATACCGGGAACGTGAAGGTCCCGGCCGGCGACGGCGACCGCCGCGAACGTGGCGACGTCCAGTGCCTCCCCCCGCGCGGTCGGGTCGACCCCCGCCCGCTCGAGCACCGCGACGGCGGCCGCGGCCGAGCCCGCCCACGGGACGAGCGCCGACCGGAGCATCTTGCGCCGCTGGGCGAAGGCGGCATCGATGACGGCGAAGACCGCGGAACGATCGACCGCCGCGGTCGGGGCCGGCCGGCGGGTGAACGCGACGAGCCCGGACTCCACCCGGGGCACCGGCCAGAACACGTTCGCGGGAACCTTGCCGACGAGTCGGCCCGCCGCGTACCACGCGAGCTTCGCGGTCGGTGATCCGTACACTGTGGAGCCCGGTTCGGCCGTAAGCCGCTGCGCCACCTCCAACTGCACCAGCACCAGACCGCGAGCCAGATGCGGCAGCTCGGCGAGCAGGTGTAGCACCACCGGCACGGCGACGTTGTAGGGCAGGTTCGCCACCAGAGCCGTCGGCGCCGGGTCGAGTTCGGCCGCGCGCAGCACCAAGGCGTCGCCCGCGTGCACGGTCAGCCGGCCGGCGAGCCCGGGGGCGTGGGCGTCAACGGTCACCGGTAGCGCGCCGGCCAGCACCGGATCGATCTCGACGGCGTGCACGTGGGCCACGACCGGCAGCAGGGCCAGCGTGAGCGAACCCAGCCCCGGCCCGACCTCGACCACCGTGTCCGACGGCTCCAGGCTCGCGGCTCGGACGATGCGCCGGACGGTGTTCGCGTCATGCATGAAGTTCTGGCCCCGGGCCTTGGTGGGCCGCACACCCAGGCGCTCGGCCAGGGCCCGGATCTCGGCCGGGCCGAGCAGGCTGGTCACGCGCCCGTACGGCCATAGCGGGTTATGACGGCCACCGTACGGGCCGCGACGAGCCGCACCCAGGACCGTCCGGCGTGGACAGCCGGCGAGAGCCGGGGCCGCCGCCGTCCGGCGAGCCGGCCAACCTCCGCCCAGCCGAGCTTCTCGCGCAGGGCGACGCCGTGGTCGTCATTGCCCACCACCGCCACGGCGACGCGCCGGTCGGGGACGAGCACGAGCAAGGAGTGGAAGCCGCCCCAGTCGCCGAAGTGCCAGCGCACCCGCCCGCCGGGGCTCAGGTACCAGCCCAGCCCGTACGCGCCGCCGCCCGTGCTGCTCGCGACCGGCCGGCCCGTCACCGCCAGCGACCCATCGTCGATGGCGAACGCAGCGAACGAGAGCAGGTCGGCGACCGACGCGACGAGCCCACCCGCGGGTGCGAAGGCCCGCGCGTAGGGGCCCCGGACCGGGGACGGGCCGGCGTGCCCCGACGCCTGGGCGCCGCCGAACGACGTGTCGCCCATGCCGGCCGGCTCGAACACGTAGCGGCGCAGCGCGGCCTCCACGCCGGTGCGGGCGACGACCCCGAGCGCGTAGCCGGCCAGGGCGTAGCCCGGGTTGCAGTACTGCCACGCCCAGCCCGGTGTCCGTATCTGACCACTGTGGACGGTCCGGCGAACCGCCCGCACCAGACCGTCGGACGCGAAGGCGTAGCTGGCGAGCTCACCCGGCGGAATCGTCGGGCGCAGTCCCGACGTGTGGCTGAGCAGGTGCCGCACGGACAGCCTCGGCGAGGCCCGCCAGTCGTCGGAGAGGTCGCGGAGCAGCGCCGCCAGCGGCGTGTCCAGTGGGATGCCCGCCGCCTGCCATGCCCGCGCGCAGGCGGTCGCCACCACCGGCTTGGTGACCGAGGCGATGGGCAGTCGGGTTGTCGGGTTGAGGGTCTGACCGGTCTCCCAGTCGGCCAGGCCGGAGGCGGCCACCTCCTGCGACCCGTCGGCCCATACGCCGGCGACGGCACCCGCGCAGCCGACCCGCCCCATCACGGCGGCGAGCCGTTCGTACAGGGTCCCCTCGTTGCGTGCCGTCAACGTCATCGGCGGTGCACCTCCATTCGCAGCCCGCCCCGGGGCCGCAACGTGGCGTCACCCTCCGGACGTACCGGCTCTTTGTCCACAAGGGACAGATAGACCCGCGGTAGCAGGGTGGCGAGCACGATCCGGATCTCGGCCTCGGCGAACCGGTTGCCGACGCACATGCGGGGGCCGTCGCCGAAGGGGAGGTACGCGCCGCGCCGCGGCGACGCACCGTCGGCGAACCGCGAGGGGCGGAACTCGTCGGGTCCGTCCCAGTGCCGGGGGTCCCGGTGTACCACCCACGGACTGAGCAGGACGTTGGCACCGCGCGGAATTCGGTACCCGGCCAGCGTGATGTCGCGCAATGGTGAACGGTCGAAGACCCAGGCCGGTGGATAGAGTCGCAGCGTCTCGTTCACCACCTGGCCCAGCACCGGCAGGCGGGCGAGGTCGGCCATGGCCACCCGGGACACCGACAGCGCGGCAACCTCCCGCCGGACATCGTCCGCAATGGACGGATGCGTCGCGAGCAGGTACAGCGCCCAGGCCAGCGCGGCGGCGCTCGTCTCGTGACCGGCGAAGAACATGGTCATCAGCTCGTCGCGCACCTCCCGGTCGGAGAGCGCCGGCCCACCGTCGGAGTCGGTGGCCAGCAGGAGCAGCGAGAGCAGGTCATCGCCCGGGGCGGCCCGGCGACGGCGGATCAGGTCGTAGGCGAGGGCATCCACCGCCCGTACGGTCTGCCGGCGCAGCCGGTTGCCGGTGGTCGGTAGCCAGCCCGGGATCGGGAAGGCGCGGCGCAGCACCACGTTCAGCGAGGCGGCGAAGGCGTGTACCGCGGCGACGAAGCGCTCGGTCTCGGCCTGACTGTCCACGTGGAACAGTGCGGAACAGACGATACGCAGGGTCAGGTCCTGCATCTCGGCCAGGACGTCCACAGTGGATCCATCGGACCACGACGCGACGAGCGACTCGGTGAGCGAGGCCATGGTGTCGGCCTGCGCCGCGATGCTGCGCGTATGCATCACCGGCTGGACCAGGCGCCGGTGCCGGCGGTGCTCGGCGCCCTCCAGGGTGATCAGCCCGTCGCCGAGGTGCCCGCGCAGCCCCCACCGGGTCCGGCTGGACTTGCGCAGCTCGCCGGCGCGCCGGGTGAGCAGGTCGACGATGAGCTCGCCGTCGGCGACGAGGTACATCCAGGCCGGGCCGACCCGGATCCGGCTCACACCACCGTGGACGCGGGCGACGGAGCGCAGCACGCCCGGCATGTCCCGCTGGATCTCCGCGAGGTTGCCGAGCAGCCAGTGCCCGCGTGGGCCCGGTGGCGGGCTAGCCCTGACCGTGGTCGTCACCGTCATCGCGGCTCCGTCAGATCCACGGCCCGAAGGCGCTCTCGCCGTTGGAGGAGATGGCCACACAGACCTCGTCCAGGTCGTGGCCGGTGAGTTCCGCCAGGGCCCGGACGGTCAGCGGGATCAGGTATGACGCGTTCGGCCGCCCCCGGTACGGCATCGGGGTGAGGAACGGCGCATCCGTCTCCACCAGCATCCACTCCCGCGGCGTGACGGTGGCCGCCTCCCGCAACGCCCGGGCATTGGCGAACGTCACGGTACCGGCGAAGCTCAGCCAGAACCCCCGCTTGAGGCAGTCGATGGCGAACTGCGCGTCGCCGGAGAAGCAGTGCATGACCACCCGTCGCGGGGCGCCCTCCTCGTCGAGCACGCGAAGGATGTCCGCATGCGCATCCCGGTCGTGGATCATGAGAGTGAGGTCGTACCGCTTGGCGATGGCGATGTGGACCCGGAAGCTGTGTTCCTGTGCGGCCCGGCCATCCTCGCCCGTACGGAAGTGGTCGAGGCCGGTCTCGCCGATCGCCCGCACCCGCGGATGAGCGGCCAACCCCTCGATCTCGCGCAGCGCCGCGTCGAGGTCACCCGTCCGGGGGGCGTCGTTGGGGTGCAGGGCGACGGCCGCGACCACCGCGGGGTACTCCTCGGCCAGACGCACGCTCCAGCGCGACGACTCGACGTCCACGCCGACCTGCACCAGCCGGTCCACCCCGACTGCGGCGGCCGCCGCGATCTGTCCACTGGGGTCGGTGCCAACGATGTCCAGATGCACGTGGCTGTCGAGCACCGGCACCGTCAGTGGCTCGGGCGACGGGGGAGGTTCACCCGTCCGCCCAGCACCCCTTGATCTGGCCACGAGGGCCAGTGTATGGCGCGACCGGTCACTCGCCGGTCGCGCCGTCAATCCGTTCCCGGATCAGGTCGGCGTGGCCGTTGTGCCGCGCGTACTCCTCGATCATGTGCAGGCAGACCCACCGCACACTCATCTCCTTCTGATGGCGCGGATGGACGAACGTGTGGTCGAGCGGAACAGTCGCGAGTACCTCCCGGGAGCGCTGGCACTCCGCGAGATACGCGGCGTAGTCGGCCTCGGCGTCCGCGTCGGCGAGGGCGTTGAAATCCCCGTCGGGGTTCTCCTCGCTGTCGTAGATCCGGCCAATGTCCTGCCCGGCCACGCGGCGGCGAAACCAGCCACGCTCCACCTCGGTCATATGCCGGACCAGACCGAGCAGGGTCAGCGTCGAGGGCTCAACGGTGGCGGTCTTGAGCTGCTCCGCGGTGAGCCCGGAACACTTCCAGAGCAGCGTCTGGCGGTGGAAGTCGAGGAAGACAAGGAGGAGTTCACGTTCGTCGCCCACGTACGGCTCGAACGTCCGGTCAACCTCGGGCGCGGTCCATGTCGTCATGCCCGTCATCTTGCCGGCCGGCACCGACAGTCACTGCCCGGTGGAACCGTCGATCCGCTCCCGGAGCAGGTCGGCGTGACCGTTGTGCCGCGCGTACTCCTCGATCATGTGGACGTAGATCCACCGGACGCTGATCTCCCCCGGCGGAGGACGGCGCCGCGGAAAGGTCTGCTCCAGGGACAGCTTCGCGGCGGCCCGGCGCGCGGCCTGACACTCCTCCTCATACGCGGCGAAGTCCGCCGCCGGATCGGCATCGGCGACGTCGTCGAAGTCGCCGTCCTCGTTGGTCTCGCTCGAGTACCGCGCCGGCACGTCCTCGCCGGGGAACCGGCGGAACCACCAGCGCTCGACGTCGGCCATGTGCCGGACCAGGCCGAGCAGGGTCAGGTTCGACGGCGGCGCCGCGGCCGTCTTGAGCTGCTCCTCGGTGAGCCCGGCACACTTGGTGAGCAGGGTCTGCCGGTGGTAGTCCAGGTAGCCCTCGAGGATGGTGCGTTCGTCGCCCACGGTCGGAGCGCTCGTACGGTCGATCTGCGGTGCGGTCCACGTCATGCCCGGCATCATGGCAGCCGGCGCCCGAACGTTCACACCGAATTCGACCAAGGTTGACAGCCGAGCAACCGCCGCGTCGTCGGCGATGACTCCAGTCTCGGTACGGTCACTGCGTGGTCATGCCCGGCTACATCGAGGAGATCGCCGAGGCTGAGCGCATCGCCGAGCCGGAGGAGCAGGCGATCCTCGCGCCGGTGGTGCCGGGGATGTCGTACGAGGCGATCCACAACCTGAGCCAGGGATCGCCGCGCGGGCCCGACGCCGGGCTCGTCACCACGGTCCGCCGCACCGCCACGATCCGGGCCGGCACCCGGATGGTCAAGCTGCTCTCCGGAAGGCAGGTCGGGGCCTACCTGCACGGCCGACGGCCGGCCGGCTTCTGCTACCGCGAGTTCGACCTGACTCCATTGCGGACACCGGCGGAGCTGTCGCTGCTGTTCGGCGACGCCATGACCGCCGAACCGGCCCCGTCGGCTTCGGCCTGCGCTGGCGCGCGATCGATCCGGCCGACCACCCGGACCGCGAGTCCGCGTCGGGCCTGGGTGTCCAGTGCGTCGAGCGAGGGGTCTACGAGTCATGGGTGCCCGAGGCCGAGATCAGCCCGGTCCGCCACATCGATCGGCCGTATCCGATCGCCGCCGCCTGACCGCACCTCTCCGATGAGTTCCTCGCGGGCCGCCCGTCTTACCCGCGGACAACGTGCGTGAGTCGCTCCGCACGCTGGGCGCTACCGGGAGGAATTCGGCATGGGCGTGGAGTTCGTTACGGCGACAGCAGCGGCGGAGGTCGGGCCGTCCACGCGCACCGTTCCGTGGGCGCGGTGGGCCGTCACCGGCGTGTTCTTTCTCAACGGGTTGGCGCTGGGCAGTCTCCTGGTCCGGATTCCGTCGCTGAAGGAGGACCTGCACCTGAGCACGGTCCAACTCGGCGTCATGTCGACCAGCTTCAGCGCCGCCGCAGTGATCGCCATGCAGTTCCTCGGTGTGCTGGTCTCCCGCCACGGCAGCCGCCGGCTGATCCGGGCCGCGCTCGTCGGGGTGCCCCTCGCTCTGGTCGGCATCGGGCTCAGCCCAGGCTTCGGTGCCATCGTCGCCGTGAGCGTGCTGTTCGGCGTCGTGCACGGCAGCCTGGACGTATCGATGAACGCCCACGCAGTCGCGGTCGAGCGCCGGCTCGGTCGACCGATCATGAACGGATGCCACGCGGCCTGGAGCATCAGCGCGGTGGTCGCCTCGCTGATCGGGGCCGCGCTCATCTCGCGCGGCGTGTCGAACGGCGGTCCACTTCGCGGGCGTCGCCGTCGCCGTCGTGCTGGCCGGGCTGGTGGTGGGTTCAGGGCTCCTGCCGGCCAGCGCCGACCAGAGTTCCAGCGACCGCCCCGACCAGGCCGCCGTGGCGCCGCGCCGGGGGTGGCGTACGGGATGGAGCCGCGCGCTCGTGCTCCTCGGCCTCGCGGGGACGGCCCTCATGGTCGTCGAGGGCGCCACCCTCACCTGGGGTGGGGTGTTCCTGCACGACAGCCGGTCCGCATCGCTGACCGTGGCGTCGTTCGCCATGACCGCGTTCACGGCCTGCCAGACCGCCGGCCGGCTCGTCGGCGACCGGCTGACTACGCGTCTCGGCGCACCGCGCCTGTTCCGGGTCGGTGGACTGGTCGGCGCGGCCGGGTTCGCGCTGGCGATGCTCAGCCCGCACCCGTTCGGCGCGGTCGCCGGCTTCGCCATCGTGGGGTTCGGCGGCTCGTTCCTGCTCCCGCTGACCTTCAGCGCGGCCGGCCATGCGGGTGGCACGGGTCCGGGAGCGGCGACCTTCCTTGCCCGGTTCACCACCTTCACCTACGCTGGCGTGCTGGTCGGCCCGGCGGCCATCGGCTGGCTCGCCGGGCTCATCAGTCTACAATGGACACTATTCATGCTGGTGCCGCTGCTGGCCGTCGTGGCGGTGCTCACCCGGCTCCCCACCCGCGCCGCCGCGTGACCGCGTTCAGGTGCCGAGGCGGGCCAGTTCCTCCTCCACGATGGAGGGATCGAGTTTGCGGAAGACCGGTGTCGGCGCCTTCACGGGCCGGCCGACCTCGATCGGCACCGACTGCCAGCGCGCACCCACGGAGTAGTCGCCCGTGATGATCGGGTAGTCGGGACCACCGTCCAGATCGGACACTTCGCGCAGCTCAGGCATCGGCGCGTGCACCCCGGTGCCACCCAGCAGCTCGTGGATCTTCTGCGCCGAGTGCGGCAGGAACGGGGTCAGCAGCACGTTGCAGTCGCTGACCACCTGCAGCGCGACGTGCAGGATCGTGCCCATCCGCTTCGGGTCGTCCTTGATCTTCCAGGGCGCCTGGTCGGACAGGTACTTGTTGGCGTCCCCGACGACCCGCATCGCCTCGGAGATCGCCGCCTTGAGCCGGTGGTGCTCGATCAGCTCGCCCACCTTCCCGAAGGCGTCCTGGGCGGTCTTCAGCAGCGTCCGGTCGGCGGCCAGCAGCCGGCCCTTGGGCGGGATGGCGCCGAAGTTCTTCGCGGCCATGGAGACCGACCGGTTGACCAGGTTGCCCCAGCCGGCGACGAGCTCGTCGTTGTTTCGCCGCAGGAACTCCGCCCAAGTGAAGTCGGTGTCGGTCGTCTCGGGCCCGGCCACCGCGACGAAGTAGCGCAGGGCGTCCGCGTCGTAGCGGGACAGGAAGTCTCGTACGTAGATGACGACCCGGCGGGAGGACGAGAACTTCTTGCCCTCCATCGTCAGGTACTCGCTGGAGACGACCTCGGTGGGCAGAGCCAGCCTTCCATATTCACCTTCGGCTCCGCCCAGGTCACCCTCTCCGTTGTAGGCGAGCAGCTCGGCCGGCCAGATCTGGGCGTGGAACGTGATGTTGTCCTTGCCCATGAAGTAGTACGACCGGGCACCGGCGTCCTGCTGCCACCACCGGCGCCAGGCGTCGGGCGTGTCGCCGAAGCGCCGCGCCCACTCGATCGAGGCGGAGAGGTATCCGATCACGGCGTCGAACCACACGTACAGCCGTTTGGCCGGGTTCTCCTCCCACCCCGGCAGCGGCACCGGGATGCCCCAGTCGATGTCGCGCGTCATCGCCCGCGGCCGGATGTCGTCGAGCAGGTTGAGCGAGAACTTGAGCACGTTGGGCCGCCAGTCCGTCCGCGACTTGAGCCACTCCCCCAACGTGTTGGCCAGCGCCGGCAGGTCGAGGAAGAAGTGCTCGGTCTCCACGAACTCCGGCGTCTCGCCGTTCACGCGGCTGCGCGGGTCGATCAGATCGACCGGGTCGAGCTGGTTGCCGCAGTTGTCGCACTGGTCGCCGCGCGCGCCGTCGAAGCCGCAGATCGGGCAGGTGCCCTCGATGTAGCGGTCGGGCAGGGTGCGCCCGGTCGACGGCGAGATCGCCCCGCGGGTGGTCTGCTCGATCATGTAGCCGTTGCGGTGCACGGTGCGGAACAGCTCCTGCGCAACGGTGTAGTGGTTGCCCGTCGTGGTCCGGGTGAACAGGTCGTACGAGAGTCCCAGTGCGACGAGGTCCTCGGCGATCACGCGGTTGTACCGGTCGGCGAGCCCTCGCGGAGTGAGGCCCTCCTTCTCGGCCTCGACGAGGATCGGCGTGCCGTGCTCGTCGGTCCCGGAGACCATGAGCACCTCGTGACCGGCCATGCGCATGTACCGGGCGAAGACGTCGGAGGGGATCCCGAACCCGGAGACATGACCGATATGGCGGGGGCCATTGGCGTACGGCCAGGCCACCGCGGCGAGATAGGCACTCATGCCCGTCCTCGCTTCGCTGCGGGCGGGCATAAGGCCAGGGGCACGCGATCATCCTGATTCGCTCGCTGACGCTCGCTCATGGCCGCCAGCCTATCCAGGCTCAGGAGTTGTGTGGATCGGGCGCCCCGCGGCGGGCGGAAACCCGCCAAATTACCTGCCGGTTCCGCTCCACCCGCGTCGTTGGAACTCTCGGCGAGAGCAGGCGGCTCAGCACCGGGATCGGGCCGGTGGCGGCGCCGAGCATGGCCGCGCCGAGGACGGTAACGGCACCGACAAGTTGATCCGTCGAGAGCGCCTGCCCCAGGAGCAGCCAGCCCAGGACGGTCGCCACCGCGGGGCTGAGCAGTGTGAGCAGCGTGACCCGGGTCGGCGGGAGGCCGCTGACGCCGCGGAACCACAGAGAGTTGGCGACCGCGGTACCCACGAGCGCCAGGTAGCCGAACCCGAGCAGATTGGTGCCGGTCACGACGGCCGGCGGTCCCTCGACCGCCAGGGCAACCGGGAGCAGCACCAGCCCGCTGGCGATCAACTGCCAGGACGTCAGGGCCAGCACGGCTCGGTCGGGCGAGGCCGCGGGCGGCAGGCCCCACCGCCGGCCCAGCACGGTCCCGAGCGACGCCACGGCCATCGCACCTGCTCCGGCCGCGAGCCCGACCGGGTCGAGCCAGATCGACGACCGCAGTACGAGCAGGGCCAACCCGGCGAGCCCTACGAACGCGGCGGCCAGCACCCGTCGGGTCGTCCGCTCGCCGAGGATGGGATAGGCCAGGCCCGCCACGAGGAACGGCCCCAACGCACCGAGCACGGCCGCCACTCCGCCGGGCAGCCGGTAGGCGGCCACGAAGAAGAGCACGAAGAACAGCCCGATGTTGAGCGAACCCAGCACCGCCGCCCGCCACCACCACGGTCCGTGCGGCAGCACGGAGCCGCGGCGCAGCGCCACCACGAGGAGCAGCACCAGCCCGGCCGGCAGCGCCCGGACGGCGCTCGCCAGCAGCGGCGCGTCGGGCGGTAGCAGCTCGGAGGTGACGACGTAGTTCGTGCCCCACAGCACGGGGCCGACCGCCGTCGCCAGCGCCAGGCGCGCGTCGCTGGAGCAGGCGAGCCGAGTTCGCTGCATATCTCTCACGAGCAAGTATCTTAGTACTAAGATATCTGTTGGCAAGGTATCATCGCCCCGTGGCCCGCGCCCCTGATGACGACGTCGACCGCATCGTGGCCCAGTGGTCGGTTGAGCGCCCCGACCTGCAGACCGACGCCATGGCCGTGTTCGGCCGCATCTACCGGATCGCTCGCATCGTCGGCGACCGGCAGGAGGCAACGTACGGACAGTTCGGCATCAGCCGGGGCGAGTTCGACGTCCTCGCCACGCTGCGCCGGGCCGGGGAGCCGTACGAGCTCACCCCGACCGAGCTCTGCGCCTCGATGATGCTGACCTCCGGTGGCATGACCGGGCGCATCGACCGGCTCGAGCGCCGTGGGCTCGTCCGCCGGTCCGCCCATCCCAGCGACCGGCGGGCCCTCGTCGTCACGCTGACGGCCGCTGGCCGGGAACTGGTCGATGACGCCGTCGGGGCCGGGCTGGCGGTCCAGCGTGAGGTGCTCGAGCGGCTTCCCGCGCGCAGCCGAGCGCAGCTCGCGGCGTTGCTGCGCGAGCTGCTGGCGGCCGGCGGCCCCGACGGCGACCTGTAGATCTCGGTCAGCGCGGGCCGTGCGGTGGGGCGCACGCGTCGACGACGAGCCGGAGGGCCGAGGCGGCGGGACTTGGCGGATGCTCCCGACCGTCACGGTCGCGCAGTGACACCCGACTGGCGTCGGCTTCCCGGGCTCCGATCACGGCGAGGAACGGCACGCGCCGAGCGGCCCTGATCCGGGCACCCAGCGACCCGTCCACCTCCGCCCGCGCCCGCAGCCCGGCGGCGACGCACTCACGGGCGAAGCCGACGGCGGCGTCCACCTGCCGCTCGCTGACCGGGAGCGCGACGACCTGGACGGGCGCGTACCAGGCCGGAAAGGCGCCCCGGTGCACCTCGATGAGGTGTCCGAAGAGCCGCTCCATGCTGCCCACCAGGCTGCGGTGCACCATCACCGGCCGTCGCTTCTCCGCGTTGCTGTCCACGTAGGACAGATCGAACCGGGCCGGCTGCAGGAAGTCGACCTGGATGGTGGCGAGGCTCCACTCGCGGCCGGCCCGGTCGAGGAGCTGGACGTCGATCTTCGGGCCGTAGAAGGCGGCCTCGCCGGGGACCTCCACAAAGGACACATTGGCGCCGACCAGCGCGTCGCGGAGCATCGCCTCGGCCCGGTCCCAGTCGGCCGGAACGCCGAGGTACTCGCCGGAACCACGCAGTGACAGCTGGAAGCTCGCCGGCCTGAAGCCGAGCGCGGCATGGACCCGGGCCATCAGCTCGAGGACCAGCCGAACCTCGTCGCCCACCTGCTCCAGAGCACAGAAGTTGTGCGAGTCGTTGAGCGAGATCGCCCGCACCCGCGACAGTCCGGACAGCACACCCGACCGCTCGGACCGGTACATCTGGCCCATCTCCGCCACCCGGAACGGCAGGTCGCGGTAGGACCGGCCGCGGGCGGCGAAGACCGCGGCGTGATGCGGGCAGATGCTCGGCCGCAGCACGAGCTCGCCCTCTCCATCGGGTATCGGGGCGAACATGTCGTCGCCGAACTTCGCAAGGTGGCCGGACCGTTCGTACATCTCGGCCCGGCCCAGCGCCGGTGAGTAGACGTGCTGATAGCCCGCGCGGCGCTCCTGCTCGCGCACGAACTCCTCGACGGCGTGCCGGGCCGCGGCTCCGGCGGGCAGCCAGAGCGGCAGGCCCGCCCCGACGAGTGGGCTGGAGGCGAACAGGTCGAGCTCGCGACCGAGTTTACGGTGGTCGATGTGGCGATCGGACATTGGGTGCTCCTCGAGGTCTGAGACGGACGACCGCGGAGCGCACAATGACGTCGGCCCCGGGCGATCGCCCGGGGCCAACGTGACGGATGAAGGTCAGCGTGACGGCACGCCGGGAGATCCCGGCGTCGTCGTCCGCTGCGCTGCCATGCGAGCGACCATACGCGGCCGCCGGCATCGATGCAGCCGATTTCGGGTTCGGTTCGCCTGTCCTGGCCTACTCGAACTCGTGGTGCATGAGCTGGCGAGCCGCCTCGGCGACCGAACCGGACAGGGACGGGTAGATGGTGATGGTGTGCGCGAGCTGGCTCACCGACAGGTGGTTCTCGACGGCCAGCGCGATCGGCAGGATCAGCTCACTCGCCTTGGGCGCCACCACGACACCGCCGATCACCGTGCCCGAGCCGCTGCGGCAGAACAGCTTCACGAATCCGTCGGTGACGTCGGCCATCTTCGCGCGCGCGTTGCCGGACAGCGGCAGCATCACCACCCGGCCGGGCACGCGATCGGAGTCCACATCGGACTGTGACACCCCGACGCTGGCGAGTTCGGGATCGGTGAACACGTTCGCCGACACTGTCTGCAGCCACAGTGGACTGACCGCCTCGCCCAGCGCGTGCCACATGGCGATCCGGCCCTGCATGGCGGCGACGCTGGCGAGCGCGAGTACCCCGGTGCAGTCGCCGGCCGCGTAGATGCCGGGGATGTTCGTCCGCGACACCCGGTCGACGGTGACGTGCCCCGACGGCGCCAGGGCGACGCCGTACTCGGCCAGCCCGAAGTTGGCCGTGTTGGGCACCGACCCGACCGCCATGAGCGCGTGCGAACCCTCGACCACCCGGCCGTCGGCCAGCCGGACCAGCACGCCGTCCGCCGTTCGCTCGACCGCGTCGGCCCGTGCCTTGCTCAGCACGGTCATGCCGCGGGCCCGGAACACCCGCTCGATGACCGCGGCGGCGTCGGGATCCTCGTGCGGCATCACCCGGTCGCGGGACGAGATGAGCGTGACATCGACGCCCGCCGCGAGGTATGCGCTCGCGAACTCGGCCCCGGTTACCCCCGACCCGACCACGACGAGCCGGGACGGCAGGTCGGGCAGGTCGTACACCTGGCGCCAGGTGAGGATTCGCTCGCCGTCGGGCACCGCGGACGGCAGGATCCGCGGCGTGGCGCCCGTGGCGAGCAGGACATGGGTGGCCGCGACCTCGTAGGGCGCGCCGTCGGACGGCTCGATCACCACCGGGTGCGTGTGGCCCAGGGAGTCCGAGCCCAGCCGGGCCCCGCCGCGGATCAGCTCGACTCCGACCGCGTCGAGCTTGCCCGCGATGTCGGCCGACTGGGCGAGCGCGAGCCGCTTGACCCGGGCGTAGACCGCAGCCGCGTCGAGGAGCACCGGCTCGGCCGTGGGTGTCTGGACGCCCAGCCGCTCGCCGTGCCGCAGCGCCGTCACCGCGTCCGTTGCGGCGATGAAGGTCTTTGAGGGTACGCAGTCGGACAGCACGCAGGCCCCGCCCGCGCCCTCGGCCTCTACGACGGTCACCTCGGCGTCGAGCTGCGCGGCGACCAGAGCCGCCTCGTAACCGGCGGGCCCCCCGCCGATGATCACAATTCGCGGGCTCTGGGGGCTCCGCCCCCTCGAGTCACCGTGCGCCATATGGCCGACTCCCGTCGAACGCTCATACCGATTACGGCCCGTTGGCATTCTCCCGCACGTCGTTGTGCACTATCGTCACTGCGTGCGTATGTACGCCGCGTACGGCTCCAACCTGGACCCCGGGCGGATGCGGGCATATTGCCCTCAATCGCCGCTGGTGGGCACTGGTTGGATCGACGGATGGCGCCTCACCTTCGGCGGTGAGGACCTCATGGGCTATGAGGGCGCGGTCTGCACCATTGTGGAATCCGATACTAAGGGTGACCGCGTGTTCGTCGCTCTGTACGATGTGGACGCCCAGGACGAGGCGATGCTCGACGAGATCGAGGGCGCCGTCGCCGGCACCTACCACAAGGTGCACCTGCGCGTGAAGACGCTCGATGGCGACGTGACCTCGTGGGTCTATGTGTTCGCCGGCTACGAGGGTGGGCTGCCCACGGCCTGGTTGCTCAACGAGATCGTCAACGCCGCCCGCAAGGCCGGCGCGCCCGACGACTACATCGAGGCAATTAAGTCCCGCCCCACCCGTACCGACACGGTCGAGTGAACCGCCTCAGGCGGCCGGGATGACGCGCTCGTACATATCGGCCTCGTAGAACGGGCGCAGGCCGACGCTCTCGTAGAGGCTGTACGCGCCGGTCGGGTTCGTTGTGAGTACGCCGAGACCGACCGACCGGCGTCCCTTGGCGGCATAGGTGTGGAAGGCGGTCAGCAGGAGCAGCCGGCCGAGCCCGCGGCCCCGGTATTCCTTGCGCACGGCCAGGTTCCGGACCCAGCCCTCCTCCTCCTCCTCAGTGCCCGCGGACTGCAATATGCCCGCGATCACGGGCGGACTGTCCACTTCGGCCACGAACCACTCACTCCAGTCGATGCCCGGCAGGGCCGCCAGCCGTTCGCGGAACTCCTCGTACGTACTCGGTTGGTGATCGAGGGTGTCGCGGAACGCCGTGTCGAGCAGGTCGTGGAAGGTTCGCATCTCGGCCTCGTCGTCGGGCCGGACCGGCCGGATCACGACTCCGTCGGGCACCGCTGGCGCCGGTTCGTCCGGGGCAAGCCCACGACGCATCCTTGCGTACCGCTTGACGAAGGCGAACCCGGCCGACTGCAGGAGCGTGACGTACGCCTGCTCGCTGGCGATCGCGCCGCCCCGGGCGACCAGGGAGTCGACCCCCGCCTCGCGGGCCCGCTCGGCGATCCGCGCCAGCACCAGGTCGAGGAGCACCGGCTGCGCCGGGCGGCCCTGCCCGGGGTGGACGTACGCGTCGAAGTTCTCCCGCGGGCCGCCCTGCGGATTATGGATGTAGGCCCATCCGACGATCTGCCCCGACCCGTCCAGCGCCACCCACGAGTCACGGTTGGGGTCGTGGTTGGGTGCCGTGAGCATCTCGACCACCTCGTCGGCCGAGTAATCGGGCTCGCCGACAGCCGCGATGTCGCTCGCGTGGACCACCTCGAGGATCGCGGACACGTCCTGGCGTGTCGGCGGCCGCACCGACCACCCCGGTGGCAGTGAAGGGCTCATGCCCGGATCCTCAGGCCGTACGGCCATAAGCGCCAACCTCTTTTGGTCACGACACGGTGACGGCGGCCGCGGCTACCTTGAGGCGGTCGACGAGCTCCGCCCGCTCCGGCGGGCTCAGCGCGGCGAACGCGGGGGCCGTCAGTCGGTCGGCGACTGATCCGGCGTAGGCGTAGCGGCGCAACACCGCCAGCCGGGCCGGGAACGGTGGCGTCCAACCGGCGGTGAGCGCCTCCTGCTCGCCCTCGGGCCCGGCTATCAGCGCCTCCACCGGGCTCAGCCCCGCCACCCGGCACGCCAGCACCAGCGCGCCGGACCGGTACTCGTGTAGCGCGTGGACCAACAGCGCCACCCGGGCCGCCGGTGCCGGACACCCGTCGACGAGGGCGGTGACCATGGTCCGCGCCGCCGCGAAGACCGGCAACGCCGTGGCGTCGGCCTCGCCCACCACCCGATCAAGCAGGTCCACCAGTCGCGCGTCGGAGACGGCGGCCAGCCGGTCCTCGCCCCAGGCCGCGCACTCGTCGAGCCAGGCCCCGGCGACGGTCGGCGCGCCGACCCGGGCGGTAGCGTCCCAGCCGGCGCGCAGCGCATCGGGCGCGATGGTCCCGAACGCCGCGACGAGCAGGTCCGGATGGACATCCGCGCCGACCACACCACCACGCCCCCCGACGTAGAAGGCCCACGCGGTCAGCTCGAGCGTCCGGGCCCGGCGCAGCGTGCGGGGGTCGGTGGTCCAGGCGCGGTCCAGCTCACCGACAGGCCGTGCGGCCGCGGCGACGGCCATCTCGGGCGTCACCCCTGCGATTCTGCCGCCGGGGTCAAGCGGGAACCCGCGGGGTAGCGCGGCCATCTAACATGCGCTTCGGCTCCCATTCCAGCCACGGCTGCGGAAGGGAATCAGCAGGTACGTCAGCGACGCACCGCGGAGCGAATCAGCAAGCAATTCAGCGACGTCCGCGGAGCGGAGTCAGCAAGCAATTCAGCGACCCTGCGGAGCGAAATGAGCAGGAAACGCCGCGGCCCCGCCAGCCCGCCTACCCCGGGCTGCCCACGTCCAGACCGGAGGAGACCCATGGCCGCATTCGCGCAACATACGGAGCTAATCACGAACTTGCGGCGCCGCCGCCGACGGGCACGCGCCCTCGTCGCGGCCGTCCTGCTGAGTGTGCTCGCGCTCGCTGGCTGTTCAGCGGACAGTGACGGGACCGAGCTGTCCGAACCCGCCGCCCCCGGATTCGCCGGCGAGGGCGGTGGTCAGGCCGTTCCCCAAGCGGAGGACGCGGACCGCGCCGCCGGCGAACCGCAGGCCCCCGACGGGCAGCTCGCTCCGGTGGAGGAACGGTCGCTCATCTACAGCGGAAGCATCACGGTCGAGGTGGAGTCGGTCGTGCAGGCGGCCGACGAGGCGATCGCCCTCGCCACCGGTATCGGCGGCTACGTGGCCGGGGACAACCGGACCATCCTCGAGGACTCCTCCCAGGCCACCCTGGTGCTGCGGGTGCCCGCGGACCGGTTCACGTCCACTCTGGACTCCCTGGCTCGCCTCGGCGACGAGCAGAGCCGCCTGGTCCAGGCCGAGGACGTGACCGAGCAGCTCGTTGATCTCGACGCCCGCATCGCCACCCAGCAGGCCAGCCTGGACCGCGTCCGCGACCTGCTGGCCCGGGCGCAGACCATCGGCGAGATCGTCTCGCTGGAGAACGAGCTCACCCAGCGGCAGGCCGAGCTGGACTCGCTCCTCCAGCGCCGGGAGACGATGTCCGGCCTGGTGGCGCTGGCGACCATCACCGTCGTACTGCACGGACCGTCGGGTCCCGAGGCGACCGACGACGAGCCCGAGACGGGGTTCCTGGCCGGGTTGCGCGCCGGATGGAAGGGCTTCCTGGCCTCGGTGAAGGTCGTGCTCACCGTTGCCGGGTGGCTGCTGCCCTGGGCGATCGCGATCGGCGGGCCGGTGTGGCTGGTCCTGTGGATCGCGCGCCGCCGGCACCGCAGCCGCCGGGCTCCGACGCCGCCCCCGGCCATGCCCCCCACGATGCCTCCGGCACCGCCGGCCTGACGTCATTACGCGGTGATCGAGGGCTTATGTGTGTGATGGGAGATCAACTCACACGCATAAGTCCTCGATCACGCGGGACGAGCTAGGCCGTGAGGGCCGCGGGACGAGCTAGGCCGTGAGGGCGGCGACGGCGGTGTGGACCATGATCCGTACGCCGTAGGAGATGGCGGCCTCGTCCACGTCGAACGTGGACTGGTGGATGTCCATGGGTTCGGTCGCGTCCGGGCGGGCGACCCCGAGCCGGAACATCGTCCCGGGCACCTGCTCCTGGTAGAAGGCGAAGTCCTCGCCACCCATGCTGACCTCGGCCTCGGCCACCCGCTCGGGGCCGAGCGCGACCCGCGCCGCGGCCTCGAGGATGGCCGTGGTGCCCCGGTCGTTGACCACGGGTGGCACGCCCCGCACGTAGTTGATCTCGGCCTCGGCACCGGTGCCCACCACCACATCCCGGACCAGCTGAGGAACGAGCTCCGGCAGCACGCGCCAGCCGTCGTGGTTGAGCACCCGGACGGTGCCGCTGGCGTGTCCCTCGATCGCGATCGCGTTGTGGGCCTCGCCGGCGCGCACCTTGCCGAACACCAGGCTTGCGGCCGCCCGGGGGTCGAGCCGGCGGGAGAGCAGTGCGGGCACCTCGACGACGATGCGTCCGAGCGCGTACGCGAGGTCCACGGTCAGGTGGGGCCGCGCGGTGTGCCCGCCCGGGCCGGTGAGCCGGATCTCGAGCTTGTCGGCGGCCGCGGTGATCGGCCCGGTGCGGACCGCCGCGAACCCCGCCGGCAGTTGCGGGTAGCAGTGCAACGCGAAGATGGACTCGACGTCCTTGAGCCCGCCCTCGGCGATGACCTCGGGTGCGCCCGACGGAAGGCGCTCCTCGCTCGGCTGGAAGATGAGGCGCACCCGCCCGGGCAGCTCACCGGCCCGGTTCAGCTCGGCCAGCATCCGGGCCGCCCCGACCAGGATCGTCGTGTGGACGTCGTGGCCGCAGGCGTGGCAGACATTCTCCACTGTGGACCGGTACGACACGTCCTTGGTGTCGGGCAGCGGCAGTGCGTCCAGATCCGCCCGCAGCGCCACCACCCGGCCACCGGTGCCGACATCGCAGATGACGCCGTTGCGGCCGTTGAGCAGCCGCGGCTTCAGCCCGGCCCCGCGCAGCCGCGCCGCCACCAGGGCGGCCGTGGCCCGCTCCTGGCCCGACAGCTCGGGATTCGCATGGATCCGCCGGCGCAGCGTGACCAGCTCCGCCTCGTGTCGGGCCAGCCAGGCGTCCAGCCGACCGCGCAGCCGATCGTCCGTCGGCGGAGGCACCGGCGCGGTCGCTGGGGCATCCGTCTCGTCATCGGTTCCCGTCACGACGGGGCCGGCCAGCGCTGTGGTCACGGTCGAATCACGCTCTCCCATATCGGTCGCGGCGGGACGGGACGTTCGAAGCCTAGCGCCATCGTGACGCAGCGCAATATCTATAAAGTCCCCGTCCCATTGCGGACGGTTACGCCCAGCGCCGCCGGAGGGGCTCGACGCCGAAGCAGCAGCGGCTGACCGGCGGGCCGGTGTTCCCGGGGCCGAGGTACCCCGTCGGGGCGCAGACGTGGCAGCGCGTTGCCCAGTCCTGGCCATCCGGGCCACGGGTCCCTCCTCCCGATCGCTCGGCGCGGCCGCCAACGCGGTTCGGCTGCCACGCCGCAGGGAAGCTCGGTCCGGCGCGACCCTCGTGGGGGCGGACGACCACGGACGGTAGTCGAATGGGCTCACATCGCCCGCGATGACCGATTACGTACGGTAACGGAATGCAGTCACTCTCACGCCGTCATCTGATCAAGCGTCCACAGTATGCACCCCGCTAGACCGGGATTCTGGCCCGTTCAACGAAGGCGTGCCGGCATTTGTCGCGCAACTGAAAGGTTGGCCGGGTCACTGCCGACATAACGGACGAGCCGGCGGGTCAGATCCGGTCTGAGGGGCGGTAGGTGCCCCACGTCTCCCGCAGCGCATCACAGACCTCGCCGACTGTCGCTCGCGCGCGTAGCGCCTCACGCATCGGGTACAACACGTTGCCCGTCCCGGTCGCTGTGGCGCGCACCTCGGCCAGGGCGGCGGTGACCGCGGCGCCGTCCCGCTCCGCGCGCAGCGTGGCCAGCCGCTGGGCCTGCTCGGTCTCGATCGCCGGGTCCACCCGTAGCGGCTGGTAGGGCTCCTCGTCGGAGACCACGAAGCGGTTGACGCCCACCACGACCTGCTCACCCGCGTCGATCTGGAGGGCGGCTTGGAACGCCGACGCCTCGATCTCCCGCTTCTGGAACCCCGCCTCGATCGCCTCGACCGCGGTTCCGAACGTGGCCACCTTGGCCAGCAGGGCCACGGCGAGCGCCTCGACCTCGTCGGTCATCGTCTCCACCGCGTACGACCCGGCGAATGGATCCACAGTGGACACCAGATCCGTCTCGTGGGCGAGCACCTGCTGCGTCCGCAGGGCGAGCCGGGCCGCCTTCTCCGTCGGCAGCCCGATCGCCTCGTCGTAAGAGTTGGTGTGCAGGGACTGGGTGCCACCGAGGATCGCGCCGATCGCCTGGGCCGTCACCCGGACGAGGTTGACCTCGGGCTGCTGCGCGGTGAGCTGGACGCCGGCGGTCTGGGTATGGAAGCGGAGCATCATCGAGCGCGGGTCGGTCGCGCCGAGCTCGCGCATGAGCCTGGCCCAGATGCGCCGCGCCGCCCGGAACTTCGCCACCTCCTCCAGCAGCGTGGTCCGGGCGACGAAGAAGAAGGACAGCCGCGGGGCGAAATCGTCGATGTTCAGGCCGGCATCGAGCGCGGCCTGCACGTAGGCCAGCCCGTTGGCCAGCGTGAACGCGATCTCCTGCGCCGGCGTGGCCCCGGCCTCGGCCATGTGGTAGCCGGAGATCGAGATGGTGTTCCACCGGGGGAGCTCCGCCCGGCAGTAGGCGAAGGTGTCCGCGACGAGGCGGAGGGACGGCTTCGGCGGGTAGATGTAGGTACCCCGGGCGATGTACTCCTTCAGGATGTCGTTCTGGATCGTCCCGTTCAGCGCGGGGCCGGGCACACCCTGATCCTGGGCGACCAGTTGGTAGAGCAGCAGGAGCACCGCGGCCGGCGCGTTGATCGTCATCGACGTCGATACTTTGTCCAGCGGGATGCCCGCCAGCAGGATGCGCATGTCCTCGATCGAGTCAATGGCTACGCCGACCTTGCCCACCTCGCCGTGCGCCAGCGGGGCGTCCGAGTCGTACCCCATCTGTGTCGGCAGGTCGAAGGCGACCGACAAGCCGGTGGTGCCAGCCGCGAGCAGCTGGTGGTACCGCGCGTTGGACTCCGCGGCCGTGCCGAAGCCCGCGTACTGGCGCATGGTCCACGGCCGCGTGGTGTACATCGTGGGGTAGACCCCGCGCGTGTAGGGGTACTCGCCCGGCTCGCCGAGCCGCGTGGCCAGGTCGGCCGGCGCCTGCCGGTAGACCGGATCGATCGAGAAACCCGATACGGAGCCGGCGGGCTCCCCCTGACCCTTCGCCATACCGGCGATGGTAGGGCTGAACGGAAGTTAAAGGTTTGCGTGGCCGGGTGATTCGTTGCACTCCAGGCCGTACGGGCCGTGACCGTACGGTCTCGTGCGGTCGTGGCGCGCGACCCATCGGACGGCCTCGACTTTCCCCGTGGCGCGTCGTCGCGCAAGATAGGTTTGCCACCCGCACCCGCGCGGCGACCCCGCGCCAGCACCATGAGGTTGCCCGATGATTCCCTCCGCACCCTTCGCGAACTGACCGAGCCGTGACCACACAGAGCCCATGGCGCGAGCAGTCTCCGTCCGGCAACTCGCCGACGGACGACCGGGCCACCCCGGGCACGGTGATCGGCGGCCGGTATGAGCTGGTGACCGCTATCGGGCACGGCGGCATGGGTACGGTGTGGCGCTCCACGGACACGCTGCTGCACCGGGAGGTGGCGGTCAAGGAGGTGCTCCTCCCGCCGACGATGCCGCAGCACGAGAAGGACGCGCTGTGCGAACGGACCATGCGGGAGGCCCGCGCCGCTGCCGCGCTGGCCCACCCGAGTGTGGTGCAGGTCTACGACGTGGTGATCGACGCGAACCGGCCGTGGATCGTGATGGAGCTGCTGGAGGCGCGCAGTCTGGCCGACATGGTCATCGATGACGGTCCGCTGCCACCGCGGGCCGTGGCGAAGATCGGCATCGCGATGCTCGGTGCCCTCGAGGTCGCGCACGCGGCCGGGGTGCTGCACCGCGACGTGAAGCCAGCAAATGTGCTGATCTGTGATGACGGGCGCTGCGTTCTCACCGACTTCGGCGTCGCCCGGCTGCCCACCGAGAGCAAGCTCACGACCCCGGGCATGGTGCTGGGATCGCCGCACTTCATCTCGCCCGAGCGTGCCGTGGGTGGGGCGTTCGGCCCGCCGAGCGACCTGTTCTCCCTCGGTGTGACCCTCTACACGGCGGTCGAGGGCGGGCCGCCGTTCGACCGGGGCGATCCGTTCGAGACCATGCGCGCCGTCGTCGAGGAGGCGCCGCGCCCCGCCCGGCTCGCCGGCCCCCTCAAGCCCGTGCTGTGGGGGTTGCTGGAGAAGGACCCCGAGCATCGCTGGAACGTCGAGCGCTCGCGCACCGCGTTGCGGGACCTGCTCGCCACCACGCTCGCACCGGCGCGGACGGGCCCTGCCCGTGCCATGGAGTCCTCCGGGGCCGCTGCGGGCCCGGCCGGACGGCCGCCGGTGACGGCCGCGGGACCACCCGGGATCCGCACCGGCGCCGTCGGCGGTCGGGCGATGCTGGACCCGAACGAGCCGATCGACGACCAGGTGGCCCGGCTGCGGGAGTCCGCTGGTTTGGGGCCGGGGGACGCCGACCGGCGCAGCGGCGACGACGTGACGCGCGCCATCCCGACGTCGTGGATCACGCCGGAGGATCGGCAGGGCGTCGACGTCGAGTCCCAGGGGTCTGGTCGGGAGGCCCCGGGCGGCCGAAGGGCCGGGCGGGTGGCCGGGCGGCCCGACCCGGGCCCTCGGGAGGTCTGGTGGGACTCGCCGTCGCGGGCCGACCGGCCGAGCTGGGCCGGTGGCGAGAGCTGGGGTGGTGTCCAGCCGCCCGGGCACACCTCCCACCGGGGCGCCGGCACGGCGGCGCGGGCGCGCTGGGGCGATACGACGACCCGGCGCGAGCACATCGGCCGCCGCCGCGCGCCGACCCTCACCTCGCGGGTCACCGCCCAGGTGGGGGCTCGCGCCGCGGTGCTGCGCCGCGAGATCACGGATCCGCGCAACCGCTCACGGGTCATCGTGGTGGGCGGCCTGGTGACGATCCTGCTCGCCGTCGCGATCACGGCCTGGTCGGGTGTGCTGGGCGGCGGCGGCGGCCAGGAGACGCCGCCGGGCGACCCGGCAGCCTCCTCGACCGGGTCGACTCCGCTGATCGAGGTACAGGAGTTCCGGGAGCGCGGCATCGCGGTCAACGTGCCCGCGGCCTGGGTGCGGACCGAGGCGAGCTCCTATGTGGACTACACCGACCCGGCCATGGCCCGCTGGGTGCGGATCAACATCGAGCCGACCAGTCTCTCCCCGATGGGCCTGCTCGAGGGCGCCGAGGCGAGGCTCCAGGACCCGGCCGTGTGCCCGGCGCCCTACACCCGGGTGGCCCTGGTGGAGGCGCAGCTGGCCGGGCAGGCCGGGGCGGAGCTCGAGTACACCTGCGGCGAGGGCGATGGCAAGCGGCATGGCATCTGGCGCGCCGTGGTCCGCGACGGGGTCGCGTACCACTTCTACCTCACCGCGCCGGACGCCGCCTTCGCCGACAGCCGGATCGTCTACGACGAGCTGCTCCGCTCCTTCCAGTTCGTCTGACTCTCCCCCACCCGGCGACGGGCAGGGGAGAATGCGGGCGTGGACGCGCTGCACAGTCGGGCCGAGCAGTGGCTGGCCGACGACCCGGATCCGGCCAGTCGGGCGGAGCTGCGGGCGGTGATCGACGGGCTCCCCGAGACCGCCACCGACCTGCTCGACCGGTTCGCCGGGTCGTTGACGTTCGGCACCGCCGGGCTGCGCGGACCGATGCGGGCCGGCCCGAACGGGATGAGCCTCGCCGTCGTCCGGCAGACGGCCGCCGGGCTCATGGCCTGGCTGGCCGACCGCGACGGGCACCGGCCGATCGTCATCGGCTACGACGGCCGGCACCACTCCCGCGCCTTCGCCGAGGAGACGGCCCGGGTCGCGTCCGGCGCGGGGCGACGGGCCCTACTCCTCCCCCGGGCCCTGCCCACCCCGGTGCTCGCCCATGCCGTACGGCAGTTCGACGCGTGTGCTGGGGTCATGGTCACCGCGAGCCACAATCCGCCGGCCGACAACGGGTACAAGGTCTACCTCGGCGCCGGCCTCGGCGGCCCCGGTGGGGACGGGGCTCAGATCATCTCTCCCGCGGACACGGGGATCGAGTCGGCGATCCGGGCGGTGGGACCACCGGCGGGGGTACCGCTGGGCGGCGATTACTCCACTATGGACGAATCCATCGTCGAGTCCTATGTGGAGCGTGCCGTCGAGGTGCTGGACCCGTCGGTGGTCGAGGAGGAGTACCGCAGCGACCTGGTCGTGGCGTACACACCCCTGCACGGCGTGGGCGCGGAGGTGCTCACCGCCGCCTTCGCCCGGGCCGGCTTCGCCCGGCCCGTGACCGTGCCCGAGCAGGCCGAGCCCGATCCCGACTTCCCCACGGTCGGCTTCCCCAACCCCGAGGAGCAGGGGGCGATGAACCTGCTGCTGCGCACCGCCGTCACGGCGCACGCGGACATCGCCATCGCCAACGACCCCGATGCCGACCGGTGCGCGGTGGCGATCGCGACCGCCACCGGCTGGCGGACACTGCGGGGCGACGAGGTGGGCGTGCTGCTGGCCGACCACCTGATGCGCCGCGGCGTGACGGGCTGCTACGCGACGACGATCGTCTCTTCGTCGATGCTGCGGGCGTTGGCGGCGGCCCGGGGCGTCGACTACGCCGAGACGCTGACCGGCTTCAAGTGGATCGTGCGGGCGGACCCGCACCGGCTGGTCTACGGCTACGAGGAGGCACTGGGCTACTGCTGCGCGCCCGACCACGTCCGCGACAAGGACGGCATCACGGCCGCGCTGCTCGTGGCCGAGCTGGCGACCGGCCTCAAGGCGGAGCTGCGCACCCTCGCCGACCGGCTCGACGAGCTGGCCCGCGAGTTCGGGGTCTACGCGACCGACCAGATCTCCGTGCGGTTCACCGACCTGCACGCGATCGCCGAGACCATGGAGCTGCTGCGCGCCAAGCCCCCGGGCTCGCTGCTGGACGAGCCCGTGACCCAGGTCGAGGACCGCGCCCCGGACGCGGATGTGCTGACCGTACGGACGCCCACCGCCCGGGTCGTGGTGCGCCCGAGCGGCACCGAGCCGAAGCTGAAGATCTACCTCGAGGTCCGGGAACCCGTTCCCGGCGACGACGAGGTGACTCCGGCCCGAGAACGGGCCGCCGCCGCGCTGGCCGCGCTCGGCACCGAGGTCGCCACGATGCTCGGCCTCTAGACGGTTCCGCCGGGCCGGCGTTCAGCCGCGCGCTACTCCAGCGACGCCGGCGGAGCGGGATCGGCTGGCGACTCGGCGAAGCGGGGCATGCCGCCGAACTGCCGGTCGCCGGCGTCGCCGAGGCCGGGGACGATGAACGCCCGGTCGTTGAGCTTCTCGTCGATGGCGGCGGTAACCAGGCGGATGGGCAGGCCGGAGGCCTCCAGCCGGGCGACGCCTTCCGGCGCGGCGAGCACACAGATGACGGTCACGTCGTCGCACCCGCGGGAGGCGATGAGCCGGACGCAATGCTCCAGCGACCCGCCGGTGGCCAGCATCGGGTCGAGCACGATCACCGGCCGCCCGGTCAGGTCGGCCGGTAGCGACTCCAGGTACGGCCGCGGGGCGAACGTCTCCTCGTCCCGGGCCAGGCCGACGAAGCCCATCGACGACTCGGGCAGCAGCGCCAGTGCGGCGTCGGACATGCCGAGCCCGGCGCGCAGCACCGGCACGAGCAGCGGCGGATGCGCCACGCGGTGGCCCATGGCCGGGCCGACCGGAGTGGTGATCGGGAAGCTGTCCACGGCGGTCTCGCGAGTGGCCTCGTAGACCAGCATCGTGGTGAGCTCGTGCAGCGCGGCTCGGAACGCTCCGGAGTCGGTGCCCTCATCGCGCAGGGCGGTCAGCCGGGTCCGGGCGAGAGGATGATCAACAACCAGTACGTCCATGGGCGGGTCCAGCGTCACAGCTGTTCAAACTACGGGACGATCACCGGTCCTGACTACGACTCAGCACGCCGACTCGATCACCGCGGTTCTCGACGGCGTGCTGATAGACCGCCAACATCGACGCCGCATAGCGGTTCGGCGTGTGCTCCGCCGCGCGTACGGTCGCCGCGGCACCCATCGACTGCGCCAGCCGGCGGTCGGTGAGCAGCCGCCGCACCGCCTCGGCGAACGCCCCGGAGTCGTCACCGGCGCACAGGCCGACGCCGGGCAGGGCACCGTCGCGGTGCAGCGCCGGGTCGGCGAGCACCGTCGGCAGCCCGGCGAGCGCCGCCTCTTGCAGCACCAGCGCCTGGGTGTCGGTGCGGGACGGGAAGGCGAAGACGTCGGCGAGTCGGTACGCCGCCGCCACCACCTCGGCAGGCTGTTCGCCGGCCCAGATCACCCGCTGGGCCACCGCCGGGCCGATGCCGCGCAGCAGCCCGGCGTACCAGCGTGGTTCGTACCGGGCGCCCACAAGCAGCAGGCGTGCCTCGGGCCGGACGGCGGCGACCTGGGCGAAGGCGGAGAAGAGCAGGTCGATGCCCTTCTCCCGGTTGATCCGGCCGACGAAGAGCACCACCCGATCCGTGGCGCCCAGACCACAGCGGGCCCGCAGCGCCGCCACCGCCTCGGGTGTCGACCGCCGCGCCGCCACCCCCGACGGCACCAGGAACACCCGCTCCGTGGGCACCGGCAACCGGACCCGGTCCAGCACCGCCCGGGTCGGCACCACGACCGCGTCGCAGTCGCCGAGCAGCAGGGCGTTCGCGTCGTCGAGCGCGGCCCGCCGGCCACCGGGTCGGCGGGACAGCAGCCGGCCCACCTCGGAGCGCATCGGCGGCCGGGGTGCGTCCAGCCGCCGCGCGTAGAGCCGCAGCCCGGCCCGCAGAGCGGGCACCGGAAAGCGGTACGCGTCGGCGTAGGCGTGCAGGTCGGTGTGGTAGGTCTGCACCAGCGGCAGCCCGAGGCGCTGGGCGGCGACCACTCCGAGCAGTCCGACCGGCCCGGGCGTGTGGACGTGGATGACGTCGGGCCGCGCGACCGCCAGCTCGGCCAGGGTGCCGTGGCAGAGCGAGTCCCGCAGCGGCCACGGCGAGACCCGCAGGCCGGCCACCCCGAGCGGCACCGCCCGCAGCCGCAGCAGTGTCTGGTCTCCCGGCTGGTCCGGGTGGCGCGGGACTACGGTCAGCGTCTCGTGCCCGGCCAGGTCGAGCGCGTCGACCAAGGTACGGATCGAGGTGATCACACCGTCACGGCGCGGCAGGTACGTGTCGGTGAAGTGGACGACGCGCATGCCGGCACGCTGCCAGGCCGCGGGTCAACTCCGCGTGACGGCGCCGTGTCCGGTTGATGAACTGTTCACACCTCGCGCCGTCGATACTCGGCAAGATCCACTGGTCCGGCGGAGCGTAGACTCCCGGTCATGACCGCCGACGTCCTTCCCACCGCGGAGGCGGCAGCGTGACCGCCGACGTACTCCCCACCGCGGAGGCGGATGTTGCGCGGTCGGCCGCCTCGCTGCGCGCCTTCCTCCATGGGCTGCCCGGGGTTGACCAGGTCGGCGCTGAAGCCCGGGCCGCGACCCTGCGCACCCGGTCGATCAAGACCTCGGCGAAGGCGTGGGCGATCGATCTCGCCATCCGGATGGTCGATCTGACCACATTGGAGGGTGCCGATACGCCGGGCAAGGTGCGCGCCCTGTGCGCCAAGGCGCGCCGCCCCGACCCGACCGACGCGTCGTGCCCACCGGTCGCGGCGGTGTGCGTCTACCCATCGATGGTTGCCACAGCGGTGGCCGAGCTTGCCGGAACGGGTCTCGGCGAAGCTCGCGAGCCGGGCACCGGGCGCATCCACGTCGCGAGCGTGGCGACCGCCTTCCCGTCCGGGCAGGCACCGCTGGCGGTGAAGCTGGCCGACACCCGCGCCGCGGTCGCCGACGGCGCCGACGAGATCGACATGGTGATCAACCGGGGCGCGTTCCTCTCCGGCCGGTACCGCGAGGTCTACGACGAGATCGTTGCCGTGAAGGAGGCCTGCGGGCCCGCGCACCTCAAGGTGATCCTCGAGACCGGGGAGCTCGCGACCTACGACAACGTGCGCCGGGCGAGCTGGCTGGCCATGCTCGCCGGCGCCGACTTCATCAAGACCTCGACCGGCAAGGTGCAGCCGGCCGCGACCCCGCCGGTGACACTGATCATGCTCGAGGCGGTCCGTGACTACTACGAGCAGACCGGCCGTCAGGTCGGGGTGAAGCCGGCCGGTGGCATCCGGACGAGCAAGGACGCGATCGCCTACCTCGTGCTCGTCAACGAGACCGCGGGCGAGGCCTGGCTCCACCCTGACTGGTTCCGGTTCGGCGCCTCGACCCTGCTCAACGACCTGCTGCTGCAGCGGATGAAGCTGGCCACCGGTCAGTACGCCGGTCCCGACTACGTGACCTTGGACTAGAGCCAATGAGCGAGCGAAGCGAGCGAATCATGGAGCAGAGCCTGCTTGGAGCCTCACGTCCGCGCGCAGCGAAGCGAGCACGGGCATGAGCGCCTTCGAGTATGCCCCCGCACCCGAGTCCAGCTCCATTGTGGACATTCGATCGACGTACGGGCTGTTCGTCAACGGAGTCTTCACCGAGCCCCGCGACGGCGGGTCGCGCAAGACGGTCAACCCCGCCACCGAGGAGGTGCTGGCCGAGGTCGCCGAGGCGGGTGAGTCCGATGTAGACGATGCCGTGCGGGCGGCCCGGCACGCCTACGAGACCGTCTGGGGGCCGATGCGCGGCGCCGACCGGGCCAAGTACCTGTTCCGCATCGCCCGCATCATCCAGGAGCGGGCCCGGGAGCTCGCGGTGCTGGAGACCATCGACAACGGCAAGCCGATCCGCGAGTCGCGCGACGTCGACCTGCCCCTCGTCGCGGCGCACTTCTTCTACTACGCGGGCTGGGCCGACAAGCTCGCCCACGCGGGGTTCGGGCCGGACCCGAGGCCGCTCGGCGTGGCCGGGCAGGTGATCCCGTGGAACTTCCCGCTGCTCATGCTCGCCTGGAAGATCGCCCCCGCCCTGGCGGCCGGCAACACGGTGGTGCTCAAGCCGGCCGAGACGACCCCGCTCACCGCGCTCGCCTTCGCCACGATCTGCCAGCAGGCCGACCTGCCAGCCGGGGTGGTCAACATCGTGACCGGCGGCGGGGCCACGGGAGCGTCCCTTGTGGAGCATCACGGCGTGGACAAGGTCGCGTTCACCGGGTCGACCGAGGTGGGCCGCCAGATTGCCCGCACGGTCGCGGGCACCCGCAAGCGGCTGACCCTCGAGCTCGGGGGCAAGGCGGCCAACATCGTCTTCGACGACGCGCCGGTCGACCAGGCGGTCGAGGGCATCGTGAACGGCATCTTCTTCAACCAGGGCCACGTCTGCTGCGCGGGCTCCCGGCTGCTGGTGCAGGAGTCGGTCGCCGACGAGGTGCTGGCCCGGCTCAAGCGCCGGATGTCGACCCTGCGGGTCGGTGACCCGCTGGACAAGAACACCGACGTCGGCGCGATCAACTCCGCCGCACAACTGGAGCGCATCCGCGAGCTCTCCGCGGCCGGCGAGGCCGAGGGCGCCGACCGGTGGTCACCCCCATGCGACCTGCCCGCCCGTGGGTACTGGTTCGCCCCGACGCTGTTCACCGGCGTCTCCCAGGCGCACCGCATCGCCCGGGAGGAGATCTTCGGCCCGGTGCTGTCCGTGCTCACCTTCCGGACCCCGGCCGAGGCGGTCGAGAAGGCCAACAACACGCCGTACGGCCTGAGCGCCGGGATCTGGACCGAGAAGGGCTCGCGCATCCTCGCCATCGCCGACAAGCTGCGGGCCGGCGTGGTCTGGGCCAACACGTTCAACCGGTTCGACCCCACGAGCCCGTTCGGCGGATACAAGGAGTCCGGCTACGGACGCGAGGGCGGCCGCCACGGCCTGGAGGCCTACCTTGAGCACTGACGCCCAGTCGCGAGTTGCCGTGAAGAAGACGTACAAGCTCTACATCGGAGGGTCGTTCCCCCGCAGCGAGTCGGGTCGGTCATACGCGGTCACCTCGGCCTCCGGGCGGTTCCTCGCCAACGCGGCCTGGGCCTCGCGCAAGGACGTGCGCGACGCGGTGCGGGCCGCCCGGGCTGCCTTCGCCGGGTGGGCCGGCGCGACCGCGTACAACCGGGGCCAGATCCTGTACCGCATCGCGGAGATGCTGGAGGGCCGGCGGGGCCAGTTCGTCGAGGAGGTCCGCGCCGCCGAGGGCCTCAAGCGCGCCGACGCGGAGGACATTGTCGATGTCGCGATCGACCGGTGGGTCTGGTACGCGGGATGGTCGGACAAGGTGGCGCAGGTGTACGGGTCGGCCAACCCGGTCGCCGGGCCGTACTTCAACCTGACCGGCCCCGAGCCGACCGGCGTCGTCGGCGTGGTCGCCCCGGCCGACTCGTCGCTGCTCGGCCTCGTCAGCGTCCTGGCGCCGGCGATCGTCACGGGAAACACGGCGGTCGTGCTGGCGAGCGAGGAGCGGCCCCTGCCGGCGGTCACGCTCACCGAGGTGCTCGCTACGTCCGATCTGCCTGCCGGG
>JBQGBY010000123.1:0-9004 GCA_052038195.1 Micromonosporaceae bacterium | reverse complement strand
GCGGGCGGTCGGCTACGCCGCCGCGCGGTAGAACAGCCAGGCGTCGCGCATCCGCTGGACCTGGCCTTCGGTGAACTCGGTGTAGCAGGAGTCGTAGGAGTAATCCATGTAGTTGTGGATCGGGTCGAGCCCTGGCTCGCGGCAGGTGTCCTTGCCCTCGGGACAGCCACTGGTCGGCACCTTCTGCGCGGGCGTGTCGTCGACGAAGTCACCCTTGGCGTTGCATCCGCCGAAGAACGTGTGCTCGAGGTTCAGCCAGTGACCGACCTCGTGCGTGGCGGTCTCGCCCTGGTCGAAGCGACCGGCGTACGTGGTCGAGGTGCCGAGCATCGACTCCCAGTCAATGACCACGCCGTCCAGGTGCGCCTGGCCCGGCTTGGTCAGGATCGACGGCAGGTACGCCCAGCCGAGGTAGGCGCCGGCGGTGGTCGAGTACAGGTTGAGGGCGTCGTTGCCGCCCTGACGGAGGGCCTTCTTCATCGAGTTCTCGGCGGTGCCGCCCGGCTTGGCGTTGAACCATTCGGCGTTGTCGGTACGGGTCACCGCGGCGAGCTCGAACGCGAACCCGGTATCCGCACCGCCCTCACCCGCCGAGAAGGTGTTGTTGAGCACGTCGATCTGGTCGTCGATCTGGTCCGCCGTGAGTGCGCCCGTGGTCCCGTCGGTAACGACGTGGAAGTAGACCGGAACGGTAACCCTGAACCGCCGGTCGGCCTTCCCCTTCGCCGATGCGGGTAGGTCCTCGTGGACCTGACCGAGGTCCGGCTCACGGGCGTCGCCGTCACGGGCGGTGCTCGCGTCCGACGCCACGAACCGCCCGGCGATCGCCGACACCGAGGGGTCACAGAACGGCGAAGCGGCTGCGAAGGCAGTCCCGCCTGCCGCGCCAGCGATTCCGGTGGATACCAACACGGTAAGCCCCACCGCCGACAGCGACCTCAGCTTCCTCATTGCCACTCTCCACTCTGAGAAGTTATCGACAGTCCCCAATTCATGACCCGTGCGGAGCCGCCGGCGTTCCCAAGCCGCGTCAGCGGCAGGTCAGTGCCGGCCCGCTCGCGGTCGACGATCGTGAACGCCCCACGCCGCCGGCTCACTCGCCAGCACACTGGATCGCCGACCGGCGCGGCCCGTCCGCACCCTGTTCATTCCGAACAGCATGCCGGTGCCGTACGCCTCCTGCAACGGCGGAATTCCATGCCCTCCACCCCCGCCCAGCCACCCGTGGCGCAAATCAGCCGATGGTTGCGGCGGGCCTGGCGCCACTGCGGCAGTGCTTGCCCCGCTCGTTGGCCAGGCGTACGGTCCGGACATGCGATGGGTGTGGCTCGTCCTCGGGTTTCTTCTCGTGCTCGCCGGCGCCACGTGGACCCTGCAGGGCATTGGTGTGCTCGGCGGAAGCAGCATGTCCAACGACACGACGTGGGCGGTGATCGGTCCGATCGTCGCGGTCGTGGGCATCGTCCTGATCTTTGTCGGAGCCAGAAGCCGACGCGGGCGTCCCTGACGTAACGACAGGACAACGATATGGGTACCTGGGACAGCGGGCCCTTCGACAACGACACGGCGGCCGACTGGTGCGGGGACCTGTCCGCCGCCGCTCCGGATCAGCGCGAACCCATGGTCCGCGCCGCGTTCACCGCGGTCCTGGAGGAGGAGGGCTACCTCGACAGTGATTTCGCCGTGCAGGCGATCGCGGCGGCGGCGGTGCTCGCCTCCCAGCGACCGGGCGGCGCGCCCATCACCACGCCGTACGGTCCGGACTTCCTCGTCGAGGGAGGAACACTCGACCTCCCCGCCGATCTCGACGCGCTGGCCCTGCGGGCCCTCGACCGGGTGGTCGCCGACGAGTCGGAGTGGCGCATCCTGTGGGAAGAGGCCGGCACTTTCGCTGAGGCGGAGGCGGAGCTACGGGCGATCCGCACGACGCTCGGCGGCTGAGCGACCCACATCGATCTGTGCCGACAACGCCCGGGTCGGTCCATCCGCCGGACAACCGTACGCGAGCATGGGCGCATGACCTTCACCGCCACCGGTCGCCCGGCGTACGTGGTCAACGTCTCGGTCCTGCTCCGCCGCCATGGGCGCTGGCTGCTCATCCGGCGCGGCGCCGGTGAGTCTCACGCGCCGGGGCTGCTCGGCGACGTCGGCGGCAAGGTCGACAGTCGGGCCGCGGCCGAGCCGGACATCCTGGAGTCGACGGCTCGCCGGGAGGTGCTCGAGGAGGTCGGCCTCGACCTGACCGGCGTGCCGCTGCGCTTCGCCGAGAGCGCGCTGTTCACCACCGACGACGGCGATCCGGTGGTGAACGTACTCTTCGCGGCCGATCTCCCGGACGGACCGCAGCCGCACGTCGCCGCCCCGGATGAGGTGGCTGAGTTCGCGTGGCTCACCGTGGCCGAGGCGGTAGCCCGGCCGGACTGTCCACCATGGACGTGGCGGATGCTGCAGGCGGCCTCGGCCGCCCTCATCGGCTCAGTGCCGTGCTCGGTGGGTCCGCCACCGCCGCGAGGAGGCGGGTTATGGTCTCGGGCCCACCGGTGAGGCGATCGAGGGTACGTCGCAGCTCGTGAGCGACCGGTGCCACGGCAGTGGCGACGTAGGCGCCAGGTACCGCCAGGGGCATCAAAGCGCCACCGTCCACTGTGGTCGCTCGGCGGGCCGATCCGTCCAGGATGACCACCGTGCCACAGGTACGGTTGCCGGCCAGTCCGGCGGGCCCGGCCCACTGCGGTGCCGACGGCCCGACGGCCAGGTCCTGCCGGTACACGGTCGTACGCTCTCGGCGGACCGTGGTGCGCAGGACCATGTCGCCGCACTGTTCGCCGTAGCGTCCGCAGACGAGCTCCTCGCGCCACAGGAGGTGCGCGCCGTCGGCAAGCTCCACGGTGGTCGTCATCCGGTGGTCGCAGCCGGCCGCCGCCACGACCGGCTCGGGTAGGTACGCCAGCCGGCCGCCCTCGGCCACCCGAGCCCGTACGGTCGTGGTGGACGTGAGCCCGTTCGGTCCGGGCAGCGCGACCGTCGCCGCGACGGTCCGCAGGACGAGCGACGCGCCCGGGCCAACCTCCACGTCGAGGACGAGCTCGTCGCCGCCCAACGGCCCGGCGGCACCACCGACGAGGTGGACCTCGGCGACGGGTGCACCCGGCGACCCGGTCACCCGGGGGAGCAGGGGCGGTTCGCCGCGCAGTTCGGCCAGCACCGTGGCACCGAAGCCGGCCCGCCCGGCTCGCGAGCCCGCCGAGGTGTCAGCGCACGCCACGATGCGCGAGTGCGCCTGCACGATCCACTCCGTCGAGCACCGACCGTACCCACGCGACCACCGGCGACGCGTCCCTATCCTCCACAAGGGACACGAAGACCGTCGGCCGGTCGCCGCGGCGGGCGGCCGCGTCGCGGGCCATCACGTGGAGGTCAGCCCCGACCAGCGGAGCGAGGTCGGTCTTGTTGATGACCAACAGGTCGGCGCTGGTCACCCCCGGGCCGCCCTTGCGCGGGACCTTGTCCCCGCCAGCCACATCGAGGACGAAGATCTGCCGGTCCACCAGGCCGCGGCTGAAGGTGGCGGTCAGGTTGTCCCCGCCACTCTCCAGGAGCACCAGGTCCAGTGGGGCCAGCGTGCGCTCAAGGTCCTCGATGGCGTCGAGGTTGGCGGCGATGTCGTCCCGGATCGCGGTGTGGGGGCAGCAGCCGGTCTCGACGGCGCGGACCCGCTCGGGCGCGATGACTGCGTTGCGCAACAGGAAGTCGGCGTCCTCGGTGGTGTAGATGTCGTTCGTCACCACCGCCAGCGACAGTTCGCTGGCCAGGGCGTGGCACAGAGCGGCGACGAGCGCGGTCTTGCCCGAGCCGACGGGTCCGCCTATCCCGACGCGCACCGGGCGCTCCGTCGCCGGCAGTCCCGGGTGCGGGTCGACGCCCGGGTCGGGATGGCTGTGCGGCGGCTCGTCCGGCCCGTGCCCGTGCGGATGGTCAGGATGCAAACAGACGCACCTCCCAGGTGGCGTGGGACTCGGCCGAGATGTCCAGGAGCGGCGCGCTCGCCGCGGGCAGGTCGTCGACGGCGGCGTCCGCGAACCCCGCGGCGACGGCCGCCGTACGGTCGCAGTCAGCCGCGAGCGCGGCCAGCAGGCCCTGCACCGGGTAGGGGTCGAGCGCCAGCAGCCGTACGGCCGCAGTCGCCGGTCCGGCGACGGCCCCGTAGGCGGCGGCGACCGCGGCAGCAGACGGTGAGAGCCCGGCGCCGGCCGCTACGACCCCCAACGCGACCGCATGATGCTCCACCGAGCCAGGGCCTCCCGAGCCCGCGGGCTCCGCGGACGGCGGCAGCCGCCACATGGCCCGGCCCGCGCGCAGCAGTGCCCGCCCCTGCGCCCGGGACGCCCGCCGCACCGCCGGCGACGGCGTACGCGCGTCCATCGCCACATCCAGCGCCGCGAGCGCGGTTACGTCACGGCACCGCCACGTGGCCGCCGCGGCGAAGGCGGCGCTCACCAGACCGGCGGTGCCCAGCCGTCCACGCAGGAAGGTGCCGAGGGACGCCAGATCGCGTACCCGGCCGTCGCGCACCGCCGCCTCGACGCCGCCGGAGTGCGCGTGCCCGCCCGACGGCAGCCGCCCGTCGGCCAGCATGAGCAGCGCGGTCGGATACACCATGCCTCTCATCTCATCGGGGTAATCCGGTGTAGCCATAGGTACCCGGGGCTACCCCGATCGTGGACTGGAGCGGCGAGCATGTCAGAAGAGGAAGTAGCGCTGGGCCATGGGGAGCTCGGCCGGTGGGTCCTCCTCGACCAGCTCACCGTCGATCCGGACGGCGAAGGTGTCGGGCGTGACCTCGATGCGGGGCAACGTGTCGTTGAGCGGCAGGTCGGCCTTGCCCCGGGCGCTCGTGTCGGCGACCGGCACCAGCCGACGCCGCACGTCCAGGCGCGCGGCGAGCCCTGACTCCAGGGCCACCGGTGCCACGAACGCGACGCTGGTGGCGGCCGGCACCCGACCGTACGCGCCGAACATGGGGCGCGGCAGGATCGGCTGCGGAGTGGGGATCGACGCGTTCGCGTCGCCCATGGCGGCCCAGGCGATCGCACCGCCCTTGACGACGAGGTGCGGCCGGACGCCGAAGAAGGCCGGGTCCCACAGCACGAGGTCGGCGAGCTTGCCGACCTCGACCGAGCCGACCTCGGCCTCGATGCCCTGCGCCACGGCGGGGCAGATCGTGTACTTCGCGACGTACCGGCGGGCGCGTAGGTTGTCGGCGGCCGCGTCCGTCCCCAGTGGACCGCGGCGGGCCTTGTTGACGTGGGCGGTCTGCCAGGTCCGCAGCACCACCTCGCCCACCCGACCCATGGCCTGCGAGTCCGAGCCGATGATGGAGATCGCGCCCAGGTCGTGCAGCACGTCCTCGGCGGCCATCGTGGACGGTCGGATGCGGCTCTCGGCGAACGCCAGGTCCTCGGGTACCGCGGAGTTGAGGTGGTGGCAGACCATCAGCATGTCAAGGTGCTCGGCGAGCGTGTTGCGGGTGTACGGGCGGGTGGGGTTGGTCGACGACGGCAGGACGTTGGGGTGCGAGGCCACGGTGATGATGTCCGGCGCATGCCCGCCGCCCGCGCCCTCGGTGTGATAGGCGTGGATGGGCCGGCCGCCGATCGCGCGCAGCGTCTCCTCGACGAACCCGGCCTCGTTCAAGGTATCAGTGTGAATATTGACCATGATCCCTGAAGCTTGCGCGACGCGCAGCGATGCGTCGATGACGGCCGGGGTCGTGCCCCAGTCCTCGTGCAGCTTGAACCCGCCGGCCCCGGCCCGCAGCTGCTCCCACAATGACTCCTCCGACGTCGTGTTCCCCTTGCCGAGGAGCAGCACGTTCACCGGGAACGCGTCCATCGCCTCCAGCATCCGGGCCAGATGCCACGAGCCGGGCGTGACCGTGGTGGCCTTGGTGCCCTCGGCCGGGCCGGTGCCGCCGCCGACGAGCGTGGTGATGCCGGCGGACAGCGCCTCCGGCACGATCTGCGGGCAGATGAAGTGCACGTGGCAGTCGATCGCTCCCGCGGTCAGGATCCTGCCGTTGCCGGCGATGACCTCGGTGTTCGGTCCGATGACCAGGCTGGGGTCGACGCCATCCATGGTGTCGGGGTTGCCGGCCTTGCCGATGCCGACGATGCGCCCGTCGCGGATGCCGACGTCGGCCTTGACGATGCCCCAGTGGTCGAGCACGACCGCACCCGTGACGACCGTGTCGGGGGTGCCCTCCGCCCGGGTCGCGGCCGACTGCCCCATCGACTCGCGGATCACCTTGCCGCCGCCGAAGACCGCCTCGTCGCCGCCAGCGGACCGATCCTCCTCTATCTCGATGAGCATGTTCGTGTCGGCCAGCCGGATCCGGTCGCCGGTGGTCGGACCGTAGAGAGCTGCGTAGCGACGTCTGTCCAGAGTAGACATCAGGCCGTACCGCCCGTCCGGTCGAGGGCGCCACCCGCTGCGCCGCGCAGACCGGGGACGACGCGGCGGCCGGCCAGCGGCACCAGGTCGACCTCCCGGGTGATGCCGGGCTCGAACCGGACCGAGGTGCCGGCCGGGACGGCGAGCCGGTGCCCCCAGGCCGCCTCGCGGTCGAAGTCCAGCCCCGGGTTGGCCTCGGCGAAGTGGTAGTGCGACCCCACCTGGACCGGCCGGTCGCCGGTATTGGTGACGGTCAGGGTCAGCACAGGTCGACCGTCGTTGATGGTTACGTCGCCCTCCCCGAAGAGAACCTCGCCGGGTGTCATGCTGATCCCCGCTTCGCTTCGCTCATTGGATCGGGCCGTGGACGGTGACGAGCTTGGTGCCGTCGGGGAAGGTCGCCTCGACCTGGACCTCCCCGAGCATCTCGGGTACTCCGTCGAGCACGTCGTCGCGGGTGAGCACATGCCGCCCCGCCTCCATGAGATCGACGACCGTACGGCCGTCCCGGGCCCCCTCGAGGAGGAATGCCGTGATGACGGCGACCGCCTCGGGGTAGTTGAGCTTCAGGCCTCGCGCACGGCGCTGCCGGGCGACGTCGGCCGCCACGTGGATCAGCAGCCGCTCCTGTTCGTGCTGGGTAAGGAACACGCCGACCTCCCGAAGGTGTGCGCGCATGCTGCCATGAGCACGTTTCGCGCAGATTACCCCGGTGAAATGTCAGCCAGCGCCCCCTTGCCGTGCGCCCGATGCGGCAAGGTGCCCTTCCTGACACCGAACCCACACCCGAGGCACACCGAACGCACACCGAACCCCCGGAACAACCGGCTCAGCCGGGCTCACCCGGTGGCGAACCGCCAGACGTCGACCCGGTCGATGGCACCGCAGACCAGGTACCGTCGCGCGGCGATGGTGCAGCCGCCCACGGGCCACTCGACCTCGCCGAGCTCGGTGAGCGCACCGTCCACAGTCGACACGCCCACGACGTCGGAGTACTCGCCACCGTTGCGCCCGCGGCTACTTGAGCTCACCAGCAGCGCGCTGCCGGCCGTGATCCACCAGACGTATCTGGACCGTGAGTCGGGCAGGAGCCGGTCGCCTTCGAGGTCGTACAGCGCACCGTTCCTCGTGAGTACCCGGTCATCGACCACGCCGGGAAGGTCGGCGGGGATCCGTAGGATCTCCTGCCCGTCGGCGATCTCGATCAGGACGCTGTGCGCGGAGGTGCCGCTCGCGCGGAATACGCCGATGCAGACCAGGCCGGTGCCGCACGGCGTGACTGCCCGCGGGTACTCGCTCTCGTCGGCGATGTAGAGCGTCGACCGGTCGCCGTTCGCGTCGACCGGGTAGGCGTAGACGGAGTGCTCGGCCGACACGTACAGGACGCCACCGAACGCCAGGTACATCGGCAACTCCAGCCATCCATCGATGGACTTGGAAGGATCAAAAGTCCGGGTCGGCACGCCGGTGGCGAAGCGTCCCACCTCGTCTCCGGTCGCGGCATCGACCACGACAACGTCACCGCTGCCATCGATGAGCAGCAGCCGCGGGTCGGCGGGGTCGGAGACCGGGATGCCGGCGAGCGGGCTCTCCTCGATGCTGGGCTGCGTCAGCATCGGAAGTATCGTGAGTTCCTGGTTGGACAGGGGCCGCCGCCACAGTTGCGCGCCCGTGGGCCAGTCCAGGGCCAGTACGGCGTCCGGCTCCTGCACGACCAGGGCCCACGGCAGGTCCAGGATGACGCTGTTCTCGGCGAACGTCCCGGCCCAGCGCAGCGCGGCGGTCCTGGGGTCCCGCACGTGGACCGTCAGGCCGGGGGTGCCATCGACGTTGCCGGTGACGACCAGCCCTTCGGGCCGGACGAGGACGGCGAACGCCGCCGTGTCCGCCCATGGTCCCAGGTCGACGGGGGCCAGCGCGGTGTTCATGGTCGCGAGGTCGAGCGTTGTCAGCACCATCCGCCCATCACCGCCGCGACCGACTGAGTACACCCAGTCGTCCACGACCGTTACGTGCCTCGGGGCCGCCCCCGCGGATGCGATGCGGCCGACCAGCGCCAGCGGCTGGAAGGACGCGGTGGGTCTGGGCTGCGCGGGCTCGATCCGGGGCAGCCCGATGCGTACGACGCCGTAGGCACCCGCACCCAGGACGAGCAGCACCGCGACCGCGGCGGCGAGCCGCCGATGACGCCGCTGCTGGCCGCGCCGCCGGGCTGCCGCGGCCGTGCCCGTCGGGATGGTGTCCGCGTGCGTGGCCAGTGCCACGAAGAGCTGGTCGAGGTCAGGCATTCCAGCCTCCAGTCGGGGTCTGCGGATCGGCCGGCCCGTTGGCCGGCGCTGGCGCCGAGATCACGTCGGCGAGCGCTGCGGCCAGGGCCGTACGGCCGCGGGACAGCCACGACTTGACCGTGCCGGCGCTCACCCCGACCTCGTCCGCGATCTGCATCACTGACTTGTCGAGCAGGTAGTGCAGGGTGAGCGCGCGCCGCTGGGCGGGGGGAAGCGTCCGGAGGGCGGCGACGAGGAGCAGCCCGTTCTCGTCGGGTGGTGGGGTC
>JBQGBY010000122.1:0-8592 GCA_052038195.1 Micromonosporaceae bacterium | reverse complement strand
CTCGCCCGCGCCTGGCTGACCATCATCTGGAAGTGCTGGACCACCAACACCGCCTACGACCCCAACCGTCACCGAGCTCTCCAACAGCTCACCCAGCAAGATCAACAAACGGGGGGTTGACACAGGGCTACTCATGCCCGTCCTCGCGTCGCTGCGCGGCGGACGGCGTCGAGGAGCTTCTCGTAGCCGGTGCACCGGCACAGGTTGCCGGCCAGCGCCTCGCGGGTCTCGTCTTCGGCCGGTTGCGGAGTGCGGCGCAGCAGATCGGCGACCGCGACGACCAGGCCGGGGGTGCAGAATCCACACTGGACGGCGCCGGCGTCCACAAAGGCCTGTTGCACCGGGTGCAGGCCATCCGGCCCCGGGAGACCCTCGACGGTGACGACCGTACGGCCCTCCGCCTGGGGCGCCGCGACCAGGCACGAGCAGACTGGAAGGCCGTCGAGCAGCACGGTGCACGAACCGCACTCGCCCTCCTCGCACGCGTTCGTGGTGCCGGGCAGGCCGAGCCGCTCGCGCAGGGTGAACAGCAGGCTCTCGCCGGGCCACACGTCCTCGGCGCAGCGCTGCTCGCCATTGACGACGAACGTCACCCTCATCGCGCCCCTCCCTTCAAGATCCAGCTCTGCGGTCAGATTTCCGAGTTTTCTCGGAAATCTGACCGGTCGAGCTCGGAGACGGCCCAGGTCAGGGTGCGACGGGCCAGGACGGCCAGCGCGTGCCGGCGGTACGCCGCCGTCCCCCGGACATCGTCGATGGGTGCCGCCGCGTCCGCCACCGCCTCGCCGAACCGTCGCGCCAGGTCGCCGTCGAGCGCGCCGCCCCGCCACGGCAGGTCGGGCGCGAGGACCTCCGCACCGGGGGCGCGTCGAGGGGTCGGCCCGGCCGACCCGAATCCCACCCCGACCGTCCGGGCCCGGGCATCCAGGGCCACGGCGACCGAGCAGACGGCGATCACCATGGCGTTGCGCGGGCCGACCTTCGCGAACTGCTGCGGGCCGGCGGCCATGGGAACCCGGACGGCCAGCACGAGCTCGTCCGGCGCGAGGGCGTTGCGCTTCACCCCGGTGTAGAACTCATCGATCGGGATGGACCGCCGGCCCCGCACGGACTCGACCTCGACCGTGGCGCGCAGGGCGATCAGCACGGGGTGGGTGTCACCCGCGGGTGAGGCGGTTCCGAGGTTGCCGGCGAGCGTGCCACGGTTGCGGATCTGCGGAGAGCCGACGGTTCGCGCGGCCGCGGCCAGGCCAGGGCAGAGCCGGCCCATCATCTCGATCATGACGGCGTACGTGACGCCGCCGCCGATCCAGATCTCCCGGTCGGTGCTCACCAGCTGCTTGGCATCGTCGACCGCCGAGAGGTCGATGAACGCCGGCGGGGGCGGTGACCCACGGTTGATGCCGACCATCAGATCGGTGCCGCCGGAGATCGGCACCGCTTCGGGCCGGGCCGCCTTCTCGGCGACAGCGTCAGCAAAGGAGGTGGGTCGGATGAAGTCCATGGGAGCCTGGGTGGGTCAGCGGGGCAGGAACTGCGTTGTTCGCAGGTGCCCAGTACAGCCGCCACGTGTTACGGAAGCAAACGGCTTCGTGGGTTAATCCTGCCGAGGATGCACGGTATGTCCCGGCAGGTTACGCCGAAGGGCTGCGCTCAGCGGATCCTGACGGCGGCGAGCAGGTCGGGGTCGCCGGCGGTCTCGAGGACGTCGAACGGAACCCGGCCCCACAGGGCCAGAGCCAGGTCGCTGGCCGAGCCGGAGGCGCTGGCCCGGGCCTGATGGGGGTCGGCATCGAGCAGCGTGTCCGTGTCGAGCAGCGACACCCCGCCACCTCGCAGCCGGACGTGCCAGTCCTGGCCCAGGTCGGTCGCGGAGAGGTGGATCAGTCCGTGGACCGACATCTCCGTGCGGTGGCGGCCGGCGGGCAGGAACGTGTCCAGCGCCTCGGCGATGGTGTCGCCGGCGAGCTTGCTCTCGATCGGCTCGGGCAGCCGGGTCGCCACCTGCGCGTCCCACCGGTGCACCGCCGTCTCGTGGGCGGCCCGCCGGTGCCAGAACGACGCGACCCTGGCCCGGGGCGCCCAGTTGTACGTCGGCAGATCGGGGTCGAGCGCCTCCAGGTGCGCCTCGACGCGGGCCAGTTGCTCGCGGAACCAGCTCACCACCGCCCCGTCGTCAGCGGCGGGGGCCTCGTCCGGCACGGCCAGCGGAGGCCAGCGGTCATCGACGCCGGCGGAGCCCGCATGGAGGCGGATGCGGTGGAAGAAGCCGCCGAGGTGGCGGGTGAGCTCGCCGACCGTCCAGCCCGGACACGAGGGCACTGTGCGGGTCAGCACGCCGGGCTCGGTCACCGCGGCGAGGAACGCCGCGCCCTCGGAGCGCAGCGCCGTCAGCCAGAACTCCTTGGTCACATGAACCCGGCTCATGCCCGTGCTCGCTCACGCTCGCTCACTCACGTACCTCCGCCCGCGTGGTGCGCCTAGGGTGAAGCGCGTGCACGACGGTACCTCCGCCCGGTCGACGGTCGCCCCCGCGGCCGATGCCGACCTTTCCCGGTACACCACGCTCCGCCTCGGCGGCCCAGCCTCACGCCTGCTGACCGCCACCCATCAGCATGAACTAGTCGAAATGGCCGGCGCTACCCCAGGTGAGGTGTTCCTGCTGGCCGGCGGGAGCAACGTGGTCGTCGGCGACGGCGGGGTCGACGCGACGGTGGTTCTCATCCGTACCGCTGGCATCACGGTGGCGGGCGAAGGTACGGACGCACGGGTCACGGTCGAGGCGGGCCAGCCCTGGGACGACGTGGTGGCCTTCTCCGTCGAAGAGGGCCTGTCGGGGATCGAGTGCCTGTCCGGGGTGCCGGGCTCGGCCGGCGCGACCCCGATCCAGAACGTGGGGGCCTACGGCCAGGAGGTGGCCGAGACGATCCGGTCCGTACGGGCGCTGGACCGCCACACGGGGACCGTGGTCGAGATGACCCCGGCCGACTGCCGGTTCGCCTACCGGACGAGCGTGTTCAAGGGCAACGACCGTTTCGTCGTGCTGTCCGTGACGTTCGAACTGCGCCGGGACCCGCTGTCGGCGCCCCTGCGCTACACCGAGCTGGCCAAGAAGCTGGGCGTCGAGACGGGCGGCCGGGTCCCGCTGGCCGCGGCGCGGGATGCTGTGCTGGCGCTGCGGGCCGGCAAGGGCATGGTCCTCGACCCCGATGACCCGGACACCCGTTCCGTGGGGTCGTTCTTCACCAACCCGGTGCTCGCCGGCGACGAGTTCGCGGCCCTGCTCGACCGGGCCGGCGCCACGCCGTCCCACTGGCCAGGTGCCGACGGCGCCGTCAAGGTCAGCGCCGCCTGGCTGATCGAGCACTCGGGCTTCGGCAAGGGGTACGCGGGCGACCACCCGGGGGTCTCGGTGTCGTCGAAGCACACCCTCGCGTTGACGAACCGGGGCACCGGGACGACCACCGCGCTGCTCGACCTGGCCCGCGAGATCCGCGACGGCGTGCTCAAGGCCTTCGACGTCCGCCTGTACCCCGAGCCCGTGCTCGTCAGCTGCTCGCTCTGATCCTGTGCGATCGGTGTTCCGCTGAGCGCGTGCGCGTGCTCAGGTCACTCGGTGGATCTTGTGCTGGGCGGCCTGGGCAAGTGGGCGGACCACCAGCCGGTCGACGTTCACGTGGTGCGGGCGGGAGACCACCCACGAGACGATGTCCGCAATGTCCGCGGCGACCAGCGGCTCGGCCACTCCGGCGTAGACCGCGGCCGCGCGCTCCTCGTCGCCGCCGAAGCGGACCAGAGCGAACTCGTCGGTACGCACCATGCCCGGGTCGATCTCGACCACGCGGACCGGGCGGCCCGACAGTTCCAGCCGCAGCGTCTCGGCCACGGCCGTCTGGGCATGCTTGGCCGCCGTGTAGCCGCCACCGCCCTCGTAGACGGCGAGCCCCGCGGTGGAGCTCATGATCACGATGGTGCCCTTGCCCGCGTCCAGGTCCGGCAGCAGCGCCCGAGTGACCCGGACCGTGCCGAGCACGTTGGTGTCGAACATGCGCTGCCAGTCCTCGATCTTGGCCGACTCGACCGGGTCAAGGCCGTACGCGCCGCCGGCGTTGTTCACCAGGACGGCCACCCGCCCGCCGGTCACGCGGACCACCGTGGCGAGGCGCTCCACGTCGGCGTCGACCGTGATGTCGCAGGTCACCGGGGTGATGCTGCCCTCGGCCATGGACCGGGCGAGCTCTTCGAGACGGTCGGTGCGCCGGGCGGCGCCGACCACATGGAACCCGTCGTCGGCCAGCCTCCGGGCGGTCGCGGCCCCGATTCCGCTGGACGCGCCGGTCACCACGGCGATGGGTCGGTCGGCACCGCTCACGCCGCTGATCCTGCCATGCGCCCGACCGCGACCTCCGCGCCAGGAGCAGGCTTGATCACACCCGTCGGCGGCCAGCGCGCGATCGTCGGAGGGTTTGGGGAAGATGTCTACTGGTCGTCGGGTTGACATCCAACGGCCGACTGGGTCGCCGCTCGGGCCGTATGGCGCGGGGAAGGAGTGGGTGTGGCGCTCTGGGATCGAGATCCGCACAGCAGCGCAGTCCCTCCCCAGTTCCGCCACCGCCTGGTCCGCCGGGCGGCGGTGCTGTCCGTACACACGTCGCCGCTGGAGCAACCCGGCACCGGCGACGCGGGGGGCATGAACGTCTACATCGTCGAGGTCTGCCGGCGGCTCGCCCAGGCCGGCGTCGAAGTCGAGATCTTCACCCGGGCCACGGCCCGCGGCCAGCCCGGCTCGGTGGAGATGGCGCCGGGGGTCAGCGTCCGGCACGTGATCTGCGGCCCTCTGGAGGGGCTGCCCAAGGAGGACCTGCCGGCCCAACTCTGCGCATTCACCCACGGCGTGATGCGGGCCGAGGCTTCCCGGCCACCCGGTGCCTACGACATCATCCATTCGCACTACTGGCTTTCGGGCCAGGTGGGGTGGCTCGCCAAGCAGCGGTGGGGCGTACCGCTCGTGCACAGTGCCCACACCCTGGCCAAGGTGAAGAACGCCTCGCTGGCCGAGGGCGACCGGCCCGAGCCGCGGGCCCGCATCCTCGGTGAGGAGCAGGTGACCGTCGAGGCCGACCGACTCATCGCCAACACCCCGACCGAGGCCCGCGACCTGGTCGCCCGGTACGGGGCGCCGCCGGAGCGGATCGCCGTCGTGGAGCCGGGCGTGGACCTCGAGCTGTTCGCCCCGCCAGTGCCCGGCACCGAGCACGCGTCCCGGGTCGCCGCGCGGGATCGGTTGGGGCTGCCCACCGACGGGTTCGTCGTCGCGTTCGTCGGACGCATCCAGCCACTGAAGGCGCCTGATGTGCTGCTGCGCGCCGCGGCCGAGCTGCGCCGCACCGACCCCCAGCTCGGCGGGCGCGTGACCACCGTCATCGCGGGCGGCCCGAGCGGGTCGGGGCTGGAGTCGCCGACCGCCCTGATCGATCTCGCCGCCACACTGCGGCTCGGCGAGGCCGTACGGTTCCTGCCGCCGCTGCCGCGCCACCGGCTCGCGGACCTCTACCGGGCGGCGGACCTGGTGGCCGTACCGAGCTATAACGAGTCGTTCGGCCTCGTCGCGCTCGAGGCCCAGGCCTGCGGCACGCCCGTCGTGGCCGCCGCCGTCGGCGGTCTGGTCACCGCGGTCCGGGACGGCGCGTCAGGGTCCCTTGTGGACAGTCACGACCCGGCCGACTGGGCCCGGGTGCTCAGCGCCCTGCTGGCCTCACCCGGCCGCCGAGCGGCTCTGGCAGAGGGTGCGATCGAGCACGCGCGGGGGTTCTCCTGGGACCGCACCGCCGCCGGCCTGCTGGTCGCGTACCGGTCGGCCATGGCGGACCACCACGTGGCGCGCCGGTTGCGGTTGGCGCCCGTACGGCCGCGGGGATCCCTGGACGAGGTGCTGCGGTGACCCGCGCTCGGGTCTTGGCGCTGCTGAAGTCCACACTGGACGACCATGGTGTCGACTGGGAACGCACCGGCGACTCGTCCGTGGTGGTGACCCTGCCCGGCACGCACAAGCTCACGACGCTGTGCAACCTCATCGTGGGCGACCACGCCCTGCGCATCGAGGCGTTCGTGATGCGACAGCCCGACGAGAACCGGCTGGAGCTGTGGACGTACCTGTTGCAGCGCAACGCCCGCCAGTACGGCGTCGCCTTCGCCGTCGATGCGGTCGGCGACGTCTACCTCGTTGGCCGGGTGCCGCTGCACGCGGTCAACCCCGACGAGATCGACCGGCTGCTCGGGTCGGTGCTCACCTACGCCGACGAGACGTTCGACACAATGCTCGAGATCGGCTTCGGCTCGGCGATCCGCCGCGAGTGGGCCTGGCGGGTCGCCCGCGGCGAGTCCCTGGCCAACCTGGCCGCCTTCAAGCACTTCGCCGCCCCGTCGGCGACGTCACCGGACGAGTAGCTGGCGTACGTCGACCGTGTTGGCGCCACGGCCGAGTCGAACCCGAGCGGTCGGATCAGCCGCCGAGGACCAACGCGAGGATCGGCGCCGGCAGGATCCAGCCGTCGTCGCGCCACTCGAGGCCCGACCGGCTCGCAATCACCCCGAAGAGGTGTGACGTGCGGATGGTCTGGAGCGCACGGGCCCATCCGTCGTCGACGTACTTGCTCTCCACGGCGATGTCGCCGAGTCCTGGCCCGACGAAGTCGATCTCGGCGTCGCTCGACGTCCGGTGGTAGTGGACGGAGTCGAAGTCGGCCAGGCTGATGGCGTCCTCCGCCCCGACGTTTCTCAGCAGGGCCAGCCCGATCTGCTGCTCACTGAGCACCGTGAGGTCGGGCTCGGTCGAGCCCGTGCGGATCGCGGCCAACCGGGCCAGCAAGGGGTCCGTGAAGTACCACTTGCGCTGTGCGGCGAGCTTCGGGATCCCGTTGTGCGACTTGTAGCACGGCCAGATCAGGAAGTGATCGGCCAGGTCGGCCAGCCGCTCGTACACCGTGTGGTGGGTGACGTCGAGGTCGCGGGCCAGGTGGCTGGCATTCAGCGGCGTGCACAGACTCGCTGTCAGACCACGCAGCAGGGCCTCGGTCTGCACGGCCGCGAACCGGGCCGAGGTGATCGCGTCGCCGTGTACGACATCCCACAGAGTGTCCACAAAGGATCGGCCGGCCGTACCAGTCCGGCGCCACGCGGCGACCGCTTGTGGGAAGCCGCCGATCTGAAGGTAGGTCTCCCAGAGCGAAACGAGGTCGGCAAGGTAGGGCAGCAGGGCGTCCACCGCGTTGCGGGTCGCATCCTCGCGCAGGTCGCGGGCGCGGATCCGCGGAATCGTCGGGAGGCTCACACCGGCCGCGGCCACGATGTCCGCGAACCGCATCGGGAGCATCGCCCGATCGGTCTTGACCGCCTCCCCGCGGCGCCCAGCGAGCGCCTTGCGGGCTTCGTGCAGACCCGCTGCCGACGAGCCGGTGAGCACCACGGTGTCGGTGGCGAAGTCGGGGTTGTTGTCCCGCAGGTTCTTGATCGTACTCGGCCAATCGCCAGCAACGCTCGTAATCTCATCGATGAACCAGTAGCGGTGGCCGCTGACGCCAGCGAGGAACGAGTTCGATGCCGTCGATATGAGGGTGCGCAGGTCCTCAGCCCGCCACCCGTCCACCGCGGCACTGACGATGTTTCGGGGCGGGACGCCGGCCTGGAGGAGGTCGCGGATCGCGTACTTGACCTCCGTGCTCTTGCCCGAGCGGCGCGGTCCTCGTAGCACGTACAGGCCGCCGATCGTGAGGTCCGTGAGCACGCCGGACCGGTAGGCAAAGGGGGCTGCAGCGGCCGCGCGGAGATCCGGGTCGTCACGCTCCCATTGGGGGTTCTGCCACCAGCGGTTGGCCTCGGCGAGGTGAAGCTGGATCTGTCCGGCCTTCATGTTGGCAGTCTAGCTCCAAGAAACGATACTTTTTTGGAAGCTCTCTTCCAAAAATGGATACTTTTTTGGCGCGCGAGGAGTCTATGGGCTCAGGCCGGCGCGGAGGCCTCCGCGGCGGCGGTCGTCGGAATGGCGGCCGGCGCCCGGCTGGGGGCGGGCTCGGAGGCGAGTTCGGCGGCGCGACGGTCGCGAGTGGCCCGCGCGGACAGGTGCAGAGCCGCCGTGAGGACGCCCAGACCCAGGCAACCGAGCCAGAGCGTGGCCTGGCCGGCGTACTGGAGCACCGCGCCGCCCAGCACCGGGGCAAGGAAGCTCGCGACGGCCCAGGACAGGGAGAAGACGCCCTGGTACCGACCACGGAGGTGGGCTGGCGACAGGGCGGCCGCCATCGTCGAGTTCGAGGGAGCGTGGAACATCTCGCCGATCGTCCAGACCAGCACGGTCACGGCATAGAAGACGGGCGTGTCCGCGAAGGCGGTCAGCCCGAACCCGATACCGATGATGGTGCAGGCGATCGCCAGGGCCGTCGTGTGGTCGAGGTGGCGCAGGGCGCGGGTCACGAAGAACTGGCCCACGACGATGAGCAGACCGTTGAGGGCGATCACCGATCCGAACGTCGAGGCCGGCAGGCCGTCGCGGGTCATCGACATCGGCAGGGTCGAGATGTGCTGCAGGAACACGAA
>JBQGBY010000121.1:0-27559 GCA_052038195.1 Micromonosporaceae bacterium | reverse complement strand
GGCACCACGCCCGACGGCGAGGCCTGGCGGCTGGCGGCCCTGCCGTTCGTCTCCCAGCGCTACGCGGTGCGGGCCTCGGAGATGTTCGACCTGACCGCCGCCGAGGCATCCGCCACCTACGCCGACCACGTGGCCCGGCTGGTCGCCACGCTGACCAAGGACTTCCAGGACGGGTCGGAGGCGGTCAACCTCGTCACCGCCCATCTGACCGTGGTCGGGGCGAAGACCGGCGGCGGTGAGCGCGACGCGCACACCATCGAGGCGTACTCGGTGCCAGCCAGCATCTTCGGCGCGTCCGTCCACTATGTCGCGCTGGGTCACCTCCACCGGCGCCAGCAGGTGCCGGGGCCATGCCCGGTCCACTACTGCGGCTCGCCGCTCGCAGTGGACTTCGGCGAGGAGGAGAACCGGCCGTCAGTGTCCATTGTGGAGCTCTCCGCCCGCACGGCCGCGCGGCTCAGCCCGGTGCCGATCAAGGCAGCCGTGCCGCTTCGCACGGTGCGGGGCACACTCGCGCAACTGGAGGGGCTGCGCGTCGACCCAGCCTCGTGGCTGCGGGTGTTCGTGAAGGAGCCGCCGCGTGCCGGCCTCAAAGAGGAGGTGCAGGAGCTGCTCCCCCGGGCGCTGGAGGTCCGCATCGACCCCGACTCGCTGCCGGCCAAGGCCAGCCCGCGCACGCTCGACACCGGCGCGCGCTCGCCCCGGGAGCTGTTCGCCGAGTACCTGGCCGCCCGGGGGGCCGAGGATCCGGCCGTGGCCGCGCTGTTCAACGAGATCTACGAAGAGGTGATCACCACGTGAGGCCGCTGCGGCTGGATCTGCACGGGTTCACCGTGTACCGGGAACCGACCACAGTGGACCTCTCGGACGCGGACTTCTTCGCCCTGGTCGGCCCGACCGGCTCCGGCAAGTCCACCGTGCTCGATGCCATCTGCTTCGCCCTCTACGGCACGGTGCCCCGGTGGGGCGACCGGCGCCGGATCGAGAACGCGCTCGCTCCCTCGTCGAACCAGGCGAAGGTCCGGTTGGTCTTCGAGGCCGCCGGCGTGCGCTTCGTGGCCACCCGGGTGGTGCGCCGCGACGGCAAGGGCAAGGTCACCACGGCGCACGCCGGCCTGGAGCAGCTTCCGCCTGACTTCGACCTGCGCACATTCGCGCAGCCGGCGCAGCGCATCAGCCAACGCGACCACCTACCGGTGGAGCGCGGCGAAGCCCTGGGCACCGTGCTCGCCGGTACGTGGTCGGAGATGGAGAGTGCCGTCCTCGACGCGGTCGGCCTGCCGTACGAGCAGTTCACCAGCTGTGTCGTGCTGCCGCAGGGCGAGTTCGCGCGCTTCCTGCACGCCAAGCCGGCCGAGCGGCAGGAGATCCTGGTCAACCTGCTCGGGCTGCACGTCTACCAGCAGGTGGGCGAGCGGGCCGGCCTCCGGCACCGGGAGGCGGAGGCCCGGGTGGCCGCCACCCGCAACCTGTTGGGCGACCTCACCGGGGCCGACGAGGAGGCGCTCGCGCAGGCGGAGCAGGCGCTGCAGGCGGCGCAGGCACTGGTGCACGACATCGAGGCCCAGCTACCGGCGCTCGAGCAGGCCCGGGCGGCCGGCGAACGCGCCCAAGCGGACCTCGACGCGGTGGACCGCGAGCTCGCGGCGCTGCAGACCGTACGGCCGCCGTCGGCGCTGGCCGGAGTCCACGGCGAGGTCAGCGCGGCCCGGGACGCCGCCGCCACCGCCCAGGCCGACGTGCACGCCGCCGAGGACCAGGAGGAGAAGGCGCGGGCCGAGCTCGCGGCGGCCGGAGACCGTACGGCGTTGACCCGCCTGCTCGATGCGCATGCCGAGCGGAGCCGCCTCGCGGCCCGGCTGACCGAGGCGGCGGCCGCACTCGCGAAGGCGAGCACCGAGCACAGCCGGGTCTCCGCCCGCCTCGCCAAGGCACGGTCCACTGTGGAGAAAACCACCGAGGCCGTACGGTCGGCGAAGGCGGGTGTGGAGGAGGCACGGACGGCGGACCGGGCGGCGGCACTGCGGGGCCATCTGTTCCCCGGCCAGCCGTGCCCGGTGTGCGAGCAGCCGGTGACCACCGTGCCGGCCACGCGAGCACCCGGGCTGCGCGCGGCCGAGGCGAAGTCGGCCAAGGCCGAGCAGGTGGCCGCCGCGGCGACCGAGGCGGAGCGGGCCGAGGACCGGGCGCTGCGCGAGGCCGACCGCCGGCTCGCCGCCGTCGCCGCCCAGCACGACCAGGCGACCGCGAGCGTGGCGACGCTTGAGTCCACACTGGACGGCGCGCCGGATATCTCCACGGTGGAGTCATCCCTGCACGCGATCGCCGAGCGGGAGCAGGCCCTGGCGGCGGCCGTCGAGGCGGTACGGGCGGCCCGGCAGGCGCTGCGCGGCGCGACCACCCGGCTGGCCACCGCCGAGGAGCGGCAGCGCAGGGCGTGGCGCGAGTACGACCAGGCCCGGGACGCGGTCGCCGCGCTGGCTCCGCCGCCGGCCGACCGGGAGCGTCTCGTCGAGTCGTGGCGGGCGCTGCATGCCTGGGCGCGCGAACGCACCGCCGATCGCGCCCTGGCCCGGGAGGCGACGCTGGCCGCCGCCGAGGCGGCGCTGCACGCGCTGGTCGAGGTCAGCTCCCGGCTCGACGCGCTGCTCGCGGGCGCGGACGGCCCGAAACCCGGGCGGGTGAGTGGCCGCGACGCGGCGGCGTACCGGCACGCGGCGGCCCTGAGCGTGGAGCGGGCCCGCGCCGCGCGCGACCGCGTGCTCGAGAAGCGCGCGCAGGCGGAGAAACTGCGCGGACAGCTCGAGGCGCACGAACGGGAGGCGCGCGTCGCCAAGGCGCTGGCCCAACACCTGCGGGCCAACCAGTTCGAGCGCTGGCTGCTGACCGAGGCGCTGGACGCATTGGTCGACGGGGCCTCGCGGATCCTGCGCGACCTCTCGGGCGGGCGGTACGAGCTGGCCCACGCCAATGGGGAGTTCACGGTCGTGGACCATTCCGACGCGAGCCTGCGCCGCGCCGTCCGCACCCTGTCCGGCGGCGAGACCTTCCAGGCCTCGCTCGCACTCGCGCTTGCCCTGTCGGAGCAGCTCGCCGGGCTCTCGAGTGCATCGGCGAGCCTCGAATCCATCATGCTCGACGAAGGCTTCGGCACGCTCGACCTGGACACGATGGACACGGTCGCGGCGACGTTGGAGAACCTCGCCGCCCGGGGTGACCGGATGGTCGGCGTGGTCACCCACGTGACCGCGCTGGCCGAACGCATCCCGGTCCGGTTCGAGGTGACCCGTGACGGCCGCGGCACGGCCCGGATTGTCAGGGGCGGGTGAAGCGTGGGCGGGCTGAATGTCACAGCGCTGTGAGACGGTGACCACCGTGGCTGACACTGCACAGGCGGACCCGCCCGCGCTTCGCCCGCCATCGCCGCCCCCCGCAGGCGTCAAGCTGCACGTGGATGCGTGGGACCCGTCCTACGGCAGCCCGCTGGATCCGGACCCCCGCCCGCCTTCGGTCGACGATCCGGGCTCAGCGGGGCCGACCGGCGAGAGCACCGCGCAGATCCGCACCGACATCGAGCGTGAGCCCGGGGCGTGGACCCCGCTGAGCCCCGCCTCCGACCGACGCGTCCCGGGGACGGTGCTGCTCGTCGACGGCGTCCGTCGTATCGACGCCCGTGTTTGGGTTGAGGATCCCGACGGTACCGTCCACGCCGGGCTGGCCGCCTCCTACGCGGCGGGGGTCGTCCGGTGCGACCTGCGCCGCGGCAGTGCCGATGTCGCCGGGGCCCGGGTGATGCGCGGCTTCTTCACCTCCAGCGTGGAGGCCGAGGACATAATCGCCACGCTCGGCGCCGGCGGGCCGGGCCGGGACAACGCAGGCGCCGTGGTCCGCTACCAGGTGCACCGGGTCGCCGGCACCGATCCGGCCCAGCTCACCGCGGCGGTGCAGCCCCGGCTGCGGGCGCTGGAGACCGAGGTCTCGTCCCTGGCCCGGGCGACGACCGAGACCCTCTCCTCCGCCCACGCCGGCGACGACGACCTGTTGGTGCTCGACGGCCCACTGACCGGGCGCGACCAGCTCCCCCGGGCCCTTGGCTACGTGAAGACGCACCGGGTTCAGTACCTGCCGCCCGATCTGTCCACAGTGGTCAACCGACTCGCGCCCGGGCAGCGCACGCCGGTCTTCCTGCTGGGCACGTCGTGGAACCGCTACACCTGGTACCTGCGGCTGCCCGGGGCGGGCACCGCGCCGTGGGCCGGCATCGTGCGGGTGGAGTGCTCGGCCGACCTGGCCAGGTCCGAGGCGGTCGCGCTCGCCGACCTCGCCACGCTCACCCTGCCGAGGTTCGCCTCCAGCCCGTACAAGGATCCCCGCGCGCCGCAGAACCTTACGCCGATCGCCGGGCTGGAGCGTAAGCTGCGCGGCATGCTCGGCGACCAACGCCTCCTCATGCGTAGCCTCACGGCCGCCACTCGCCGCGCCGCCGCATGACGCCCGGCGGCGCGTCGCGGTGGCTGGCGGTGCCGGAGAGATACGACTTCGCGGGGACGGTCCGCCAGCTGCCGATGGGGCCGCACGACCCCTGCGTCCGGATCGTGGACGGCGTCCTCTGGTGGGTCACCCGTACGCCCGACGGCGTCGCCACGCTGTCCCTGCGCCGCGCGGATGGCGGGCTGCTCGCGACGGCCTTCGGGGAGGGCGCGGCGTGGGTCCTGGAGCGCTCGGACGCGGTGGCCGGGCTGCGCGACGACGTCTCGGAGTTCGAGGCCATGGCGGCCCGGCACCCGGTGGTGGCGGCACTCGCCCGCCGGCACCGAGGCCTGCGCCTGCCGGCCACGGGCCGGGTGTACCAACACCTGCTCCGCGCGGTCTTCGAGCAGAAGGTCACCGGCACCGAGGCGTACCGGGCCTACGCGGCCACGGTGCGGCATTGCCACCGCACCACTGGCGGCGCGCCGGCACCCGGACCGACGCCGGGCCTGCTCCCCCCGCCCGACCCGGCGACCGTGGCCGCGATGCCGTACTGGCTCTTCCACCGCTTCGGAGTCGAGCAGCGTCGCGCCGACACGCTCGCGCGGGCGTCGGCCACCGCCACCCGTCTCGACCACTGCGCCGACGCGGCCGAGGCGACCCGCCGGCTGGTCGCGATCCAGGGCATCGGGGCATGGACAGCAGCCGAAGTGGTGCGGGTGGCGTACGGCGACCCGGACGCCGTCTCGGTGGGCGACTACCACATCCCGCACATGGTCTCGTGGGCGCTGGCCGGGCAGGTGCGGGCCGGCGCCCGTGACGCCGGGCCCGATGCGCGCGCCGGTGCCCGCAGCCCGGCCGACGAGCGGATGCTCGAGCTGCTCGAACCCTTCCGCGGGCACCGCGGTCGGGTCTGCGTGCTCCTGGAGCGCGGTGGTCTGGTCGCGCCCCGGTTCGGCCCCCGGATGCCGGTCCGGTCGTTCGCGTCGTTCTGACCCGCTGCCGACCGCGGTCTCACCGCGGGTTGGCGGTGACGGTCCAGGAGGCGAGCGGCTCGAACGCGTCGTCCTCGATGCCGGTCACCTCGCCGTAGGTCAGCTCGCCGGCGCGTCCAGACGGCACCTCGATGGCGATCCGGCTGGTCCGGATCTCTCCTGCCGGAACGGATAGCATCAGGTCGGACATGTCGGCGCATCCCGAGAGCAGGCTGACGCCGCTGGTCCGGCCATCGACGTCGGCGTACCGGAACTCCAGGAGTGGGGTCACCAGCAGCGCGTCGGAGAGCGCCTCGAGCCGGATGTCGGCGACGACGACCGGCCCGACACTCGTGCCGAGAATGTCCTCGCAGCCCTCGTCGAGCCACTCGACGGCAAGAACCGCGACGCTCCATTGACTCTCGCCGCGGGTGATCCGGACGCCCGTGCCGGCCGGCAGACCGAACGAGGTGTCGGGCCCGGCATCGACCATCGCTGACAGCTCCGTTACCCGGGGCGTCGGCGGCCGCGCCGGCGGGTCGCGCGGGACGGGCAACGACGGCGTGGCCGTCTCCTCGTCCCCGCCCATCAGCCCGGCAATGCCGCTGACGGCGTTCGCCGCGCAGGGCACCAGGAACGCGGCGGCGACGATCCAGGCGGTCAGCCTCCTCCAGGACCGGGGGCGCGACGGCGTCCAGGGCGTCGGCGACGCCGACGATGTCGGTGGCGTCGATGTCCCGCCGCGCGGCCGGCCCGGCGACGGCGGCGCCGAGGTGGTCCGGGCCCGGTGGGCGACCCGCGGCGCGGCGCGCCCCGTGGTGGCCCGCGGTTCGTGCTCGCGCGGCGGCTGGATCGGCGGCGGCGGCCGATCCCACGTCGGCTGGGACGGCTGCAGGAGCGGGTCGGGGAACGGCGGGGGTGGAGGCGGCTGCCACAGCGGGTCAGGCGGCGGTGCAGGAGGATAGGTCATCGAGCGCTCCAGCCCTGGGGAGGACCGCGATCGTATCCAATATGATCCACTGTTCGATCATGTCGGAAGGCGACCTACTCCAGGTCGCGGCCGTCAGGGCTGTCCCGGAGACGGGCTGTCCACGGCCCGTAGCACAAGCCCGACGATGGCGTCGATGATGCTGCGGGCATACGGGAGCAGCACGACGGCCACGACGATGGCGATGACCAGTGCCCTTCGCGACCTCCAGCGCCGACGGGGGGCCGCCGGTGTCGGGGTCGCGGAGTGGGGCGGGCGCTGGGCGGCGACACGGGGCGCCCGGGCGGTCCGTCGACGCGGATCGACCGGCGCCGGTTCCTTGACCGGCGTCGTCAGCGGCTCAGACGGTTCCCACGGCTCGGCCCAGGGCAGCGGTGTGGGCGGCCGCAGCAGGGAGTCCGGGTGTGGTGGCGGTGGAGGCGGCTGCCACAGGGCGTTCGGTGGCAATAGCGCCGGATCCGGCGGCCGATCCAGCGGCCCATCCGGCGGTCGCGGCGGGGTGGTCACGGGCCTACGTCGCCTCGATCCGCCACGACACGGTCGAGCCATCGACAGCAGGCACCAGGTACCGCAGCTCGCCACCCGTCGGGACGTCGAAGTCGATCTGGCCGCTCAGCGTCTGGCCGGCCGCCAACTCGGAGGCGAGCCCCAGTAACGTCCTGACACAGCCCGATGCGTTGAACCCCGGCGGGTACAGCTGGCCGTCCTCGGTGATGAACTCGAAGTCCGACGGTGTGATGGCCCTGGCCGTGCCGGCGATCGCCTCGAAGGTGACGTCGAGGACGACGGCCCGGCCGTTGATGAGCCGGCCGAGCGAGGTGCACGGCGCGTCGAACCACTCGGCCCGCGTCACCGTCACCGTCAACCGGGCGCCATCCTGCTCGACCGTGGCGGCCTGACCCAGCTCATAGGTCTGCGCCGTCGGCTGCCCGGGGTCCTCGATGGTGTTGATGAACCGGCCGGCCAGGATGAAGCCCGCGGTCGCCAGGCCGCCGCACAGGAGCACCGCGCCGATGACGATCGCGATGATCAAGCCGGTGTGGGACTTCTTCGGCGCCGGCTCGTGCGGCAGCGCCCACGGCTGCGGCGGCGCCGGCCATGCGCCGGCCGGCTGGCCGGGCGCGGACTGTGGATACCCGGGCTGCTGGGCCGGCGGATACCCGGCGGGCGGCCCGGGCGGAGCCCAACCCGGCACCGGCATCGGCCGGGTCGGGTCAGCCGGCGGCACGGGTGGACCTGACATACGAGGATCCTGTCACGACCGCGGATGGGACGGTTGCCGCCGACGGCACCGCCGGCCTCGTTGTCGATGCAGCTCGAGCCGCCCAAGAGGCGACGGAGCCATAGACTCGCCGCCATGCTCATGAGAACCCGCGCGGTGGCCGCGTTCGCGTGCCTCGCCGCGCTCGTGTTGGTGGGCGGGTGCACCTCGTCGTCGCCCGAACCGGAGACGGACCCGACGGCGGTCCAGACGAGCGAGGACGAGGACGAGGCGTTTCCCGCGGCCACCTCCACCGCCACTGTGCTGCCGCCCCCGCTGACTCCCGACGCGCTCACCGCCGACGAGATCCTCACGCAGGCCCTCGACGCGCTGCACGTGGCGTCGTCCTACCGCGTCACGGGCACGATCGACGACGGCAGTGGAGCGATCACCCTCGATCTGGTCTACACCGGCGACCGGCGCGGAGGCACGTGGAGCCACGGTGGGTCGGTGGTCGAGATCATCCGGATCGGCGCGCAGACGTTCGTCAAGACGGGGACCGCATTCTGGCAGGAGCTCCTCGACGAGGCGGCCGCCGCGGATCTGGACGGGAAGTGGGTCGAGTTGGACGGCGTGTACGCCGTGCTGGGGGCGACGTTCATCCCGGACGTCGAGACGCTGCTCGCCCCCGCGGGCGTACTCGAGAAGGGCGAACAGACCACCGTGAACGGAACGCCGGTGGTGACGCTGACGGATGGCAACACCGTCGTCTCGATCGCCACCGATGGCCCGCCCTACCCGGTGCACGTCGCGGCCGAGGGAGGCACCGCCCTCGAGCTGTCAGACTTCGGCACACCGGCCACGGTCGAGGCGCCAAGCGGTGAGGTGGTCGCCCTCTCCACCCTGGCTGGCTGAGGGCCCTGCCCGACCGTACGGCCGTCACGACCGTACGGGTGAAACGGCCGTAAGGGGTGAAAGCTTCGAGTGTCGGGGGGCGGTGGCAGACTCGGCCTCGTGGACCTACCTGTCATGCCGCCGGTCGAGCCGATGCTCGCCACCAGCGTGCCGGAGATCCCGAGCGCGCCGGGCATGCGCTACGAGCCGAAATGGGATGGTTTCCGCACGATCGTGTTCCGCGACGGCGACGACGTGGAGCTGGTGAGCCGCGGCGGCAAGACCATGACCCGCTACTTCCCCGATGTGGTCGCGCAGGTGCTCGCCCAGTTCCCGACCCGATGCGTGGTCGACGGCGAGGTCATCCTCATCCAGCGCGAGGAGGGGCACGTCCCGCGGCTGCAGTTCGAGTGGCTGCAGCAACGCATCCATCCGGCTGCGTCGCGGGTGAAGATGCTCGCCACCCGTACGCCCTGCGACTTCGTCGCGTTCGACCTGCTCGCGCTCGGTGACGCGAACCTGATGGCGCAGCCGTACGAGAGCCGCCGCGAGGCGCTGGAGTCGGCCCTGGCGACCGTCAAGCCGCCCATCCACGTCACGCCGACCACGCAGGAGCTCAAGACCGCCCTCGGCTGGTTCTCCGAGTTCGAGGGCGCCGGGCTCGACGGGCTGATCGCCAAGCCCGCCGGCATCGCCTACGTCCCGGGCAAGCGCCTCATGTTCAAGATCAAACACGCGCGAACGGCGGACTGCGTGGTGGCCGGGTTCCGCTGGCACAAGACGGGCGGGATCGTGGGGTCCCTGCTGCTCGGGCTGTTCGACGACGAGGGCCGGTTGCACCACGTGGGCGTCAGTGCGAGCTTCACCGCCGCCCGGCGCAAGCAGCTGCTCGACGAGCTGGCGCCGCTGCGCGAGAACGCCCGGGACGGCCACCCGTGGCTGCAGTGGATCGAGGGGGCCGAGGCGGCGGCACTGGCCGGGCACCGCATCCCGGGCGGGTTGTCCCGGTGGAGCGCCGGCAAGGACCTGAGCTTCGAGCCACTCCGGCCCGAGCTGGTCGTCGAGGTCGGCTACGACGCGATGGAGGGCGACCGGTTCCGCCACACCGCCCAGTTCCGCCGCTGGCGACCGGACCGCACCCCGGAGTCCTGCACCTATGAGCAGCTGGAGCGACCGCTGCGTTTCGATGTCGACGAGGTCCTCGCCCGGCCGTGATCTCAGCCGAACCGTGACCACGGGCGGTGCGTGTGGTTCGGCGACGGTATCGTGGGGCGGTCCCAGGCTCGGCGAGGTTTGTCCGGAGGATTCCCGTGCGTCGACGCGTCGCCATTCGCCCAGCCGGAGCGAAGCTTGCGGCCCTACCGGCAGTGGCCATGTCGCTGCTGCTCGTCCTCTCCGGCTGCGTCCCTCCGGCCCCCGACGACCCCGACGACTCGAGCCCGTCGGCGTGGGAGGACTGCTTCGACAAGGCTCGCGACAGCAACGAGGCCCTTGACCGGAACCTGACGGTCGAGTGCACGACGGTCACGGTGCCCAAGGACTGGAACGCGCCCGACGACGGCGAGACCTTCGATATCTCCGCGATGCGGATCTACAGCGGCGACCTGGCGGACAAGCAGGGGTCGGTGCTGACGAATCCTGGTGGCCCCGGCGGTTCGGGCCTGACCTTCCTGCCGGGCCTGGTGGACCGGCTCGGTCCGCTGATGGACGAGTTCGCCATCGTCTCGTTCGACCCCCGCGGCGTCGGTGAGTCCGAGCCGGTGGACTGCATCTCCGACGAGGACCTCGACGCGAGCTTCAGCGCGGAGCCGGACCCGGTCGAGCAGGCAGCCTACGACGAGGTCGTCGAGATCTACCGCCGGATCGGGGAGGGATGCGGTGACGCGTACGGCGGCGACCTGCCCCTGTTCTCGACCGTGCAGGCGGCCAAGGACATGGACGCGGTCCGCGCCGCCGTCGGGGACGAACAACTGACCTACCTCGGTTTCTCCTACGGCACGCTGCTGGGCGCCGTCTACGCGCAACTGTTCCCCGACAAGATCCGAGCGATGGTGCTCGACGGCGCGGTCAACCCACTGGCGGACTCGATCGAGTCGTCCGAGGGCCAGGCCATGGGGTTCGAGCGGGCATTGACGAACTTCTCAACGTGGTGCCAGTCGAACCGGTCCCGGTGCCCGATCTCCGACGACCCGCGTGGCGCCATCACCGAACAGATCGAGAAGGCGCGCACGTCGCCAGTCCGCGGCCCCGATGGTCGCGACGCGACCGCGGGCTGGGTTCTCTGGGGCGTCATCCTGTCGATGTACTCGCAGGACATCTGGGAGTACCTGGGCCCGGCGATCGACAACCTGAGCAACGGTGATGCGACGCTGATCCTCCTGCTCGCGGACACCTACGCCGAGCGCGACGAGCAGGGCCACTACACGAATCTCTTCGACGCCAACAGCGCCGTGAACTGCGCCGACGGCGACTATCCGTCGTTGGAGGAGATCCGCGACCTGCAGTCGCAGTGGCGCACCAAGTACCCGATGTTCGGCACCTCGCTGGCCATGGGCCTGCTCACCTGCTCGCTGTGGCCGGGCGAGAAGGACCCCTACCCGACCGGACCGGCCGACACGCCACGGGAGATCGTCGTGATCGGCACCACCGGCGACCCGGCAACCCCGTACGAGTCAACGCAGAAGCTCGCCGACATGCTCGGCGAGGCGGTGGTCCTGACCTGGGAGGGCGAGGGGCACACCGCCTACCCGGAGACGAGCTGCATCCGCCGGGCCGTGGACAACTACCTCATCGACCTGACCGTTCCCGAGGATGGCCTGCGCTGCCCCGCGTCCTAACGCGCTGACCCGCGCTGACCCGCGCTGACCGGTGAGTTTTCCGAGGATTCTCGGAAATCTCACCGCGGAGTGGGATCTTGGAGGGCCCGGTCGTCGGCGCGCACACCCCGCTCGTCGGTGCGCAGGCCCAGCTCGTCGGTGCGCAGATCCTGCTGCTCGCTGAGCAGGGTCCGCCCGAGTGTGGGGATGTCGTGCAGCGCGACGACCGCCATGTTTCTGTCCAATGTGGATCCATCACAGTCGAGCCCGTCCACGGCCACCGGCCCGTAGCCCAGGTCGGCCGCGGTCGAATAGCGGCGATGGAAGTGGCCGTGCCAGATGGTCCGCGGCCGTACGGCCTCAACCACCCGGCGCATCCGGGCCCGGTGGTGGTTCGCCGCGACGAGCTCCTCCGCCGGCCACAGATGCGACGACTCGGCCAGCCCGGGGATGTCCACCCCGGCGGGGCAGTCGTGGGACACCATCACGTCGGCCGGCCCGCCGTCCATCGCCCGGGCGATGTCGAGCTCGGTGACCGCCTCCTCACGCCACCACGAGATCCCGGCCTCGCGCCAGGGTCGGTCGACGGAGTGCGCGCCGCCCAGAGCGAGCCACCGGATGCCGCCCCAGTCCCACCGGAAGCCGCGGGGCAGGTGCCAGATGCGGTTGGTCATCTGGCGGAGCCCGTTCGACCGTACGGGGTAGCGCTCGAGCAGCGGGAACTCCTCGTGGTTGCCGTCAACGAAGAGCAACCGAAGCCCGGTGCGGGCCAGAGCCCGGTCCAGGCCGTCGAGAAACGCGGCCCGGTAGTCATAGCCGAAGTCGCCGAGGTGGACGATCACGTCGGCCTCGTGCTCGGCCGCGTACTGGATCGCCGCGATCCCCCAGCGGGTGTTCGCGTGCCAGTCTCCCGCGAAGGCGACCCGCGCCGGCGTTTCCAGCGGGTCGGGCTCCGCGAAGATCTGCATTCCGCCTTTCTACAGCACGGGCGCCAGCGCCGAGGGCGGTCACGTCCGGCGCTTGCCGTCGCCATCCCAGTTCGCGTGGTTCATGCGGGACGGCTGTACGCGCGGCGGCTCACCGACCTGCTTCGGGTGGTCAGGCGGGTACGGAAGGTCACCCTCGCCGTGGTGCTCGTCCCGTTCCGACCACTCCAGCAGCGGCGTGATGTCGTGGTGAACTTCGTCGATGGCAGCGTGCGGGTCGCCGATCTTCGCGAACCGGTCCGACACCGTATCGAGGGTGAAGTCGTTCGGGTCGACGTGGGTCAGCTCCGCCCACGTGACCGGGGTCGACACGGTGGCGTTGGCCCGGGCGCGCAGCGAGTAGGCACAGGCGATGGTGCGGTCGCGGGCCATCTGGTTGTAGTCGATGAAGACCCGTTGCCCGCGCTCCTCCTTCCACCACTTGATGGTTGCCTTGTCGGGTCGCCGACGGGCCACCTCCCGACCGAACGCGATCGCCGCCCGGCGGACCTCGGTGAACGTCCACTGTGGAGCGATTCGGATGTAGACGTGGACACCACGGCCGCCCGAGGTCTTCGAGAAGCCGACCCAGCCCAGCTCGTCGAGCATCTGCTTGACCGTCGCCGCGACCTCGACGGCGTCCGCGAAGTCCGTGCCGGGCTGCGGGTCGAGGTCGATGCGCAGCTCATCGGGAGAGTCCACATTCCAGCGACGCACCGGCCACGGGTGGAAGACGATGGTGCCGAGCTGCGCCGCCCACGCGACGTGGGCCAGGTCCACGGGGCAGAGCTCGTCGGCCGTACGCATGCTGGGAAACTTGATCTCGGCGGTCTCGACCCACTCGGGCACGCCCTTGGTCGGGATCCGCTTCTGGTAGAACGCGTCCCCGGTGTGGTCGGCCCTGGTGGACAGCTTCGCCCCCGGCACCACCCCGGCCGGCCAGCGTTCCAGGGTGGTCGGTCGCTCCCGCAGCGCCCGCAGGATCCCGTCGCCGACGCTGAGGTAGTACTGCACGACGTCGAGCTTCGTGAACCCCCGCTCCGGGAAGTAGATCTTGTCGGGGTTGCTCACCCGTACGGTCCTACCCGCCACCTCGATCTCGGTCGCTGTCGGCTTCGCCATCCGTCGACCCTACCCGCCGTTCGCCGGCTGCCAGGTGTGCGAGATGTGCCCGGTGTGCCCGGTGTCAGGAAGGGCACCTTGCTGACGTCTGGTGTGTATAGGAAGGTGCCCCTCCTGACACCGACAGCTGACGTGACCACGCGCGCGGTGGGGTTCGCGGATGGTAAGGGCCGCCTCGCGCCGGCCCGGGTAGCGTGGTGCCCATGACGAGCGAGCTGCCCGACGCCGAGCTGCCCACCACCGAGGATGAGTGGCGGGTGCGGTTGAAGCCCGACGAGTTCCGCGTGCTGCGCCAGCACGGCACCGAGCCCGCGTGGACCGGGGAGTACAACGACACGAAGACCCCGGGCGTCTACCGGTGCCGGGCGTGCGGAGCGAAGCTGTTCGACAGTGCGACCAAGTTCGATAGTCACTGCGGCTGGCCCTCGTTCGACGAGGCGATTCCCGGCGCGATCCGGTACATCGAGGACCGGTCCCTAGGGATGGTCCGCACCGAGGTCCGGTGCGCGCGCTGCGACTCGCATCTGGGTCACCGCTTCGACGGCGAGCACTTCACGCCGAAGGACACCCGCTACTGCATCAACAGCATCAGCATGAGCCTCGACCCCGCCGGGAAAGAGTAGCCGGCCTGCCTCGAGTCAGCCCTTTCCTTCCTGAGTCTGGTACCCCTCCAAGTCGGCCACCGACGGGTGGTAGGCGCCCGCGCGGCTGCAGGTCATCGCGGCTGCCCGGGACGCGAACGCAAGCGCGTCGCGGACACGGTCCTCGCTCAGGTGTGGCGCCGCCTGCAGCTCTCCGCTGGTTTGCAGGTGGGCCAGCAGAGCCGCCGTGAAGCTGTCGCCGGCACCGATCGTGTCGACCACCGTGACGGGCGACGCCGGGACCCAGACCTCACCGCTCGACGTGACCGCGGTGCATCCACGCGGACCGTCGGTCAGCACAACGAGGCGGTCGCCCTCGGCGGCCCACTGGTGCAGCCGGTGCACCGGGTTCTCGCCCGGGTACAGCCACTCCACATCCTCGACGCTCGCCTTCACGACTGTCGCGACCGCGACGAACTGCTCGACGATTCCGCGGGCAACCGATCGCTCCGGGGCCAGCGCAGGCCGGATGTTGGGGTCGTACGACACAGCCATGCCCAACCCATGCGCTTCGGTCGCGGCCGCGAGTACGGCGTGTCGCCCCGGCTCAACCACACAGGCCAGCGACCCGACGTGCAGGCCGGCGAACGGCCCTCGTACTGGGATCTCGCCGTCGACACCCAGCCCCCACTCGAACCGGAAGTCGTAGGTCGCGCTGCCCGAGGTGTCGAGCGTGGCGATGGCGATGCTCGTCGGACGCCGGACCTGACGTACGGCGACACCGTCCGCGGCAAGGGCGGTGGCCAGGATCCGTCCACAGTGGTCATCGCCGTACTCGGTGACGAAGGTGACCGGTTGGCCCAGTCGGGCGACGCCGAGAGCGACGTTGAACGGGCTGCCGCCGGCCCGGGCGGTGAAGACATTGGATCCGGCCTCGGCGATGAGGTCGACCAGGGACTCACCGATGATGAGGAGTCCAGTCCCACGTGCCCGGTCCACCGGCTCGCTCATCCCGCGACCCGGTCGACCGCCTCGGGCACCACGCCCACCTGCGCGTCGTAGCGCACCGGGATGGGGTCGGTGAGCTCACCGGCGAACGATCCGTCCACGTCATCGACAAACCCGATGAGTGCCGGCGAGCCGTCGACGTCGACCACCAGCCGCGGTGCGTACAGGTGCGGGTGGGGGAAGGATCGGGCGGCGGCGACGTTCCATGGCCCGTCGACGCTCGGACCTTCGGCGAACCAGATGCGGTCGTCCGTGCCTCGATCCGGGGCGACCGCGTTCGTGCAGAACAGCAGCAGTGGCTGCCCACCGACGACGGCGACCTGGGGAACCTCCAGGTGGCCGAAACCGGCCGGGCTGCTCAACGGCGGCTGCACCGTCCAGGTGATGAGGTCCGCGGATCGGGCATGGCCGATAACGCCACGCCCGTCAGCACGACCGGTATTGCTCCGGGCTGTGATGAGCATGTGCCAGCCACCTCCGGATGGATCGGCGTAGACCCAGGGGTCACGCCAGGCCTGCTCGTACCAGTGCGTGAGATCGAGCGATTCATACCACTGTGGATCCGGCTCGAGCAGCGGTCGGGTTCCGTACCGCCGCCACACCATGAGGTCGTCGGAGGTGGCCAGACCAATCCGTTGCACGAGACCCTGCTCGGCGCGGCTGACGCCGGTGTAGTAGAGGTACCAGCGACCGTCGGCGCCACGCACGACACTACCGGTCCACGTGGCCAGGTCGTCCCAACTTGGTGCATCGGCGGGTACGAGCGCGTCCGCGACGAGGCGCCAGGACCGGAGGTCGGTCGAGACCGCGTGTCCGATCGATGCCCGATGGTGGCGGCGGTTCGGGTCGAGCAGGGCGCGGGACGCGCGCAGGAAGAAGACATGGTGTAGCCCATCATCGTCCCGGGCGTGCCAGCTGTCCCACACCCAGTGGTCTTCGAGCCGGAGCATGCCGGCAAGTTACCAACTGAATCGGTTTAGCGCCACGACGGACCCGCGACCGGTCCCGAGGTCGCTGATCATTGTGCGCGTGGTGGGCCGACGGAGCCTCGGCGGTGCAGCGGCATGGGCACCAGGGACATGTCGACGGCACGGGCCGCCAGCAGCAGCTCGACGGCCCGCCGTCCCATCCGCTCGTGCGGCAGGGCGGCCGTCGACAGCCCCGGCCGCAGCCAAGCCGCGATGGCGTCATCGTCGAACGAGACAACCGACATGTCCCCGGGGATGAGCAGGCCGGCCTCGGCCAGCGCCTGATAGGCGCCGAAGGCGAGCCGGTCATTCATGCAGATCACGGCGGTGGGTCGGGCCGACCGCCGCAGCAGCGAACGCATCGCGGTGTAGCCGTGCTCCGGAAGCCAGTCGTGGCAGGACGCACCGGCGTGCAGGCGTGTGCCGACGCCCTCAAGCGCGCGCTCGATCCCCCGCAGCCGCGCGCGCGCCGCCAGCGACACTTCGGGATCGCGCTCCTTGAGTTGGTTGCGCCCGATCAGCGCGATCCGGTCCCGGTGGCCGGCCTCGAGCAGGGCCGTGGCGACGGTGTGGCCCGCGTGCTCATCGTCGGGCAGGACGCACGGCAGGCCGGCGGCGCTGGCCGCGTTGAGCAGCACGGTCGGGTGCGTGAGCAGTGCCGCGGGCACCGTGAGCTGGCGCGTGGCCATGGCGGCGTAGATGACCCCGTCGACCTGGCGGTCGAGCATGGCGTCGATGGCGTACTGCTCAAAACTCTCGTCGCCCTGTGTCTCAGCGATCAGCAGGACGTGGTCCTGTTCCCGCGCTGCGTCGAGGGCACCGCGGATCATGTCGCCGGCGAACCGCGTGGTGGCCACGATGTCGGAGACGAAGGCGAACGTGGAGGTCTTCTGAGTGCGCAGGCTCCGGGCGGCGACGTTCGGCCGGTAGCCGAGCTCGGCCGCCGCGGCGAACACCCGCCGGTGGGCGTCCGCCGACAGACGCGTGCCTTCGCGCCCGTTGAGCACCATCGAGGCCGCCGTCTTCGACAGCCCGGCCAGTCGAGCGACATCAGCGAGGGTCGCGCGGCTGCGACTCATGCTTCCTCCGGTGGCATGACCGGCCCGTGCCGGTCGCTGCATCCATGATGCGACGCGCGCCCTCCGACTCCTTCGGGCACCGACGTAGTATTACCGCCCGTTCCCAGATCGTTGCCGACGAGAGCCTTGACAGTGGTGGGCCCCACGCGCATGATTCTGCTAAATCAGTTTAGCTCAGCAATCTAGCTCAGCAATCTAGCTCACGGCCTGCTCCTGGGTGGGCTTCGCCCCTTCGCTTCCGGCGGGCGGCCGTGGTCTTGTCCGCCACGCTGCTCCGACGAGGGTGGGCGAACGGATGTGACGTACCTGACGGACCAAGGCCAGCGGGCCGGCGGTTCCCGACCTGGACTCGTGGTGGGTGACCGACGGCCTGCACCGTCCTGAGAGGAACATTCGCCATGAGGAAACACATCGCCGCGGGTGGGTCGTTACTGCTGGCTCTCCTGCTCGCCGGCTGTGCCGGGCCCGGCTCGAACGGCCCGCCGCAATCCAATGACTCGACCGCGCCCGAAGCCCCGACGTGCGGGACCGATCCGGTGGTCCTCAACGCCTACTTCGAGACGGGGTTCGACCTGCCGTTCAGGCTGAGCGAGGAGTTCACCCGGCAGTATCCGAACGTGACCTGGGACATCAAGCAGGATCAGTTCCAGAACCTCATCAACGCCACGCCGCGGCTGCTGTCCGGCGACAACCCACCAGACCTGATCCGCCTGCCCACGATGGTCTCGCTCGTGCAGGACGGGCTGCTCAAGAACCTGGACGGCTACGCCGCCGGCTTCGGTTGGGACCAGTGGCCCGCTGCCCAGCTCGCGCAGAACCGGGTTGCGGATGACGGCACCCGCGGCTCGGGGAGCCTCTACGCGATGGGTCTCAACTACAGCCTCACGGGTGTCTTCTACAACATGGATCTGGCGGCGCAGATCGGGATGACCGAGCCGCCCCAGACGGTGACTGAGTTCGATGCCCTACTGGAGACGGCCAAGGCTGAGGGCCTGCTGCCGATCATGGTCTGGAACGCCTCCGCGAGCGGTGGGGGTCTGGCCTTCCCGCTTCAGCAGCTCATGGCCGCCTACGGGCCGACACAGCCGATCAACGACTGGATCTTCCAGAAGCCGGGAGCAACGATCGACACGGCCTCGAACCAGGACGCGGCGGAGCACCTGCAGCGGTGGATTGAGGCCGGGTACTTCCCGGAGGACGCCAACGCGATCCAGTACACGGACGCCAACGCCCGCTTCCGCGGTGGTGAAGGTCTGTTCATCTTCAACGGTGACTGGGAGAACGCGGGCTACGACGACGGCATGGCCGGCAACGTGGGGTTCTTCCTCTTCCCGCCGCTCGAGGAGGGCGAGCCGGTCGCGGCCATGTCTTCGCCGCTGACGTACGGAATCGCGGCCGACGCGCCCCATGCCGGCTGCGCTGCCTTCTTCTTCGACTGGGTCGCCACCAACGACCAGGCCCGTGAGATCAACGTCACCGTCGGTGGCTCGAACCCGGGTGGTCCGGCGGATCTGGCGATCCCGTCGGTGGCCGCCGGCTCGGTGACCAACGAGACCCTGGCGGCCGGCGGAGCGGTGGCGGAGGCCAACGGCGCGATGGACTTCATCGCTAACGCGACCGGAGCGATCTTCGCCCAGGGCTGGACGCCGGAGCTGCAGAAGATGGTCGGTGGACAGCAGGACGGCGCTGGCCTGCTCAGCAGTGTGCAGGCCGAGTACGAGCGGCAACTGGAGCAAGGGAGCTAGCGTGACCGCCGACGCACTTACCTCCGCGGAGGCGGCGTGACCGCCGACGCACTTCCCTTCGCGGAGGCGGCAGCGTGACGGCCGACCTGCGGCCCCGGCCACGGGCAGGCCGAGCGTGATCCGGCGCACGCAGTCCCGGCGGGCCCCCCTTCGTGGGAGCGCCCGCCGGGCAGCCCTTGTCGGTTGGTTGTTCGTGGCACCGGCCCTGCTGATGTACGCGGTGTTCGTCCTGCAACCCCTCGGGCTGACCATCCAGTACTCCCTGTACCGCTGGAACGGCGTCGGCCCGGCGACCTTTGTCGGCCTGTCCAACTACGTGACCGTGCTGCGCGATCCCGATCTGCTCGGCACGATCATCAACTCGTTCAAGCTCGTCCTGTTCTTCAGCGTCATCCCGGTGTCGTTGGGGCTCGTCACTGCCACGGTGATCCACCGCGTTGCGACCGGGCGTCTCGGAGGCATCACCCGGACCGTGCTGTTCCTGCCTCAGGTCATCCCGCTCGTCGCCGCGGGCATCATCTGGGGCTGGCTGCTGTCGCTGCCGGGCCTGGTCAACCAGGCCCTGAAGGCCGTGGGCCTCGGGAGCGTCACCCGTGCCTGGCTCGGCGACTTCGACACGGCGCTGCCGGCCGTGGGCCTCATCGGGATCTGGGTCCTGCTCGGCTTCTGCACCGTGCTCCTACTCGCGGGCATGACGAAGATCGACCCTGCCCTGTACGAGTCGGCGAGGATCGATGGCGCGAGCTGGTACCGGGAGTTCGTCTCCATCACGCTGCCGAGCCTGCGCTACGAGATCGGCGTATGTTTGACCGTCACCGTGATCGCTGCCCTGGCCGCATTCGATATCGTCTATGTGTCGACCGGCGGCGGACCCGGCAACTCGACCGCCGTACCGGGGATCCAGATCTACATCCTCGCGTTCCTCGAGCGGCAGGTTGGTCTCGCCTCCGCGCTCGCGGTCATGCTCATGATCCTGGTGCTCGTCATCATCCTTCCGATCCAGCGTCTGAGCAGGGAGGACCGTCCATGAGGATCTCGCGAGGCGAGCTGTACGCGGGCCGCGCGCTCCTGGTGGGAATGATGGCAGTCACGGTCTTGCCCTTTCTCAGCATCCTCACGACGGCGCTGCATCCGTCGGGAACGCTTCCCAGCGGGCTCGAGTGGCCGGCCGATCCCCAGTGGGGCAACTTCGCCGACGCGTTCAAGGTCGCGAACATGGGCGTCTTGCTGAGGTCCAGCACGTACATCGTGCTCGCGGTCGTGCCGGTAGCCCTGGTCATCGCCACGATGGCGGGGTTCGCCATCGGCCTGCTCCGGGTTCCCGGCGCCAGGCTGCTGCTCCTGCTGTTCGTTTTCGGGCTGACACTGCCCTTCGAGGGGATCATCACACCGCTCTACTTCCTGGAGCGGGAAATGGGGATTCTCAACACCCGGTTCGCGATCGTGCTGCCACTCATCGCTCTGTTCATGCCCTTCGGCGTCTTCTGGATGCGTGCCCACTTCGCCAACCTGCCCAATGACATCTCGGAGGCGGCGCGGGTCGACGGCGCGAACACGTGGGCCCTGTTCTGGCGGATCCATGTCCCGCTCGCGCGACCGGCGATCGCGTCGCTGGGAGTTCTCATGTCCGTCTGGAGCTGGAACCAGTTCCTCCTTGCCCTGGTCCTGGTCGAGGACCCGTCGCAGCGCACGATGGCCGGCGCGCTCGGAGCCTTCCAGGGCCACTACGCGACCGACATACCCCTGTTGTGTGCGGGCACGGTCCTCATCCTGCTGCCCACGCTGATGGTGTACGTGCTGTTCCAGCGTCACATCATCGCGGCCCTGCTCCGAGGCTCCGTGAAGGGATGAGCGGCACCCGGGCCGGGCACGTTACGAGATGACGAGCATGAAGATCAATACAGTGCCGAACACACTCCCCGCTGAGTGGACGATGATGCCCATCCAGGCGCTGCGGAAGCGCCGCGTCGGATACGCGTAGAGGAAGGTGCTCGCCAGGACGCTCAATGGGATCGACCATGGTTGATGCAAATGGTACGCGCCCATCAGCACGCCGTTGGCGACCCAGTCAGCCTGGCCGAAGGCGGCGCGCATGCGGGGAAGGAGCAGCCCCCGGAACAGCAGCTCCTCACCCAGCACGGTGTTGAATAGGAACATCGCGACAATCAATGCGAACAGGTCCCAGTTCCCGCGGATGAGGTCCTGGCCCGACGACGATTCCATGACGGCACCGAAGTCGCGATCGGACGGTGCGGACGGACCGAACGGGATCAGCGGTCGGATGGCCGCGCCGAGCAGGAACGGCACGGTCCACCACCAGAGCCGCCCGCCGCGCCGTCCGGTCCGGTCGGACGGCGGTCGTAGCCACAGCGCCTCGCGAACGACGCGCCAGCGTACGGTCCGCTGCTCGCGCGCCACGAGCACGACGACGAGCACGAACTGCCAGACCAGACCTACGGTGAGGGCGCCGATGAGGGCGACCGTGAACCGCTCCACCGTCGGGTTCGGGCCGGCCACCGCCGGAGCCACCACCCAGGCGAGCAACACCATCGGCAGGGCGGCCGCCGCCCAGACCGCGAACACGACGCTGCGTGAGTACTGGCGCACGGCCGCCGTGGTCGGGTTGATGGTTCTGGTCACGCGTTCCTCCTGGCCATCGAGGCGTCGACGTCGATGGTGCCCGAGGCGCCCCTTGTCTTCGATCCGGCCAGCCGGCGGTTCGCTGGTGGGGTTAGCCCCACGTCGAACCGTCGGTGCCCCGTGTGATGCTGAGCGCATGGTTGAGAGGACGACGATCGCCTTCGATGCCGAGCTGTGGCGCTGGGATGCCCGGCGCAGCGACAGCTGGGTCTTCGTCACCCTGCCGGCAGACGAGTCCGACGAGATCCGCAGGCTCGCCGACGGCGGGCCGCGTCGGGGCTTCGGCTCCGTCCGCGTGAGCGCCACGATCGGCGACAGCACGTGGACGACGTCGATCTTCCCGGACAGCGCGAGCGGGTGCTACGTCCTGCCGCTCAAGCGGTCCGTCCGTACGGCCGAGGACCTTGATGTGGGTGAGGTTGCGACAGTCACCGTCGAACTCATCGACGTCTGACGAGCGCCGGGGCCCCGCCGCGCTGGGTCCACGTCGAACAGTCCAACGTGGACGCCGATTTACTCGGACCTCTCGCGACGCACGTACCCTTGTTGATCGACCCGAGGTAGCCGACCGGGAGGCAGCGTGCCACGATCGCGGTGTGGGTGGTCGGGTTCTTGAGCGCGAGCACGCGTTCGCGACGCTCGCCGGCGCCGCCCGTGCCGCGGCCGAGGGCGCCGGCTCGGTAGCGCTCGTGTTCGGTGAGGCCGGAATCGGCAAGTCTGTCCTGGTCCGGGGCCTGCGCGCACACCTACCGGCCGAGGCCCGCCTGCTGATCGGCTACTGCGACGACCTGGCCACACCCCGCACGCTGGGACCGCTGCGGGATCTGGCCGGAGTAGTCGGTCCGACGCTGTCCCGGGCACTGCGAGGGTCCGGCGACCGGGATCACCTGCTGGCCGCGCTGCGCGACGAGATCGATCGGCCCACCGGCCCCACCGTGCTGGTCGTCGAGGATGTGCACTGGGCCGACGAGGCGACGCTGGACGCGCTGCGATATCTCGTGCGGCGCATCGCTGGCCTGCCAGCCGTGCTCGTGCTCACCTACCGCGACGACGAGCTGACCCGGGAACATCCGCTTCGGCAGCTGCTGGGTCAGGTCGCGACCGCCGAACGTGTCCATCGGTTAGGCCTGGAGCGGCTGTCCCGGGAAGCGGTCCGACAACTGAGCGTCGAGGATGCGGCCGATCCTGACCGCGTACACGCGCTAACCTCCGGCAACCCGTTCTTCGTGAGCGAAGTGCTCGCCGCCGGTTCGGGCGCGGACGTGCCGCCGTCGATCGCCGCCGCTGTTCTGGCCCGCGTACGCCGCCTCGACGCGTCGACGCAAGACGCGCTCGACCGGCTGGCCGTCGTTCCGTCCACTCTTGAGCGATGGCTGGTCGACGCGCTCGTCGATGACAGCCCCGCCGCGCTGGCGGCCGCCGAGCAGCGCGGGCTGCTGACCGTCTCAGCGACGCGGGTGTCGTTCCGGCACGAGCTGGCGCGGCGGGCCCTCGTCGATGCGCTGCCCGAGGCCCGCCGGGTGGAGCTGAACCGGATGGTCCTCGGCGCCCTCGTCGCCCGACCCGGCTCGGATCTGTCCAGGCTCGTGCACCATGCCGTTGCGGCCGGTGACGTCGACGCGGTGGTCCGGTACGGCCCCGGCGCGGCCCGGGACGCCGCCGCCGCCGGCGCGCACCGGGAGGCGGTCGCCCACTACCGACAGATGCTGATGTTGCGGGACAGGTTCGCGCCGGCCGACCGGGCACAGCTGCTCGAGTGCTACGCCATCGAGTGCTACACGGTCGGTGCCGCGCGGCTCGCGGTCACCGAGCAACTCGCCGCAGTCGAGCTCCGCCGGGGCATGGGCGACGACCACGCCCTCGGTTCCGCCTTGCGCTGGCTGTCGCGGATGCACTGGTGGGCCGGGGACCGACCGGCCGCCGAACGGATTGCCGACGAGGCGATCGCGGTCCTGGAGCGGGCGGGTGACCGGCGGTTGCTCGCGCTCGCCTTGAGCAATCTGTCCCAGCTACACATGATCGCCTACCGGGTGGATGAGAGCGTTGGGCTCGGCGGCCGGGCCGCCCAGCTCGCGCGCGAGGCCGGGGACGCGGCGATCCTGGCGCACGCGCTGACGAACATCGGCGGTTCGCTATGGACCCGCGGCGACCCGACCGGGCTCAAGACACTCACCGACGCCCTGCGGATCGCGCTAGCGGCCGAAGAAGTGGAACATGCCCTTCGCGCGTACATCGGGATCGCCTCGGGCTTCCTGGACGAGTACCGCCTCGCTGAGGCCGACCGCAGCCTGGCCGAGGGAATCGCGCTGGCGGAGGAGACCGAGCAGTTGGGTTACCTCGGCTACCTCCGGCTGGAGCGCGCCCGGCTCGAGCTCGGACGGGGCGCCTGGGATGAGGCGATACGGATGGTCGAGTTCGCAATGGCGGAACGCCCTCCGCTGCGCTGCCCTGCGCTGACCGCCATGGGGCGGATCCGGGTGCGGCGCGGTGAGCCGGGCGGCGAGGAGTTGCTCGCCCAGGCGTGGGATCTCGCGACCGCCATGGATGAGGTGCAACGGACCGGACCGGTCGCCGCCGCCCGTGCGGAGGCGGCGTGGTTGGTGGGCGACCACGACCGGGTACGTACGGTCGCCTCGGCCGCCTATGCTGACGCGCGCCGCTCGGGCGACGTGGCGTGGACCTCGGAGCTCGCCTATTGGCTGACCAAGGCCGGGTTCCCGGTGACACCCATCGACTCCGATCATCCGTACGCGATCCAATCGGGCGGGAGGTGGCGGGCCGCCGCCGCGGCGTGGCGGGCCGCCGGCTGCCCATATGAGCACGCGCTGGCCACGCTCGACGGCGGTAGCCCGGGCGAGCTGACCGCGGTGCTCAGCGACCTGGACGAGCTGGGCGCTCGACCGCTCGCCGCGCTGGTGCGCGCCCGGCTCCGTGAGCTGGGCGTGACCCGGGTACCGCGCGGACCGATCGGAGCGACCCGGCGGAACCCGGCCGGGCTGACCGCTCGGCAGCTTGAGGTGTTACGGCTGCTCAAAGAGGGCCTGACCAATGCCGAGATCGCGGAGCGGTTGGTGCTGTCCGTGCGCACCGTCGACAGCCATGTTGCCGCGGTGCTCGACAAGCTTGGCGCGCCCACCCGTCGGCAGGCCGCGGCGCGCGCGGCCGAGCTGGGTCTGACGTAGCGATACTCGCGCGCACTGGCAGGTGTCGCGAAACCTCAGTAGGCGCCGCTGAGACATCGGTAGCCGAAACGGTTCCGCCGCCTGCCGGTGTCGACGTCTACTTCGGTCAATCGAATCGGCCGGCCCCCGGGGCGTGCGCCCGCTGCCGCTTGGAGCCCGCAACACAACGGAGGTGACCATGTCGGGCCCGAGAGCCGAGTCACTCAACGGCGTCGATGTCGCCCGGCTCGTAGAGACGATCGGCGCGATCAAGCAAGACCGGGAGCTGGCGAAGTTCCGCTTCCGGGCAACGAACACCTGGCTCGGCGGCGGCCACTCCCAGACCTCGATCCGGGGCTGCTGGGAGCTGGCGGAGAGGACACGTCGTGCGCGGCCGCTCGTACTTGACGGGGACGAGCCGCCGGTCCTGCTCGGCGCCAACAAGGGACCGAACGCGGTCGAGGCGGTGCTGCGCGCTCTTGCGTCGTGGCTCGCGGTCGGAATCGCATACAACGCCGCCGTCCAGGGGATCGAGTTCCGGGCCCTGGAGTTCGACCTCGAGGGCGAGCTGGATCTGCACGGCTTCCTGGGTTGTCGCGGGACGTGCGGCCCGGCTACCAGAAGGTACGCGTCACGTGTCGCATCGACAGTGACGCGACGGACGACAAGCTCGACGAGTTGGTGACCTACGTCTAGGAGACGTCACCGGTCCTGGCATCGTCCGCAACCCCGTCGCCGTCCGCGTGACCCGAGCCGGCGTGACTGACCAGGGTCGTGAGCTCGTAGGCGGGACATCACAACATCTAGGAAATCGAGGAGAACCCATGTCCAGTCAGGTCGACTCTGACGAGCTGACCGCGAAGGTCAAGCAGATGTACCGCCACGTCGCGGAGAACCCCGGCGCCAGTTACCACTTCGAGGTGGGACGCCCGCTGGCGCTGCGGCTGGGATACTCCGCCGACGTCCTCGACCACGTCCCGGGCGGCGCGGTGGAGTCATTCGCGGGAGTCGGCTACTTCTTCGATCTCGCTGATCCACGCCCGGGCGAGACGCTCGTCGACCTCGGCAGCGGCTCGGGGATGGATGCCTTCTACGCCGCGGCATTGGTCGGTCCGTCGGGGCGGGTGATCGGTATTGACTTCTCCACAGCCCAACTCGAGAAGGCGCGGCGCCTGGCCGCCGAAGGAGGATTGACGTGGGTGGAATTCCGCGAGGGCCGCATCGAGGATCCGCCGGCCGACGATGGCGGCGCCGATTGCGTCATCTCCAACGGGGTCATCAACTTGTCACCCGACAAGGAGACGGTGTTCGCTCGGGCCGCGAGGCTGCTGCGACCCGGCGGGCGCCTGGCCCTCGCGGACATCGTCAGTGAGCGACCTCTGACCGACTCCATCGTCGCCAACGCCGACCTGTGGGCGTCCTGCATCGGTGGGGCGGCGCAGGAGGACGCGTATCGCACGGCGATCGAGGCCGCCGGCCTGCGCATCGTCGAGGTCCGCGGCAACCCCTACCAGTTCCTCTCCGAGCAGGCCCAGAACGCCAGCGGGGTGTACGGCGTCAAGAGTGTCTCGCTGCTCGCGGAGAAGCCAGCCGGATGAGCACCCCGAATCCCATCACGAAGGAGAAGTCCATGGCGCAGAAAGCCGTCGTCAGCCTGACCACCGGCATGGAGGATCTGGAGAAAGTCACCGTGGCCTTCCTGGTCGCTGTCGGGGCGGCCGAGCAGGGTAGAACGACACTGACGTTCTTGACCAAAGAGGCGGTCCGCCTCGCTGTGCCTGGTGTCGCCGTCGGCACCGGCTGCGACGGCTGCCCGCCGCTAACCGACCTGTTCCGGCGGTACGAAGCCGCGGGTGGTCGGTTCCTGGTGTGCCCGATCTGCTTCGATGCCCGCAAGCTGGACAAGGCCCGGCTGTTGGGCAACGCCGAGATCGGCGGCACCGTGCCGCTCTGGCAGTGGATCGGCGATGAGGGCGCAACGACGTTCAGCTTCTGAGCGGACCGCAGTGAGGGTGAGCCTTGGGGCGGCCGATCGCAGCCCCGTGCGCTCACCCGTACGGCTACTTTGGTCACTCATGACCTCTGATGTCAGCCGGATCGAGGCGAACGTGCGCCTAGCCATCGACCAGCTCGGACCCGCAAGCGGCCTGCCGACGTTCGGCCTTGATCGCCCATCGCTGGAGTACGTCGAAGGGTTCATCGAGCGCCAGCGGACCCGACCGGATATCGACCCGCACAACGCGGAAGGCCTCATCTCGGTGCTGGGGTCGTTTCTCGGCGCCTGCCTGGTCGAGGCGACCGGTGGCAGCTGGCAATGGGTCGAGGCCCACGGGCAATGGTCGGTGCTGTTCGAGAACGGCTCGCAGGCGTTCCCCTTCACCAAGGTGCGCAAGCAGTTCGAAAACGGGGTGGAGGGTGGCGACTCGATCGTCAGCTTCTACACCGTCGCAGTGAACTACCTCGCCACCGGCCGCCTCGGAAAGCCCACCGACCTGCGCCAGTTTGGATGACCGCCCTCTTATATCCACTGTGGATTCTGGTGCGACACGCTGATGATGTGCGGGTGTTTGTCGGTGGTGGCGGGTAGGATTCCGACATGCGTACGAGGGATGCGGCGCCGATCGGTCAGGTGCAGGCCGGGTTGGCGGCGTTGACCGCGGTGGATGTGGTGGGGCTGCCCGACGAGCAGGTCCGGGAGGAAGTCCTGGCGCTGCTGACGTGTCTGAACCAGCTCACCGGTGCGTTGGCCGACCGGATCGGCACGTTCGATGCGCGGGATCTGGCCCGGGTCGATGGGCAGCGGGTCTCGGCGACGTGGTTGACCGCGTTCGGGCGGATGTCCAAGGGGGCGGCGCTGCGCTGGCTGGTGTACGCGCGGCCGTTGCGGAAGTTGCCGGCGCTGGCGGCGGGGCTGCGGGCCGGTACCGTCTCGGCCGAGCAGTTGGGC
>JBQGBY010000120.1:0-11156 GCA_052038195.1 Micromonosporaceae bacterium | reverse complement strand
CGCGCTGCCGCGCTGCCGCGCGGCCGACGCGCCGCTGCCGTGGCGCTGACCGGTCAGATTTCCGAGGAAACTCGGAAATCTGACCGGTGAGCTGGATCTTGGCGCGATTAGGCGGCGCAGGCGGAGGCGGGGAGACCGTTGACGGCGACGGGGCTGCGGCCGGGCGCCGGGGCGGTGCCGGCGATCACTCCGGCGAGGGCCTGCATCGCGACGCGGGTGCTCGAGTACGTGGCGACCTTCACCGGTGAGCCCGACGAGGCGAGGACGTACGGGGTGTCCATGGCCACCGTCGCGGCCGCGCCACCGGTCAGGGCGCCGGTGCCGTCGCCGTAGCCGACGAGGTGCACCCGAGAGCCACCGGAGTCGACCACACTCACCCCGGCCGCGGTCAGGGCCTCGACGAGCCAGGCCGCCTGCTGACCCCGGCCGTCGGACGCGGTGACCCGAACCGGCCCCGGCACGAGCGGCCCGGTGCACGGTCCACTCAGGACGGTGACCGCGCCGGCGGCGACCGCGGCGGCCGCCGCCACATGGTCCGGTGAGTCCACGGTGGACATATCCGGTCGCTCCGCGGCGGCCAGGGTGAGCTTGAGGGTGAGGATCCGGGTCACCGACTCCACCAACCGCGCCCGCGGCAGCCGCCCCGACTGCAGCGCCTCCAGCAGGCTGACCTTCGCGTCGATGGCCGATGGAGGCATGAGCAGCACGTCGTTGCCGGCCAGGATCGCTCGTACGGCCGCGTCACTCTGCGCGGCACCCTCCATGTTGAGCGCGTCGCTGATCACCACACCGGTGAAGCCCAGCTCGCCCCGCAGCAGGTCGACGAGCACCTTGCTCGAGAAGCTCGCGGGCGTGCCGGGGTCGACGGCCGTGACGTCGAGGTGCCCGGCCATGACCAACTGAGCGCCGGCGGCGATACCGGCCCGGAACGGCGGCAGGTCGGTCGCGTCCAGCTCCTGCCGGCTCTGGGAGAGCACGGGCAGACCGGTGTGGCTGTCCACTGTGGTGTTGCCGTGGCCAGGGAAGTGCTTGACGGCGGCGGCCACCCCGGCCGACTGCAGCCCGGTGACCGCCGCGGCGACCTGGGCACTGACCGTGTCGGGATCCGAGCCGTACGAGCGGGAACCGATCGTGGTGTTCCCCGCCGGACCGATCACGTCGGCCACCGGAGCGTTGTCGACGTTGACACCGATGGCGGCGAGCTCGCGCCCCACCGCGGCCCACGCGGCCTCGGTGAGGTCCGGTCGGGCGGCGGCGCCGAAGGCCATCGCGGCCGGCAGTTGCACCAGGTCGGAGATCCGGTTCACGAAGCCGTACTCCTGGTCGATCGAGATCAGCAGCGGCAGCCGCTGCCCGTCGACGGAGGGCGCCACGGCCTGCAGCGCGTCGGTCCGCGCCCGCACGTCGGCCGCGGTCCAACTGCCCATGAGGATCACGCCGCCCAGCTGGAGCTCCTCGACCTGCGCGACGGCCGACTCCACCGAGTCGGAGCTGGTGATATCGGGCATGAGCACCTGACCGACGAGTTGTTCGTCCGGCAGCGTCGCGACGAGTGCCGCGGCCCGCTCGGCGGGCGTCGCCTCGGTCGGTGTCGCCGCCGTCGGGGATCCGCTCGGGCCGGGGTCGGCTGGCGGCGAGGAACAGGCGCCGCTGAGCACGATCAGGCTGAGGCCGACCGCGAGGACCCGGGCGGCACCGCGTCGTGGGCTGGCGGACCCAACGGGGCGGAGGGAGGCGCGCACCGGACAACCATCACACATGCGGGCAACGGACACCGGCTCCCGCCGGCGTGGGCCTCGCCACCACCGGTGTGCCACCGACCTCGGCTAGCTGACCTGGGTCAGGCGAGTCGGTGGCGCGCCTTCGCCCGCGTGACGGTAGGGCTCCAGTTCGTCGTCCCAGGCCGTGCCGAGCAGCCGGTCGAGCGCATGCGCCACCGCCTCGTACGACCGCGCCGACCCACCGGCCCGCGCGCTCACCAGCACGCTGCGGACCTGGTCCTCCGTCAGCATGAATCCGCCGGTCACGCTCATCGCGGCCCGGAACACCCCGCGACCCGGCACGTGCATGAACCGCTCGCCGTCGTAGCCGGGGCTCGGCTCTTCGGTGACCTCGAACCGGAGCATCGGCCAGGTCCGCAGGGCGGTGACGAACTCGGCCGCGGTCCCGGGCCGGCCCGACCAACTGCACTCGGTGCGCCGGGTGGCCGGATCGACCGGCTGGACGGACCACTCCAGGCGTACGGGCGAGCCGAGCACACGCGCGACCGCCCACTCGACGTGGGGAACCACGGCGAGCGGGGCCGAGTGCACGTAAAGAACACCACGGCTGAACACGGCCTACCTCCTGGGCTGAGGTGCGTCTTCCCCAACGACCTCAACGCCCGCGGCCTTCAGCTACCGATCATGCCTCCGAGTGCTCTGTGGTCCACGTCTCAGGTTCGCCCGCCTTGGCATGGTCAACGGCTGGGCCGCGTTGGAGTCACGCAGCGGGCGACGAGCATGCCGGATCCATGATGCCGGCAAGTCGTGACGTGCGCCACCTGCGCAGGTCCGTCGGCGCGTCGGCTAAACTTGCCCGACGTTGGCCCGAGCGCTCTGGCCGCGAGGCCGGGCGTGCGCCCGCTACCCGGGTTGACCGGGACCTCCCGTATGAACGATCCCCCGCAAGGAGCACCGCGATGGCAGGCAAGAGCAACACGTCCAAGACCGCGCGCGCGTCCGTCCGCGCTGGCCAGACCACTGGCGGCGCCCTGAGCGTGCTGGGCGAGTTCAAGTACGTGATCCCGCTCAACGGCGGCAAGAACGCCTACGTACGTAACCTCACCACGGGCAAGACCGCCCGCCTGAAGACGAACTCCGACGCGTTCGCCGAGGAGATCCGCAGCCTCACGGCGGCCGGCCACGGCGCCAAGGTCCGGGCTGAGTTCGCCGCATTGGCGGTCGCCCACCCCGACCACGGCTGGGACGTCACCGAGAAGCGACTGGTCGCGGCGGGCGTCTTCGAGACCGCCTGACCGACCTGATCGAAGGGCACCTCCCCGTGCGGGGACGGTGCCCTTCCTGGTCCCCGGCAGAGGCCTCGCGTTCACCGACCGCTGGTTTCGGCGGGCTACAGTGCGCCGAGTACCTCTTCGCCCCGCCGCCCCGGGAGGATGCGCCGATGTTCGGCATCAACGAGTGGTTGACCACCCTGCCACCGTTGCTGATCTTCGCCCTGGTCGGGACCATCATCCTTCTGGAGAGCATGGGCATCCCGCTGCCCGGCGAGATCACGCTCATCAGCGCGTCGCTGCTCGCCGCCACCGGCGGGGTGAGCATCTGGGGCGTTGCCATCGCGGCGTCCATCGGCGCGATCATCGGTGACTCGATCGGCTACTACATTGGCCGACGTGGCGGCCGGCCCCTGCTGGAACGGCTGGGTCGGCGATTCCCCAAGCACTTCGGCCCACACCATCTCGCCCGGGCTGAGCGCATCTTCGCCCGGTGGGGTGTGTGGGCGGTCTTCTTCGGCCGGTTCGTGGCACTGCTGCGCATCCTCGCCGGGCCGCTCGCCGGCGCGCTGCGCGTGCCGTACCGCAAGTTCCTCGTCGCCAACGCCACGGGCGGCGTCGTCTGGGCGTTCGGCACGGGGTTCGCGATCTACTACGCGGGCCACGCGGCCGAGCGGTACCTCAAGGACTTCTCCTGGATCGCGCTGGCCGTGGCGATCGTCGCCGGCCTCGGCACCACGTACTACCTGCGTCGCCGGGCCGCCCGCGCCGACGCCCTGCTCAACGATGGCGATCCCGCCACCAACCCCACGCCGGCTGCCGAGGTCGCAGCGATAGCAGTGCACGCGGCCGAGGACCCGCCCGCCGCCGTGGTCACCTCCGCCCGGACTGCCGTGACCCAGGCCGTGGGCCGCCGTCGCAAGCTCGGCCGGCGCTCCTGGCGCACCCGCCGCACCTGAGTTTCCAGTCGATCTAGGGCTTTGCATGGTGGTTGGAGATCAACTCACCATGCGAACCCCTAGATCGACTGGATCTTGACGCGGTACCGGGGACAGCGGGGCGGCGGGGAGGTCGACGGAGAAGGTCGCGCCGCCGTGGTCGTTGTTCGCCGCGACGATCTCGCCATCGTGCTCGCGCACGATCCATGCCGCGATGGCGAGCCCGAGGCCGGCGCCCCCGCCGCTGCGTGACTCGTCGGCCCGGAAGAACCGCTCGAAGATGCGCCGCTCCGAGCCGAGCGGCAGCCCGGTGCCGTTGTCGGCGACGGTGAGGTGCACCCGCTCGCCCCGCTGCGTCACGGCGACCCAGACGTGCCCGTCGCCAGGTCCCCGATGGCCGGCGAACCGGACCGCGTTGTCGAGCAGGATCCAGACCAGCTGCGTGAGCAGGTCGGCGTCGCCGGCGACGGTCCGCGCGGGTGTCGCGGAGAACTCGATGCGCCGGTCGGGGTGCAGCGCGGCGGCCCGCCGGCAGACGGGCCCGGCCACGGCGGACAGGTCGACCGGTTCGCGCCGTACGGCCACCCCGCCGTCGGCCCGCGCCAGCGTGAGCAGGTTCTCCACGAGGCGGTGCAGCCGCCGCGACTCCCCCGCGATGTCGGTCAACGCCGCGCGCCGGTCCTCCTCGCGAGCCTCGGGGTGCTGCAGGAGGAACTCGGCGTTGTTACGGATCGTGGTCAGCGGCGTGCGCAGTTCGTGCGAGGCGTCGGCGGTGAACCGCTGCTGCGCGTGCAGGGCCGAGGCGAGCCGGCCGTACGCCTCACCGAGCCGGTCCATCATCGCGTTGAAGCTGCGGCTCAGCCGGCCGACGGCGTCCTGTGTGGACTGTTGCGGCAGGCGGCGGGTCAGGTCCTGCGACCGGCCGATGTCGTCGGCGAGCACCGCCAGTTCGCGCAGTGGCCGCAACGCCCGGCCGGTCGCGACCCAGACGGCAGCGGCCGCGGCGAGCAGGGTGACCGCGGCCGTGATGGCGAAGAGCACTACCAGTCCGGCCAGGTCCTGCCCGGCCTTGCGGCTGGTCTGCGCCGCCACGACGTATCCCGACAACCCCAGATCGGGCCGCGACCACGGCCGCACCAGCACATGCACCGTCTCGTTGGGGGCGCCCGACTCGACGGGGATCGAGACGCGGGCCGACCCGTCGCGACTCGCGGCGGTCAGGGTCGCCGCCGGGATGCGCAGCGGCCGACCGTCGACGAGCCCCGTGTACTGCAACGGAGCCCCGTCCGCATCCAGCACCATCGTGAACACGTCCACACTGGAGCGTGGGTCGATCCGGTCCAGCACGGTCTGCGGGGCCAGATCGTCCGCGGACGCGGCCGCCACGCCGGCGAGCACCGCTTCGGCGCGTTCGGCGAGCAGGGCATCCCGGTTCGGGTCGATGCCGCGCGAGATCAGTGCGAAAAGGGTGCCGGACAGGCAGCAGACCACCACCGTGACGATGCCGAGGCCGACGAGCGTGATGCGGGTACGGATGGACATCTACTCCTGTCCTCCCGCGGCTACGCCGGGCCCGGCGGGTGCCCGTAGCACGTAGCCGACCCCGCGGACGGTGTGCAGCAGGCGGGGTTCGCCACCAGCCTCGAGCTTGGTGCGCAGGTAGCCCACGTAGACGTCGACGACGTTGCTGGCCGTGGCGGGCGGCATCCGCCACACCGCCTCGAGCAGTTGCGCCCGGGTCAGCACCTGGCGCGGGTGGGCCAGGAAGTACGCCAGCAGGTCGAACTCGAGCGCGGTGAACTCGAGCTCGCGCCCGCTCCGGTGCACCTGCCGGGACAACGGGTCCAGCACCAGGTCGCCGAAGGCCAGCCACTGGTCGGGCGAGGGCAGCCGCCGGCGCAGCAGGGCTCGTACGCGGGCCAGCAACTCCTCGTAGGCGAACGGCTTGACGAGGTAGTCGTCCGCCCCGGCGTCGAGCCCCCGCACCCGGTCGGCCGTGGCATCCCGGGCGGTCAGCATGAGCACGAGCACCGCGGACCGCTCGCTCCGCAACTTCTCGCATACCTCGATGCCGGTCATTCCCGGCAGCATCAGGTCCAGTACCACGAGGTCGGGCGGGTCCCGGCGGACCAGGTCCAGCGCCGTGAAGCCGTCCCGGGCGACGCTGACACGTAGGCCCTCGTACTCCAGCGCCCGGCGCAACGCGGCCGTGATCGGCTCGTCGTCGTCCACGACGAGCACGTGCACGGCGGTGCCTGGGACTGTCGGCGGGACCATTGCGCGACAGCGTAACGGTCGGTGCGCGGCGGCGGTCGCGCCCGCGCTGACCCGCGCTGACCGCGCGCTGACCGGTCAGGTTTCCGAGGATCCTCGGAGATCTCACCGGTGAGTGGGATCTTGGAGGTGCCAGCGCCCGGGGCGCCGTGTACGTTGCCGGGCATGAGGATCTACGAGTCACTCGACGCGCTGCGCGCGGCCGTCGGGGAGCACGCCGGCTACAGCAACTGGCACGAGATCACGCAGGAGCGGATCGACCTCTTCGCGCGGGCCACCGGCGACCATCAGTGGATCCACATCGATCCCGAGCGAGCCGCCTCGGGCCCGTTCGGCACGACCATCGCCCACGGCTATCTGACCCTGGCGTTGATTCCGGTGCTCACCACCGAGGTGTGGTCGGTGAGCGGGTTGACGATGGCCATCAACTACGGGCTCAACCGGGTCCGGTTCCCGTCCCCCGTGCCGGTCGACAGCCGGGTGCGGGGTGGCTTCGTGGTGAAGTCCGTCGACGACATCCCGGGTGGGCTGCAGCTCGTCAACGAGATCACCATCGAACGCGAAGGCGGCGGGAAGCCGTGCTGCGTCGCCGAGACCGTCAGCCGGCTATACGGGTGACGCGGGAGCCGGGCTCACGTCCGCACCGACGGGCGAGCGGGACTCGCAGCGATGCGGGTCGCGGCCGCCGCCGGCTCCATGCGGGCCACCATCCGCCACCAGACGACCAGCTGCACCAGCGCCAGCAGGAGCGTAAACGGTAGCAGCGTCCACACGCCGATCCCCTGGCCGAGCGCGCCCGCGAGCCACGGCAGGGCCGACCCGCCGACCACCGATCCCGCGTTCATCACGCCGATCGCGGTCGGGGCCAGCCGGGCCGACGTCAGGTCGGGTGCAACCGCCATCGTCGTCGGGAAGATCGGTCCCAGGAAGAAGCCGAGCAGCACGAGCCCGACCGCCGCCACGCCGGTGACGGGGACGAGCCAGGTGACGACGCTCGCGGCCGCCACGCCGTACAGGCAGACGTAGGCGAGGCCGATCTTCGTCAGGCCGAACCGCGTGGCGACCGGGCTGAGCACGAACCGGCCGATCGTGAGGCCAAGCCAGTACGCGCTGACGATGCCGCCCGCGACGAAGACCGACGCCGAGCGGGCCTCGACGAGGTACCCGGGACCCCAGTTACCGACGCCGATCTCCAGGCCGACGTAGACGCTGAGCATGAGCGCGCCGAGCAGCACCGCCGGCTGCCGCAGCACCGCCGGCAGCAGCCGGATCCCCGACCCCTCGTCCCGGGCGTGAGTGTCCGATGTGGACTCGGGCTGGGCGACCACCAGCGGGTCGCGGCCGCGGTCGGGGTAGCTGAGCCGGACGGCGACCAGCATCGGCACACTGACCAGCGCCAGGGCCAGGATCACCACGGGCCAGTCGGTGACCCGCAGCATCGCGGCGGCCGCCATCGGTCCGAGGAAGGCACCGACACCGAAGAACGCGTGCAGCCGGTTGAGCAGTGTGGTCGACCCCGGCATCGCGGCCAGGTGCGCGTTGAGAATCGACTCGAGGAGGCCGGTGCCGTAGCCGGCGACCACCTGCACCAGGACGAACGCGATGAACGGCGGCCTCGTCGACATCACCAGTGCCGCCGCGACGAAGACAAGGCCCCCGCCGAGCAGCGCCGCCCGCGTTCCCCACCGGTGGATCAGCGGGCCCGCCGTGGCGCCGGACAGCACGAATCCCGCCGAGAACGTGAAGAAGGTGAGCCCGATTGTGGCCCGCCCCACGCCGTAGTCGTCCATCTGGGCGAGCAGCAGAACTCCGTTGACGCCCGCCGACAGACCAACGAGCACGAACAGCAGATAGGCGACCCGCACCGACGAGCGCGCTGCGACCGGCCGACCCGTAGCGGGTGGCTGGGCGGGGGAGGAGGGCATGGAACTCATTGCAGACGCCTCTCGAGGGGATCGCCGACACACTAGCGGCAGATGATATTGGGGCCGCCTTCGCCTCAGGATCAAGCGAGTTCGGGACCCTCGGGCGGCGGTTGACCGGGCGACTCGCCGCCCCTGCAGATGCTGTGGGCCTGCTACGACGAGCAGATGGTCGACCTCACGCTGCCGCTCCTCGCCCGGAGCGCGCGGCGTGGCAGTGCCCGTTCGCCAGTCCGCACCGGGCGGGCGCGAGGGTCGCCGCCGGCAGTGACTGGCCGGTGAGCACGCCGGACCCGTTGGCCGCGATCCACGTGGCGGTGACGCGCACCGAGCTCGGCGGAGCGGGGCGCGCCGGGTCGGAGCCGTTCCTGCCCGACCAGGCGATCGGGCTGGACGTCGCGCTCGCCGCCCACACGTCCGGGTCGGCGTGGCTGAACCCTCGCGATGACGCCGGCGTACTGCGGCCCGGGGCGGTGGCCGACCTGGTCGTGCTCGACCGCGACCCGTTCGCCAAATCACAGTGGCGCGGCGACCATAGCAGCCACCCCAGCCCGCTGGCGGCGGTCGGGGCGACCACGGTCCGGTCGACCTGGATCGAACGGCGTAGCCGTCTACTCTTCGTGACATGCCCCGTGTCGCGATCGCCGCGCCGCACCACGTCGCCGTCGACGCGGCGGCGGAGGTCGTCTCGCTCGGCGGCAACCCGGTCGACGCCGCGCTGGCGGCGGCGGCCTCTCTGACGGTCGTCTACCCAAACCAGTGTTCCCTCGGCGGCGACCTGTTCGCCGTCCTGCGCCGGCCCGACGGCACGACGGTGAGCGTGAACGCGAGCGGCGCCTACGGGACGCGCTCCGTGGGGCCAACTCCGGCGACGCCGGCGGAGCGGAGTCAGCTGGCAGCGCGCCGGCCGACGCTCGTGGGTCCGTTGTCCGTCTCCGTTCCCGGCGTCGTCTCCGGCTGGGCGATGCTCCTGCCGGAGGCGACCCTGCCCGTCGGCGTACTGCTCGGACCGGCGATCCGGCAGGCGTACGAGGGTGTGCCCGTGAGCCCGGGACTCGCGGCCGCCATCTCGGACCTGCCGGCGCCGGACCGGCTCGACCCAGGCCTGCGGTCCCTCGTCACCAATGGATCCGGCGCTTTCCACCGGCGTGACGACCAGCTGCGCCAGGAGCGCCTCGGCGACACATTGACCGCTCTGACCGCCGACGGGCTGGACAGCTTCTACCGCGGTGGCGTGGCCGACCGCCTGCGCCGCTCGTTCGAGGACCTCGGTGTGCCGGTCGGTGTCGACGACCTGCGCGGTCACTCGGCGGTGCGGGAGGAACCGCTGTCGGCCGCGGTCCCGGGTCTGCGCATCATGACGACCCGGCCCAACTCTCAGGGCTATCTGCTCCCGGTACTGATGATGGCCATCGATGCCTTGGGCGGGCACCACCGCGTCGGTGGCCGGGTGCTCCTGGAGCTGTTCCGCCAGGCCGGCGCTCGACGCGACGCCGAGCTCGCGGACCCGCGGTTCATGACCGTCGGGACTGACGAGCTCCTGTCCCCCAGCCTGCTGCGGCGGGACCTCGACATCGTCTCGGCCCGGCTGACCCGAGCCGCGCCGCCGGCCAGCGTGGCCCGCCCCGGCCCTGCGCAGCCATCCGGAGACACGGTCGCGGTCACCGCGGTCGGCGACGACGGCACGGTGGTCTCGCTCATCCAGAGCGTGTTCCATCCGTTCGGCTCGGGCATCGTCGATCCGTGGACGGGCATCGTCCTCCACAACCGGGCCGCCGGCTTCTCCGGCGACCCGGACTCACCCAACGCCCTGGCGCCCGCGAAGCGACCGGCGCACACCCTGATGCCGGTCATCATCGAGTACGCCGATGGTCGGATCTCGGCGCACGGCAGCATGGGCGGGAAGGCGCAGCCCCAGATCCACACCCAGCTGCTGCGGGCGGTGTCAGCCGGAATGGACGCGGCACAGGCGGTGGCCGCGCCCCGGTTCGCCGTCAAAGTGTCCGAAGTGGAGTTGGTTGTGGCCGAGGTCAACCTCGACCCGGCCACAATGGACGAGCTCGCGACCGCCGGTCTCGAGGTCGTGACGGTGCCGGAGTGGGACGACGACGTCGGTCACGCGATGATCTGCTCGTTGTCGCCCACCGGCACCCTCACAGCCGGTGCCGATCCCCGTAGTGACGGCGCCACCCTCGTCACGGCCCGCTAGGCCGGCAGGTCGGCGAGACCGGCGAGGCGGGCGCGATGGCGGTCGGCGGTACCGAAGGCGATCGCGTTCGCCTTGGCGCGCTTGAGGAACAGGTGCGCGGGATGCTCCCAGGTGAAGCCGATGCCGCCGTGCAGTTGCACGCACTCCTCGGCCGCGTGCACCACCGCCGGCGCGCAGAACGCCTGGGCCAGGCTCGCCGCCACGGGCAGGTCGGCGTCGCCCTCCGCGGCGCAGGCCGCGGCGTACCGGGCCACCGCCCGTACCTGCGTCAGGTCGACCCATACGTCGGCGAGGCGGTGCTTGAGCGCCTGGAACGAGCCGACGGGGCGGGCGAACTGGTGACGCTCTTTCAGGTACGCGACCGTGGTGTCCAGGCACCATTCGGCCAGACCGAGCTGCTCCGAGGCGAGCAGAGCGGCGCCCGCGGTCAGGCCCGCATCGACGGCGGCCGCTGCGTCGCTGCTCGCGGCGAGGCGCCGCCCCACTGCGCCCGACAGGCGCAGGTCCGCCAGGGGCCGGGTGAGGTCCAGCGAGACGACGGGCGTACGGGTCACCCCGTCCGCGGTCGCGTCGACGACGTAGAGCCCGTCCGCCGCCGGCACGAGCAACCGCGTCGCGGCGAGCCCGTCGGCCACACCGGCGATGGTGCCGGACAGCCGTCCGTCCTCGACCGCGACCGCGGGCGCCGACCACGCCCCCGGCCCCGTGGCGAACGGCACGGCGAGCACACCGATGGCCCGCCCGGAAGCGAGGGATGCGAGTTCGTCACGGGTGGCTGGGTGGTGTAGGAGGGTATGGAATTCATCACGGGTGGCTGGGTG
>JBQGBY010000119.1:0-47361 GCA_052038195.1 Micromonosporaceae bacterium | reverse complement strand
CCCCGCCGCGCTCACCGCCCTGCTCCGCCAGTACGCCCATCGACCGGTGCGGATCGGTAGTTTCTCGGCCGGCTCCAACGTCACCGGCGCCCTGACCGACGTCGATGCCATCTCCCGGGTCCTGCGCGCCCACCGGGCGCTGGCGTTCTTCGACTACGCCGCCGCGGGGCCGTACCTGCCGATCAGCATGGCTGGCAAGGACGCGATCTTCCTCTCGCCGCACAAGTTCGTCGGCGGGCCGCAGACGCCGGGCGTGCTGGTGATCGCCCGCGATCTGGTGCGGCGCCCGGTGCCCACGGTCCCCGGCGGCGGGACGATCAGCTTCGTGAGCCCGCGCGTGCGGCGCTATCTCGACGACCCGGCCGCGCGCGAGGAGGGCGGAACGCCGGCGATCGTGGAGTCGATCCGGGCCGGCCTGGTCTTCGCCCTCAAGGAAGAGATCGGCGTGCAGCACATCCGCGCCGCGGAGGACCGGCTGTGCCGGGCGGCGCTCGACCGGTGGCGGGCCAATCCCGCGATCGAGCTTCTGGGCGATGTCGACCGGCCCCGGCTGCCCATCGTCTCGTTCCGGGTGTGGCATGGCGGCCTCCTGCTGCATCACCACTTCGTGGTCGCCGTGCTCAGCGACCTGTTCGGAATCCAGGCCAGGGGCGGGTGCTCGTGCGCCGGCCCGTATGGACACCGGCTGCTGGATATCGACGACGATCGGTCACAAGCGATCGACGCCGAGGTGGCACGGGGGCGGCTCGGCGCCAAGCCGGGGTGGACCCGGTTGAGCTTCAACTACTTCTACTCCGAGGCGGTCGCGTCCTTCCTGGTCGAAGCCGTCGACCTCGTCGCCCGGTATGGACACCGGTTGCTCGGTGACTACCGCTTCGACCCCGCAACGGGGATCTGGCAGCACCGCGACGCCGGGCCCGAGAACGCGACCGGGCTGGCCGCCCTGATGTTCACCTCTGCCGATTGCCCCGAACGCTGGGGCGAGGACGTACTCCCCGATCATCTCGACCAGGCTCGAGCGATCCTCCTGGCCCGCCCCGACACCGTCCCCAGTGGACCGACCAGCCTGCCGGCCACGTTTGAGGCCCTCCGCGACTTCCACCTGCCACCCACCTGCGTGGCCGGGGACTGAGCCGGATCGGCCCGCCGCTGGCGGGACTGAGCCGGACCGGCCCGCCGCTGGCGGGACTGAGCCGGACCGGCCCGCCGCTGGCGGGACTGAGCCGGACCGGCCCCGCTGGCGCGGTCGAGCGGCTCGCCCTCAGTCCCGGACGTTCCAGACCGGCTCGGGGGTCTCGACGACCTCGCCGTCACGGCGGAACAGCAGGAACCGATCGAACGAGCGGGTGAACCAGCGGTCGTGGGTGACCGCGACGACCGTGCCCTCGAATGCTCCCAGGGCATCTTCGAGCGCCTCGGCCGAGGCGAGGTCGAGGTTGTCCGTCGGCTCGTCCAGCAGCAGCAGCGTCGCCCCCGAAAGCTCCAGCAGCAGCACCAGGAACCGGGCCTGCTGGCCGCCGGAGAGCGTGCCGAACCGCTGGTCGCCCTGGGCCGCGAGCTCGTACCGCGAGAGCACCCGCATCGCGTCGTGGCGCGGCAGGCCGGCCCGGCGCTCGTCGCCCCGCCACAGGATGTCGACCAGGGTGCGACCGACCAGGTCGGGCCGGTCGTGGGTCTGGGAGAAGTGTCCCGGCCGCACGCGGGCACCCAGTCGGGCCGTACCCGCGTGGGCGACCGAGGCCAGCGGCGCACCGTCCACAGGGGAGTGTTCCGCGTCGGGATCGGTGCCGCCGCGCGCGAGCAGCCGCAGGAAGTGCGACTTGCCGGTGCCGTTGGCGCCGAGAACGGCGACCCGGTCGCCGTACCAGACCTCCAGGTCGAACGGGAAGGTCAGGTCCTCCAGTTCCAGCTGCGCGCAGACGACCGCTCGTTTGCCCGTGCGACCACCGGTCAGGCGCATCCGGATGTCCTGATCCTTGGGGCGGGCCTCGGGCGGGCCGATCTCCTCGAACTTGCGCAGCCGGGTCACCGCCGACTGCAACCGCGAGGCCATGTCGGAGTTGTAGGACGCCTTCTGGCGGTACATGACGACGAGGTCCTTCAGCTTCTGATGCTCCTCGTCCCAGCGCCGACGCAGCTCGTCCAGGCGCTCGTACCGGGCGACCCGGGCGTCGTGCCAGGAGGCGAACCCACCCGGGTGCGTCCAGGCCGAACCGGCCTCGACGGTGACCACGCGGGTCGCCGTCTGCGCGAGCAGCTCCCGGTCGTGGGAGACATACAGCACCGACTTGTCGGACTCGCGTAACCGCTCCTCCAGCCACCGCTTGGCCGGCACATCGAGGAAGTTGTCGGGCTCGTCGAGCAGCAGCACCTCGTCCCCGCCCCGCAGCAGCAACTCCAGCGCGAACCGCTTCTGCTGCCCGCCCGACAGGGTCCGGACGGGCCGGGTACGGGTGGCATCCCAGGGCAGGCCGAGCGCCAAGACGCTGGTGGTATCGAAGGTGACCTCGGCCTCGTAGCCACCGGCCTCGCCCCACGCGGTCAGTGCGCCGGCGTACCGCAGCTGGGCCTTCTCGTCCGCGGGCGCGTCGACCAGCGCCCGCTCGGCGGCGGCGAGTCGCTGCCCGGCGGCCCGTACGGCCGGTGCCGCCAGCGACAGGGCCAGATCCTGCAGCGTCGACTCGTCCGCGATCATGCCGATGAACTGGCGCATCACGCCGAGCCCGCCCGAGCGGGCGATCGACCCCTCGACGACCGGCAGGTCGCCGGCGACCATCCGCAGCAGGGTTGTCTTGCCGGCCCCGTTCGGCCCGATCAAGGCAACCTTGGCCCCCTCACCGACCCGGAACGAGACATCGGCGAACAGCTCGCGCCCGTCGGCGAGCACGTGCCGGACGCCGCTCAGGTCGATGTACCCCACAGGTCAGTGATTCTCCGTTCCGGCCGGCGTTCCGTCGCCAGTATTTCGGGTAGCTGGGTGGGGGAGGAGGGCCGGTACGGCAACCCGTGTCCCGTCGGCAGCGAACCGCGGCGAAGCGTCGGGCGCATCACGTGTGACCCGCAGCACGCGGAAGCCCTGCTGGCTGGCGTGGCGCACGACGGCGTATCCCTGGTCGGCCAGCCACACCGCCAGCGAGTCCGCACCCAGGTGGCGCGCCACGACCAGCCAGGCCACGCCGTCCGGCTCCAGCCGGGGCAACCACCGCAGCAGCAGCGCATGCAGTTCGTCCTTACCGACCCGGATCGGCGGGTTCGACCAGATCTGGCCGAACAGGACGTCCGGCGGTACGGCGTCGGGTTCGCGGGCGTCGACGTGGACGTCGAGGGCGGCGGCGTTCGCGCGGGTCAGGTCGACGGCCCGCGTGTTGACGTCGGTGGCGTAGACCGTGGCCTGCGGCGCCAGTGTGGCGAGGACGCAGGCGATCGGGCCGTAGCCGCAGCCGAGGTCCAGCAGCGCTCCCCGCGTGCGCGGACCGGGCAGCTCGGCCTTGCGCAGCAGGACCGCGGTGCCGGGGTCGAGGCGGTCGGCACTGAACACACCGCCGGCAGCGCGCAGCCGGAACTCGCGCGCGGCGACCGTGAACGTCACCACGGTCGCGCGGGCCGGGGCCGAGGGCTCCGCCGTGAAGTAGTGCTGGCGCCGGTCCCCAGCCCCGGTCGGCACGTGCTCGCGCCGGTCGCCGGCACCCGTCGACGCGTGCTCGGTCACCTTGCCATTCTCAGGCAGGTAGAGGGTTCGGTAGCCTCTAGGCCCATGACGTACGGGTACGGGCCGCCGCGTGACTGGTCCGCGCCGGACGACGACGACGGCTGGCGCGATCCGGATCCCCGGCGCGGCCGCTCGGAACCGACCCTCCCGCCCGGCTACCCCCGGCACAGCCAGGCCGCTCAGGCGCACGGACAGGGCCCGGCGGACTCGTACGAGCCCAGCACGCCGTCGCGGGGCATCCCGACAAGCGGCGCGCGGCGGGTCCCGCAGCCGCCCCCGCCGGCGCGGCACGTGCCACCGTCCGGTGGCCTCCCACCGACCTCGCCGGCGATCTCGCCGCTCTCCCCGCCCCCGCTCTCCCCGCCCCCGCTCTCCCCGCCACCGCTGTCGCCGCTGGCGAGCCTGCGCCCGCCGCCGCCGAACAACGCCGCGGGCCGGCCGGCGGCCTATCCGACGACCCCGCCGCCGGTGCCGACATCCCCGACTGTCCCCCGCGTGCCCCCGCCGGGCCCGGGCCTGCCACCAGGCTTCGGCACGCCGGCCACGCCCCGGATCCCGGCACCCGGCCTGCGCGCTCCGGGTGGGCGCCCGGGCCCGGGAGGCCGGACGCCCGCGCCGCCCCAGGCTCCGCCCGGCGACCGCCCCGGCCGGCGGGGTGGGCCCACGCGCCCGGTCCGCCGTGCCCTGCCACCGCTGCCCCAGACCAAGGGCATGAGCCTGCGCGACTTCCCGGATCTGCTCAAGCACCTGCCCCAGCACAAACCGTGGGTGATCACGATCGGCGTGATGACGGTGGCCATGGTCCTGGCGGCGTGCGGCTTCGGCTCGGTCCTGCTGCTGCGCGACGACACCCAGCCCATCGGCCTGCCCACGGACGGATCGACGGTGCAGCGCCGGGACATCACCTCCCGGGAGACCGACCCCAGCCCGCTCACCTTGGAGGTCGTCTTCCCCGGCCCCGAGATCCCGGCGGCCGACCCGAACTTCCCGCCGTACCTGATGATCGGCGCGCCCCAGATCCTCGACGACTGCGCACCGGCGGGCGACGGCGAGGTCCGCCGCGTGATCGCCCCGAGCGGGTGCACCCAGCTGCTCCGGGCGTCGTTCGCCTCCTCGGACAACCTGTACTTCGTCACCGCGGGCATCCTCAACCTTCCCGACGCCCCCGGCGCCGCCACCCTGGCCACCACGGTCAGGGACCTCGTCGAGAGCGGCCAGGGTCGCTTCCTGGGCTACATCTCCGACCCGAACGTCAACCAGGTGCTGTATACGGCCCCGCCGCACCTGTCCTGGGAGGTGCGCGGTCACTTCCTGCTCTACACGGTGATCGTGCGCAAGGACGGTGGCGAACTGGAGCCCAGTGACCGCGGCGCCGAGATCATCGTCTACGACGTTCTGAAGCACTACCTGCGGGACACGGTGATCGAGCAGTGGTCGATCGTGCCGACGACGGCCGCGGCACCTCCGGGCACCGAGGTGCCAGCCGAACCGCCCCCGACCACCTGAGGCCGTACGGGCGGAGTCTCAGCCGCTCTCCGCGGGAAGCGCCCGGCGGTTGCGGGTCAGCGCGGCCCGGGTCGTGTACTCGGCCGGATCCTCGGGGTAGCCGACCGCTACCAGCGTCAGGCCCTGCGGTGGCGCGACCACCACCTCGCTCGCCCGGTCCCGCCGCGCGAGCAGCGACGCCGGCCAGCCCACCGGCCGGCGACCGTCGCCGACCGTCAGCAGCCCCCCTACGAGGCTGCGCACCATCGCCTGGCAGAACGCGTCAGCCGTTACGCTGGCCACCACGACGCCGTCGGGATCGCGGTGCCAGGCCAGCTCGGTGATCGCCCGGACGGTGGTCGCGTGCTCCTTGCGACGGCAGTAGGCGGCGAAGTCATGCTCGCCCACCAGCGGCGCCGACGCGCCGTTGAGCAGGCCCACGTCGAGCTGGCCGCGCCAGCTCACCGTGTCCCGGTGTCGCAGGGGTGGGGCGCCCTGTGGGGCGTCACAGACCCGGTACTGGTAGCGGCGCCACAGCGCAGAGAACCGCGCATCGAAGCCGGACGGGACGGCGGCGACGGAGTGCACCCGCGCATCCGGTGGGAGGAGTCTGGCGAGCCGACGGACGAGCGATCCCGACAGCTCGCCCCAGCGCGCCGTGGAGGCATCGACGTGGCACACCTGGCCGGTGGCGTGCACCCCGGCATCGGTACGCCCGGCGACAGTCAGCCCGGTGACCCCCCCGGGCGGGGACGCTCGGCTCGCACGCTCGCCGAAGACGAGGGTCAGGGCGTCGAGCAGGACTCCGGCTACCGTCCGCTGCCCCGGCTGCACCGCCCAACCGGCGAAGTCGGTGCCGTCGTAGGCCACGTCCAGCCGCAGCCGGGTGATCGCGGGACCCGTCGGCGGCGCCTCCCCTGACGCGGTCAAGACCCGCCGCCACAAACGCGGGAGCGGGTCTTGACCGTGGGGAGGCGCGGGTCAGGCCCTGGCGTCCTCGTCCTCGTCGTCGTCTTCCTCGTCGTCCTCGTCCTCATCGGACTCGTCCTCATCGGACTCGTCCTCATCGGATTGGTCGGACACGTCGTCGAAGTCCTCGTCCGACTCGGCGTCGAACTCCGCCTCGGCTTCGGCGTCGACGTCCTCGATGTCCTCGTCCTCATCGAGCACCGCCGTGCCGGTGGCCGCAGCGCCGCCGGCCGCAGCCGCGGCCTTACCGCCGCGCCGGCGCGCCGGTGCCTGGTCCGACTCGCCTGCGAGGGCCGACAGGGCGTCGGAACGCTCGCCACGGCGCGCGGTGGCCTTGGCCGCCCGACTCGCCGCCGGAGCGACGACTTCGCGCTCCTCGACGAGCTCGATGACGGCCAGTGGCGCCGCGTCGCCCTTGCGGACGCCGGCCTTGACGATGCGGGTGTAGCCGCCGTTGCGGGTGGCGTACCTGGGCGCGATCTCATCGCGCAGCTTGTAGGCGACGTCGAGCTCGTGGATCACCCGCAGCACGCGCCGGAACGAGGCCAGGTCGCCCCGCTTCGCGCGGGTGATGAGCTGCTCCGCGAACGGACGCAGGCGCCGGGCCTTGGTCTCGGTCGTGGTGATCTTCCCGTGCTTGAACAGCGACGTGGCGAGGTTCGCCAGCATCAGCCTCTCGTGGGCGGGACCGCCACCGAGGCGGGGGCCCTTGGCCGGCTGCGGCATTGTGGGTGCTCCTATTGGATTGATTCTCGCGAAGATTAAGGGGGTCAGAGCTGCTCGGTCTCGCGGTAGTCCTCGTCGCCGTAGTCCACGTCGGTGAAGGACTCCACGACGTGGGACGGGTCGAAGACCGGGGCCGAGTCCTTGAGGCCGAGACCCATTCCGGCCAGCTTCATCTTGACCTCATCGATGGACTTCTGGCCGAAGTTGCGGATGTCGAGCAGGTCCGCCTCGGTGCGCGAGATGAGCTCGCCGACCGAGTTGATGCCTTCCCGCTTGAGGCAGTTGTACGACCGGACCGTGAGGTCGAGCTCCTCGATCGGCAGCGCCAGGTCGGCGGCGAGCTGTGCGTCCTGCGGCGATGGACCGATGTCGATGCCCTCGGCCGTCTCATCCAGTTCCCGAGCGAGGCCGAACAGCTCGACCAGCGTGGACCCGGCGCTGGCCAGCGCGGTGCGCGGGCTGGTCGACGGCTTGGTCTCCACGTCGATGATCAGACGATCGAAGTCGGTGCGCTGCTCGACCCGGGTGTCCTCGACCCGGATGGAGACCTTCAGCACCGGAGAGTAGATCGAGTCGACCGGAATCCGGCCGATCTCCTGCCCGCCCTGCTTGTTCTGGGCGGCGCTGACGTAGCCGCGACCGCGCTCGACGGTCAGCTCCATGTCGAGGCGGCCCTTGCCGTTGAGGGTGGCGAGCTTCAGGTCTCCATTGTGGACCGTCACGCCGGCCGGCGGCTGGATGTCGCTGGCCGTCACGTCACCGGGGCCTTGCTTGCGCAGGTAGAGGGAGACGGGCTCGTCGTGCTCGGAACTGACGCACAGTTCCTTGACGTTCATCACCAGCTCGACGACGTCCTCCTTGACACCGGGGATCGTGGTGAACTCGTGCAGCACGCCGTCGACCTTGATGCTGGTGACGGCGGCGCCCGGGATGGAGCTCAGCAGGGTGCGCCGCAGCGCGTTGCCGAGGGTGTGGCCGAAGCCGGGCTCCAGCGGTTCGATGGTGAACCGGGACCGGGTCTCGTTGATCGGCTCTTCGGTAAGCGTCGGCCGCTGTGAGATGAGCACTGCCGTCTTCCTTCGTTCGGGGCACCCGCCCAATGGCGCCCAACTGGGTACTGCCTACTGCTTAACGACTGACTGGTTCTTCTAGTCTATTTAGGACCGTATTGCCGCTCTGAGGGTGGATCCTGGCCAGGCGCACGCCGGCGCCGTGTGCGTCAGCACACAAGCCGGCGAGCAACGCCGCCAGCGGCCGCCTCAGAGCGGCCGGTCACTTCGAGTAGAACTCGACGATCAGCTGCTCTTGCACCTGGGTGTCGATGACGGCCCGCGCCGGCAACGAGTGGATCAGGATCTTGAGCTGGCTCGGGATCGGCTCCAGCCACGCCGGCACGCCGCGCTGGCCGGCCTCGGCCCGCGCGACCACGAACGGCGTGAGCTGAGCCGAGGGCTCGCGCACCTGCACGATGTCGTGCTCGCTCACCAGGTACGACGGGATATCGACCTTGCGGCCGTTGACCGTGAAGTGCCCGTGCTTGACCAGTTGCCGGGCCATGTCGCGGGACTTGGCGTAGCCCGCGCGGTACACGACGTTGTCCAGCCGGGACTCGAGGATCTTGAGCAGCTCCTCACCGGTCTTGCCGGTGCGCCGGTTGGCCTCTTCGTAGTACGTGCGGAACTGCTTCTCGAGCACGCCGTAGATGCGGCGAGCCTTCTGCTTCTCGCGCAGCTGCAGCATGTCCTCGCTCTCCTTGGACCGACCGCGGCCGTGCTGGCCGGGCGGGAAGGGCCGCGACTCGAACGGGCACTTCGGCCCGTCGCACTTGCTGCCCTTGAGGAAGAGCTTCATCTTCTCGCGCCGGCAGCGACGGCAGTCGGCACCTGTGTATCGAGCCATATCTGTGTTATCCCCTACCTCAGACCCGGCGACGCTTCGGCGGACGGCACCCGTTGTGCGGCTGCGGCGTGACGTCGGAGATGGTCCCGACCTCGAGGCCGGCGGCCGTGAGGGAGCGGATCGCGGTCTCCCGCCCCGACCCCGGGCCCTTCACGAAGACGTCGACCTTGCGCATACCGTGCTCCATCGCCCGGCGAGCGGCCGCCTCGGCGGCGAGCTGGGCGGCGAACGGAGTGGACTTGCGCGACCCCTTGAACCCGACCTGGCCGGCCGATGCCCAGGAGACCACGGCACCGGTGGGGTCGGTGATCGACACGATCGTGTTGTTGAAGGTGCTCTTGATGTGCGCCTGTCCGTGCGCGACGTTCTTGCGTTCCTTGCGGCGGACCTTCTTGGCCGCTGCGGGTCCGGTACGAGCCTTCGGTGGCATGTGTCTGTGCGCTCCGTGATGTCTGTGTACTGCGGCTGGTTGTGGTCACTGCCCGGTGCGGAAGGCGGCGGCAGAGTCCGTACGGCCTCGGCTCCCGGGGTCTGCGGGGTCCGCCCCGCACGCCTTACTTCTTGCCCGGCTTCTTCTTCCCGGCCACCGTGCGCTTGGGTCCCTTGCGGGTACGGGCGTTGGTGCGGGTGCGCTGTCCGCGCACTGGCAGGCCCTTGCGGTGTCGGATGCCCGCGTAGCACCCGATCTCGACCTTGCGCCGGATGTCGGCCTGAACCTCGCGCCGCAGGTCACCCTCGACCTTGTAGTTCGCCTCGATGTAGTCGCGCAGCGCGACGACCTCGTCGTCGGTCAGGTCCTTGGCCCGCTTGTCGGGGCTGATGCCGGTCGCGGCGATCGTCTGGGTCGCGCGGGTGCGGCCCATGCCGTAGATATAGGTGAGCGCGATCTCCAGCCGCTTGTCGCGGGGAAGGTCGACGCCGACGAGACGTGCCATGTGCGGGCGTTCTCCTAGTTCTCGCGGAGGTCTGTGCCCGCTCCGCCCCCACCGTCAGGGATTCGGCCCCCGGCCTTGGCGGCCCTGAGGCCTGATCCAAGGCGCTCGCCCTTGGTGGGGCCCCGGCCTCCGACCGGGGGTAAGCCGCACGTGCCTTTCGGCAGTGTCCGCGCGGCTGGAACGGACATCTTCAATTTGGTCAGAGCTGCCGTTCTCCTGCTGATTCGGCTCGCGAACTCGCCGCAGCAGGGCATCAGCCCTGGCGCTGCTTGTGGCGCGGGTCAGAGCAGATGACCATGACCCGGCCGTGACGCCGGATGATCCGGCACTTGTTGCAGATCCTCTTGACGCTCGGCTTGACCTTCACCGGTGTCCTCAATCGTGGGTTGCGCCCGGGCGCGCGCTGGCCGTCGACCGGCGGAGCCCGGGAGTAAGGGTCAGGGGTGCCGTCACTTGTAGCGGTAGACGATCCGCCCGCGAGTCAGGTCGTACGGCGATAGTTCGACGACGACCCTGTCCTCGGGCAGGATGCGGATGTAGTGCTGCCGCATCTTGCCGCTGATATGGGCCAGGACCTTGTGCCCGTTGGCAAGCTCCACCCGGAACATGGCGTTCGGCAGGGGCTCGATCACGCGGCCCTCGATCTCGATGGCACCGTCCTTTTTGGGCATATCCTCCGCTATCTGAAATCGGTGTACCCCGCACTTGCGTGCGATCGGTTCCCACGGCGTACCTGAGTGCGCCCAGGGTGGTGCACACCGTCGATTTCGCGGGCGGTAGAGGGCCGCCCACGCCAGCCGCGGAACCGGTCACCCCGATCCGCCCAGAAAACGCGTGCAGGGCTGGTTACGGGCATGCCGGACTCGACGCCGTGCGCCGCGAAAGACTATACGCCCCTCACCGATGGCCGGCAAACTGGCCGGCGGGTCGGCGAGATCACGCCTGTGCAGCGGCGCTGAGCAGGGCACCGAGCCGCCCCGCACCACCGTCAGGGGCTGTGAGGACCCACGCGCCGTCCTCGGTCAGCGCCACGGTGTGCTCCACGTGGGCGGCGACCGACCCGTCCTGCGTCACGACGGTCCACCCGTCGGCAAGCTCGATGGTCCGCGGCGAGCCGATCGTGATGATCGGCTCGATGGCCAGGCACAGCCCGGGCACCAGTCGAGGCCCGCGCCCCGGCCGGCCGTGGTTGAGCACGTGCGGGTCCTGGTGCATCTCGCTACCGATGCCGTGGCCACCGTACCCGTCCACGATGCCGTACCGCCCGGACCCCCGGATCGAGACCTCGATCGCCCGGGAGATGTCGGTGAGCCGGCCGCGGCCCGAGCGTACGCCCGCGGCCGCGGCGACGATCCCCGCCCACAGCGCGTCCTGGGCGGTCCGCCTCATGCGTTCCAGGGCGGGGTTCACGTCGCCTACTCCGACGGTGACCGCCGCGTCCCCGTGCCAACCGTGCAGGATCGCGCCCGCGTCGATGGAGATCAGGTCACCGTCCTGGAGCACCTGCGTCGGGCTGGGGATGGCGTGCACGACCTGGGCATTCACCGACGTGCACAGCGTCGCCGGGTAGCTGTGGTAGCCGAGGAACGAGGGCACCGCGCCGTGGGAGCGGATCACCTCCTCGGCGAGGCGGTCCAGGTCGGCGGTGCTCACCCCGGGCGCCACGGCGGCGCTCACCCGCTCGAGCACGTCGGCCACCACGAGCCCGGCGGCCCGCATCAGCTCGATCTGCTCCCGTGTCTTGTACTCGATCATCAACGGCCGGCGAAACACGTACCACCCACCCGTCATCCCCCGTACGGACGCAGCGCGTCCTTGGCCCGATCGGTCACGTCCTCGACCGGTCCAGTCGCATCGATGCCCACGAGCTTGCCCTGGGCCGCGTAGAAGTCGATGAGCGGGGCCGTGTCCCGTGCGTACACCCGCAGGCGCTCGGTCACCGTCCCCGCTTTGTCGTCGTCGCGCTGGTAGAGATCACCGCCGCAGCGGTCGCAGCGCCCACGCGTGGTGGGCGGGTCGAAGGTCTCGTGCCAGATCTTGCCGCACCGGCGGCAGGTCCACCGACCGGACAGCCGACGGATCACCTCGTCGTTGTCGACGACCAGCTCGAGCACCACGTCCAGCGCCACACCGAGATCCGCGAGCAGCTTGTCCAGAGCGGCCGCCTGGGGCAGGGTGCGCGGAAAGCCGTCGAGCAGGAACCCGTCCCCCGCGTCCTCCTCGGCGAGGCGGGCGCGGACCATATCGATGGTCACCTCGTCGGGGACGAGCTGGCCCGACTCCATGTAGCGCTTGGCCTCAAGCCCGAGCGGTGTCCCCTCAGCGAGGTTGGCCCGGAAGATGTCCCCCGTGGAGATCTTCGGCGCGGCGAGGTGCGCCGCGATGAACTCCGCCTGCGTGCCCTTCCCGGCCCCGGGTGGCCCCACCAGCACCAGCCTCATGGGAACACCACCCCTCCGCCGCCCCGGCGTCCTTGCCGCGTCCTCCCGGCTGGGCCCACTATCGCCGGATCCCACTCGTAACTCGCTCCGCACCCTGCGCGAATCCCCCTCCGCGCCTACCCCGCCGCTTGCGTCACCGTCGGTGAGCTCCGCGCGACGGCTTGCGCACTACTTTCCTGTTCCGGCGCCGAGCATCCGCTGCTCGCTCTGGGCCGCGTCTGCTCGCGACTGCGATGCTCTGGGCGCCGACGTCACCTCAGGAACCCTTCGTAGTTGCGCTGCATGAGCTGGCTCTCGATCTGCTTGACCGTCTCCAACCCAACCCCGACGACGATCAGCACGGCCGTACCACCGAACGGGAAGTTCTGGAGGTTCCCACCCACCATGTTGATGAACAGATTCGGCAGTACGGAGATGAAAGCAAGATACAGCGCGCCGGGCAACGTGATCCTGCTCAAGATGAAGGCGAGGTAGTCCGCCGTGGGCTTGCCGGGACGAATGCCGGGGACGAACCCCCCGTAGCGCTTCATGTTGTCGGCGACATCGGTCGGGTTGAAGGTGATTCCGACGTAGAAATACGTGAAGGCCACGATCAGCACGAAGAACAGGGTGATGTTGACCCAGTCCCTCGGGTTGATGATGTGGTCGTTGACGAACCGGTAGAACGCGTTCGGGTCGGTCTGGTCCATGAAGCCGAGGATCAGCTGCGGAAGGTAGAGCAGTGACGACGCGAAGATCACCGGGATGACACCGGCCTGGTTGACCTTCAGCGGGATGTAGGTGGAGGTGCCCCCGTACATCCGCCGACCGATCATCCGCTTGGCGTACTGAACGGGGATGCGCCGTTGCGCCTGCTCGATGAAGACAACCAGCGTGATCACCACGATGGTGATGGCGACCACGCCGACGAAGGTCGCCCAGCCCTTCGCCTCCTTGATCTGCCACCCCTCGATGGGGAGACGGGCGATGATCGAGGTGAAGATCAGCACCGACATGCCGTTGCCGACGCCACGGTCGGTGATCAGCTCACCGAGCCACATGACCACGCCGGTGCCCGCCGTCATGGTGATCACCAGGGTGATCACGGTCAGCGGGAAGCCGATCGCCGTGTCCTCGGGGATGACCTGCTCGGTGCACAGCCCGGCGAAGAGCTGACCGGTCCGGGCGAGCGCCACGAACGCGGACGCCTGCAGCACCGCGAGGCCCAACGTCAGGTACCGCGTGTACTGGGTGATCTTCGCCTGCCCGGACTGGCCCTCCTTCTTGAGCAGCTCGAGCCGCGGCACGACCACCGTGAGCAGCTGAAGGATGATGCTCGCCGTGATGTAGGGCATGATGCCGAGCGCGAAGACCGACAGCTGCAGCAGTGCGCCGCCGGAGAAGAGGTTCAGCAGGGTAAAGACGCCCGTTGTGTCCGCACCCTTGGCGGCCTCGATACACGTCTGGATCCGGGCGTACGACACGCCCGGGCTCGGCATCGACGCTCCGAACCGGTAGACCGCGATGATGCCCAGCGTGAAGAGCAGTTTGTTGCGCAGGTCAGGCGTCCTGAACGCACTGAGAAAGGCGGAGAGCAAGGTTCTTCCTCCTGCGCGGGCGGGCCGGGTTGGCACCGGGGTGGCTACGTAGTCCGGCTAGGCGAGCCGTCGCCGGGGGATCTTCTCCTGGGGCGTGGGGCAGGCGCGGGCCGGGCGGTGACCGTTCGCGACATTCGCCGCGTACAGCACGGTACGGAACGCTGACTCTAACAGCCGATTGACCGTTCGGTCAGCTCGGGCCGGCCAGGGTGAGCGCTCCGCCGCCACGGTCAGGCCTCGGGCGGCCGTACGGCCTGATGATCAGTCCGTACGGCCTCGCCGGTTGCCAGCGTCGTGCGTGGGCGGGGCATGGGCGGGCTAGAGGGTCGTCGTCGAGCCGCCGGCCGCGGTGATCTTCTGGACCGCCGACTCGCTGAACGCGTGTGCCGAGATCTGCAGACTCACCCCGCCCAGCTCGCCGTTGCCGAGGACCTTGACCGGGTGGTCCCGGCGGACGGCGCCGGCGGCCGCCAGCTCGTCCGGCCCGATCTGGCCTCCCTGGGGGAACAGCTCAGCCAGTCGGTCCAGGTTCACGACCTGGAAGGTGACCTTGAACTTGTTGCGGAAGCCCTTCACCTTGGGCAGCCGCATGTGGAGCGGCATCTGGCCGCCCTCGAACTGAGCCGGCACCTGGTAGCGGGCCTTGGTGCCCTTGGTGCCGCGGCCGGCGCTCTTGCCCTTGGAGCCCTCACCACGACCGACGCGGGTCTTGGCGGTGTGCGCTCCCGGTGCCGGCCGGAGATGGTGGACCTTGATAGCCATTTACTCGACCTCCTCGACCGTGACGAGGTGCCGGACCGTAAAGATCATTCCCCGGAACTCGGGGCGGTCCTCCTTCACCACGACGTCGTTGATCCGCTTGAGACCGAGCGAACGCAGCGTCTCGCGCTGGTTCTGCTTGGTCCCGATGGTGGACCGGACCTGGGTGACCTTCAGCTTCATATCGATGCCTTTCGCTCGCGACCCCGCCAGCATTGCTCGCGCATGGTCACGCACCAGCTCCCGCCCGGGCGGCCAGCATCGCGGCCGGCGCCACATCCTCGACGGGCAGCCCGCGCCGGGTCGCGACCTGCTCCGGCGACTCCAACTTGCGCAGCGCCGCCACGGTCGCGTGCACGATGTTGATCGGGTTCGACGACCCGAGGCTCTTCGAGAGCACATCGTGGATGCCCGCGCACTCCAGCACGGCGCGCACGGGACCACCGGCGATGACGCCGGTACCGGCGCTCGCCGGCTTGAGCAACACCACGCCCGCCGCATCTTCACCCTGGACCGGGTGCGGAATCGTGGCCTGGATCCGCGGGACCTTGAAGAAGTGCTTCTTGGCCTCCTCGACGCCCTTGGCGATGGCGGCTGGCACCTCTTTGGCCTTGCCGTAGCCGACGCCGACCGTGCCCTCGCCGTCGCCCACCACAACCAGCGCGGTGAAGCTGAACCGGCGGCCACCCTTGACGACCTTCGCCACGCGATTGATGGTCACGACCCGCTCGATGTGCGGGGTCTTCTCCGCTACCTCGCGCGCGCCCCGACCCTCGCCGCGACCGCGGCGCTCGCGGCCCTCCCGACCATCACGGCCCTCCGGGCCGCTGCTACCGGACCCGGGGCCCCGGCGCGGTGGACCTGGCATTCCTGTCCACTCTCCTCTCTGCCTAGAACTCGAGTCCGGCTTGGCGGGCGGCGCCCGCCAGCGAGGCGATACGCCCCGCGTAGCGGTTGCCGCCACGGTCGAAGACGACCTTACTGACGCCGGCGGCCTTGGCCCGCTCCGCGACGAGCGCACCGACCCTGGCCGCGACGGCCTTCTTGTCGCCGTCGGTGCCGCGGATCGTGGCGTCGAGGCTGGAGGCCGAGGCGAGCGTGTGGCCGCGGGTGTCGTCGACGACCTGGGCGCTGATGTTGCGCAGCGACCGGGTGATCACCAGACGGGGACGGGCCGCGGTACCGGTGACGACCTTGCGCACCCGGAAATGCCGCCGGGCTCGCCCGACGGCGCGCTTCGCGGCCACGCCGGAGCGTCGCTTGAGCAGCGTCGCAGTCATTACTTCTTGCCCGCCTTTCCGGCCTTACGCCGAATGACCTCGCCCTGGTACTTCACGCCCTTGCCCTTGTACGGCTCCGGCGGACGGATCTTGCGGATGTTCGCAGCCACCTCACCGACCTGTTGCTTGTCGATGCCGCTGACGTGGAAGAGCGTCGGCCGCTCTACCTGGAAGGTGATCCCCTCCGGGGCGGTCACCAGCACCGGGTGCGAGAACCCGAGTGCGAACTCGAGGTCGGCGCCCTTCTGTGTGACCCGGTAGCCGGTCCCGTTGATCTCCAGCGACTTGCGGTACCCCTCGGTGACCCCGACGACCATGTTCGCCACCAGCGTGCGGCTCAGGCCATGCAGCTCCTTGGCCCGCCGCTCGTCGTTGGGGCGCGCGAGCAGCAGCATGCCGTCGTCAGCGCGCTCGATCGTGATCGGCTCGGCCACGGTGTGCGACAGCTCGCCCTTGGGGCCTGCCACCCGTACGTTCTGACCGCTGATGATCACCTCGACCCCGGCCGGCACGGGGATCGGCTTACGCCCGATTCGCGACATTTTCCTCCCCCTACCAGACCCAGGCGAGGACTTCCCCGCCCACGTTGCGCTTACGGGCCTGCCGATCGGTCAGCAGTCCCTGCGACGTCGAGATGATCGCGATGCCGAGGCCGCCGAGCACCCGCGGCATCTCCTGCGCCTTCGCGTAGACGCGCAGGCCCGGCTTGGACACCCGGCGGATGCCGGCCAGGCTGCGTTCGCGGTGCGGGCCGTACTTGAGCTCGACCACCAGGGTCCTACCAACCGCGTCCTCGGCGGGGTCCTCGACCGCCCAGGCCGCCACGTAGCCCTCCGCCTTGAGGACCTCGGCGATGCTCGCCTTGATCTTCGAGTACGGCATCGTGACCCGGTCGTGGTACGCCTGGTTGGCGTTGCGCAGACGGGTGAGCATGTCTGCGATCGGATCGGTCATCGTCATGACTTCGTCAAACCCTTCTCGCCGGGGTTCCCACGCGGGGGCCTACGGCGAAGCGATGTCTATGCGTCGGAGCGCGCCCGCGGTAGCTGCCCACCGCGGACCTGTCGCGCGCGACGTGGTCGGAACATGGTTACCAGGAGGCCTTCGCGACGCCAGGCAGCTCGCCCCGGTGCGCCATTTCACGGATGCAGATGCGGCAGAGACCGAACTTGCGGTAGACGGCCTTCGGCCGGCCACACCGCTGGCACCGCGTGTACGCGCGGACGGCGAACTTCGGCTTCGCCGCCGCCTTGAGGATCAGCGCCTTCTTCGCCATGCCTGTTCCTAGTTCTCCTTGAAGGGAAAGCCGAGCTGCTTGAGCAGCGCCCGGCCCTCGTCGTCGGTGGTGGCCGTGGTGACGATCGTGATGTCCATGCCACGAACGCGGTCGATGCGATCCTGGTCGACCTCGTGGAACACCGACTGCTCGGTGAGCCCGAAGGTGTAGTTGCCGTGCCCGTCGAGCTTGCGCCCGTCGAGGCCGCGGAAGTCGCGGATACGCGGCAGCGCGATCGACAGCAACCGGTCCAGGAACTCCCACATCCGGTCGCCGCGCAGCGTCACCTTCGCGCCGATCGGCATGCCCTCGCGCAGCTTGAACTGTGCGATGGACCGGGTCGCGCGCCGGACCTGCGGCTTCTGGCCGGTGATCGCGGTCAGGTCGCGGACGGCGCCATCCATGAGCTTGGCGTCGCGGGCGGCGTCGCCCACACCCATGTTGACGACGATCTTCACCAGGCGCGGCACCTGCATCGGGTTGCGGTAGCCGAACTCCGTCCGCAGCGTGCCCGCGATCTCGGCGCGGTAGCGCTCCTTGAGCCGGGGAACCACGGCGGGTTCGGTTCGGGTGGAAGACTCGGTCGCGGTCATGGCAGGTCCTTCTTGTTACTGCGGGCGACGCGGATCTTCTGCCCGTTCTCGTCAACGCGGTAGCCGACGCGGGTCGGCTTGCCGTCCGAATCGACGACCATCACGTTGGAGATGTCGATCGCGGCCTCCTGGGTCACGATGCCGCCGGTCTTGGAGCCGCGCTGCGTCTGCCGGATCCGGGTGTGCCGCTTGACGCGGTTGATCCCCTCGACGATGACCTTGCCCTCCCGGGGCAGGGCGGCGAGCACCTTGCCGCGGGCGCCCTTGTCCTTGCCCGCGACGACCTCGACCGTGTCCCCTCGACGGATCTTCACGGCTACAGCACCTCCGGGGCCAGACTGATGATCTTCATGAACCGCTTGTCCCGCAGCTCCCGGCCGACCGGGCCGAAGATGCGCGTGCCACGAGGGTCGCCGCCCTCCTTGATGATGACGGCGGCGTTCTCGTCGAAGCGGATGTACGACCCGTCCGGGCGTCGCCGCTCCTTGGCCGTACGGACGACGACGGCCTTCACCACGTCGCCCTTCTTCACACCGGCACCGGGGATCGCGTCCTTGACCGTGGCCACGATGACGTCCCCGATGCCCGCGTAACGCCGACCGGAGCCACCGAGCACGCGGATGCACAGGATCTCCCGGGCGCCGGTGTTGTCGGCGACCTTCAGCCGTGTCTCCTGCTGAATCACTTCTGAGCCCCCGGTTCGCTCGCAGCTGCGCCGGCTGTCGCTCGCGACTGCGGGGCTCGCAAGCTCGCTCCTCGCGCTCGCTGGCTGGACCTCGCAAGCTCGCTCCTCGTGCTCACTTCGCGCGCTCCAGAATCTCGACGACGCGCCAGCGCTTGGTGGCCGACAACGGCCGGGTCTCCATGATGGACACCCGGTCACCGACGCCCGCCGCGTTGTTCTCGTCGTGGGCCTTCAGCCGACTGGTGCGGCGCATGACCTTGCCGTAGAGCGGGTGCTTGACCCGGTCCTCGACCTCCACGACCACGGTCTTGTCCATCTTGTCGCTGACCACGATGCCCTCCCGGATTTTGCGCCGGCTGCGGGCCGCGGTAGCGGCGGTTACCTCACTCATGCAGTCACCTCAGACGGTTCAACCGAGAGCCCGAGCTCGCGCTCGCGCATGATCGTGTAGATCCGGGCGATCTCGTGCCGGACCACCTTCAGCCGGCGGTTGTTGTCCAGCTGGCCGGTGGCGGACTGGACCCGCAGGTTGAACAGCTCTGCTTTCGCCTCTTTGAGCTTCGTCACCAGCTGCTCCAGGGGCAGCTCGCGCAGCTCAGCGGGCGGGGTACCGCCGGCCATCAGCCCTCACCCACCCTCCGCGACGCTTGCGGAGCGGAGCCAGCGGCATCCTCCCGCGTGACGATCCGGCACTTCATCGGCAGCTTGTGGATAGCGCGACGCATCGCCTCGCGCGCCACCGCCTCGCTCGGGAAGGACATCTCGAACAGGATCCGGCCCGGCTTGACGTTGGTCACCCACCACTCCGGGGAGCCCTTTCCGGACCCCATCCGGGTCTCGGCCGGCTTCTTGGTGATGGCCCGGTCCGGGAAGACCGTGATCCACACCTTGCCGCCACGCTTGATGTGGCGGGTCATGGCGATACGGGCGGCCTCGATCTGGCGGTTCGTGACGTACGCCGGCTCGAGGGCCTGGATGCCGTACTCGCCGAACGCCACCTTGGTGCCGCCCTTGCTCACGCCGTGGCGGTCGGGGTGGTGCGGCTTGCGGAAGCCCCCGGGGGGCTTACGGGGCATCAACATCTCTCAGCCCTCCTGGCTCGATGGCTGCGCTGCGGTCTGGTCCGCGATCGACTCGGTCAGCGGCTCCGCGGCCGGCGCCTCCGGCTCGGTGACCGCCTGGGCGCTGGCCCGGCCGGCTTCGGTGCCACCGGCGGTCGTGCCGGCGGAGCCCGAACGCAGCCGGCCACGGGGACGGTCGCCACGCTCCGGCCGGCCCTCACGCCGCGGCCGACCCGGCGCCGGCTGCTCGGCGGGCGCGCCGGCGGCGGCATCACCCTTGTAGATCCAGACCTTTACGCCGATGCGACCGAACGTGGTGCGCGCCTCGAAGAAGCCGTACTCGATGTTCGCGCGCAGCGTGTGCAGCGGCACTCGACCCTCGCGGTAGAACTCCGTCCGGCTCATCTCCGCGCCGCCCAGGCGGCCGGAGACCTGCACCCGGATGCCCTTGACCGCGGTGTTCTTCATCGCCGACTGCATCGACTTGCGCATGGCCCGCCGGAAGCTCACCCGGCTGGACAACTGCTCGGCGACGGCCTGCGCGACGAGCTGCGCGTCCGACTCGGGCGCCTTGACCTCGAGGATGTTCAGCTGCACCTGCTTGCCGGTCAGCTTCTCCAGGCTGCCACGGATGCGATCCGCCTCCGCGCCCTTGCGGCCGATGACGATGCCCGGCCGGGCGGTGAAGATGTCGATGCGGACCCGGTCCCGGGTGCGCTCGATGTCCACCTTGGACACACCCGCGCGCTCGAGGCCCTTGGCCATCGTCTTGCGGATCTTTACGTCCTCGGCGATGTAGTCCTTGTAGAGCTTGTCCGCGTACCAGCGCGACTTCCACTCACTGGAGATGCCGAGCCGGAACCCAATCGGGTGAACCTTCTGACCCATTACTCGGTCTCCTCCTCGGCGGCCTTAGCGGCCTTCGTCGCCTTCTTGGCGGGCGCCTTACGGGGCTTGCTCTCCTCCGCGGGCGCGTCAGCCTTCGCGGCCTTGGCGGCCTTCGTGGCCTTCTTCCGGGCCGGCGGTGGGGTGTCCTCGGCCACCTCGACGACCTCGTCCACCTCGGGCTCGACCGGCGCCGTCGCCGGGGCGGCCTTGCGCCCCGCCTTCGCGGGCGCTGCCTTGGCGGGCCCGGCCTTGGCGGGCCCGGCCTTGGTGGCCGGCCGGGTGGTGGCGGCCGCACGGCCACGGCGACCGCCGGGCGCGAGGATGCTCTCCACCTCGATGGTGATGTGACACGTCCGCTTACGGATCCGGTACGCCCGGCCCTGGGCCCGCGGGCGGAACCGCTTGAGCGTTGTGCCTTCGTCGACGAATGCGGCGCTGATGAGCAGCGAGTCGGGGTCGAGCCGCTCGTTGTTCTCGGCGTTGGCGATCGCGCTCGCGATCACCTTGTAGACGGTCTCGCTCGCCGCCTGCGGCGCAAACTTCAGCACCGTGAGCGCCTCCTGGGCCGGCAGACCGCGCACCAGGTCGACCACGCGACGCGCCTTGCTCGGCGATATGCGCACGTGGCGTGCCACCGCGCGCGCGCCCGGAAGCGTGGCGGTTGGTGTAGTCATCGGTGTCCCCTCATCGCTTAGAACTGCCGAACGCCTAGCGGCGGCGGGCCTTGCGGTCGTCCTTCTCGTGGCCCTTGAACGTGCGGGTCAGCGCGAACTCGCCGAGCTTGTGGCCGACCATCGCCTCGGTGACGAACACCGGCACGTGCTTACGTCCATCGTGGACGGCGATGGTGTGGCCCAGCATCTCCGGGATGACCGTCGACCGGCGCGACCAGGTCTTGATCACGTTCTTGCTGTTCCGCTCGTTCTGCGCCTCCACCTTCTTGAGCAGGTGGTCGTCGACGAACGGGCCCTTCTTCAAACTGCGCGGCATCTACCTTTAACCCCGCTTCCGGGTGGCGTAACGACGGCGGACGATGAGGCGGTCGCTGGGCAGACCCTTGCGGCGGGTGCGACCCTCGGGCTTGCCCTTCGGGTTCACCGGGTGCCGACCACCAGAGGTCTTGCCCTCGCCACCGCCGTGCGGGTGGTCGATCGGGTTCATGGCGACACCCCGCACCGACGGGCGCTTGCCCTTCCACCGCATTCGGCCCGCCTTGCCCCAACTGATGTTGGACTGGTCGGCGTTGCCGATCTCACCCACGGTGGCCCGGCATCGGACGTCGACCCGCCGGATCTCACCCGAGGGCATGCGCAGCGTCGCGTAGTCACCCTCGCGGCCGAGCAGTTGGATGCCGACGCCGGCCGACCGGGCGAGCTTCGCCCCGCCGCCGGGCCGCAGCTCGACCGCGTGGATCTGCGTGCCGACCGGGATGTTGCGCAGCGGGAGGTTGTTGCCGGGCTTGATGTCCGCACCGACGCCCGACTCGACCAGGTCGCCCTGCTTGAGGTCCTTCGGCGCGAGGATGTAGCGCTTCTCGCCGTCGGCGTAGTGCAGCAGCGCGATGCGCGCCGTCCGGTTCGGGTCGTACTCGATGTGCGCGACCTTGGCCGGCACGCCGTCCTTGTCGACCCGCTTGAAGTCGATGAGCCGGTACTGCCGCTTGTGCCCACCACCCTGGTGGCGCGTGGTGACCTTGCCCTGCGCGTTGCGGCCGCCCTTGTTGTGCAGCGGGCGCAGCAACGACTTCTCCGGCGTGGTCCGGGTGATGTCGGCGAAGTCGGCCACGCTGGCACCCCGGCGCCCGGCCGTGGTCGGCTTGTACTTACGGATAGCCATAGTTACACCTCGTCCTAGCTCACCGGTCCGCCGAAGGCGTCGATCCGGTCACCGTCAGCGAGCTTGACCATCGCGCGCTTGGTGCTCTTGCGCTGGCCCCAACCGAACCGGGTGCGCTTGCGCTTGCCCTCCCGGTTAAGGGTGTTCACCGTCAGCACCCGCACGTTGAAGATCTGCTGGATGGCGACCTTGATCTCGGTCTTGTTCGCGTCCGGGTGGACCAGGAACGTGTACCAGTTGTTCTGCAGCTCGGCGTACGACTTCTCGGACACCACCGGTGCCACGATCACGTCACGCGGATCAGCGATGGTGCTCATTCTGAGTCCTCCCCGGCCGGCGTCGGACCCCCCAGGAACTCGTCGAGGGCGGCCTTGGTGAAGACCACGTCGTCGCTGACCAGCACGTCGTAGGTGTTGAGCTGGTCGGCGGCGAGGAGGTGCACCTCGGGAACATTGCGCAGCGACAGCCAGCCGACCTCGTCGTCGCGGGCCAACACGACGAGCACCCGGGGCGCCTCGCTCACGGCGCGCAGCGTCTCGATCGCGGCCTTGGTGCGCGGCGTCTCCCCGTCCACAAAGGACTCGACCACGTGCACCCGGCCCTCGCGGGCCCGGTCCGACAACGCCCCGCGCAGCGCGGCGGCCTTCATCTTCTTCGGGGTGCGCTGGGTGTAGCCGCGCGGCACGGGGCCGTGCACGGTGCCGCCGCCGGTGAACTGCGGTGCGCGCGACGAGCCCTGGCGGGCCCGGCCCGTGCCCTTCTGCTTGTACGGCTTGCGGCCGCCGCCACTGACCTCGCCCCGGGACTTCGTCTTGTGCGTGCCCTGCCGGGCCGCCGCGAGCTGGGCCACGACGACCTGGTGCATCAGCGGGATGTTCGCCTGCACGTCGAAGACGCTGTCGGGAAGCTCGACCGTACCGGCCGTCCCCTCACCGCCCACGGCGCGTACGTCCACTGTGCTCATTGCTCGCCTCCGCGCTCGCTCCGGGCCTCGCTCGCACGTGCTTCGTTCGTCACTTGCTCGCACCACCCTTCGCCGGCTTGGTCTTCGCGGCCGTGCGGATCAGCACCAGGCCGCCGGTCGGGCCGGGGATCGCGCCCCGCACGAGGATCAGGTTCTGCTCCGGGTCGACGGCCTGGATCGTGAGGCCCTGGGCGGTGTAGCGCACGCCGCCCATCCGGCCGGCCATCCGCACTCCCTTGAAGACGCGACCGGGCGTGGCGCATGCGCCGATGGAGCCGGGCGAGCGGTGCTTGCGCTCGACACCGTGGCTCGCCCGCAGACCGCCGAAACCGTGTCGCTTCATCACACCGGCGAAACCCTTGCCCTTGGTCTTCCCGCTGACGTCGACCGCCTGACCGGCGGCGAACGTGTCGGCGGTGATCTCCTGGCCGAGGGTGTACTCGCTGGCATCGGTGGTGCGCAGCTCCACGACGTGACGCCGGGGCGCCACCCCGGCCCGGGCGAAGTGCCCCGCCCGCGGCTTGGTGACCTTGCGCGGGTCGACCGCGCCGAAGGCCAGTTGCACGGCCGAGTACCCGTCCTTGTCATTGGTGCGCACCTGGGTAACCACGCAGGGCCCGGCCGATACGACGGTCACCGGGACCACGCGGTTGTTGTCCCAGACCTGGGTCATGCCGACCTTGGCGCCCAGGATCCCCTTGACTTGCCTGTCCATGACTGCGGTCCCTACAGCTTGATCTCGATGTCGACACCGGCGGGCAGGTCGAGCCGCATGAGCGAGTCGACCGTCTTCGGCGTCGGGTCGATGATGTCGATGAGGCGCTTGTGCGTCCGCATCTCGAAGTGCTCGCGCGAGTCCTTGTACTTGTGCGGCGAGCGGATGACGCAGTACCGGTTGATCTCGGTGGGCAGCGGCACCGGACCGGCGACCTGTGCGCCGGTGCGGGTCACGGTCTCCACGATCTTGCGCGCCGAGGAGTCGACCACCTCGTGGTCGTACGCCTTCAGCCGAATGCGGATCTTCTGTCCCGCCATGGTGGCAACCTTTCGTCGTGCCGCTGCTACGTCTTCGCCGCGGGCGCCGCGTCCGACCCCCGCGGTCGGGCGTGTCGCATCAGCGGGCCAGGCTCCGCCCATTGCTGGGTAGTCCCGGGGGTCTGGTGGTGGCGCTCGCACTCGGGGTCCGAGGTCACTGCCGGCGCCGGCTTGTCAAGCCGCCATCGGCATTCGCGCACACCAGCGGCTGCGTCAATCGACGCAACCTGTTCACTATGCCATAAGTCGTCGGGCAAGGGAAATCGGGGCGTACCCCTTCGCGATCTTGGGGTTATCAACGCGATTAGAGATCAACTCACGCTGATAACCCCAAGATCGACGAACGTCTTACTTGATGATCTTCGTGACCCGGCCGGCGCCGACGGTGCGGCCTCCCTCGCGGATCGCGAACTTGAGGCCCTCCTCCATCGCGATCGGCTGGATCAACTGGACCGTCATGCTCGTGTTGTCACCGGGCATGACCATCTCGGTGCCCTCCGGCAGCGTCACCACGCCGGTGACGTCGGTGGTCCGGAAGTAGAACTGCGGCCGGTAGTTCTGGAAGAACGGCGTGTGCCGGCCACCCTCCTCCTTCGACAGGACGTAGACCGTCGCCTCGAACTGCGTGTGTGGCGTGTTCGAGCCGGGCTTCACCACGACCATGCCGCGCTCGACGTCCTCGCGCTTCACACCGCGCAGCAGCAGGCCGACGTTCTCACCTGCGCGGGCCTCGTCGAGCAGCTTGCGGAACATCTCGATGCCGGTGCAGACCGTCTTGATCGACTTCTCCTTGATGCCGACGATCTCCACCTCCTCGTTCGGCTTGAGCACGCCGCGCTCGACGCGGCCGGTGACCACGGTGCCGCGACCGGTGATCGTGAACACGTCCTCGATCGGCATGAGGAACGGCTTGTCGATCTCGCGCTCGGGCTGCGGGATGGCCTCGTCGACCGCGTTGAGGAGCTCCATCACGGAGTCGGACCACTTGGCGTCGCCCTCGAGCGCCCGCAGCGCCGAGACGCGGACGACCGGCAGGTCGTCGCCGGGGTACTCCTGGTTGCTCAGGAGCTCGCGGACCTCGAGCTCGACGAGCTCCAGCAGCTCCTCGTCATCGACCATGTCGCTCTTGTTAAGCGCCACGACGATGTACGGCACACCGACCTGGCGGGCCAGCAGCACGTGCTCGCGGGTCTGCGGCATCGGGCCGTCGGTCGCCGCGACCACGAGGATCGCGCCGTCCATCTGAGCCGCACCGGTGATCATGTTCTTGATGTAGTCGGCGTGACCCGGGCAGTCCACGTGCGCGTAGTGCCGCTTCTCGGTCTGGTACTCGACGTGGGCGATCGAGATGGTGATGCCGCGCGCCTTCTCCTCCGGCGCCTTGTCGATCTCGTCGAACGGCGTGTACGGGTTGAGGTTCGGCATCTTGTCATGCAGGACCTTCGTGATCGCCGCGGTCAGCGTCGTCTTACCGTGGTCGATGTGACCAATGGTGCCGATGTTGACGTGCGGCTTAGTCCGCTCGAACTTCGCCTTCGCCACTGGTGTCCTCCTCAGGACTTTGTCGGTTCGCCTCGCGCCGGATTGCGCAGGCGGACGATGATCTTGTTGTGTGACCGTACGTCGATTCGCGCTGTTGACCGAGAGCTCGGCGGGGCTACTTGATCTCCAATCACCCGCTGGCTCTCGATCAACGTGGCTACTCGCCGGTGGCCTTCGCGATGATCTCCTTGGCGACGTTCGCCGGAACCTCGTTGTACGAATCGAAGTGCATGCTGTAGCTCGCCCGGCCCTGAGTCTTGGACCGCAGGTCGCTCACGTAGCCGAACATCTCCGACAACGGCACGAGGGCCTTGACGACACGCGCGCCGAGGCGCTCGTCCATGGCCTGGATCATGCCCCGTCGCGAGTTCAGGTCGCCGATCACGTCGCCCATGTTCTCCTCAGGGGTGACGACCTCGACGGCCATCATCGGCTCGAGCAGCGCCGGGTCGGCGCGCCGGGCCGCCTCTTTCAGCGCCATCGAGCCGGCGATCTTGAAGGCCATCTCGGACGAGTCGACCTCGTGGTACTGGCCGTCGACCAGGGTCGCCTTGATGCCGACCAGCGGGTAGCCGGCCAGTACGCCGTACTGCATGGCGTCCTGGATGCCGGCGTCCACCGACGGGATGAACTCCTTCGGGATGCGCCCACCGGTGACCGCGTTGACGAACTCGTAGGTGGCCTCGCCACCGACGGGCAACGGCTCCAGCGTGATGATCACGCGGGCGTACTGACCCGAGCCGCCGGTCTGCTTCTTGTGCGTGTACTCGACCTTCTCCACCTTCTTGCGGATGGTCTCGCGGTACGCGACCTGCGGCTTGCCGATGTTCGCCGCGACGTTGAACTCGCGGCGCATCCGGTCGACCAGGATCTCCAGGTGCAGCTCGCCCATGCCGGAGATGACCGTCTGGCCCGTCTCCTCGTCGTTACGGACGCGGAAGGTCGGGTCCTCCTCGGCGAGGCGCTGGATCGCCGTGCCGAGCTTCTCCTGGTCGGCCTTGCTCTTGGGCTCGATCGCCACGTTGATGACCGGCTCGGGGAACGTCATCGACTCCAGGATCACCGGGCTCGCCGGGTCGCTGAGCGTGTCACCCGTGGTGGTCTGCTTGAGGCCCTGCACGGCGATGATGTCGCCCGCCTGCGCTGAGGTGCGCTCCTCCCGCTTGTTCGCGTGCATCTGGTAGATCTTGCCAATGCGCTCCTTGCGGTCCTTGGTGGAGTTGATCACCTGGGTGCCGGACTCGAGCGTGCCGGAGTAGATCCGCACGTACGTGAGCTTGCCGAGGTGCTTGTCTGTCTGGATCTTGAAGGCCAGGCCGGCGAACGGCTCCTTGACCTGCGTCAGGCGCAGCACCGGCGTCTCGCCATCGGCGGCCGTGCCCTCGATCGCCGGAACGTCAAGTGGCGATGGCAGGTAGTCCACCACCGCGTCGAGCATCGGCTGCACGCCCTTGTTCTTGAACGCGGAGCCGCACAGCACGGGGTTGGCCTTGCTGGCGATGGTGGCGCGCCGGATGCCGGCCTTGATGTCCTCAACGGACAGATCCTCACCCTCGAGGTAGCGCTCCATAACGGAGTCGTCGACCTCGGCGAGCGTCTCGATGAGCTTCTCCCGGTACTCGGCCACCTGCGGGGCCATCTCCGCCGGGATCTGCTCGACGGTGTAGTCCTCGCCCTTGCGCGTCTCGCCACGCCAGGTGAGCGCGTGCATGCTCACCAGGTCGACCACCCCGATGAAGTTCGACTCGTTGCCGATGGGCAGTTGGAGGATCAGCGGGGTCGCATTGAGCCGGGTCACCATCATGTCCACGCAGCGGAAGAAGTCCGCGCCCGTACGGTCGAGCTTGTTCACGAAGCACATGCGGGGCACGCGGTACTTGTCCGCCTGCCGCCACACGTTCTCGGTCTGGGGCTCGACCCCGGCCACGCCGTCGTAGACCGCGACCGCGCCGTCGAGGACGCGCAGGGAGCGCTCGACCTCGACGGTGAAGTCCACGTGACCCGGCGTGTCGATGATCTGGATGGTGTGACCCTTCCACTCGCACTTGGTGGCGGCGGAGGTAATGGTGATGCCCCGCTCCTGCTCCTGCTCCATCCAGTCCATGACGGCAGCGCCTTCATGGACCTCACCGATCTTGTAGGTGATGCCGGTGTAGAACAGGATCCGCTCGGTCGTCGTCGTCTTGCCGGCGTCGATATGCGCCATGATGCCGATGTTGCGGACCTTGGCGAGGGCGGCGTCTGCGGCGGCCACTGTAATCCCTAACTCTCTCGATTGAACTCGTCGCACTACCAGCGGTAGTGGGCGAAGGCCCGGTTGGACTCCGCCATCTTGTGGGTATCCTCACGCCGCTTCACCGCGGCGCCGAGGCCGTTGCTTGCATCGATCAGCTCGTTCATGAGCCGGTCGACCATCGTCTTCTCCCGCCGGGCCCGGGCGTAGCTGGTGATCCAGCGCAGGCCGAGCGTGGTGGCCCGGGGAGCCCGGACCTCGACGGGCACCTGGGCGGTGGCGCCACCGACCCGGCGGCTGCGCACCTCGAGCGTCGGCTTCACGTTGTCCATGGCGCGCTTGAGCGTCACGACCGGGTCGGTGCCGGTCTTGTCCCGGCAGCCCTCGAGGGCGCCGTAGACGATGCGCTCGGCCAGCGCCCGCTTGCCGCGCAGCAGGATCTTGTTGATCAGCTGCGTCACCAGCGGCGAGTTGTACACCGGGTCGGGCACGAGCGGCCGACGCGGAGCGGGTCCCTTGCGCGGCATTACTTCTTCTCCTTCTTCGCGCCGTAGCGGCTCCGTGCCTGCTTGCGGTTACGCACGCCCTGGGTGTCGAGGGTGCCACGGATGATCTTGTATCGGACGCCCGGGAGATCCTTCACCCGGCCGCCACGCACGAGCACGATCGAGTGCTCCTGGAGGTTGTGGCCCACGCCGGGGATGTAGGCGGTCACCTCGATCTGGCTGGTCAGGCGCACACGCGCGACCTTCCGCAGCGCCGAGTTCGGCTTCTTCGGCGTGGTGGTGTAGACGCGGGTGCACACACCGCGCCGCTGCGGGCTGCCCTTGAGCGCCGGCGTCTTGGTCTTGCTCGTCTTCGCCTGGCGGCCCTTTCGGACCAGCTGCTGGATCGTTGGCATCCGGGCCTCGCGTCTCCGTCTTCTTCTCGCGCCGCACCCGAGCGGGCGCGGCCGTGTTTGTCCTGTTCAAAAGTCTCTTAGTGGGTGGTTCTGCCGGGTCGGTTCCGACCCCCGCGGTCGGGTGTGTCGCCACCTCGGACTCCACCCGGGGCCGAAGCTCCGAGGCCGACTCGTTGGTGCTCGCCGCGGTCCCGCCCTAGCCGCCCCGGCCCCCTGGCCCGGAAGGGCGCTCCATGGGCGCACGCTCATGCGGCCTGGCGAGCAGGCACGAGGAAACAGACTACCGGTCGCGGGCACGCAGGTCAAAACGGGACGCCGATCCCGTTGTCTCCCCACGCCCGCGCCGGGTGTCTCGCGCGTCACAGTCTACGCCGGACGGGTGGCGGGTCGTCCAAATTCCGGCGACGCCTGCGCAGCGGAATCGGCCAACAACTGCCGGCGACGCTCAGCCGGCGGCCGCGGCTACGGCGATCAGCATGGTCAGGGCCGTGACGCCGAGGCCGATCACCCCACAGATGAGACCGGCGATGCCCACGCCCCGGCCGCGGGTCGGCCCCCACGCCGCGCTGGCCCGGATCCCGCGCAGGCCGGCGGTCGCGAGCCCGACCGCCGCCGCACCCAGCATGGCCGCGAGCGCCGCGAACGCGCCGGCGACGGCCGGCCCCCACCCGTCGGCGGCGCCCGCGGACGCGAACATCAGGACGACCGTCGAGACGATGATCGAGGCGATACCGGCGACGAGGCTCGCCACCGCCGGACCGCTGGCCGTCGGGCGTACCTCCACCAGCACCACGCCGTAGTGAGTTCCGGGCACGGGCGCCACGGCCGTGGGTCGCGGGAGCCCGATGCGCGGCCGCGCGGGGGCGTACGGCGGCGGGTACGACGCGACGTGGCCGGCGTACGGGCTCGGCCAGGTGTGCCCGTATGCGCTCGGCCCGCCCGGGTAGGGCGCCGACCGGATCGGCGGGACCGGGTTGCTCGAGGCGGGCGGCTGCACACTCCGAACCGTACCGGCCGCGCGCGATCCGGGCGGGCTCGCCGGGAGATCAATTGATGGTGTCGGGGAAGTCGTGGGTCGCGGTGTCGTTCGCGATCGAGATCATCCAGGCGACGGCGCCGATCACGAGGGTCAGGGCGGTGAGGCCCAACCCGATCAGGGCAAGGATCTCGCCCCGGCGCAGCCGCGACTCGCCCATCAGGTACCCGCGACCGGCGACCAGGTCGGCCCGGGCAGCGCGAGCCAGCGCAAGCCCGATCACCGCTGGCACGATGCCCCCGACCAGGGGCCCGGTGACGAGCCCGACCACCCCGAGCACGAGCACCGCCGTCGCCTTCGAGGAACGGACGGGGTCGGGGTCGAGCGGGTGACGGACCGGGGCGGGGGCGACGAGCGGACCGGTCATGCGCATCAGCACATCACGGTCGCCGGCGCGCCACCGGCGAAACAGAAGCGCATCCATCGCCGGTGCCTGGATCATCGCCGGCGCGCGGGCCGTGGCGACGTGCCGAACACGTGCGGGGTCCCGGCCGTCATGGCCGGGACCCCGCAGACGCGTGCTCTACCGCCCGTACGGGCTACCGGAACGAGCCCAGGTCGAAGTCGTCGAGCGGCACGGCGGTCCCGCTCGCCGGTCCGAACCCGTAGTCGGTCTCGGTGTAGCCGGTCATCGAGTAGACCTTCGCCTTCGCCTCCTCGGTCGGCTCGACCCGGATGTTGCGGTACCGGGTGATGCCGGTGCCGGCCGGGATCAGCTTGCCGATGATGACGTTCTCCTTCAGCCCGATCAGCGAGTCGCTGCGGGCGTGGATAGCGGCGTCGGTCAGCACCCGGGTCGTCTCCTGGAAGGACGCGGCCGACAGCCACGAGTCCGTCGCCAGCGACGCCTTGGTGATGCCCATGAGCACCGGACGGCCGGCCGCGGGCTCGCCGCCCACGGCCACGAGGCGGCGGTTCTCCGCCTCGAACTGCGCCCGGTCCACCAGCAGGCCCGGCAGGAACTCGGTGCCACCGGAGTCGATGACCGTCACCCTCTTGAGCATCTGCCGGATGATGATCTCAATGTGCTTGTCGTGGATGAGCACACCCTGCGAGCGGTAGACCGCCTGCACCTCCTGGGTGAGGTGGACCTGCACGGCCCGTGGGCCGCTGACCCGCAGCAGCTCGTGCGGGTCGATGGTGCCCTCGGTGAGCTTCTCCCCGACATCGACGTGGTCGCCGTCGTGCTTGCGCAGCCGCACCCGCTTGGAGATCTTGTCGTGCACGATCTCGTCACTGCCGTCGTCGGGCGTGATGATGATCTTGCGCGACCGGTCACCCTCCTCGATCCGGACCGTGCCCGCCATCTCCGCGATCGGCGCCTTGCCCTTGGGGACGCGCGCCTCGAAGATCTCCTGGACCCGGGGCAGACCCTGGGTGATGTCCTCACCAGCGACGCCACCGGTGTGGAACGTACGCATGGTGAGCTGGGTGCCGGGCTCACCGATCGACTGGGCGGCGATGATGCCAACCGCCTCGCCGACATCGACCGTCTTTCCAGTGGGCAGCGACCGGCCGTAGCACGCCGCGCAGACCCCGAGCTTGGACTCACAGGTCAGCACGCTGCGCACCCTTACGGACTCCACCCCCGCGGCCACGAGTGCCTCCACGAGCAGCGAGGTGAGGTCGCTGCCCCGCTCGACGATCACCGCGCCCGACGGGTCGGCGACCGTCTCGGCCACCGTACGGCCGAAGACACCAGTCTCGGCGAACTCGTGGATCCGCAGCTCGCCACTGGCCTCGTCGCGCTGGGCCACCGGCATCGGGATCGCCCGCTCGGTGCCGCAGTCCTCCTCGCGGATGATGACGTCCTGCGAGACGTCGACCAGGCGGCGGGTCAGGTAACCCGAGTCGGCGGTGCGCAGCGCGGTGTCGGCCAGACCCTTGCGGGCACCGTGGGTCGAGATGAAGTACTCCAGCACCGACAGGCCCTCGCGGAACGAGGACTTGATCGGACGGGGGATGATCTCACCCTTTGGGTTGGCCACCAGACCGCGGATCGCCGAGATCTGGCGCAGCTGGAGCATGTTGCCCCGGGCTCCACTGTGGATCATCACCGACAGCGGGTTGCCCGCCGGCATCGAGCTCTCCAGCTCCTTGGCCACCTCGTTGGTCGCCTTGGTCCAGATCTCGATCAGCTCGCCACGCCGCTCCTCGGCCGTCATGAGGCCGCGCTGGTACTGCTTGTCGATCCGCTCGGCCTCCTTCTCGTACCGCTCCAGGATCTCCCGCTTGCGCGGCGGCTGGACGACGTCCTCGATGCCGATGGTCACGCCGGACCAGGTCGCCCAGTGGAAGCCCCGCTCCTTCAGCGCGTCCAGGGTGGCCGCGAGCTGTACCTTCGGGTACTTCTCGGCCAGGTCGTTGACGATGGCCGAGAGCTGGCCCTTGCGGACCTCGAAGTTGATGAACGGGTAGCCCGGCGGCAGCGTCTCGTTGAAGATCAGCCGGCCGAGCGTCGTCTCCAGCACCGGGTTGTCGCTCTCGACCGGACGGGCCGGCTCGTAGTGCCCGTCCCGGATGAGGGTGACGCCCTTGACCCGGACCCGGATCGGAGCCTGCAGGTGCAGTTCCTTGGCGTCGTACGCCATCCAGGCCTCGGCGTCGGAGGAGAACGCGAGCCCCTCGCCCTTGACCCCCGGCTTGCGGTGGGTCAGGTAGTACAGACCGATGATCATGTCCTGGGTAGGCATGGTCACCGGCTTACCGTCGGCGGGCTTGAGGATGTTGTTGCTGGACAGCATGAGGATGCGGGCCTCGGCCTGCGCCTCCGCCGACAGCGGCACGTGCACGGCCATCTGGTCACCGTCGAAGTCCGCGTTGAACGCGGTGCAGACCAGCGGGTGGATCTGGATGGCCTTGCCCTCGACGAGTTGCGGCTCGAATGCCTGGATGCCCAGCCGGTGCAGGGTCGGCGCCCGGTTGAGCAGCACCGGGTGCTCCCCGATGACCTCCTCCAGTACGTCCCACACGACGGGGCGCTGCCGCTCGACCATGCGCTTGGCCGACTTGATGTTCTGTGCGTGGTTGAGGTCCACCAGCCGCTTCATGACGAACGGCTTGAACAGCTCCAACGCCATCTGCTTGGGCAGGCCGCACTGGTGCAGCTTGAGCTGCGGACCGACCACGATCACCGACCGGCCCGAGTAGTCGACCCGCTTACCGAGCAGGTTCTGGCGGAACCGGCCCTGCTTGCCCTTGAGCATGTCCGACAGCGACTTCAGCGGACGGTTGCCCGGGCCGGTGACCGGCCGGCCGCGGCGGCCGTTGTCGAACAGCGCGTCGACGGCCTCCTGCAGCATCCGCTTCTCGTTGTTGACGATGATCTCAGGGGCGCCGAGGTCGATCAGCCGCTTCAGCCGGTTGTTCCGGTTGATCACGCGGCGGTACAGGTCGTTGAGGTCGCTGGTGGCGAACCGACCGCCGTCGAGCTGCACCATGGGGCGCAGGTCCGGAGGGATGACCGGGATGCAGTCCAGCACCATGCCCAGCGGCGAGTTGGTGGTGTTGAGGAACGCCGCCACCACCTTCAGCCGCTTGAGGGCGCGGATCTTGCGCTGGCCCTTGCCGGTGCGGATGGTCTCGCGCAGCAGGTCCGCCTCGGCGTCCAGGTCGAGGTTCTGCACCAGCGCCTTGATCGCCTCGGCGCCCATCGCGCCGGTGAAGTACTCGCCGAACCGGTCGCGCAGCTCGCGGTAGAGCATCTCGTCGGTGACGAGCTGCTTGGGCTCGAGCTTGCGGAAGGTCTCCAGCACCTCGTCGAGGCGGTCGATCTCCCGCTGGGCCCGGTCCCGGATCTGGCGCATCTCCCGCTCGCCGGACTCCTTGACCTTGCGCCGGACGTCGCTCTTGGCGCCCTCGGCCTCGAGCTCGGCGAGATCCGCCTCGAGCTTGGACGCCCGCTTCTCGATCTCGGCGTCGCGCGCGCTCTCGGCGTGCCGCTTCTCGGCGGCGATCTCGGCCTCGACGGTGGACAGGTCGCGCTGCCGCGCCTCGCCCTTGACATCGACGATCACGTATGACGCGAAGTAGATGATCTTCTCGAGGTCCTTCGGCGCCAGGTCGAGCAGGTAGCCCAGCCGGCTCGGCACACCCTTGAAGTACCAGATGTGCGTCACCGGGGCGGCGAGCTCGATATGGCCCATACGCTCCCGACGAACCTTGGCCCGGGTCACCTCGACGCCGCAGCGCTCACAGATGATGCCCTTGAAGCGCACCCGCTTGTACTTGCCGCAGTAGCACTCCCAGTCCCGGGTCGGGCCGAAGATCTTCTCGCAGAAGAGGCCGTCCTTCTCGGGCTTGAGGGTGCGGTAGTTGATCGTCTCCGGCTTCTTCACCTCGCCGTGCGACCACCGACGGATGTCGTCGGCCGCCGCCAGACCGATCCGAAGCTCATCGAAGAAATTCACATCGAGCACTTGATGTATCCCTCTACGAAGCTCGCTGCCTGGTATATGGACGAACTACGGATCAGACTTCGTCGACGCTCATCGCACCTTCGTTGGGACGACGAGAAAGGTCGATGCCCAGCTCTTCGGCCGCGCGGAACACCTCGTCGTCGGTCTCGCGCATCTCCAGGGCCACGCCGTCGCTGGAGAGCACCTCAACGTTGAGGCAGAGCGACTGCAGCTCCTTGAGCAGCACCTTGAACGACTCCGGGATGCCCGGCTCAGGGATGTTCTCGCCCTTGACGATCGCCTCGTACACCTTGACCCGGCCGAGCACGTCGTCGGACTTGATGGTGAGCAGCTCCTGCAGCGCGTAGGCCGCGCCGTAGGCCTGCATCGCCCAGCACTCCATCTCCCCGAACCGCTGGCCACCGAACTGCGCCTTACCGCCCAGCGGCTGCTGGGTGATCATCGAGTACGGACCGGTCGAGCGTGCGTGGATCTTGTCGTCGACCAGATGGTTGAGCTTGAGGATGTAGATGTAGCCGATCGCGATCGGGTCGGGCAGCGGCTCACCGGAGCGCCCGTCGAACAGGCGTGCCTTGCCGCTCGCGCCGACGATGCGGGCGCCGTCCCGGTTGACCAGGGTGGAGGCGAGCAGACCGCTGATCTCCTCCTCCTTGGCGCCGTCGAAGACCGGCGTGGCCACGTTGGTGTCCGGTGCCGACTCGCCCGCGCCGATGCTCTTCAGCGCCGACTTCCACGACGACTCCTCGCCATCGATCTTCCAGCCGGTCTTCGCCACCCAGCCGAGGTGCGTCTCAAGCACCTGCCCGATGTTCATCCGGCTCGGCACACCGAGCGGGTTGAGCACGATGTCCACCGGAGTGCCGTCCTCCAGGAACGGCATGTCCTCCACCGGGAGGATCTTGGAGATCACGCCCTTGTTGCCGTGGCGACCGGCGAGCTTGTCGCCGTCCTGGATCTTGCGCTTCTGGGCGACGTACACCCGGACGAGCTCGTTCACGCCGGGCGACAGCTCGTCGCCGTCCTCGCGCGAGAAGGTCCGCACGCCGATAACCGTGCCGGTCTCGCCGTGGGGCACCTTCAGCGAGGTGTCTCGGACCTCGCGAGCCTTCTCGCCGAAGATCGCGCGCAGCAGCCGCTCCTCCGGGGTCAGCTCAGTCTCGCCCTTGGGGGTCACCTTGCCGACGAGGATGTCGCCCGGCACCACCTCGGCGCCGATGCGGATGATCCCGCGCTCGTCGAGGTCGGCGAGCATCTCCTCGCTGACGTTGGGGATGTCCCGTGTGATCTCCTCGGGGCCCAGCTTGGTGTCCCGAGCATCGACCTCATGCTCCTCGATGTGGATCGAGGTGAGAACGTCCTCCTGCACCAAGCGCTGGGACAGGATGATCGCGTCCTCGTAGTTGTGGCCCTCCCACGGCATGAACGCCACCAGGAGGTTGCGGCCGAGCGCCATCTCGCCGTCGTCGGTGCAGGGTCCGTCCGCGATGACCTGGCCCGCCTCGACCCGGTCGCCCTCGAAGACGATCGGCTTCTGGTTGACGCAGGAGCCGGCGTTGGAGCGGCGGAACTTGTGCAGCAGGTAGGTGCGGCGGTTGCCGTCGTCCTGCTGCAGCGTGACGTAGTCCGCGCACAGGTCCTCGACCACGCCGCCGACCTCGGCGACGACCACGTCGCCCGCGTCGACCGCGGCCCGGTACTCCATGCCGGTGCCGACCAGCGGCGACTCGGCGCGGACCAGCGGGACGGCCTGGCGCTGCATGTTCGCGCCCATGAGCGCGCGGTTCGCGTCGTCGTGCTCCAGGAACGGGATCATCGCGGTCGCGACCGACACCATCTGGCGCGGCGAGACGTCCATGTAGTCCACGCTGTCCGGGGTCACGAAGTCGACCTCGCCACCCTTGCGGCGCACCAGCACGCGGTCGTTGGCGAAGGTGCCGTCCGACTTGAGCGGCTCGTTGGCCTGCGCGATGACGTGGCGGTCCTCCTCGTCGGCGGTGAGGTACCGGATCTCGTCGCTGACCCGGCCGCTCTCGACCTTGCGGTAAGGCGTCTCGATGAACCCGAACGGGTTGACCCGGGCGAACGTGGACAGCGCGCCGATCAGGCCGATGTTCGGGCCTTCCGGCGTCTCGATCGGACACATGCGGCCGTAGTGGGACGGGTGCACGTCACGGACCTCGAAACCGGCGCGCTCGCGGGACAGACCACCCGGGCCCAGCGCCGACAGGCGGCGCCGGTGGGTCAGACCCGCCAGCGGGTTGGTCTGGTCCATGAACTGCGACAGCTGCGAGGTGCCGAAGAACTCCTTGATCGCGGCGACCACGGGCCGGATGTTGATCAGCGTCTGCGGCGTGATCGCCTCGACGTCCTGGGTCGTCATCCGCTCGCGGACCACCCGCTCCATGCGGGACAGCCCGACCCGGACCTGGTTCTGGATCAGCTCGCCGACCGTCCGCAGGCGACGGTTGCCGAAGTGGTCGATGTCATCGGGCTCGTACCCCTCCTCGCCGGTGTGCAGCCGGCACAGGTACTCGACGGTGGCCACGATGTCCTGCTCGGTCAGCGTGCCCGTGGTGATCGGCACGTCGACCTCGAGCTTCTTGTTGAACTTGTAGCGGCCCACCCGCGCCACGTCATACCGCTTGGCGTTGAAGAACAGGTTGTCGAGCAGCGTCTGGGCGTTCTCGCGCGTCGGCGGCTCACCCGGACGCAGCTTGCGGTAGATGTCCAGCAGCGCCTCGTCCTGGCTGGCGACGTGGTCCTTCTCGAGCGTGGTCATCATCAGCTCGGACCAGCCGAACCGCTCCCGGATCTGGTCGGCCGACCAGCCGATCGCCTTGAGCAGGACGGTGACGGCCTGGCGGCGCTTGCGGTCGATGCGCACGCCGACGGTGTCGCGCTTGTCGACATCGAACTCGAGCCACGCGCCCCGGCTCGGGATGACCTTCACCGACGACAGGTCACGGTCGGAGGTCTTGTCGGGCTCCTTGGCGAAGTAGACGCCGGGCGACCGGACGAGCTGGCTGACCACGACCCGCTCGGTGCCGTTGATGATGAAGGTGCCCTTCGGCGTCATGATCGGGAAGTCGCCCATGAACACCGTCTGGCTCTTGATCTCGCCGGTCTGGTGGTTGGTGAACTCCGCGGTCACGAAAAGGGGTGCGCAGTACGTGAGGTCCTTCTCCTTGCACTCTTCGATGGAGGCCTTCACCTCATCGAAGCGGGGCGCGGAGAACGACAGCGACATGGTGCCGGAGAAGTCCTCGATGGGACTGATTTCGTCGAGGATCTCAGCCAGCCCGCTGCGCGCGTCGGGATCATCCGCCCACCGACCGGCCCACGCCTCGTTGCCGACCAGCCAGTCGAACGACTCGGTCTGGACGGCGAGAAGGTTGGGTACCTCAAGGTGTTCGGTGATCCGCCCGAATGAGATTCGGCGGGGTGCGAAAGCGCTGGACGAGTGACTGGTCTTCGCAGGGCGGGAAGCTGCCAAGATGCGTCCTTCCGAGGACCTGAGTGACGGCCAGCCCGGATGGCTGCCATCGACGGCGTGCCTATCCAGACAAGGTGACCACTGGCTGCGCGCACCCTGATTCATCCCTGCCGGTTACGGCCAGACCGACTAGGCCCCACCCGAAGCGACGGAGGACGCCGCTGAGCACCCGGAAGGCGGACATGACAGACAGAGATGAAGTCAGAAGGCAGCGCAAACTAGCAGTGTAGCCGTGGAGCTACCCGCGCGCAAGCCCCCTCTACCACGAGGCCAGGCCGCCCCGGGGAGGAACGCTCCGTTCGCCGGCTGGGCTGAGCCGTCACCGGACGCTGCACATTCCGTGTCGCTCCACCGCCTGGCAGCTTCCCCTTCCGGGTCGGTTCGCAACGCTGTGCGGATCCAGCGTGCCTGTCCGTAGGGCAGCCGTCAAGCCCTCCGCGCGAGACACGAGCCGACCGGCCCTCAGCCCCCACCCAGCAAGCCGAAAGGCCGTGCCGACCCGCCTCCCCCACCCAGCCACCCGAAAACGCCGTACCGACCCGCCTCCCCCACCCAGCCACCCGAAAACGCCGCGCCGGCCACCTCGGGGTGACCGGCGCGATGCCGTGCAGCTGTGGCGTTGACCGACCGTACGGCCGGCCGGGCCGACTACTTGAGGCTGACCTTGGCGCCCTCGGCCTCGAGCTTGGCCTTGGCCTTGTCGGCGTTCTCCTTGTTGGCCTTCTCGAGGACGGCCTTGGGGGCGGCCTCGACGAGGTCCTTGGCCTCCTTGAGACCGAGCCCGGTGAGTTCGCGGACGACCTTGATCACCTGGATCTTCTTGCCGCCGTCACCCTCGAGGATGACGTCGAACTCGTCCTGCTCCGGCTCGGCCTCGACCGCCGGGCCCGCGGCCGGGGCGACGGCGCCGACCGCGACCGGCGCGGCGGCCTTCACGTCGAAGGTCTCCTCGAACTGCTTCACGAAGTCCGAGAGCTCGATCAGCGTCATATCCTTGAACGCGTCGAGCAACTGGTCAGTGCTGAGCTTCGCCATTGTGGCGGTTCCTTTCGCTCTTCAGTGGCTTGGTGATGAGTGGGTCAGGGTCAGCGGTCAGCTCTCGCCCTCGCGCTTGGCCCGCAGGGCGTCGGCCAGGCGCGCGGCCTGCGCCAGCGGCGCCTGGAAGGTGGCTGCGGCCTTGGACAGGTTCGCCTTCATGGCCCCGGCGAGCTTGGCGAGCAGGACCTCGCGGGACTCGAGGTCGGCCAGCTTGGAGACCTCGATCGCGGTCAGCGGCTTGCCCTCGAAGACGCCGCCCTTGATCACCAGGAGGGGGTTCGACCTCGCGAACTCCCGCAGGCCCTTGGCGGCCTCCACGACGTCACCGGTGACGAAGGCGAGCGCGGTGGGGCCGGAGAACAGGTCGGCAACGCCAGCGAGGCCCGCGTTCTCCGCGGCGCGTCTGGCCAGCGTGTTCTTCGCGATGGCATAGGTGGTCTGCGGGCCGAGCGCCCGGCGCAGCGCCTTGAGCTGCGCGACCGTCAGCCCGCGGTACTCGGTGAGCACCGTGGCGGTCGATGACCGGAAGTGGTCGGTGAGCTCCGCAACGGCCGCGGCCTTGTCGGTCCGAACCGGTTTGTCCGCCATGTCCCTCCTTTCGTTGCGTCGGGCTGGTCGCGCCGAACGGATAGCGCGTCGGGGGTCGCAACGAAAAGCGCCCCGGCGCAGGGCACGGGACGCGGGGGACGCCAGCGAGGCGTTGAGCGTTTGCCGTCCTACCTGCGCGGGCCGCCTGCCGGAGCAGGACCTTCGACACCACCGGATGGTGGGTGACCAGCGGTCTGTGGTGGAACTTCGCCCCATAGCCTACGCGAGATCCACCGACCCGGGCAAATCGCCTAGCCAGGTGGGCAGGTAGGTTTTGCCCGTGTCTGTTGCCCAAGCCCCGCCGCAGTCGATCGCCGCGCCCGTACGGCCGTCGCCGCCGTGGCGGCGGGCCTGGCTGACCGGCCTCGGGACCTGGGCCATCGCCTACCTGACGTACATGCTGCTCAATGCGGTGTTCTGGACGGTCGGCACCGAGCCGTCACCCGACTGGGGCCAGTTCTTCCACGTCTGGAACCGCTGGGACACCGGCCACTATCTGACGATCGCGACGACGGGGTACAACCCCGAAACGGAGAACCCGGCGTTCTTCCCGCTCTACCCGATGCTGATCGCGCTCTTCGACCCGGTGCTGCCGGGCACCACACTGGCCGCCGCGCTGATCATCTCGTCGGCCGCCTGCATCGCTGCCCTCGCCGTGATCCATCGGCTCGTCGAGGACCTCTTCGACGTGGGCACCGCGCAACGGACCGTGCTCTACGTGATGGCGTTCCCGTTCGCCTTCTACCTCGTGGCGGCCTACAACGAGAGCCTGCTGCTCGCGCTGTGCGCCGGCTCGCTCTACTGCATGCGCAAGGGGCATTGGTGGACCGCCGGCGTGCTGGCCGGCTTCGCGAGCGCCACCCGTCAGGCCGGGGTCCTGCTCGCGCTGGCGTTCGTCATCGAGTACCTGCGCCAGCGCGAGTGGCGGCCCAACCGCGTGCGCTGGGATGCGCTCGCCATCTTGCTGGTCCCCACCGGCGTCCTCGCCTTCATGGTCTACAGCGCGGTCCAGCTCGGCGATGCGTTGAAATTCATGCATATTCAGGCCTATTGGGGGCGCGCACTCTCCTCGCCGTGGAAGGGCATCGAAGGCGCGTTCGACCACATCGCCCTGTGGGCGCCGGAGGGGCCCTTCCACGCCTATGTCGTGGTCAATGTGATCGACCTGGTGGCGATACCGGCGGTGATCACCCTGCTCGTGCTCGCAGTCGTCGGCCCGTGGCGGCTCGGACCCGAGTCGTGGTACCTCGTGGCCTTCGGGGCCGCTGTGTTCCTCATGGTGCTGCTCACCCCGATCGGCCGTGGCCTGCCCCCGCTACATGGAGTGCCCCGGTACGCACTGGAGGTCCTGCCCGCCTTCCTCGTGCTGGGCCGACTGGGGGCGAACCGGGCCTTCGAACGGGCCTACCTGTTCCCCGCGATCGCGCTGCAGGCGGCGCTGCTCGTCGGCTTCTTCGCCAACGTCTGGCTCTCGTAGCCCCGCCGGCCCCCGCGATCGCGCGCAGGTCAGTCCTCCCGGGCCGGGTTCGCCCGCAGACCTGTGGCGATGAGGTCCATCACCGACGAGTCCTGCAGGGTCGTCACGTCGCCCAGGGAACGGTTCTCAGCCACGTCGCGAAGCAACCGTCGCATGATCTTTCCCGACCGGGTCTTCGGCAGTTCCGGCACGAGCAGGATCTGGCGCGGCTTGGCGATCGGACCGAGCACCTTCGCGACGTGGTCACGCAGTTCGCGGGCCAGCGCCTCCCCCTCTTCCGGGCTGCCGGGCACGGCGATGCCGCGCAGGATGACGAACGCGACGATGGCCTGCGTGGTCGTGGGATCGGTGGCGCCCACCACCGCCGACTCGGCCACCTTCGGGTGCGACACCAGCGCCGACTCCACCTCGGTGGTGGAGATGTTGTGGCCCGACACGAGCATGACGTCGTCTACCCGGCCGAGCAGCCACAGGTCGCCGTCCTCATCGCGTTTCGAACCGTCGCCCGGGAAGTAGACGCCGGGGAACCGTGACCAGTAAGTGTCGATGTATCGCTGGTCGTCGCCCCAGATCGTACGGACCATGCTCGGCCACGGCTCGCGGACCGCCAGGTAGCCGCCGCCCCCCTTGGGCACGGACTTGCCGGTGTCGTCGATGACATCCGCCACGATGCCCGGCAGCGGCCGCATCGCCGAGCCCGGCTTGGTGTGGGTGACGCCGGGCAACGGTGAGATCATGATCGCGCCGGTCTCCGTCTGCCACCAGGTGTCCACGATGGGGCATCGGTTACTGCCGATGTGCTCGCGGTACCACATCCACGCCTCGGGATTGATCGGCTCACCCACCGTGCCCAGGACCCGCAGCGAGCTCAGGTCGAACTTGGCCGGGATGTCGTCGCCCCACTTGGCGAACATGCGGATCGCGGTCGGCGCCGTGTACAGAGTGGTGATCTTATATTTCTCGACCAGTTCCCAGAACCGGCCGAGGTGCGGCGTGTTCGGGGTGCCCTCGTACATGACCTGGGTCGCGCCGTTCGCGAGCGGCCCGTAGACCACGTAGCTGTGACCGGTGACCCAGCCGATGTCGGCGGTGCACCAGAAGACGTCGGTCTCGGGCTTGAGGTCGAAGACCGCGTGGTGCGTCCACGCCACCTGGGTCAGGTAGCCGCCGGTGGTGTGCAGGATGCCCTTCGGCTTCGCGGTCGTACCCGAGGTGTAGAGGATGAACAGCGGATGCTCGGCGGCGAACGCCTCGGCGGTGTGCACCGGGCTCGCCAGGTCCACCGTGTCGTGCCACCAGAGGTCCCGGCCCGACGTCCACGAGATGTCCTGGCCGGTACGTCGGACGACCACGACGTTGCGCACGGTGGGGCAGGTCGCCAGGGCCTCATCCACGATCGGCTTGAGCGCGGCCGGCTCGCCGCGCCGGTACCCGCCGTCGGCGGTGATGACGAGCGTGGCGTCCTGGTCCTGGATGCGGCCGGAGAGCGAAGTTGCGGAGAAGCCGCCGAAGACCACCGAGTGGGTCGCGCCGATGCGGGCGCAGGCGAGCATCGCGACCACCAGCTCCGGAATCATCGGCAGGTAGATAGTGACCCGGTCGCCCGACCTGACCCCCAGCGCCAGCAGCGCGTTCGCCGCCTGGCAGACCGACCGGTGCAGGTCGGCGTAGGTGATCGTGCGGGTGTCGCCCGGCTCGCCCTCCCAGTGGATGGCCACCTTGTCACCGCGGCCCGCCTCGACGTGCCGGTCGAGGCAGTTGTACGACGCGTTGAGCTTCCCGTCGGCGAACCACTTCGCGAACGGGGGTCTCGACCAGTCCAGTACCTGCGTGAACCGCTCGTGCCAGTGCAGCCGGTCGGCCTGCCGGGCCCAGAACGCCAACCGGTTGGCTTCCGCCGCGGCGTAGTCGTCACTGGTCACGTTGGCGTTCGCCGCCAACTCCTCCGGTGGGGCGAACCGGCGGGACTCGTGCAGCAGGTTGGCCAGTGTCTCGCTCACGCGACCACGCTCCTGAAATACCTGGGGGACGGGGCAAACTACTACGTCGGCGCGGCCGGTCCGCTCCTCGCTCGCTCGCACTCGCTGCGATGCTGCCTTAAGCCGCGCAGTGGACAACAGGCTAGCCCGGCCGGCCGCCGGCGGTCGATACGCGGCCGTGAGCGGCGCACCAAGCCGTCGGCCACCGGTCGGCCACCGGCGACGAGCGGTTACGGCTGGGCGTAGGTCAGGGCAGACAGGTGGGGTTACCGTGCCAGCATGGCCACCATCGACTCGCCCCTGGCGCCGTTGCTGGAGCTGAGGGACGTGGCCGAGTCGCTCGCGGCGGCCCGCTCGGCGGTCGACGCGGTGTTCGGGTGGCTGAGTGGGGTTGGCGGGCCGGCACGGCCCTCGGGTGACCGTGCGCCGCATCGGCTGGACGGGGCGCTGGCGTCCGAGGTCGGGTTGCGCGCCGCGGTGGCCTCCGCCGCCCTGGAGGGGCGCCCGTACGAGCTCTCCGACGTACGAGACGGCACGGTCACCGATCCGCTGGTGCAGGGTGCCGTCCGGGTCGGCGCGGCGTTGCCGGGCCTCGCGTCGCGGTGGACCGCAGCTCCCCGCCAGGTGCTCGCGCGGCTGCACCTGCTCGCGGCGCGCGAGACCGTCGCCGAATCCGCGCTCGGCCGCCCGTCGGAGGGCGCGCAGCGCCTGGAGCTGCTCTGCGACATCGTCGCCAAGCCGGACGGCACACCCGCCCTGCTGAGGGCGGCGGTCGTGCACGGCGAACTGCTGGCAACGCGCCCCTTCGCCGGGCCGAACGGCGTGGTGGCCCGCGCGGCGGCCCGGCTCACGCTCATGGCGGAGGGGTTCGACCCGCGCGGACTCATCGCCCCGGAGCTGGGGCACCTCGCGAGGGAGCCGGAGTACGTCGGCGCCGGCATGGCGTTCACCACCGGTACCCCCGACGGCCTGCGCGCCTGGTTGCGCCACTGCGCCACCGCGGTCGAGCACGCCGCCGCCGAGCTCCGCGAGCTCGCGGAGGCCTGACGCCGGCGACTCAGATGCGGTGTTCGGTGAGGTCCTCGACCTCGGTGAGGGCGGCCCAACCCTGGTAGACGCCGTAGTCGAACTCCTCGAGACCGAGTGCCTGGGCCACGGGGGCCTTGCCGCCGGTGTACTCGACGCGAAGCCAGCCGTCGGCCTCTCCGAGCACGATGAATGGCTCGCCCCGCCACTTGCACGTGGTCCGGACGTAGCAGAAGTTCGCCACCTGGTCGGCCTGCAGCACCCGTACGAAACGACCGGGACTGATCTCGATGAATCCCTCGGCCGGTTCCGACCGATAGAGCCGCACGTCGGCGCCGTCGGGGCTGCACTCGTACTCGTCGCCGCGCCAGTCCGCGTAGTACCCGTCCCGGATGTGCGGCGCCGGTCCGCGCGCCGACGCCGTCATGGTGACCGCACCCATCGACCGGCATCGGCATCGAACCTGGCCACCAGGGCCTCGGTGCCGTCGCGGGAGAGCCGCCACATCTGTGCGCCGTGCGGCAGTCGCACACTGTCCACTTTGAACTCCGCCACCACGTCCGTGTCGCCGGGCGCGAACCCGTTGCCGCGGAAGGGCGCCCGCTCGATCACCCACCCCTGCATGGCGCGCATCGCGGCCTCGTTCTGCCCGCCGTACGGCAGCCGGTACAGGTCCGGGCGGTGCGCCACCCAGCGCAGCACGTGCACCGCGGCGTCGTCATCGGTGAACGGCGATCCCTTGGCGACCAGGCCCAGTGCCCGGTACAGGGCCCGGGGGGTTGTGAGGTGCGCGACCTCGCTGGCCCGGTTGACGAAGCCGGACACCCGGTCGTACCCACGCTCCAGGTAGAAGGGCACCTGCGCCGGCGGCACGGTGCGCTGCATATGGATGGCCGTGACCGCACCGACGGCCGGCGCCCCGGCTACCCCGGTGGTTGACCCCACCTCGTGCTTCTTGGCGGCGACGACGATGTCTCCGGTGGAGTCGTCGCGGAGACCGACCTCGGCCGCCCACGACGCCAAGGCCACGATCTGCGAACCGGGCAGCGTGGTGCCGACCGGGGTACCCGGGTTGATCGCGAACTGGATCCTCGGGCTCGGCCACGCCTCGATGAGCTCGATGAAGCGCATGCTCATGGTGCTCATGTCGGGGCCGAACCGCGTCCCGCCGTAGTCGGCGAGCCGTTCGGGAGATGTAAATACAGCGACAAGGCGCTCGCCGTCGACCTCCTCGATCTGCCACGGGAAGTACTTGTCCCGCGGGCGGGAGCCGGGCGGCATCGAGATCGGGACCGGAAGGATCACCCGGGCGAGCAGCAGTGTCGAGAGGAACGCGTCGGTGTTGTTGGTCTCGGCCGCCGCGAGCAGGTTCGACTCGGTCTCGTTCGCGGGGATGAAACCCACCGCCCAGGCCTCGGCCGGCGAGACGATCTCGGCGTCCTCGATCATGCCCCGCCGTGGTGTCCATGACGTCGGCTCGGCCGCCGCGGGAGCCGGCGGGGGTTCGGCCCGCACCGACGGACCGGGGGCCTGTGGGTGGGCCGGCGCGGGAGGCGGCGTGCGGGCGGCGGGTGCGGCCTGGCCCTGGTGCTCGCGCAGCCGGGCGCCGAGGTCACGGCCCGCGAAACGGCTGGTCGGCTCGTCGGGCGGCGTGTAGATGCCGTACGGCCGGGGTGACGCGGGCTGGCCGTGGCCCTCGTCCCGGCGGGGCGGGGCGTAGCCCGCACTGCTTCGCGGGGACCCGTGGGCGTCTGCGGGACCGTACGGGTCCCTCCCCGGCGCGGGCCCGGTATCGATGATCTCGGCGTCGACCGTCTCCACTGGCGGACGGCCGACGCTGGCGGTCACCCTCGTGGACTCCGGCCTCGTGGACTCCTGGTCCCGGTGGGGCTCGTAGTAGCCGCCCGTCCGGCCGTATCCGTCCGACCAGCCGTAACCCTCGCCGCGCGGCGGGGCGATGGCCGGCGGCGGGGCCGGGGCGGGCCGGGGCGGAGGGACCATGGTCGGTGCGGGCGCGGGTGCGTTCGAGCGACCGGAACCGGTCGCCCGGATGCGGCCGCTGATCGCCGCGGCCAGATCGCTCTGGGCCATGCGGGCCCGGGCGCCTCCCGCGGGTCGCCCTGGCAGTCGCACCTCACCGCCGCGGACGAGTTGGCTCACGAACCACGACGGCAGGTACGCCTCGATCGGCAGGCCCGGATTGATCGCGAGCCACCACTCGTAGTTGGGCCACTCCGCGGCGAGGGTGGGGAACGCCACCGAGCGGAACGAGCCCGCGGGTTCGTTGAGACACAGCCGCAGCGCGGTCGGCGAGGTGAAGGCGAGGATGTGGGTGCGGTTGCCGGTGGTCCAGGTCCCCCAGCCCAACGGCGCCCGACCCGCAAGCGCATCGGGCGAGACGGGCAGCAGCAACTCGGACCGGGACAGGATCTGGAAGTAGCGGTCCTGGTCGGCGGCGGCGAGAGCGTCGCGCATCGCGGCCTCCGCGTCGGTGGCCGGATCCCAGTGGTGCATCGGCCACCTCCTCACGCCGCTCAACGGGGGCGCCGCCCCCGACGTCGCGGGCGTGCCGCAGCCGGCCGCACGCCACTGTCGGTCTCGGCGCACCGCACTCAGCCCGGGACGCGCCCTGTCCCGCTGTTCCACAGCACTCCTGCCCACAACAACTTACAAGGGGTGCCCAGGCCGTCACCACACGCCCGTGCTCACCCGCCGGCGGACATCTCCAAGATCCAACTCCGAGGTGAGATTTCCGAGGATCCTCGGGAATCTCACCGGTCAGGCGGAGGGGGACGACCCGGCGGGCCCGGCGCGCCTAACATCTCTTCGATGCCTGGATTCACCCCCCGCCCCAGGTCGCGCGCAGGTGCGCCGAGGGGCAGAAACGACGCGCGAGCGTGGGCCCTGCTCCTGGCGGTCCCTGGGCTGCTGGTCCTGACCCCCGGCGCGGCCGCCGCCGCGGCTCCACCGGCCGTACGGTCGCAACGTGCGGCCGTCGCCGCTGGCGCTGCCTTCGCCTGCTCCTCGCCGCCGCCGTCTGGTCCGGTGAACCCGGAGTTGCCCTGGCCGCAGGAGCGCTACGACCTCACCGCCATCGGGCGGATCAGCCAGGGCGCCGGCGTCACGGTCGCCGTCCTCGACAGCGGGGTGGACACCGCCAACCCCCATCTCGCCGGAGCCGTCCGCGACGGCGGCAACCTGCTCGGCGGCTCCGGGAACGGGCTGGAGGACTGCCTGGGGCACGGGACGGCGGTGGCGAGCATCATCGCGGCCCGGCCCGTCGAGGGGGCGGGACTGGTCGGCGTCGCCCCCCAGGCGACGATCCTCTCGATCCGGGTCAGTGACCGTATCCCGACCGAGGAGGGAATCGTCGGCACCGGCGATGTCGCCACGTTGGTCAGCGGTATCCAGGCGGCCATCGCCGCCCGGCCCCGGCCGGGCGTGATGAACCTCTCGATATCGACGACCACCGACAGCCCGGCTCTCCGGTCCGCCATCGAGGACGCGCTCGA
>JBQGBY010000118.1:0-27414 GCA_052038195.1 Micromonosporaceae bacterium | reverse complement strand
CGCGCTGCCGCTCGAGCGCCACGGCATGGGCATTCATCGCGACATCGAGGCTGCCGTGCACCGCGCCGAAGAAGAGCGAGGCCGCGGCCAGGCCGGCGAAGCTGTGCGTGAAGCCGATGCCGGCCAGCACCAACGGCATCGCCACCAGCCCGAACCGGATCAGCCCGGCACTGCCGTGACGAGCGACCAGGCCGCCGACGAACTGCATGGCGACCACCGCGGAGACACCGAACAGCGTCGACGCGAGGCCGACCTGGAACGTCGAGAGCTGCAGGTCGGCCTTCAACGACGGTAGTCGAACGATGTAGGAGGCGATCATGAGGCCGTTCAGGAAGAACACGGCCGGGACGGCCGTACGGGTGGGCCGTAACACGCGCGGCGATTCAAGGATGGTCATCTCGCTGCCTTCCCGTGCGGTGGGCTCGTGCGGAGGTGTTTCCATCATAACTCGTTTTGGTGGAAACACCACAAGGGGTTCGCTGGGTTGCCTCGCGACCAGGTTTGCCCTCGCTCCCCGGTACGGCGTGGTCCCAGGACCGGGTTCCGACGGGTGACCATGCCGGTCGGGGCAGAGCCTCTACATGGGACACACGACCGTCGACGGGAATCCCTGGTGTGGAACCGCGTCTCTTCGGTCCACATGGGACGGACCGTGGCGTTGCGCCCGGCTACGCGGCTGCCCCGCGCGTTCTGCTGGTGATGGTCAGGCGTCGTCGAGGTCGGTGCAGTACGCGATCGTCGCGTCATCCGGCGCCACCGCGTGCCGGGCCTCCGCCTGACGGACACGCTGGATGATCTCGGCGGGTCCGGTCGATGCCAGGAGGGCCATGAACCCGGGCCAGTCGACGAGCCGGAACTGGTCCACGATGCGGCTGGCACCATTGCTGAGCAGGACGGCACCGGTCAGTTCGGCGACCGGACAGCTTCCGGTGATCGCCTCGTCAGCCGCCCGCGGGTCGTCCTTGGCCACCCAGAAGCCGCCTGGCCGGTTCCGGTTGGCGCGCAGGTCGTGGAGGATCCGGTGGTACTCGTCGCTGCCCTTGGCGGTGGCCTCGAGCGCGGACTGGTACGACCGGCTGATGGTCACCTCCCGGGGGTCGGAGACGACGACCGGCGAACTGTCCGCTCTGTCGAGCACGAGGAACGAGTCTCCGAGCACCAGGTACTCGATGTGGCCGTCGGCCACGCGCAGGACGGCGACCGTCGCCGACGGGCTGATGCTGTTGACGACGTCGCAGGCGTCCCGGTGATCGTCCGTCACCTGCTCGATGGCGTCGGCGAGCAGCGCCGCAGGGGTGCGGTCCCGTGCGAGTGACAAGAGGCCGAGCAGGTGGCCACCCAGGCGGCTGGCGTACCAGGCCACGCCGTGCCGGCAGACCGATTCGGCACCGGGGATGCCGGCTCCGTCGATCAGCACCGCTGCCGTCGGCACGGCGCCAGCGAAGTCCTCGTTCGTGCGACCTGTCCGTGCCACAACGCTCGTCATCGTCACCCGCATGCCCGCCACCCTCACATGTCGGAGCCGCGACGATCGAGGGGTTATGCGTGTGATTGGAGATAAACTCACACACATAACCCCTCGATCGCCGGGCGAGAGCGGTTGTCGGTGGTGGCGGCTACCGTTTCGGGCATGGACCTGAGCCGCGCCGACGCCCTTGCCCTGCGGATGGTCAGTCTCCTGCTGGCTGGTCGGCCGGAGGGCTATGCCGGCGAGCCGGCGCCCGATGACGTCGCGGGGGTGGTCACGTGGTTCGGCGCGATGCAGGCGCAGGACATCGGCAGCGCGGCCTGGTCGTTCGGCGCGCGGTTGCCCGGTGTGACCACCAAGGAGCTCGACGCCGCGTTCGAGCGCCGGGAGGCGATCCGCACCTGGCCCATGCGCGGCACCGTCCACTATGTACCGCCGCGTGACGCACACTGGATGCTCGATCTCATGGGCCGCCGCGTCCTCGCCGGTGCCGCCAGGCGCCGGGAGTTCCTCGGCCTGAGCCAGGAGGTGGCCGACCGCTCCGTCGAGGTGCTCGGCACGGCGCTGGCCGGCGGCAAGCGGCTCACCCGCGCCCAGTGCCTGGATGCGTTGCGCGACAACGGCATCGACGTGACCTCGAACCTCGGCTACCACCTGCTGTGGTACGCGAGCCAGTGCGGGGTCACCTGCTTCGCCCCCAACATCGGCACCGAGCAGGCATTCATGCTTCTAGACGAGTGCGTGCCCGACCCGCACCGGCCCGACCCCGACGAGGCGCTGGCCACCATCGCGTTGCGCTACTTCCGCAGTCACGGCCCCACGACGGCGGCCGACTTCGCCGGCTGGACGGGCCTGCCCGCCGTCCCATGCCGGCGCGGCATCGCGGCCGCAGGCGACACCCTCGCCGAGGTCACCGTCGACGGGGTGACGATGGTCGCTGACCGGGCCCTGCTCGAGTCCTGCCCGGCACCGTCGAAACGGAGCGCCAAGGCCGCGCGGGTGCTGCCGGGCTTCGACGAGTACATGCTGGGCTACAAGGACCGCACGCTCATGCTCGCCGACGAGCACAAGCAGGCGATCATTCCCGGTGGCAACGGCGTCTTCCAGCCCACGGTGGTGCTCGACGGCCGCGTCGTGGGCACCTGGCGTCGCGTCGCCAAACGTACGAAGGTCGATGTCACCGTGCGGGAGTTGGTTGCGCTGACCAAGAAGGACCGTACGCTCGTCGAGGCCGCCTTCCGACCGTACGGGCACTTCCTCGGCCTGCCCTGCGAGGTCGCCTGGCTCGGTTGACTCAACGGAACTGTGGTGATCGAGGGCTTATTCGTGTGAGTTGATCTTCAATCACACGCATAACCCCTCGATCACCGGGCGTGCACGAATCGGCCTAAATCTTGGTTAACTCACCGTCGGGCGGGCGTGCCGCATCGGTCGGTCCGGCGATACTGCCTCACATGGTGGAGGCGGGGTCGATGCTCGGCGATCGCTACCTGCTCCGGCAACGCATCGGCGGTGAGGCGAGCCGGGTGTGGCGGGCGGACGACACGCTCCACCGGCAGACCGTCGCGGTCAAGGTCGCGGACCGGCACGGCGACGCGGCCGCCGTCGCACGCTTCGCGGCGCAGGCCAGTGCGCTCCATCACCTGGACCATCCGTCCGTAATCCGGGTAGTCGACTACGGCAAGCACCACGCACTCGCATACATGGTGATGCCCTTCGTCCTCGGCGAGCCGCTGCGCGCGCTGCTCCAGCGGGGCGGCCGGCTCGATGCCGAGCGGGCGATGCTGCTCGTCGCCGAGGTGGCGGAGGCGTTGCACGCCGCCGCGACCGTTGGCGTCGGCCATGCGGACCTCTCGCCGAGCGACGTGATTCTGCGCCTGGACGGCTCAGTGGTGGTCACCGGCTTCGGTGGAACCGCGCCGGACGCCACCCTGCTCGTACGCGCTCTCGGCATGCTCGCATGGGAATGCATCACCGGCGCGCTCGGGGCCGATGGGGCGGATCCGTCCGGCGAGTCGGCCGCCCCGGAGTCGGTCCGGGTCGTCATCGGGCGAGCGCTCAGCCACGATCCAGCCATCCGGTGGCCGGATCCACTCTCTCTCGCCACCGCCGCCCGCCACGCCGTGGGAAAGGCGGTGCCGCCGGCACCGACTCCCACCGTGGCCCCGACCCGCAGCACCGCACCGCCTCCCGTTCGTGTCCAACCCTTGCCGTCGAAGAGTCCCGCGCCGTCACCGCCGCCCGCCGACAGGGCGTCCGCGGGCAGGTCGTCCGCGGACAGGGCGCCGGGGGAGAGGGCGCCGGGGGAGAGGGCGCCGGCGGGCAGGGCGCCAGCGGAGAGCGCGCCATCTCCACTATTGGATGCTCCGATGCGGAGCCCGACCCCGACCACCACGATGCCGGTGGTGTCTGGGCCACCTCGGCGGCAGCGGACCGCAGCAGGACGACCCCTGGTGGTGGCGGCCATGGTCACCGCGGTGCTGGCCGCCGCGTATGGCGGCGCCTCGCTGATGGGGCTGAGCCCGTGGACGAACATCTGGCCACGAGCGGCCGTCACCGACGCGGCACCGGCGACGACGTTCGTGAGCACGCCGAGCACCTCGCCGGAAAGGACCTCGAGCCCGAGCAGTTCGGCACCGGCGACGACCCCGGCACCCACCACGACCGCCGCGCCGACCACGACACCCGCGCCGGCCCCGCCACCGCCCGCGTCGCCGAACCAGCCGAGTAGCGGCGGCCAGGCGCCGAGCACCGCTCCCGGGCCGGCGACGTTCCGGTACAAGGTGGCGGCCGGCCAGTTGGGACCGCTGGGCGTCGATGGCGACTGCGTCTTCCGTGTCTGGTACGGAAACTACGGCTCGGTGGCCTTCGCCAAGATCCGGCTGTTCGCGGGGAACTGCGGCTCGCCTAGCACCGCTGTCGCCGCGCAGCGCGGGGACGTCATGACCTACCAGAGCGACGAGCCGGGCGTCTCGGGCGGCAGCGACGGATGCGGTTCGTACTTCGAAATCCAGGTGATCGCGGGCGGCGACCCGGCCTTCGGCGTTGGGATGCGGATCACCTTCCCCCAGACCGGCAACACGTACATCTACCACCACGTCGACGGTGGCGCCCAGCCCGTCTACCGCTCCTGCTGACGGACGGGAAGGGCCATCGGTTTGGACTCGCGGTAGTAGCGGGCCGCGCCTTCGTGCAGCGGCAACGGGAAGATGGCCACGGCCGAGCGTCGATCCAGCCGACGCGCCTCCTGGTGCGCGGCCACCATCTGCGGCTTGGCGGCGAACAGCAGGCCGGTGAGCCAGTGCGCGACCGGCTCCGGCATGTCCGTGCGCACAACCAGCACGGTGCGCACGCCGAGCGTCTCGACTTCGCGGTCGAAGCCGTACGTGCTGGCCGGGATCGAACGGGCCAGGTAGAGCTCGCCCTGACGTCGCTGGATCTCGTCGACCTCGTCGGCCATCGATAGCAGCCGGATGGGCAGCCGGGCGGCGAGGTCGGCGACGGCGGGGGTCGGCAGACCGCCAGCGACAAAGAATGCGTCGATCTCTCCGGACAGCAGCGCCGCCGCGGCTGCGACCGGATCGAGTTGACTTCGGACGATGCTACTCAGGCCTTCTCCGGCCGCCTCGAGGATGCGGGTTGCGACCATCTCCATACCTGAGTCCGTCGGCCCGATGGACACGCGCTGACCGCTCAGGTCAGCCAGTCGCTCGATGGCGCTGTCCGCCCGCACGACGACGTGAAGGTAGTCGTCGTAGACGCCGGCCAGCGCCGCGATCGGGGCCACGCCCGAGAACGGTGCGTCGCCGTGCAGGGCGGCGGCCGCCACATCGACCGTGGTGAAGGCCACGTCGGCCTCGCCGGCGACCACGAGCCGGAGGCTCTCCACCGATCCGGCTGACGGGTGTACCTGGGCGTCGATTCCCCAGCGGTCCTGCGCCGCCGATACGAGCGCTTGGCCGAGCCGGTCGTCGACGCTGTCCACGGTGCCGGTGGCGATGACGAGGCGTTGCAGCGGAGCGGATCCGGCGAGGTCGCAGGCCACCGCGGCCGTCGCCGCCACCAGGACACCGATCGCCAGACCCAGCAGCCGCCTCGTCACGGGCGGGCCCCCGCGGTCCGCGCGATCCTGGCCGTGGCGCCGGAACGCGGCGGCGCCGGTCTCGCCGCCGGCAACCGGATCCGGGCGTGGACGCCGTGCGGTTGCGCGGCGAACAGGTCGAGCCGGCCACCGGACGCGCGGATCAGGGCATCGGCGATCGTGACGCCGAGCCCCGAGCCCTCGACGTTCTGGTCGCCCGGGCCGCGCCAGAACGGCTCCGCCGCGCGGTGCAGCGCCTCCGCCGGCAGTCCGGGCCCGTCGTCGATGACGTGGATGTCGACCCAGTCCGCAGCGACGCGTTGCACCGTCACCACCACCGTCGCCCCGGATCCGGCGAACTTGACGGCGTTGCTGAGCAGCGCGTCGAGTGCCTGGTCCAGCGCCTGGACCGCCACCCGTACGGGCGCTTCCTCGTGGCCCACGCGCGACACTGTCACGCCGGCCCGTGCGGCCGACTGCCGCCAGATCCCGACCCGGGCCTCGGCGACGGCGGCGGCGTCCATGTCCTCGGCGTTCTCGGCCGTCGCCTCCGCCCGCGCGTAGGTCAGCAGGGCGTCACACATGGCCGTCATTCGTTCGATCTCCTCCGACACCATGCGGTAGTCGTCGATCCCGTCCGGGCGCACCGACGGACCGAGGTTCTCCACGCACAGTTGCAGGGTCGCCAGCGGCGTGCGGAGTTGGTGACTGGCGTAGGAGACGAAGCTGTGCTGGCGCGCGACGAGAGTGGCGGTGCGCTCGGCCATCGCATTGAACGATGTGACGAGATTGCGCAGCTCGATCGGCCCCGAGGCCGCGGCCACGCGGTCGTCGAACTGGCCAGCGGCCAGCGACCGCGTCGTCTCGTCGAGGTCGCGGATCGGTCGCAGCATCCAGCGGGCGAGTGGCGCGGCGGCCGCGGCACCGGCCACGAGCACCAGAATGCTCAGGGCCACCAGCAGAGCCCACTTGCGCCAGGTGACCAGTCGCAGGCCGGAGGTCGGTGAGACCGTCACCACGACACCGATCGCGTCGCCGCCCTGACCGACCGGCTCCGCGACGACCAATGGATGGCGCTGCCACGGCCAGTAGACGCCCTGCTCACCCACCCGCTGGCCCGACAGCGCCTCGTCGATCGCCTCCTTCAGCACGGAGTCGGCTGGGTCAAGGCCCTCGCGCGAACTGAGCGCCAACCGGCCATCGCGGCCCACGACCGCCACCGCGACACCGTAGAGGGCGTCGTACTGGCGCAGCTCGGCGTGCAGCCCGTCGGTGGTGCGGCCGGAGCGCAGCGCCGGCTCCGCCAACGCCGCGAACCGGATGGCGTCGCTCTGGCGGTCGATGACCATGGTCTGGGTGTCACGGCTGGCCAGCGTGATGGCCAGCGGAATGTCCAGACCGAGCAGGACGGCCGCGAGCAGGGTGACGTACGTGTGCTGCAGGCGCCGGCGCACCTCAGGCCTCCGCCGCGGCCGCCTGCGACGGTGGCGGGGCGTCGGTTGCTCCGCCGCCACCGACCGGGACGATCCGATAGCCGACGCCGCGGATGGTATCGACCTGCGCGGCCGACCCTAGTTTCGATCGCAGAGTTGCCATATGGACATCGAGGGTACGCGACGTGCCGCGCCATGACGTCTGCCAGACCTCGGAGAGCAGCCGCTCGCGCCGGATCGCCACGCCGGGCTGCGTCGTGAGGATCGCGAGCAGCTGGAACTCCTTGCGGGTCAGGGTCAGCGGCTCACCGTCGACGTGGGCCCGGTGCTGGTCGAGGTCGACGGTCAGCCGACCGACCGTGCGTACGCCGCCTGGGCGCGGGCGGGCCCGGCGGAGCACGGCCTCGATGCGCGCCTGCAGCTCGGCGAAGCCGAACGGCTTGACCACGTAGTCATCGGCGCCGCCGCGCAGCCCGATGACCCGGTCCCGCTCCTCGGACCGCGCCGTCAGCATGATGATCGCGACGTCACTCGCCGCTCGCAGCCGCCGGCACACCTCCACACCGTCCACATCGGGCAGGCCCAGGTCGAGCAGCACCAGATCGCAGGCCGGCGCGGCGAAGGCAGCCTGCGCGGTGAGCGCGTGGTGGACGTCGTACCCACTGCGGCGCAGCGCCGCGGTGAGCGCGGTCGCGAACCGGGGGTCGTCTTCGACAAGAAGAATCCGCATCTGCCGTACCGACCCTCCTCCCCCACCCAGCCACCCTAATTTCGGCCAATCCTGGTGTATCGACGAGGCGGACGCGAGTGCAGCGAGCCTAATTCTTGGTCAAAGATCCCCTGCACCACGGGATCCGAGTCTCACGGTCCGCCACCGGTGATCGCCACCGGCGGGTCGACCGTTCGCGCCTGGCCGGGGTGCTGCCCTCCCGCATCCCCGTGCGGCGTCGTCGGCACCGGAACCAGACAGACATAGTCGCCATGGGCCGCGGCGGCGGCCGGTGGCCAGACGCCGCCCACCGGAACGACGTCGATCGTGGCGACGCCGGCCGGGTCCCGCTGCAGGCGATAGACCTGGACGAATTGGCCGACGGCGCCGGTTGCGGCGAACCACGGTGTCGCGGCAACGACGGTCCCGCGGAACCGGTCGATGAGGACATGGTCGGCGCTTGCGATGACCGGTTGCTCGCCGTTGGCCTGGAAGAAGGAAGCCGCGAAGGGATCGACGCCGGCCAGCGTCTGCGGCACCACCAGGAAGTACGGCCGCGGCCCGCCCAGCGTCCGGTGTAGCGCATCGGCGAGGGCGGGCGGGTCGACCCACCGGTCCTCCAGCCAGACCCGTCCGTCGCGCCCCGGCGCCACGAGCCCGACGTACTCCTTCGGTACCGCCGCCCGGGCCACCAGCGCCCGCAGGTCGGTGTCGGCGAAGTCGGTGTCGGTGGCGAGCCACACGGTGCGCCCCCCGCTGTCGTTGCGCAGCACGCGCAGCCTGGCCCGCAGCTCCTGCGCGGTCCACGCTCGCCCGTCCGCGGGCGGGGTGTGGTTGGCCGGGTCGCCCAGCACCGTCAGCGAAGGGTTCGGCTTGGCCCCGGCCGGCAGTTGTGGTGGCCCGGGCCGGACGGCGTCGACGAGCGAGATGCCTCTGCTCTGCGCGTCTGCGTAGAGCCGTCCCAGTTCGGCCAGGCGCATCCGGGCGAGCACCTCGGAGGGCAGCACTCTCAGCTCGTCGAGGAAGCCCGGGTCGATCCCGTCCACGGCGAACAGGTCCCCGCGCACCGCGGTCAGCACGACCCGGGCCCGGCCATGCTGCCCGCTCTGGAGGATCTCCAGGACGACCTGCCGGTTCATCACCAACGACAGCAGGCGCGCGTAGGTGATGGGATCGGGGTCCCGGTCGTCCGCTGGCGCAGGGTCGACGACGATGTGGACGGTCGCGTCGGGGCCGAGGTTCGGGTCGCCCGAGATCGTGCTCGCGACGGTCTCGTAGTACCGGCCCGGGACGGAGTCCGGGTTCCGGCGCGCGGCATCGATCTGCGCCGCGAACGAGTAGGAGGGCAGCCGCCGGTCGCGCAGCGCATCCCTCGCCGCGGCAACCGCCGCCGCTGGATCGGGGGCGTGCGGGTGGCCGGCTCCAGGCATCCCGGCGTCGGCGAGCATCCGAGCATGCGCCGACGCGAACATCGTCAGCCGCGCCGAGGCGACCGATGTAAATACCTGCTGCTCGACGACATCCCGGGCGCGTCCGTGTCGGTCGACCCGGTACGCGCGCAACGTCACCCGGTGCGAGACGGCGGCGTCGACGCTGACGACGGGGCCGAACTCGCTGTTGGTCGTCTCGTTGCGGCTGCCGGCGGTCCGCCCGGCACTGACCCCGGACGCCGCTCCGCCCAGCACCCTCGCACCGGGCCCGCGGTCAGCGTCACCGCCGAGCGCGTAGCTGAGCGGATGGGTCGCGGTGTGGGAGGTCCCGTGCGTGGTCTGTCGCATGCGGCGGTCGATCTCGCCGAGTTCCCCCGGAGCCGGCCACCGTGTGACCGAGCCCGTGCCGGTGATGACCGCCTCCACAGCGACATCCACGTACGTGCGTCCCCGGATTCTGCCGATACTCCGCGCCCGGCGGGGCACGTCGAGCGTGGTGAGGTGGTCCGGGCCGTCGAGCTCGCCGGGCAGCGACGCGCTTCGAACCGGGTCACCGAGCCGGTCCAACCGGTCGGTGTTGGCATCCACAATGGACCGGCCGAGCTCGGAGCTCCCGGTCATCTCCACCAGACCGGCCTCGATGGCGTCCCTGATCGCATCCGCGTCGGCCCGTTCGACGACGACGGGGCCCGGCACCGGCGGCATCGGGCGGGGATCGATCGCCGGCTCCATCGCCCGGCGTGCCTGGTCCGGCTCCAGCAGCCCCGCCGGAACGACTCTGACGCCCGCAAGCGTGATCTCGGCCGAGCTTCTCGCGGAGGCCCCCCGACGGCGCACGGCGTCGAAGGTCAGCGGCCCCTCTCGCGTCGCCTCCACCACGACGGCGCCGCGCCACGCCAACCGGTCGAGGCCGGCGAACGAGGCGACCCGCGACATCTGCGTGTGTTGGTCGAGGATGCCCGCGGTACTGCCGTGGCTCGGGCTCGATGCCAGAGAACCCTGGCCGGTCCCGCCCCACGGCGTCGCCACCGCACCGTCGACGCCGACGCTGCGCACACCGCCGGTGCCGGCGCCCGCTGCGGTCTCGCGGTACCGGTAGAGCTGCTTGATCAGGATGGCGTCGCGGGTCGGTCCCAGGTTCTCGGTCACGTTCTCGTCCACCAGCCGCAGCCGGACCGTGAAGCCGTTTCCCGGGATCTGCCAACCGTCGTCGCGCCGCATGATGTCCGCGAAGCCGAGCCACCGCTCGCCTTCCAGTAGGTTGAACAGCGCGGCGGCGCCCGTCGCGTCCAGGGCCCCCGGGGCGACCTGGGCAACCTGGTCGAGCACGACGTGGAGCAGTTGTGGCGGGGCGGCCGGGTCGATCGCGACCGGCACCGGCGCCCCGCCGCTCGTGCTCCTGATGTCAACGACCTCCATCTGTTCGAAATCAGTCAATCCGCCGCGGGCCAGGTACTCGGGTAACCGGGACGGCGTGGCCGGTGTGACGGCGGGCAGGGCGGTACTCGCGGCCATGATCCGGGCGATGACGGCGGTGCTTTCGGTGTCAGGCTCGACCACCACGTCCGGGAACTGCTCCCGTAGTCGCAGCGCCAGCTTCTCCTGCAGGCCGTCCGGGGTGACGAAGTCGTCGGTGGGAAGGTTGGGATGACGGCGGGTGATGCGCGGGTCGGCCTGCCGGGCCAGCCGGTAGTCCGTGCCGTACTGCTCGAGCAGGGCGAGCACATCACGCCGCGGCAGATCACGGTGGGCGGTCGCGTAGGACGCGACCAGTGCGGCGACCTGGTCCAGCGGCAACGGCAGCCGGCCGCGCGCATAGTGCCCGACCGCATGCCGGACGGGGATCGCGTACAGGACGTCGCCGTTGACGGTACGGGACGGCGAACCGGCTTCGCCGTCCTGCGTGCCGGTCAGGTTGAACTCACCGTCCACTTCGAACAGAAACGCGTCGCCCACGTCGATCAGCAAGGACTCCTGCCCGCTGATCCACCCCTGCCGTCGCCAGCGATTCCAGAACCGGGCATTCCCCACCGTGGCGGTGCCACTGCCGAGCGCCGGGGCTTCTGTCGGCGCCCCCGCGGCGGCGTCGGACACACCGCCGGCGCCGGAGGCGTCGCCGCCAAGCCCACGAGTCCCGCCGAGGCTCATCCCCTCCGGCAGCATCGCGAACCGGATCCGGCCCAGGACGAAGTCCTTCACGGGCCCGGCGAACCTGGACTGGCCGAGTCGCGAGATGCTGATCCGCACCGAGCCACGGGAGTCCGTGCCGATGACGTGTTCGCTGCCCCAGGTGGCGCCGCGCAGCATGGCCCGCGCGTTGGCGAGGAGGTTGACCGGGCTCAGCAGCGAGACGAGGTTGGCGAAACCGGGGGCGCCCGGTCGGCTCGCGTCGGGCGCGACCGCGCGGCCCGCGGCCAGCAGCTCGCCCGGCTCTCCGCCGCTGACACTGATGACGTACGCGTCCCGCAGTACCTGCCGGGCCGTTGTCTCCGGTGGCCCGACGACCGGCGGCGAGAAGTGCGGCTCCTGCGCCGGCAGCATGTCGACCGTCCACGCCAGGTCGGCGGCCCCCCGCGCCTCGATCGGCCGACCGTCCGTGCCGGTGACCGGCCGGCCGTCGTCGGCCCATACCAGGCGCACCGTATGGGGGACCCGGAACACGGCCATCGGACCGCCGTGCTCGTCGAGCCCGACCTCGTTGAGCACGAAGCCCTCGGATGCCGACGCAGTGCGGGTGGACGACACCCTCGCGGACGCACCCGCCTGGGTCACCTGCGCCCCGCCGTCGGCCGCCCCGGTCCACGCGACATCGATAGGGGTAACGCCGACCGTGCGGCTGGCACCCTGCGTCCGGACCGCGGCGCCGGAGCTGATGGGTAGGTTCACCTTCTGCGCGGCGTCGGTGAGGCCGAGGTAGTCAGCCTTGTCGAAGTCCGGCTCCAGGACCACGAGCACGTCCCCGGTCAGGCCGCGGCCGCGCGGAACGCCGATTCTGAGGCGGGGCAGGACATGGCCCGCCAACCCGGTGACGGTCACCGGCACGCCGGTCATGACCGCCTGGTTGTACAACGACTCCGCCCCAGTGGCGACCAGTTGGTCGAGGGTGTTCCAGTTGTTGACCTGCTGCGCCAGCAGCTCGGGATCGGCGTCCTCCTCCCACACAGGTAGACCAGCCACGATCCTCGGGTGGAGGTTCGCCTCGACGAGCAGCGAGCGGAGCCCGTCGGCGATGTCCTCGATCCCCGTGAGCTTCTCCACCTGACCCGGCCCGGCGGCATGTCCGCGCCGGGTGAACGTGGGGGGCACGGCCTGACGGCCGGTCGGTCGCCGGGCCGGGTCGGGCGCGTCCCGAGGTGTCCGCCCGCCATTAGGTCCGTCGCGCAGCAGCTCCGACGGCACCGGAAGGCCGTAGTCCCAGGCGTCGCGGGCGGACAGCACGATCTGCGCGACCCCGCCCACGACCCGTGGCTGCGCCGCGGCCCCGGTGAACGGCACGTACTGGATCGTCTGCTGGTATGGGATCTGGTACACGAGGTGGTCGCCGACGCGGCGGTGTACGCCGACACCGATCCCGGTGTTGTCCGCGCCGAGGGCGGAGTTCGACGCGCCGGTCCGGGAGAGGCCGACTGCGGCCGCGAAGTTCGTGAGCCTCAGCCCCAGTGCGGCGCGCAGCGCCAGGGACCGGGCGACGTCAATGGAGCTGCGGACCGGGTGGAAGGCCAGGCGCAGGGCCTCGGTCCACAGCACCCGCTTGCTGACGTGAATCGGCGTCGCCGCCACGGTTCCGTCAGGGTTCCGGTCTAGATCGATCCTGCTGAATAGAATGCCGGTGCGGCGGCCGTCCTCGCCGACGATGTCCTGAGCCAGCCCGCCGTTGACTGCCGACGCGAACAACGACTGATGCACCATGAACTGTGCCTCGATGTCCTGCGCGGTAAGGCTCCCGACCGGAGCGTCGGCCAGGTCACGCGCGATGTCGGTCGCGGCCCGCAGCCCGTTCAGGGTGACCGCCACGCCCTCGGGGAACTGCTCGACCCCCGTCGCCGGAGCCCGCTCGAATCCGGTCGGCGTCGGCGCGGGCCCGGTACTGGTCGTCGGTACCCAGAGCCGGATCGACCCGCCCTCTGGCCCGAGCGCGACGGTCGTCGGGTCGACCCAGCCGTCCCCGTGCCGGCCGGCGGCCCGGACCGTGTCCGGCGTGCGGACCGACACGGTGTACCCCACGACCGGGATGTCCCACATCCGGGCGTTGCCGCGTACGTCGAGGATGTTGCCGATCTGGGCGTGGCCGCTGCCGCCACCTGTCTGCGATGTCCGGCGGACCCGCTCGGCACCGACCGACCCATCGAGCCATCGAGGGATGCTCACGGGCATGCCCACCGCCGTCGGCGCTGCTCCGGCGAGCCAGTTCACCGGCGCGGACGCCGCGACGCCGACGCGTTGGGCAAGACTCGCCAGCAGCTCGAGCGGAGCCGTACGGCGTTGGGGCAGTTGACCGACGATGATCTCGCTGGAGTCATTGGGCCAGTCCGGGTCCTCCACCGGCTCTCCACCGAACACCGGCCGCACGCGGACTTCGGCTCGGCCGGACCGGAGGATGAGTCCGTCCCCGGCCAGCTCACGGAACTCCGCCTTCATCTGCTGCCCAGGCGCTCCCGGCGACCGCGAGCCTTCGGTCACTCCGGTGGAGGACGGCCAGCCATCCAGCGATGGGCCATGGTCGATTCCGTAGGCGTCGAGCTTGGCCGAGATGGCTGCGCCGAGCGCGTCCACGCCCGGCAGCGGACCGCTCACCACGCCCATCGAGAATGCTGACTCAGGCGGTCGGGTCCTCGCCAGGTGCGTGTGGTACTCCTCGTGTGCCGCCTCGGCCTCGGCGAGCCGAGCCCGGGCCTGGTCGACCATGACGGGGTCGGGCCGGCGACCCGGCCCGGGTGCCGCCGTCGACGAGCTCAGCTCGGCGAGCGCGTCCGCCAGGGCCCGGTCACGGCCGCGGGCCCTCCGGGCCGCGTCCGCGGCGAGCCGGTAATGCTCCGCGTGGGAGCGGTGCAGTTCCGCGACGCTGCGCCTGGTCCGCACCGCCGCGTCGTCCGCATCCGGCCGTCGCCATAGATCGGCCTTCAGTCGCCGAGTCGACGACTCTTCGATCTGCTTCGCTTCGTTGTCAGCGGCGTCGGCGAGCTTCGCCCGGTGCGCGCGCCGGGCCTCCAGCGCCCCGACGGCTTGCTCCGTCCGTGCGGCCAGATCCTCGAACGCCGCCGCCAGGCGCTCGGTCGCCGGCGGCATGCGGCCAGCCGTGACCGACTGCAGTGCCTGCGCGACCTCGGTGAGGGCGCGCTCGGCCCGGTCGCCGGGCCGCAGCACGTCCAGCGGGTACGAGGCCGGCCCGAGCAGGCCGGCGCTGCGCAGACCGCCGACGACATCCTCACGCACCCGCTCGTCCAGGGCCCGCGCATTCCCGCCCTGGGCCGCCGGCGCCAGGATCGGCTCGCCGGCCGCCAGCCGGGCAGCGGCGCTCTCGTTCACCAGGCGCCGGGCCAGGCGCAGCGGTTGGGCATAGGTGGCTATGTCTCCCGCTGCGCCGGCGGCCTCGAGCTCAGCCACCACCACGGCGATCGTCGCCGCCGCCAGCTGGTCCGCGTCGCCGCTGTCGGGTACGTCGACGAACGGCACCTTCTCGTCGAGCACCCGGGCCAGTTCCCGCCACCCGGCGTCATTCGGCGACCGACGCGGCGTCGGCACGAACCGGTCCGGTGGCACGCCGAGAGCGTCGAGCAGTGGGTCCAGCGTCGCCAGCCACTGACCAGCGCGCTCCGATCGCCGCCACTCCGCCTGCCACATCCGCGCGATCACGTCGGCGCTGCTCGCGCCCCCGACAGCGCTCGCGTCCAGAGCTTCGGCGGTGGGCAGCGCGCCTTCGTCGTGGAGGAACTCCAGAAACTCCACCGCGTCCGGCTCGGTGGCCTGCAGCTGGTCGCGCAGTTGCTCCAACCAGGACGGTCGGGGCTCGGGTGGCGCTTCGTTGCGCAGTGCGTCAGGGATGGAGTGGTCCGGCGCGAGGGTAGTCTGTCCGTGCGGGAAGGTGGCATTGGTCGCCTCGGTCAGGCGCAGGAGGGTCCCGAGCGCGACCGCGAGCGGGTCGGGGTTGTCGAGCAGGTCGGGTGCGAGCTCGAGCCCGTGGGCCTGGTCCGCGGACGCGGGCGTGAACCGGGCGCGGCCGGGTGGAAGGAAACCCAGCCGGACATCGACGACGGCCTGGGCCGAACCGGTGGTGAGGCGGAGCCGGAGAACCGGACCGAGTCGATCGAACTCGATCATTCGCTGCCCAGCTCCGATCGCGCCTGTCAGGGCGAGTCGGCGTAGCGCGGCGAGCAGGCCGTCGGGCACCGACTCCAGGGGCACAGGCCGGGTTCTCAGCTCCTCCAGCCGTGCGGTCACCTCCCGCGGCAGGTGCGCCGTGGCGGCCCGCCAACGAACCCCGGTCTCCGGGTCGGTCCCCAGCAGCCCGAGGTCGCCCAGGTAGGCGAGCAGTCGCTCGGTGAGTGCGGCCGGGTCGGAGTCGGCCTCGATCCGGACGACCAAGTCCTCGACGTCCCGAAGCTCGCGCCGGTCGGCCTCACCGAGCCGGACCTGGCCGGGCCAGTTGGGTCCGGGCCGCAGGCCACGGCGGTCGGGGTCACCCCTGGTGCCCAGGCCGGGTTGGGGTAACGAAAGCTCATCGCGGTACGGCTGCCCCGTCCAGGCTTCGTACCGCTCGCGCCGCTGCGCCCGGGTCATCCCGTCGCCGTACCGGCGCACCTGGTCGATGGTCTCGGCCAGCGCCGGCCACACCCGCTCCGCCAGCCCTTTGTCCTGTTTGGACAACCGGTGCAGGTCGCCCAGCAGGTACTCCAGCCCGACGCCGGCAACGTCATCGGCGATGGCCCGCTCGCGCCGGATGGCCGCGATCTGTGCTTCGATTCGCGCCCGGATCCGCGCGCTGGCCGGCCTCGTGGCCGTGACCACCCGGAGTTCGGCCAGCGCGCCGGCCAGGCCGATCCGGATCGCGGCGTCGCTGGCATCCCGACGGACCTCCAGGTGCCAGGCGCCCGGCCCGTCGCCCACCAGCCGTACGGCCTGCGACCGGTCCAGGTCGAACACGGACGGGTCGGCCAGCCGGACCGCCAGCTCGAGGGGTTGGCCGGCCAGCGGGTCGACTGAGACGGTCAGCCGTGCGGCCAGGACGGTGTCCGGGTTGTGGCCCCGGGTCGCCAACGCGGTCGGCTCGATGCTGAGGCGGGCCGCAGGCGCCGGACCGCCGGGCAACGTCGCCAGACTGCGGGCGGCCGCCCCGACGGCGGCCAGCACCAGCGGGCTGGAGCGGTCGGCGCGCGTGTCGAGCATGCGCCGCGCCAGAAGCTCGCGAGCTGCGGCCGCGGTCGCGTCGGGAGCAGGCGGGCGCCGCAGCCGCCACCGGCGGGCTGGTGTGGCCATCGGGTCCTCCGGCGCCACGAGCCAGGCCGCCAGGCCAGCGCGGCGTCGGGCGTGGCCATCCTGGTCGGGAAGCACACCGGCCTCGGCCAGGCGCCCACGCACCTGCGCGTGACGCTCGGCCTCGCGCGCGCGGGTTCCGTCCACGACCCGGCGCCACTCGGCGTCGGTGACCGCGCGCGGGTCGAGCTCGTTGCCTGCGACTGCGGGGCCCGTTGGCGCTCGCCCCTCGCGCTCACGGCTGAGCTCGCCGTACGCCGTCCGGCGGGCCTGAACCAGGAGGTCGAGCACCTGGTCGGGATCGCCGGCCGTCCGGTGGGGGACCCGCACGAGGAACACGGGTGGGGCCGGGGCCGCCCGCTCGGCGTTGGTGGGCGCTCGTACCGGCTCGCCGAGATCGGTGCCGGTCTGGATCACCAGCATGAATGGTGGCTCGTCGCCGGTGCGGCCTTCGAACCGTACGCGCCAGGTGCCGGGCTCGACCCGGGCGGCGAGCTGGTCGGTGCTCAGCCGGCTGGCCAGCGCGCCGGGGTCGGTCCCGAAGAAGGCGTGCAGCTGTTGCTCGGCCTCGAACATGGCCGCGGCAGATGTCAGGTCGTCGATGGCCGCCCGGAGGTCCGAGGTGGCCAGCCGCAACGCGCGTACGGCGTCGGCCACGGTGTCGTCGGCGCCGACAGCGTCGTGCCGGGGTAGCGCGTCGAGCAGTGCTTGCCGGGCCGACTCGGTACGGGCCAGCAGGCTCGCTGCCCGGCTAGCAAATGCGTCGATACGGCGATCGGTTCGCTCGGCTGCGGCGAAAGCGTGCTCGGCCCGCGCAACCGCCTCGCGCTGCGCGCCGAGGGCGGACTCGAGCGAGGCCTGCGGAGCGGAATGACCGGGCAGAGCCCACCGGTCGATGCGGTCCTGCGCGACCGCGTCGGGCAGCCGCGGCCCGGGTGCGCGGCCCAGCGCCGACGCGATCTCCGCCACCAGCATCGGAGCGATCTCGTCCACGCGAGCCCGACCGGGCAGCGTGATCACGTGTCGGGGATGGACGAGGTCCTGGAGCCTATCCGCGCGTGGTGCGGTTCCATCCAGGTCGATATCGAAGAAGAACACCTCGGTCCGGCCGCCACCCACGAGGTCGACATGCAGCGCACCGGCTTCCATGCGGACCCGGCTGACCTCGCCACCCATGAAGTCGGAGACATCAATGCGGCTGGCGGCCGCGAGTACGTCCGCCCGGGTGATCGGCTGCTCGCCACCATCGGGGCCCGCATCGCCGCCCCCCTCGTCGCCGCCATTGCTCCCATCCCGTCCGGCTCCGCCCCGACCGCCGTCATCGGGTCCATCCCGTCCGGCTCCGCCCCGACCGCCGTTGCCCGCGCCCTTGCGGGTGCTCGACGGGTCGGAGCCGGGCGGGGGCGGTGCTGCGACGTCGGGCCCGTGGCCATGCGGTCTCCGCGGGCCGGGGATCGGCTCGCGCCCGCCAGTCGGACCCTCGGCACCGGCGGCCAGGTCGGTGAGGAGTGCGTGGGTCAGTTCGGCCCGGCGTCTGGCCCGGTCGGCCGCGTACCGGCTGGACTCCTGTTGCTGGCGGCCGCCGGGGTCGTGGAGGTCCTGCCCGGCGAGGGCGACCTCGGTCGCGGCGGCGGCGTCGGCCTCCGCGTCCACCCAGACCGCGACGTCCAGCGCGAGCTGCCCGACCAACGCCGCCAGCTCTCCCGACGGATCCGCCGCGGCGGCAGACCAGAGATCGCCGACGACCGACGCGATCTCGCCGATCCAGCGCCGGGCCCGACGACCGCGACCGGCGACCCGGTCGTTGATCGCGCGTTCCAGCTCGGGCCCCAGGCCGGCGACGCGGGCCCGCACCTCGCGATCCACGATGAGATCGGCGAAGGCAACCAGGTCGGCGCTTAGGTAGGCGGCGGACAGGGATCCAGCCTGGATCGTTCGTCGCCGATCGGCACCCTCGCGGGCGTCGCTGGCCATGGTGTCGCGGAGCGCCCGCACGAGTCCCGGCTGGTCACCGGCGGTGGTCCCGGGGGCGGGGTCCGGTCGCAGCCGGAGCGGCGAGGCCGTCGCGGTGTCCGTCGAGATATCGGTCATGCCGACGACGCGTACGGTCGAGACGCGGGAATCGACCGACTCGGATGGCAGCAGCGACGGGCCGGCCAGCCCGGCACCGGTCCACCGCTCGCGGGTCCGCCGGTGCTCCTCCAGCGTACGGCCCGCCGTGACCATCGCCTCCGCGGCAGCAATCAGTGTCGAAGTCAGCGGCACGAGGTGTGCGGCGTCGGAAACCCCTGCGCCCTCCAGCACGCCTTCGGCGCTCCACTCGCCGGGCCCGTTGTCAGCGGCGGCGCGGCCTGCGTCGAGGGCGCGCGCCACCACCGCGTCGATCGCCCCGGGGTCGACCCCGTGGCCGAGGAGGGCGCGCCGGTACGGGACCAGGAGGGCGTCGACGTCTGTACCCGCCTCCAACCGGGTGAGCACGGCGTGCGCCAGCGCTGCGCCCTCGGGGTCAGCGGGCGGGGCCGCGGCGAGCAACCCCTCGAGGCGCGCCGCGTGGCCGGCGAGCTGGTCGGCCAGGGTATTCAGCCGGTCCAGCGCCGCGGTCACGACCGGGCCGTCCGTCGCGGAGACGTGACCGGGGTCGGCAACCCAGGTGGCATTGTCCTGTGTGGACTGGTTGGCCACGTCCTCGGGCCGCGACGGAGGGCTGGCGCGGAAGGCAACGAACGCCTGCAGCGTCCGTGCGTGCTGGGCGGCGGCGTGCACCCCGGCGTCGAGCACCAGACGGACCTCACCGCTGAGCAAGGGCGCGAGCGCGTCGAGCATCGCCGCCACCGTGGGCCGCACCTCGGAAGCGGGTCCCGACGAGATGGCGCTGCCGACGAGGTTCAGCCACTGCTCCCCGGGGCCCGAGCCGCCCGGTTCGGGCGATCGGGCCCACGTACCGGCATGCCCGCCGCTGTCCCCGCCACCGCCGTGCTGCCCCGTATCGCCGGCGGTCAGCTCGACTGGCGGCTCGGCCGGCCCGTTCTCGCCGGGGCCGGTCTCGCCCGGACCGGTCTCGCCGGAGCCGGTCTCGCCGGCGTCGGGACGGTCAGCGGCCGCGGAGTCACGATCGTCGGCTGACCGGGTCGCCGCCGTCGCCGGTCCGTCCACAAGGGACTCGGGCGCGACGACGGATCCGGCACCGGCGGCGGTCGGCATCTCCCGTACGGGCGGTGGGGCGGACGGCGTCTCGTTCGCAGCCTGCGGGCGGCCCGGCTCCGGGTGGGGCCGCCCATCGACGGTGTCGAGGATCTCCCGCAGGCCGTCGATCACCTGGCTCATGACAACCTGCGTCGATGCCCCGAGTGGCACGGACACCCGCCACCGCCGGTCGCCGTCGGGGCGCACCCGCAACCCCGGGTCGGAACCGGCCGAGCCACCGATGTCGATCATGACCGTCACGCTGCGCCGGCCGCCCTCCGGGCGTACCCGCAGGACCACGTGCCCTACCGGCCCTCCACCCCCGCCCAGCCACCCGAAATGCCAGCTGATTCCGCTCCGCAGGCGTCGCCGGAACTCGTTGACCGCCCCCGGGCTGCGGCGCACGGTCACGCGGTCGGCGAGACCGGTCAGATCCTGCCGGATCCGGGCCTCTTCACGGGCGATGTCGCCGGCCAGGTCGAGGCTGGCGAGGGCCGCGGCCGCGTTCCCAACCTGCGCGACCCGGGCGGCCTCGGCGTCAACGACGTCGATGTGAGCCTGCGGGTCGGGCGACCATCCCGTGATCCGGGTCGAATGGACGCCCGATCCCGCCCGGCCGGCGACGTCGGCCATCCCGGCCGCGCTCCACAGCGCGGCGTTGCGGACCGCCGTCGCCGGGCCGGGTTCGGCGTGCAGTCGCGGAGCCTCCGGCGTGAGCAGGCTCGCCAGATGGGCCGCGCTGCTCTCCCAGGCCGCGTGCCGTTCGGCCAGGCTCTGCAGGTCCCGGGCGATCTCGGCCTGTCGCGGCGCGGGCAGCTCCGACAGGATCGACTCCGGCCGCATCCCGTCGACCAACGAGCGCACCGCGCCGGCCGCCTCGCCGCCGCCGAGCAGGACATCCGCCTTCGACCACGAGACCCCGGTCTCCTGGAGTTTCACCGCCACCTCCGTGGCGGCGCGGTGGTACTCGACGCCGCGGTTGATGGTCTCGACGGTGGCGGTCCGCAACTCGGGTGGGACAGTGCCCCCGGAGGCGACGTCGATCGCATCGACGACGGCCACCCCGACGTTGCCGAGCGGGCCGTCCGAACCGAGCGCCGCGCGGACGGCGGTGCGGGCGTGGTCGCTCAACGACGGCAGGTCACCGGCGGTGATCGTACGGACCGGGCCGTCGACCTGGGCCGTGCTGGCCGGGGGCGCGGCGGTGGCCGTGCCGGGGTAGGTCGGTCCCGCGGCACCGGGGGATCCGGCGCTGGCCGGCAACCGTGGTGGCGGCGTCGAGACGTAGGTCGGGGTCACTCCGTCGCCGCCCGCGCGCGGCACGACGACCGCCAACCCTGCGGCGTCGGCGGTGTAGCGGCCCGACCGTGGGAAGACGAGTTCGAGGTCGGGACCGAGTGCGACGCGCTGCTGGGGGTTGAGTCGGGTGCCGACACCATGGGCGAACGTCTGGCCACCCCCGTACGTGGCGCTGGTCAGGGCAGAGCCGATGAGGAAGTCGGCGGTCCGCAGGCTCCGCAAGGCGTCCAGGAAGCCGCCCGGGCCGTTCCAGCCGTACACCAGCGTGGATGCCGTGAGGCTGCCCAGGGCGTTGAGGATGATGCCCTGCTCACCACCCATGAGCACGCTCTCGAGCGTGTTGCGCACGATCGATGGGTTGTGGAAGAACTGGTCGGAGATCCGGTTACGTACGGTCGGCGTCAGGAACCCGCCGGTGTACCGGCCACGGAACAGCACTGGTCCGGCGGCGCCAGCGACACCACCGGCGATGCCGGCCATCCAGATCTGGTCCATGTTCCAGCCATCCCGGTGTCCACGATGGATCTGGATGGCCTGCGCCGCGACATCGATCATCAGCTCCTCGCGCGCCTCCTGCAGGGCGCCGCGCACCACCAGGCGCCCGAGTGCGCTGCGGGGGGCGAGCCGGGTCACCGCGGTCAGCCCGGCCCGGGTCGCGAGGTTCTGGACGAAGGTGCGCAAGCCCTGGTGCGCCGCCATGACGTACGCGCGACCAGTGCCGAGGAGTCCGGGAACCGCGGCCTCGCCGCCGAACATCGACATGGCCAACGCGAAGGCGATCGCTGAGCCGGTGACGAGGATATTGAGCTTCATCGACAGGCGCGTGTACTCGACCATCATCGCCGTGTTCTGGGCGTTGGCGCCGAGCTCGTACGCGGACGCGGCCACGGCGTAGGCGCTGCCGTCGCCGGTGCCACCGACCTGCAGCCACGACGTCACGAAGGCCAACCCCGCATCGCCCCGGAACGTCTCCGAGATGTCGTTGGCCGAGACGTTGGCGCCCTGGACCGCCTCGTTCAGCGACGCGGCGAAGTCGAGCCAGTGCTGGCCCAACTCGCGCAGCGCGGCGTCGTCGGTGCGCGGCCAGGCCGACTCACCACTGCTGCCCCACAGGGCGATGGCCAGCAGATGGTCCACCACCCACTGCAGGGGGCCGAGATCGGGCGGAGGCTCGGCGGTGGACGGCCGGTGCTCATTACCCACCTGGCGCGCCGGCTGGTCCCGCGCCGTCCGTGATACCGGACGACCGGCGCGCGCTCATTCCGCTGCCCTGAGGATGGCCGAGCTGTCCTCGTCGGCCAGTTCGGTGCTGATCGCGGAGGTGCCGACGGCGGTGCCGGTGTCGACCAGCCGATCCAGGATCGCGGTCGCGGCCTCGGCGGTCGCCTCGGCCGATGGGAGGTAGCTCGCCGCGAAGTCGCGTCCGGTGTCGTCGTCGCTCCACGGGGCGTCGGCATGGAGACCCTCGATCGCCGGCCGGGTCTGCTGCCACACGTCGGCCGTCCGCTGGGCGAACACCACCATCCGCGCCGCCGCGGTGGTGGCGTCCTCGGCCTCGACATCCGTCTGCCGTGCTCCTGACATCCGCCACCCCCGCTACGTCGGCGGCCCGCCGCCGCGGGCGAGTTGCTCGTCCAGCCGGCGCACGACGGCGGCGGCATCACCGCCGAGATGGGCCGTGATGTCCTCATTGGACATGAACGGCCGGCACAGCGCGCGCACCTTCGACTCGGCGTCGTCGGCCGCCCGCCGGATCGTCGAGGTGATGGTCTGCGCCAGGTGACGGGAGTCGGGGCGCCGGTAGATGCGCGGGTCGAGCTCGAGACTGATGACCCGACCCTGCGGCCCCACAATGACCGTGACCAACCCGTCGTCTGAGCTCGCGGTTCCCCGGACGGCCCGCAGGCCATGTTGCAGCTCGGCGTAGCCCGCGCGGAGACGATCGAGGTGGTCCATCGCCTCGGCGACGCGCAGCCGCAGCGCCTCCATCTCCACGGCGGGCCTACGTCCAGATGTTGGTGTTCGTCGTCTCGGTCGTCGACATCCGCTCGCCGGCCTGGGTGACCTTGGTGCTGTAGGTGCCCAGCAGCTCCTTGATTCCGGTGGCGGCGGTATCCCACTCGGTCTGGCGGATGTAGTACTGCTCGCGGGCCGCGCCGTCCCACTCGGCGATCATCGGGGCCAACAGGGTCTTGAGGTTCTCGAGCTGACTGTCCATGTTGTTCATGGCGGTGGTGATGTCGGTCGCGGCCTGCGTGACGGCCGCGAAGTCGACCTTGATGGTCATGGTCGCGCTCCGTTTCTCAGTTGATCTGCAGCGCCGCGGTGATCGCGCTGGCCGATGCGCCGGCCTGCTCCATGTCCTGGCGCATCTCGTCGTCGGTCACGGCGTAGTTCGCTCCGGAGGTGCGGACCGCCTCGGCGATCGACCGCAGCGTGACATTCAACTGCGCCATTTTCTCCTCGACCTGGACCCGGGTGCTCTGGAAGGCGGTGCCACCCGCACCGAGCCAGGCACTGGACATGACCGAGAGCCGGTCCATCAGACTGGTCAACTCGGTCGTCAGCGAATCCGCCACTCCCTCGACCGCAGTGGCGGTGCTCGCCATCAGCTCAGCCTCGGTCCGCATGCCCGAACCCATGGAATCCCCCTCGAACTCGCCAGCATGGTGCCAGTGAGGCTAGACGACATCGGCCGGCCTCGGTATGGCCGCGTGTGGATTCTTTGCATGGGCTTTACCGTGGGGCCGCCCCCGATCGGCCGGCGAACCCTAAATCGCCGCAAAGAGTCTGGCCTGACATCGGCATCGCTTCATATCATCGGTCGGTCGGCCAGCCAAGCGCGGGAGGTGCCGGTGGGGAATCTGGATGAGGCGATCTCGGCTCTCTCCGCTGCCGGGATGCTGACGACCGAGGTCGAGCAGCTGTTCGGCTTCTCCGACGCGCTGCAGCAGGAGCTCGATGCCTTCCGGGACGCCATGTTCACACAGGTCCTCCAGCCGATGGGCGACAACCTCGTCAACTTCGGCGGCGGTGGGCTGCTCGAGGGGTTCGCGTTCCAGCAGCCGTACACCACGTGCCAGCAGGCGCTCGGGATGTTCTTCTTCAACGCGGTGAGCGGCCTGGCCACGCTGCAGGCGGCGGCCGCGATCGTCGGCGCCCGGTACCTGCGCGGCGACGCCGACTCGGCCGACCTGCTCGCGGCGGTCGACGCGGCGTTCGCGGAGCCGACCGACACGGAACGGAGCCGGGGGGCGCAACTGGCCGCGGCCGCGGGTGAGCTGTCCGAAGAGGAGCGCCGGCGGCTGGAGATGTCCGTGCGCCAGCAGTTCTGGGATGAGGTCGGGCAGGAGCACGAGCAGTTGGGACAGGACGGGTTCCGGCGCGAGGTGCTCAGCGGCGACACGGAACCGCTGCTCCCCAGCAGCGACTACTACGAGCCGGAGACTGTGCTGCGGGCTGACGGCACAACGATCATCTACCGGGATCTCGCGGGCCAGGGCGCCGGTGCCATCCGCATCGACCCCGATCACCAGAACGTGAACGCCCTGCCGATCCCGGACGTCGCGGAGGGCGAGACCGTCATCGATGGTGTCGATCTTCGGCAGCCCGCCACGGGCGAGATGTACGACGAGATCACAGATATCGAGTACCAGAGATCTCAGGGCGACTGGCCGGGCACGCGGGACGACCAGTGACCGGGGGAGTCGAGCATGAGTGACCGACCCGAACACGACCCGAGCTTCTACTTCGGCTACGAGCGGCCGGATGCGGTCGGCCCGACGGCGTACGCCTCGGAGACGCGCACCTATCACCTCGACGGCGGCATGATGTACCACGCCGTCCGCGAGGAAGAGCTCGTGGTGCGGCGAAGCGGCGAGGCCGACTTCCAGTACGCGCCGGTCCAGCAGTCGGGCACCGGAATGGAGCGCGTCGGCCGTGATCTCGGATGGTCCGACGAGTCCACTCAGTGGGACCCGAGATCGCCCACCTGCAACATCGAGGTGTTCTACCGCTGGGTCGCGAACATGAGCGACGAGCGGACCACCGCGCTGGCGCAGGCCTGGACCCGAGCCAGCGAACTGCTGGGGCAGACGAGCGTGAACCTGCGGCGGACGGCCGAGACGCTCGCCGCGAACTGGCAGTCGCCGGCGGCCACGGCCTTCCTCGAGCAGGTCGGCGCCGCCCTGACCTCGCTGGACGACTGGCGCTACGCGACCCAGGACAACGCGTCCGGGCTGCGCGCCATCGCCGAGCAGATCATGCTGTCCCAGATCAACCTCAGCCGGTCCTACCGCAACTACATCGCTCGAGCCGAGGTACTGGCAAACTGGCTGTGCGACTACGAAGGGCTGTGGGACCGGCCACCGGAGTACCCCATCCGCGAGCAGGAGTTGACGTCGATCCGAAGGGCCGCCTCCGATCTCGCGCAGGAGGAGTTCCACCCGGAGGCGAAGGGGTACACGAAGGCCATCGCGGACGTCTACACCGAGGTTCAGTTCACCCGGTTGGGTCAGGGCCGCCGGTACGAGGCGCAGATCCTGCCGCTGGATATCGCCGGCATGCGGATGCAGGACGCGATGCGGCACGTCTTCGAGGAGATGCAGCGCCGCAATGCAGCGATGATGGCCAATCTTTACGGACCGAGCGCGTTCGTGGCACCCGAGCCGGCGGCGCTGCCGCCGCCGCAGTTCGTGGCGCCGACGCCGCCGGTTGCCACCACCGGCGCCCCGCCATCCGTGCCCGTGCCCGCGCTCGCCAACCCCACGACCGTCGGTCCGGGCAACGGCAATTTCGCCACTGGTGGCTGGGTGGGGGTGGCGGGCATGGAACTCGCCGGTGCCATCGTGCCGCCGGTCGCTCCGGCCCTTCCGCCACCGCCGCCGGCGCCGCCGACCCTGGTCGGGCCACCCGCTGCTCCGCCCCCGGGCTTACTACCGGCGTTCCCAGCTCTGCCACCGGTGCCAGGTCGTACGGTCGGCGGTCCACCCCCGCCACGCGGCGCGGGGCCGGCGCTGCCTGGCGCGACCGCGCCGCCGGGCCCGCCTCCGCCGCCGAGCATCCCCGGCGCACCGAGATCAGCGTCCGGGCGGGGCGCCGCCACGGCTCCGCCCGCTCGCCCGGCGGGCCCGGCCCTGCCCGGCGCGACGGCGCCGCCGGGTGTACCGCCCCCGCCGGGTGTCCCTGGTGCCCAGCCGGGGCGGCCCACGACAGGAGGCGCGGGCCCGGCGACGCCGCGCCTGCCCGGGGCGACGACGCCAACGGCCGGGGCCCGTCCCGGTGGCACACCGCGGGCCGTACCGCCGCCGCCGGCGCTGCCGGGCCTGTCGGTCGCGGACAAGTCCGTACGGCCGGCCGGTCGGCCCCCGCGCGCGGGGGCCGTGGGTCGGGGTGTCGGCCCCGTCGGACCGGCGTTGCCCGGATCGACGGCCGCCGGCCGGACCCAACCGCCGGGCCCGGCACCCGCGCTGGACCCACGAGCCGGAGCCCGCCGAAAGGCCAAGCGCGGCGAGCGTTCCCGGCCGGCGGATGTGCTGCACGTGCCGGGACAGGTCGACGATTCACTGTGGACGGTCGAGAAGCCCACGCGGCCGCTGAAGGCGGAGTCACCACCCTCGGTGCCGCCGCCACCCTCGGCGCCATCGCCACCGTCGTCACCCTCGCCGCCGGAACCCTCGCCGGCGTGATCGTCCCGCGCGCCTCAGGGCACCGAACCCCAGTGACGTCCGTCGAAATATGCCACGACGCGTTCGGTTCCGTCCAGGGCGACGCGGATCAGGGACGTCCCCGCCGGCACCCGGGCGGAGGCCAGACGAGGCGCCGGGGCGGCGCGCCACTCCCGCGCCGCCCCGTCGTCGGGGCGCCACCGGACAATGTGGAGGGTCTCGTCGGTCAGCGCGAACGGCGACCCCGGTCGGGCGAGCCCGAGGTGCAGGTAGAGCGAACCGATGTCGACCCGTCGCGGCGGCCGCAGGTGGACGATCCCGGCGACCCGGTCGTACCCGCCCCGCAGGTAGTGGGTCAAGGCCGAGGGCGGGACGGCGACCTGGAGCTCGAGAAGCTCCGGGGCACCGTCGCCTGTCCACCAGCCCGGGCCCGGATCCACCAGGGGCCATGGGTCGATGGATGCCTGGTCCAGGCTCGCCGCCAGCGCCCGCACGGCCGGCCCGGGCAGCGTCACCGCCATGGGTGTGCCCGGGTTCACGGCCATGGTCCACGACTCATCAGGCCACGCGGAGACGAGCGCGAACAGCTCGACGGTAACGAATTACCGGGCCCCCCCCCCCCCCCCCCCCCCCCCCCCCCAAAAAAAGCCACCCACCCCCCCCCCCCCCCCCCCC
>JBQGBY010000117.1:0-27610 GCA_052038195.1 Micromonosporaceae bacterium | reverse complement strand
GCTCGTACACATGCAACCCCATCTCCGAGGACTGAAGGGTCACGAGGTCGCAGCCCCACTCTCGGCAGGTGTTCGCCGCCGCCCAGCTGGCCGCCGTGCCGACCCCGCGGCCCCGGGCCGATGGAGCAGTGGTGACGGCGTAGACGCCGCAGATATTGCGGGAACGGATGGCGATGGAGGTGCCGACGGGTACGCCATCGAGAATGCCGTGAACATCGCGATATCTGGATCTGGCAAGAACGTCAGTCGAGGGACTCCGCGAGCGCGATCAGCTCCTCGAGCGGGGCGTGGCCGACGACGATGATCGTCCGGGCATCCTGGACGTCCACGAGCGCGCGCTCGTCCCCGCGCACCAGCGAGGACCGCCACGCCCGGCCGTCGACCGTGACCTCGCCCTGCGGGTCGACCTCCTCGCCCAGCTCGTGCTCCAGCAGACCACCGGCATCCTCGCTGGACTCGATGAGCAGCAGCTGCCCGCCCGACGGGGTGAGGTAGCCCAACCGGAGCGTGCCGGCCGTGCCGTCGTCGGTGCGCCGGAACGTCGCCTGAACCGGCTGCCAGCCCTCGTCGAGCCCCTGCGGTACCGCGACCGGGAAGAGGTCGGCCGCCCGGGCGTTGTCGATGGCCGGTGCGGTGTCGACCACGGTCGGGTCGGAGCTCCCACAGGCGCGCAGCAGTCCACCGATGATCAGGATCGGGACGAGCAGGCAGGCCAGGGCCAGCAGCATGTCCCGACCCGTACGGTCGCGACTGGCGGCGCTGGCCACCGGCGGCTCGGAGGATTCCATGGCCGTGGCGGGGGCGGGGCTCGGCTCGGACACGGGGTCCATCTTCACCCAGGTCCCATGATCGCGCGCGATCGGTGCCGGACAACGAGACCGATCCCCGCCCGTACGCCTCAGGTAGCTTTGCTGCATCGCCAGTCACAGCAACGACGCTGGGAGGACGCCATGACGCCGCCACGACACATAGAGGATCTCGACCGGAACCTGGCCCTGGAGCTCGTCCGAGTGACCGAGGCGGCGGCGATGGCCGCCGGCCGCTGGGTCGGCCGCGGCGACAAGAACGGCGGGGACGGGGCCGCCGTCGACGCGATGCGCCAGCTCATCAACTCGCTGCCGATGCGGGGGACGGTCGTGATCGGCGAGGGCGAGAAGGACAAGGCGCCGATGCTGTACAACGGCGAGCGCGTCGGCGACTGGCAGGGCGGGCCCGAGGTCGACGTGGCCGTCGACCCGATCGACGGTACGACCCTGATGAGCAAGGGCATGCCGAACGCGCTGGCCGTCCTCGCCGTCACCGGGCGGGGCGCGATGTTCGATCCATCGGCCGTCTTCTACATGGAGAAGCTGGCGGTGGGGCCGGACTGCGCCGATGTGGTGGATATCGACGCAGGCATCACCGAGAACCTGCGCCGGATCGCGAAGGTGAAGAACACCAGCGTCTCGGACGTGACGGTGTGCATCCTCGACCGGCCCCGGCATGAGGACCTGGTGCGCGAGGTCCGGTCGACCGGCGCCCGGATCCGGTTCATCAGCGACGGAGACATCGCGGGCGCCATCAGCGCCGCCCGAGAAGGGTCCGATGTGGACGTACTCGTCGGCATCGGCGGGACGCCCGAGGGCATCGTGGCGGCGTGCGCGCTCAAGTGCATGGGCGGCGCGATCCAGGCGAAGCTGTGGCCGCGGGACGACAACGAGCGGGACAAGGTGCTCGCGGCGGGCCACGACCTGACGCGGGTGCTGCACACCGACGACCTGGTCAATGGTGACAACGTGTTCTTCGCCGCCACGGGGATCACCTCGGGCGACCTGCTGCGCGGCGTGCGCTACCGCGGCAGCGGCGCCTACACCCAGTCGATCGTCATGCGCTCGAAGAGCGGCACGATCCGGATCATCGACTCGTTCCACCGCCTGGAGAAGCTACGGGGTTACTCCATTGTGGACTTTGACGGGTCACTGCCGGACACGCCCTACGACGTGCCCGGCAGCGTTCCGATCGCGTGATCAGGCGGCGCTGACCCCGAACGTCACCGTCGGGTACTTGCGTTGGACCACCAACGGGGACGGCCGAATGCCCGTTCGGACCTGGACCGATCCGGTGAGCTCAGCGAAGGGCCGCGACTCATACCCCGGGCCGGACTCCCTCCGCACCGGAAGCGTCAGGGTGATGGTCTGACCCGCCGCGATGTCGCCGATCCCGCAAAGCGTGTAGGCGCCGCGATTCGGCGAGCAACTGCCCCAGTCGCCACCGGTCGACTCCGCGATGGACCACCAGTAGTCGATGTAGGCGGAGACCGAGGTGGCGGTCTGCGGGCCGTTGTTCTGGATCGTGATCGCGATAGTGCCCGAGCGATACCCGTCGACCGGAGCGCTCAGATCCAACGTGGGCACCGTGACGACCAGATCGGCGACCGACGGGTCGGCAAAGAACGTGGTCGGGCCACCGACCTGCTCGAATGACGAGCCGCTCCACCCGTACGCCCGCTGCTGGAGCACCGCCGACTCGAGGGGCTTGCCGCAACAGGTGACCCGGTCATTCCCATCGACTCGGATCGTCCCGTCGCTGAGCCCGCCATAGTCGCCGATGGTGGCGACACCCTCGCTGTCCGGCGGATCCAGCAACCCCTGCTCGTCGGTGCCCGCCGTCTCCAGCACAACCCCGAGGATCGCCGGGGTCGCACCGGGTTCGACGGCGACCAGTTGCTGCGGCCCCCACTGCCCGATCCGGCACACGATGCTCGCAACGATCTCGAGGTTTCCATCATGGTCGACATCGAACGGCATGGTACTGAGGATCCCCGGCTGTAGCCCGTCCGAATGCGTCACGTCGCCCTTGCAGGATGAGGGCACGTTCGGGTCCGACCAGGACAGCGTGAGCGTGGTATTCGCTAACTCGCCCGGACCCGGGTCGGGCCGCGTCTCCTGTCCCGCCAGCGTCGGTGAGCCTGTGACCGTGGGTGAAGGTGAAGGCGTCGGCGACCCTGACGGGGTAATGGTGACCGGCGTATCCGTCGCGGGGGGGACGGGCAGCGAGTTCGGTCGGCCCCATTGACCTAGGGCGATCAGCGCGGCCGGCACAAGGATGGCGATAACCGCCGCGAGGGTGGCGGCCAGGCGCCGGTTGCGGATCCGAACCCGCGCGCCCTGCTGGGCCAGGTCGGCGCCGGGCGGGCGGACGTACGGGCTCGCGGTCTCGGCGAAGTCGCGGAACACGGTCCGCAGATCGGTGTCGTTCGGCTCGGTCATCAGCGCACCTCCCTCAGGTCGCCGAGCTGGGCCGCGAGCTCCGCGCGGCCGCGGTGAAGCCACGACTTCACGGTGTTGGGCGGGACGTTCTCCTGCTCGGCGATGTCCGCAACGGACAGATCAGCGAGGTAGTGCAGGACTACCACCCGCCGGTGCCGGTCCGGCAGCGTCGCCAGCGCCCGGGTCAGCGCCACCCGGTCGGGGCTCGGCCCGTCGACGTACCGCTCGCGCTGTTGACGCCGATACGCCGCGGCGAGCCGGTTGCGGCGCCACCGGCTCGACGCCAGGTTGAACGCCACCCGCCGGACCCAGGTAGCCGGATCGTCGTAGCCGCGCAGCTTTTCCCACCCGATCACCGCCCGGGTGAACGCCTCCTGCGCGATGTCCTGCGCCTGCGCGAAATCACCCGTGAACGCGTACACCTGGACCGTGATGCCGTGGAACTGCGCCGCGTAGAACTCGGAGAAGTCATCCATTGAGGACCTCCGGTCGACTGCGGCAAGGTTGCCGCTACCTACACTCATGGCCGCCCGCCCGGGTTGCAGGGCCCAAGGTCCTGTTCATCAGAGGCTCGATCATCGGCCGGCGGCGAATGTCGTCGGCCCAGCGATCTGGGCAAAGGACGAGCCGGTCCATTCGTACGTGCGCTGCTGACGCACCATCGACTCGACGGGCACCCCACAGCAGGTAAGTCGGTCACCAACATCGACCTGGATCGTGCCGTCGGCCAGGCCGGCATAGTCGAGGAACACGGCAACGGCGTGGCTACCGGCGGGGACGGGACCCGCGCCGTCGGGCGGATCCGCCTCGAGCACAACGCCGAGCAGCGTCGGCGAGGGACCTGATTCGAAGGCCACGAGCTGCATGGGACCCCACTGCCCGATGCGGCAGACGATGCTCGCGAGCAGCTCTGCCGGGCCATCGCGGTCGACATCGAGGTACATCGTGTCAAGGATCATGATTTGGCGGCCCACGCCGGAGGGGCCGAAGTCCGAGGCCCCGTCGTTGAACGTCCACCGGCCGTCGCACTCGCTGGCCTCGGAACTCGACCACGACAGCGTGAGCGTGGCGCTCGCCAACTCACCCGGTCCATCGACGAGCTGTCCCACCGACACGTTCGGCGGCACATTCGCCGGCGCGTTCGGCGTCGGGGCGGATGACGGGACGGTTGTCCTCGACGGTGTAGGGCTCGTCCCCGGCGTGACGGGCGCCCAGACCGAGCCGCAGCAGTCGACCAGGCTCGCCAACGCCAGGATGACGGCGGCGGCGACCGCCGAGCGGCGGGCCGTGTGGTTGCGGACGGGGGCGCCCTGCTGCGGGCGCCGCGCGACGGCGGGCGGGACGAACGGACTGGCGCTGTTGGCGGTGTCATCCATCGAGGCCTCCAGGTGCTGTCGTAGGGATGCCAATGCCGACACTCCCCACCGGCCACTCGGGTTGCACTCCCACGACACCGTTCGATGTCAGCTAGCGGACCATCGAGCGCAGCGCCTCGTCGAGCGATGTGGGAGTGAGGCCGAAGGTCGCCTGCGCCGCCGACGAGTCCAGCACCCACGGCTGCTCGAACTGGTAGCGCACCTTGACGAACTCCCGGGCATCGGAGTTGAACAGGCCGCCCAGACGCAGCACCGCGCCCGGCATGACCCGCAGCCGCGGCGGCGGGGCGCCGGCGAGCGCCGCGAACCGCGCAGCCAGCTCGCGAATGGTTACCGGCGCGGCGGTGGGCACGTGCCACGCCCGGCCCAGGGCGCGCGGGTCGGTGCCGAGCACGGCGAGCGTCGCCCCGACATCGCCGGTGTAGGTGAAGCTGTGCGGCGCATCCAGGTTCGCCGGCACGGAGGCGGGTCGGCCCGCTCGGATACGCGGCACGACCATCGTCGTGAACAGCGACGTCCCGCCGGGGCCGATGAAGTCGCTGGCGCGGGCCTCGGTCACCCGTACCCGGCCGGCCTCGTGCGCGGCGAGCGCCGCCCGCCACATCTGCGCCCGGACCCTCAGCTTCTCGGTGGCACCGGCGAGGGGTAGGCCCTCGTGCAGGGGGCCGGAGACCGGGCCGTAGCCGTAGAGGTTGCTCATCGTCACCAGCACGGCACCCGTCTGCTCAGCGGCGCGCAGTATGGCCGCCGCGAGCGGCGGCCACAGCTCGGGCCAGCGGTGGTACGGCGGGCTGGCACAGTTGTAGATCGCGTCCGCACCGGCAGCCAGCGACGCCAACCGTCCCGCGTCGGTGGCATCGGCGGCGATCGTCTCCACCTGGAAGTCTCGGGACGGACCGCTTCCCGAGCGGGTGACCATCCGGACCTCGTGCCCGCGGGCGACCAGGTGCTCCGCGGTGGCCGTGCCGACCGCTCCCGCGCCGACGATGACGTGCCGTCCCATGCTCAGCTCCTCTGGCTGGCTGGAGAGCAGTGCTCTCGTTCTAGAGCTCTAGTCTTGCGCCGCCAATGCTCTCTGTCAAGAGCAGTGCTCTCGCTTGTGGCATACTCGCGTCATGCCAGAGCCCATAGCGGCCTCGTTGCGCGCCCGGGTACGGGCGGAGATGGCAGAGGAGATCAAGCGGACGGCCCGGCGACACCTCGCCGAGCAGGGCGCCGCGAACCTGTCGCTGCGAGCGGTGGCCCGTGAGATGGGCTTCGTCTCGTCGGCCGTCTACCGCTACTTCGCCAGCCGCGACGAGCTGCTCACCGCCCTGATCCTGGACGGCTACAACTCCCTCGGCGCCGCGGCCGAAGCGGCCGAGACGGCGGTGGAGCGGGCCGACCTGGCCGGCCGGTTCGCCGCCATCTGGCACGCCGTACGGGACTGGGCGCGCGCCGACCCGCATGGGTACGCGCTGCTCTACGGGACGCCGGTGCCCGGATACCGCGCGCCGCAGGACACGATCGCGCCCGCGACCCGGATCACGAACCTGCTCGGGACACTCCTCGTCGACGGTGTGGCGGCGGGAGTGCTGCACCCTCCGGCCGGCGAGTCGCTGTCAGCCACCGTGCAGGGGGAGATGGTGCGCATCCGCGACGAGCTGTTCACGGGCGTCCCGCCCGCTATCCTGGCTCGCGGGCTCATCGCGTGGACCGAGCTCTTCGGCGCGATCTCTTTTGACATCTTCAACCGCCTCGATGGCATCATTGCCGACCGGGACGCGTGGTTCGACCATCAGGTCACGGCGCTGGCCCGCTACGTCGGCCTGCGCCCGTGAACCGGCCGGCTGTCGTACCGGCGCACTAGCCTCGGCCCATGCCCACGCGACCGCCAGCATCGAAGCCGATCTCAGTCCGGCCGGTCACAACGGAGGGGCTGCCCGACCTCGCGGCGCTGTTCGGGACGAACGGGACGACGAGAGGGTGCTACTGCACGTGGTTCCTGCTCCCGCGCAAGGAGTGCCACGCGGGCTGGGGCGGGGGCAACCAGACCGCGTTCGAGCGCATGACCAGCGCCGACACATTCCCCATGGGCGTACTTGCCTATGTCGATGGGGAGCCGGTCGGCTGGTGCGCGGCGGGCCCCCGGGCCCGGTTCGCCCGGGCGCTGCGGTCGCCCGTGCTGCGTCAGCATGATCCGGCCGAGGACGACGACGTCTGGCTCGTGCCGTGCTTCTTCGTCCGGGTCGGGTACCGCCGGCAGGGTGTCATGCGGGAGATGCACACCCAGGCGGTCGATCTCGCGGCCACGCACGGAGCGAGTGCTGTCGAAGGCTTCCCGCTCGCCGGCGAGACGCGTCGCGCCACCGGCGACGCGTTCGTCGGGGTGGAGCCGCTCTTCGCCGCCTGTGGCTTCACCGTCGTGGACCGACCCACGCCCAACCGGGCGGTGATGCGCCGCGACCTTGGCGCCGCACGTACCCGCAAGGCCACGGGCCGTACGGCCGGTGGCTCCCGCGCGCGCACACGTCAGGTGCCGTCCGAGGAGTGACCCGGGAACAGGTGCGCGGACGGGTCGATCGCCACGGCCGCGTTGTTCACGGCGGTGGCTGCCTCGCCGAAGCCGGTCGCGATCAGCCGTACCTTGCCTGGGTACTCGGAGATGTCGCCGGCGGCGAAGACGCGGGGCTGGTTCGTCGCCGTGGTCGAGTCGACCACGATGTGGCGGCGGTCGAGCGTCAAGCCCCAGTCGGCCAGCGGGCCGAGATCGGCGGTGAAGCCGAGCGCCGCGACCACGGTGTCCGCCGGAACGCTGCGCGGCTCGGTGCCCCGAACGGTGATCTCGCACCCCGTGACGATGCCGTCGCCATGGATCTTGGTGACCTCAGCGTTGACGACGATCTCGACCGCGAGATCCTGCACCCGGGCCACCGTCGCGGCGTGGGCCCGGAACTTGTCGCGCCGGTGGACCAGCGTCACCGACTTCGTGATCGGCTGCAGCGCGAGCGCCCAGTCGAAGGCCGAGTCGCCACCACCGACGATCACGACGTCCTGCCCCGCCAGCAGGTCGAGTTGCTTGACGAAGTAGATGATCCCGGTGCCGGTGAAGGCGTCGGCCGCGGGCAGCGGGCGCGCGGTGAAGCTGCCGAGGCCGCCGGTGATGAGCACGGCGCCACAGGTGAGGACGTCCCCGTCGGAGAGGGTGAGCATGGGCCGGCCGTCGGTGGCGTAGCTCAGCTTCTCCGCCCGTACGCCCAGCAGGTACCTGGGGTCGTACTGCCCCGCCTGGGTGACCAGGTTCGCCACCAGCTCACGCCCACGGATCGACGGAAAGCCGGCCACATCATAGATGATCTTTTCTGGGTACATGGCCGTGATCTGGCCACCCGGCTCGGGCAGTGCGTCGATCACGGCGGTGGACAGGCCGCGGAAGCCCGCGTAGTAGGCGGCAAACAGGCCGGTCGGCCCGGCACCCACAATCGCGATATCCACTTCGTGCATTTGGTGCTCCTGTCCTCAGCGCCGTTGGATGAGACCGGAGGGAGGCCAAGGCCGGGGGCCGGATCCTTGGCGCAGACCCGCTGACGTCCATCAGGCTAGTCGCGGACTCCGCGACCGCGGAGGAGGCCCATGCCCGTTACTCGCGGGCGGCACCGAACCCGCCAACGGCGGGGGAGGTGGGCGTGACCCGAGCGCCGCCACTTCGGCGCGTGACGATAGCGGCGAGCATGCCGCCGGCGAAACCGAAGAGATGACCCTGCCAGGAGATCGAGTCGTCGGTCGGGAGCAGGAGTGTGAGCTGCCACCCGTACAACAGGCCGGCGACGAGCGCGACGGCGAGGTGCCACCAACTGCGCTCCACCAGGCCGCGCATGAACAGCAGTCCCAGCCACCCGAACGCGATCCCGCTCGCCCCGAGCACGAGGTAGTCCGACGGTGTGAGGAACCAGACGGCCAGACCGCTGACCACCGCGATGAGCCCGGTGGCGATGAGAAACCGCTTCGTGCCGCTGGAGAGCGCGAACGTGCCGAGGATGATCAGCGGCGAGCTGTTCGCCAGGAGATGTTCCCATCCATTGTGGACAAATGGCGCGAAGATCACGCCGTCCAACCCGGAGACCTGATGGGGCCGGATGCCGAGGTGCAGGTCAAGGGCACCGCCGAGCTGCTGGTCGGCGAACTCCACGAGAGCGAGCACCGGCACGAACGCGCACATGGCCACGAACGCGCGCCCAAGTGCCGCGTAGAACGCCGGCGTACCGAACCTGGACGCGTCGTCCTGCACACCGGTCACGTCACGTTACTACCATCCGCCTGCACGACCCACCAAAGTAGATCTAGGGGTCAGTACCAGTTGTTGGCCTGCCAGAACTCCCACGCGCCGCACGGGCTGCCGTAGCGGCCGGTGATGTACTGCAGGCCCCACCGGATCTGCGGCACCGGGTTCGTGAGGTAGTCCTCACCGAAGACCGCCATCTTCTCGGCCGGCAGCGCCTGAGGGATGCCGTGCGCGCCCGAATAGGCGTTGTGGGCGCTCTCCCGCCAGCCGCTCTCGTGCGTCCAGAGGGGGTCCAGGCACACCATCTGGTCCAGGCCGAACCCCAACTCGAGCAGGATCGCGCAGCCGAGCCCGCGATTGCCGCTGTACTCGTCGCATGACGCGGGCACGTTGGGTAGGGGTGTCTGGGCGGCCTGCTGGCGGGCCGCCTCCTCGGCGGCGGCGACCTCGTTGGCGACGCGAACCCGTTCGGCCTCCGCCGCCGCGGCAGCCTCCGCCTTCGCCTTCGCCTCGGGGAAGGGGGTCTCCGCGGCCAGCGCCATGTCGGGGCTAGCGGCCGCGGCCGCGGTCTCAGTGGCCGGCGTTGGTTCGTCGCGGTTCAGCACCGTGTAGGAGCCGCCGATGGCACCCAGGACGAGCACGAAGACCCCGATGACCTGGAACCGGCGGGCCGGCTTGCGGTGGCTCGGCACCTCGGGGTGCAGCCGCGCCGGCCCCGGCGCTGTGCGCTGCCGGGGCGGCCCGCCCGCGCTCCCCAGGCGGGGTGGCGGCGGGGGTGGCGCCTGGTGGCGCGTGGGACGACCGCCGGTACGGCGCTCATCGAGCCGCTCGGACGCGGGTCGTTGCTGGGGCGTGCGGCGGTGCGCCCGTTCGGAGTCGGGGGCTTGTGCGTGGGAGCCGGTTTCGCTTGCTCGTGACCGCGGGTCACGACTGGGCCGAACCACCAGGCTTTCCTCTCGTCGGGGACAGGTCACGGCCACACCTGACTACTGTCAGTAGTCACCGACGCAGAGGAACACCTCGCCCAGCCGTCGATGGTCAGGCCCAGCCGTGGGCGGGCTCCCGTCGATGGCCTCTCGGCCATGCCGGGCCCCCGCCCGCAGTCACCCTTTCCCACCTCATCCCCGGCCTACTCCCCGAGGCGGGCAGGATGTGACGCAGGGCACATCGTACATATGGGCATCCCGATCCGCCCGTTGACACACCGGAGCCCTCGACAGCGCCCTTAGCTACTCGGACATGGACATAGGTCTAATCCGGCAGGTCGTCCAACAGATCTGTGACCATCGCTGCGATCGGCGACCGCTCGGACCGGGTGAGGGTGACATGGGCGAACAGTGGATGGCCCTTGAGCGCCTCGATAACCGCCACGATGCCGTCGTGCCGACCGACCCGGAGATTGTCACGCTGCGCGACGTCGTGGGTGAGCACCACCCGCGAACCCTGTCCGATACGAGACAGGACAGTCAGCAGCACCCCTCGCTCCAGCGACTGGGCCTCGTCGACGATGACGAATGCGTCGTGCAATGACCGGCCCCGGATGTGGGTCAGTGGCAGCACCTCGAGCAGCCCCCGGGCGGCGACCTCCTCCATGACGTTCTCGTGCACGACCGAGCCGAGCGTGTCGAACACGGCCTGCGCCCACGGCGACATCTTCTCGGCCTCCGTGCCAGGCAGGTAGCCGAGCTCCTGCCCGCCGACGGCGTAGAGCGGCCGGAACACGACGACCTTCTTGTGGCGTCGCCGTTCCATCACCGCTTCCAGGCCGGCGCACAGCGCGAGGGCGGACTTGCCGGTGCCGGCGCGGCCACCGAGCGAGACGATGCCGATCGAGTCGTCGAGCAACACGTCCAGCGCGATCCGCTGCTCGGCGGAGCGCCCGCGCAGCCCGAAGGCCTCGCGGTCGGCGCGCACCAGGCGGACCTGCTTGTCGGGGTGCACCCGGCCCAGGGCCGAACCGTTCGGCGAACGCAGCACGAGGCCGGTATGGGTGGGCAGCTCCGCCGCCTCCCGATGCTCCAGCGCCTCGCCGGCGTAGAGGCGGTTGCGCTCGTCGTCGGTCACGTCGAGCTCGGCAGTACCGGTCCACGTCGGGTCGCTCGCCTGCCCGTGCCGGTACTCGTCGGCCACGACACCGACCGCCGCGGCCTTCACCCGCAGCGGGATGTCCTTGGTGACGAGCGTGACGTCATGGCCCTCGACCGCGAGGCCCAGCGCCACCGAGAGGATGCGGGCGTCATTGGTATCCGCCCGGAAGCCCACCGGCAGCCCGGTCTGGTCGGCGTGGTTCAGCTCGACCCGCAACGTGCCGCCGTGGTCGTTGACGACGAACGGGTGGTCAAGCCGGCCGTGCTCGACCCGGAGGTCGTCGAGGATCCGCAGCGCGTGGCGTGCGAAGCCACCGAGCTCAGGATGGTGCCGCTTGCCCTCCAGCTCAGTGATGACCACGAGCGGTAGCACCACCTCGTGCTCGGCGAAGCGCAGAACCGCCCGCGGATCGGAGAGCAGCACTGACGTGTCGAGCACGTAGGTCCTGACCCCGTCGCCAGCAGCTCGGCTCGCCAACGGCTCCGACGACGAACGCGCCGCCCCGGTTCGGCCTCTGGTACGGCCGGTACGGACGGCGGCGCGTGGACGGGGAGTGCTGCGGGTCTTCGCGGTGGACGTGGTCTCGATGTTGTCGGGCTCGCGAAGCGTGGGGAGCGGATCGTCGGGTGGAGCGGGCGGAACGGTCGGGCGCGAACGACGCGGACTCTTCGTCTGACGGTCGTGGGTCACAGGCAACTCCGGCGACCGCACACCCCGGCGGCCGCGGCTCGCACCGGCCGAACGCCCTCCTCCGTTCGCCCACGGAGGTTCTCGGCGGGGCTGGGTGCGGCCCCTTACCTCGATCGGGCCTCGGGTAGCGGGAGGTCCCCTGCTACACCGATGACGCTAACGGGCGGATGCCAAACGGGCCAGACGGTCACCCCCGCGCGTGTCTCACCGTGTGGACGGTTGAGCCCACGACCGCGCCGTACTGTCGCCTTTCCGACGCGCCGTGATCGCCTGACCCGGTCACGTGCAGCTCCAACGGCGGTGACTGCGAGTCGCGCCCGCCGGGGCTCGGCCGACGCCGCGATCCGTCGGCATGCCCCTGGCGATAGCCGGACCGGAAACCCAGCCGGTACCCGATCTCCGCATGCACCCGACCGGCGGCGTAACCGGAGCCGACGAGCAACAGCACGAGCGCGAGCACCAGAACATCGTCCACACCCGCTCCAACGCGCCGGTCGCCGACAGGTTGTGCCGGGCACCGTCAGGTCGACCGGTCCGGCAACGAGCCGACCAGGTGCATCAGCGAATCCTTCACCGCGATGACGCGGGGGACGCGGGGCAACTCCGACCGTCCGAGTTCACCCGCGGACTCGATCACCAGGGTGCCACAGCGCAGAACACGGTCGAGCAGTCCCTGCGTGACCCGGATATCATTGATCTTCGAAAATGCGATCCATCGTTCCACCACCGTGATCACGCCTCGTCGCAGGAGCACTTCCCTGGCCGTGACGATGTAATGGGTGCTGCGCCAGACGATGAACCGGGCGAGCGAACGCCAGACGAAGATGACCCCGGCCGCGCCGAGCGCCAAGTACAGCGGCAAGCCCTCCAGGAACACGGCCGCGGCGGCCCCGCCGCCGATCGTCGTCACGGCCCAGAACGCGGGCCAGACCATGACGATGCCGTGCGGGTGAAGGTGAAGCTTCACCGCCTCGCCGACGTTGCCGCCCACGTCAGCAGGGTAGCGGTCACCCGCTAGGCGGTTAAGCGCCGAAACGGCGCTGGCGGTCGGCGTAGCTGCGCAGCGCCCGCAGGAAGTCGACCTTGCGGAAGCCGGGCCAGTTCACGTCGCAGAAGTAGAACTCGGAGTGGGCGCTCTGCCAGAGCAGGAAGTCGGAGAGCCGCTGCTCGCCACTGGTACGGATGACGAGGTCCGGGTCGGGCTGGCCCGCCGTGTAGAGATGCTCGGCGATGTGATCCACGTCGAGCACCTCGGCAAGCTCCTCGAGCGTGCCGCCGTTGCGGGCATGTTCGTAGAGCAGGGACCGCACGGCGTCGGTGATCTCCTGGCGGCCGCCGTAGCCGACCGCCATGTTCACCAGGACGCCGCCGGTGCGCTTGCGGGTACGCTCCTGCGCGCTCTTCAGCGCGTTCGCGTGGTGCGACGGCAGCAGGTCCAGCGCCCCCACGATGCGCAGCCGCCACGGGTTACCCGGCTCAGCCAGCTCTCCCGCGAGGTCCTCGATGATCTGCAGCAGCGGGTCGAGCTCACGGGCGGGGCGGCTGAGGTTGCTGGTCGCGAGCAGGTAGAGCGTCACGTGCTCCACGCCCGCGTGGTCACACCACTCGAGCAGGTTCTTGACGTTATCCGCACCGACTCGGTGGCCGTCGTTCGGGTCGACGAACCCCATCGCCCTCGCCCACCGACGGTTGCCGTCGCACATCACCCCGACGTGGCGCGGCATCGGCTTGCCGACCATCGCGCCGCGCAGCCGATGCTCGTACAGCCGGTAGAGCAGGTCCCGCAGGCGTCGCTTGGGGCGAGATACGAGGTCCCGGATCTTCACCCTGCGTAGCCTAGCCCCCGGGGCAACTTGCGGAAGTGTCGGTTACCCGGCTCGATACCGTTACGGTGAGTGATCGACTGATCCCACACAGCGTCGTCGCCGGTGTGCTACGGGCGCCGCGGACAGCGCCTAGGTGCGCAGACCGAGGCGGGCCTTGAGGGCGTCCAACTCGGCCCAGAGCACCGCGGGGAGCTGGTCGCCGAATTTGGCGAACCACTCGGTGACCGCGGGGACCTCGGCGCGCCACTCGTCGACGTCGACCCGCAGCGCCGCGGCGAGGTCCTCGGCCGTGACCTCCAGACCGGAGGTGTCCAGCGCCTCGGGAGTCGGCACGGCCCCGATGGGTGTCTCGACCGCCGCGGCGGTGCCCTCCAAGCGCTGCACCACCCACTTGAGCACCCGGCAGTTCTCGCCGAATCCGGGCCACAGGAAGCGACCGTCCTCGCCTCGCCGGAACCAGTTCACGTAGAAGATCCGAGGCAGCACGGCGGCGTCGGTCACCGCCTTGCCCATCTCGATCCAATGGCTCAGATAGTCACCCGCGTTGTAGCCGATGAACGGCAGCATCGCCATCGGGTCACGGCGAACCACACCGACCTCGCCCACGGCCGCGGCGGTCGTCTCCGACGACAGAGTCGCTCCTAAGTAGACGCCGTGCGCCCAGTCCCGGGCCTCGGTCACCAGCGGGATCGTCGTCCCGCGCCGGCCACCGAAGAGAATCGCCGAGATCGGCACGCCCTTCGGGTCGTTGTACTCCGGCGCGAGGATCGGGCACTGCGTGATCGGCGTGCAGAACCGGGAGTTCGGGTGGCTCGACGGCCCGTCGCTGTCCGGCGTCCAGTCGTTGCCGTGCCAGTCGGTCAGGTGGGCCGGCGGCGCGCCCATCCCCTCCCACCACACGTCGCCGTCGTCGGTCCGGGCGACATTGGTGAATATCGAGTTGCCTCGCTCGAGCGTCCGCATGGCGTTCGGGTTCGTGCCCCAGTCGGTGCCCGGCGCCACGCCGAACAGTCCGTACTCGGGGTTGGTCGCGTAGAGCCGGCCGTCGGCGCCGAACCGCATCCAGGCGATGTCGTCGCCGAGCGTCTCCACCTTCCAGCCGGGAATGGTCGGCTCGAGCATGGCGAGGTTCGTCTTGCCGCAGGCGGAGGGGAACGCCGCCGCGACGTAGTAGACCTTCTGCTGGGGCGAGGTCAGTTTGAGGATGAGCATGTGCTCGGCGAGCCAGCCCTCGTCGCGGCCCATGACGCTCGCGATCCGCAGCGAGTAGCACTTCTTGCCGAGCAGGGAGTTCCCGCCGTAGCCGGAGCCGTAGGACCAGATCTCGCGCGACTCGGGGAACTGGGAGATGTACTTGGTCTGGTTGCAGGGCCAGAGCGCGTCGGCCTGACCAGGCTCGAGCGGGGCGCCCACCGAGTGCAGGGCGGGGACGTACGGGGCGTCCGTGCCCATGCGCTCGAGCACCTTGGTGCCCATCCGGGTCATGATGTGCATCGACAGAACCACGTACGCACTGTCGGTGATCTGCACGCCGAACATCGGCTGCTCCGCCTCCAGGGAGCCCATGCAGAACGGGATGACGTAGAGCGTCCGGCCGCGCATGCAGCCCCGGTACAGCTCCGTCATGATGGCCTTCATCTCGTCGGGGGCCATCCAGTTGTTGGTCGGGCCGGCGTCGGCCTGGTCCACCGAGCAGATGAAGGTGCGCTCCTCGACCCGTGCGACGTCCGAGGGGTCGGTACGCGCCCAGAAGGAGTTCGGCTTCTTGACCGGGTCGAGCGGCACGAGTGAGCCCGCCGCCACGAGTTCGGCGGTGAGACGCTCCCACTCGTCGCGAGAGCCGGTACACCACACGATCTCGTCGGGAGTGGTCAACTCGGCGACCTGACGCACCCACGCCAAGAGACGCGCGTGGCGGGTGGGGGCCGTGCCCCCCGGTGCGGACGCGCCAACCAACGCGGTCATGAAACAGCTCCTCGGGTCGACGATGCCAGGCCTTTGCGACAGGTTAGGACGGGACTTTGTGCCTTGGGAGCGTCGTTCAGTGTGAACTAGTGCATCTGGCTTGTGAAATCTTGCACAAAGTGGCGGTGAAACGTTTTCCTGTCCGATTTGCCGGCCTCGCTGCGGCTGCCCCGTTCGGCGGACAGATCCGGGGCCGGCGCGCGCACGGCCGCCGGGATCGGTAGGCTCGCGCCGTGACCCGGCCTGACCTCGCCCAGCGAGCGCTCATCGCCGAGGGGCTGCGCGCGCTGCGGGCCCGGTTCGAGAGCCTGCTGCACGAGATCGGCAAGTTCGGCGTGGTGGGTTCCGTGTGCTACGCCGTCGACATCGCCATCTTCAACCTCCTCCTGGCCGTCTACGACGAACCGATCATGCCGAAGATCATCTCCACGGTGATCGCGACGACGTTCGCCTTCATCGGTAACCGGTTCTGGACCTGGCGACACCGCAGCCGCTCAGGTCTGCACCGCGAGTACCCACTCTTCTTCGGGGTGAACCTCGTCGGCCTCGGCATCGGTGTCGCCTGCCTGTGGCTGACCCACACCTGGCTCGGTGCTTACTGGCCGGTGTTGACGACGAAACTGGCGGACAACATCTCGGGCAATGTCGTCGGGGTCGGCTTGGCATCATTGTTCCGTTTTTGGGCGTATCGACGATTTGTCTTTCGAGCAGCGCCCGTAACTGAGTCGTGATCCGATCGCGCTGTGATCTCAACCGATCTCCCCTATCGCACACACGCTGGGCGCGTAAGGTAGCCAGGTGCCGACGGGCCAGATCGAGAGTGCCGGACCAGTGGCGCCGGATCGATGGCTCCAGATTTTGCCGCCTAAAGTCCCGGACTCGCTCCATCGTGGGGGCGAAGGCGGCTCAAGGAGTTGCGTGGGCGGACCGGCGGGGCCGGACCGTCATGGCCGGATGATGATGGGCGGTGCCTTTGATGGTCGCTGGTAGTGATTCGACGGCAACGACTCGCGCTCTCTGGGCTCGTTTCGCTCCGGCGCTACGGCGGCTTCGGCAAGCGTCCGCGCCCGGCGTACGGGCATTTCTCGACCGGCTGGGCGTCATGAAGGCAGCCCTGCTTCGCCGGGTACCTCAGCGCTTTCACGCCATTACCGACGAGATGGCGAAGTTCGGGACCATCGGGCTCATCAACCTCGGCGTCAACTTCGCGGTGTTCAACGCCCTGCTGATCGCGGTGCAGGGCAGCGAGGTCAAGGCGAAGGCCGTCGCCACGGTCGTCGCGGCCACCTGCGCGTACTTCCTGAACCGGTATTGGACCTACCGACACCGCCCGAAGACCACGCTCCGGCGGGAGTACTCGCTGTTCTTCTTCTTCAACGCGGTCGGCCTTCTGATCGAGACGGCGATCGTGGCCGCGGCCAAGTACGGCTTCGACCAGACCAGCCTGGTCGTCCTCAACGTATGCACGTTCGTAGGTATCGCGCTCGGCACCGTGTTCAGGTTCTGGGCCTACCGCACCCACGTCTTCAAGGAGGCGCCCGCGGCCGAGCCGGCGCTGGCGGCCGAGGTCGGGGCGGCCCCACCGGTCGTCGCCGCCACGGTGGTCGGCGCCCCGGTCACCAAACCTCCGGTGGCGAAGACCCAGGCGAGGGACGACGAGCTGAGCGATGTCGTCGCGGAACTGCGGGCGGAGGACGACCTGCGCGCGGAGCTCGTCCAACTCGAGCTGGACGAGATGATCACCCGCGGCCCGGTGACCGCCGACGACCCGTCCAAGCGCCGCTGACGGCCCGACGCAGCTGACGACAAGGGGCTCCCACCAGGTGGTGGGAGCCCTTCGTCGGTGCGCTGGGCGCTAGAGAGAGCCGCCGGCCTCGCGGTGCTCCTTCAGCACCGCCCGCAGCTCGCCCTCGTCGAGCTGGTGGCGGTCCACGTCGTGCTCGACCAGGTCCTTGAGCGTGTTGCCGACCTTGATCGCGTTGGGGACACGGTCGAGGTGGGACTGGCCCTGCTCGCCCGCGGACTCGATCAGGATCGTGCCGGAGCGCAGGATCCGGTCCAGGATGCCCTGGGTCGTCTGGACGTCGTTCACCTTGCTCAGAGGAATACCTCGCTCGATGCGACGGAAAACGCCGCTGCGCAGCAGGACCTGCTTGTTGGTGAACACGTAATGGGTGCTGCGCCACACGATGTACTTCGCGAGCGTAAGCCAGATGAAAAGGACGGCGGCCACGGCCAGAGTCGCGTACAGGGCGAGGCCGGTCCAGAACGCTGCCGCGGCGGCCGCGCCACCGATCGTCACGATGGCCCAGAATGTGGGCCAGAACAGGGCGATAGCGTGCGGGTGCAGGTGCAGCCTCACCACTTCGCCGTCAGACAGGGACTCTTCGGGGAAAGCCACGCCTAACCTCCTCGGGGAATTGCCTGCTGATTCCGCTCCGCAGGCGTCGCCGGAATTGCTTCATGCGCTCCGCGAGCTTCGCGAAGGCGCTCGAGTGCGCCGGGGTTGGGTCGAATCTAGTCTGCGGGTGCCACCGGCGCCTCCGCTGAACCGGTGCATCGTCGGCGCCTTCTACCGGACATGGTGGACATCCCCCGCGGCGAGGTGCTGCTCCCCCGCCGCGGTCCGGACCACGAGACGGCCGTCCGGGTCGATGTCGGTCGCCGTTCCTCGCACGGACCTCTTTCCGGGCAGCGCGACCGTGACGTCGCGGCCCAGCGTGAGGCAGTGGGCGCGGTACGCCTCTCCCAGACCGGACCCGATCGGGTCGCCGGCCACCGCGGTCCACCGCACGTACCAGTCCGAGAGCCCCCGCAGCACGTCGACCGCGAGTCGCTCCCGGTCACAGCGCACGCCGGCGAGCGCGAGCGAGGTGGGTGGGTACGCCCGCGGGTCGGCCGCGGCGGGCAGTTCGGTGTCCACCTGGAACACATTGATGCCGATCCCTACGATGATCGTAGGCTGGTTGTCCGCCCACCCGGCGACCGGCGCCACCGCCTCGGCCAGGATCCCCCCGCACTTCCCCCAGGCCCCTGCGGCCGGCCGGACCAGCAGGTCGTTGGGCCCCTTCAGAGCGGCATCGACAGGCATCTCCGCTAACGCCTCGACGACCGCCACGCCCACGAGCAAGGGCAGCCAGCCGATACGCGCGGCTCCCGCCACCCGGGGCTGCAGGAGCACGCTCATCGTGAGGCCGGCGCCGGCCGGGACTTCCCACGACCGACCCAGCCGGCCGCGCCCGGCCCGCTGGCGCTCCGCAATGAGCACGAGCCCCTCGTGGGCGCCGACGCCAGCCAACTCCGCGACGTCGGCATTCGTGGATCCGGTCGCGGCCCCGACCCGCACCTGCGACCACAGGCCTCCCGGCGTGACCAGCTCCCGGGTCAGCGCCGCCGCCCGAAGCGGCGACCGGTCAGCGCGGGCCCGTACCCCGTCATGTGGCACGGACGCCATGGTGCCCGGTACGCAACGGCGGCCCGCTACTGCCCCGGCGGAACCCCGCTCTGCGTGAACCAGCCGAAGTCCGCCCGTGCCTCATGGCGGCGGCTCGCGTTGCTGACCGCTGGTGGGACCTGGATCTCCGGTGACGCCGGCGCAGCGGAATCCGGTGGCGGTCCGGCGGACCCCGTCCCGACCGGACGGCGCTCGGCGGGAGGCGCCCCGGGTAGGTCCGGCACCGTGTCGTCGGCCCGTCGGTTCCGGATGACGGGGGCGTACTCGCCGCGCCGGCGGCGAAAGGGTGAGCCGCGGTTGCGTCCAAAGAGCGAGCCGAGCGGACGGACCGGCACCTTCCACGCGGGCACGGGGCCAAGCTGCAGGGTCTCACCCTCGAGCGCCGGAACGATGACGCCGGCCCCGCCCACACTTCGCCCACCCGCGACGCCGCCAGCGTTTCGCCCGCGGCTGTACGGGCCTGGGCGAGGCGGGGCGCTCCGTCGGCTAGCGGCCGGCGGTAGACGGCGGGGCGCCGGCGCGTCGGCCGGACGCACCGGTGCGACGGTGTCCTTGGCCGGATTCGCCCGCGGCGGTGCAGCCGCCGGACCGGACCGGAGGGGTGCTGGTCCGGGTCGGCCCGGTGCTGGGCGCGGGCCTGGCGCCGTACGCGAGCTGGGCTCCCGCGGCCGTACCCGGGCTGCCGCAGCGCGCCTGCCCACCGCGACCAGCGCCACGACGAAGACGGCGGCACCGGCCCCGATGAGGCCGGCGCCAAGGAGCGTCACCCCATCCATACCTCGCCAAACGACCGTCGGGAGTCCACCGATACGCCAGTGCCGGTCGATGCCAGGCCCCGCGCGGTTACGATCACCGGCGTGACCAGCCACGAGCGCGAGGTGGACCTGCATACGACGGCCGGAAAGATCGGCGATCTGGAGCATCGCGTCGACGAGGCGGTGCACGGCTCGGCCCAGGCGGTGGAGAAGCAGCACGCGCGCGGCAAGAAGACCGCCCGCGAACGGATCGAGATGTTGCTCGATCCCGGCACGTTCGTGGAGCTGGACGCGCTGGCCCGGCACCGGTCGACGAACTTCGGCCAGGAACGCAACCGGCCGTACGGCGACGGCGTCGTCGCGGGCTACGGGACGGTGGACGGCCGGCAGGTCTGTGTCTTCGCCCAGGATTTCACCGTCTTCGGTGGCTCCCTCGGGGAGGTCTTCGGCGAGAAGATCGTGAAGGTCATGGATCTCGCCATGAAGATCGGCTGCCCCGTGGTGGGGATCAACGACTCCGGGGGCGCGCGCATCCAGGAGGGTGTGGTCTCGCTCGGCCTGTACGGCGAGATCTTCTTCCGCAACGTCCGGGCCAGCGGGGTGATCCCGCAGGTCTCGCTCATCATGGGACCGTGCGCCGGCGGGGCCGTCTACTCGCCGGCGGTCACCGACTTCACCGTGATGGTCGACCAGACCAGCCACATGTTCATCACCGGACCGGACGTCATCAAGACCGTCACCGGCGAGGACGTGGCGATGGAGGAGCTCGGCGGGGCCCGCACCCACAACACCCGCAGTGGCAACGCGCACTACCTCGCCACCGACGAGGAGGACGCGATCGAGTACGTACGGGCGTTGCTGTCCTACCTGCCGTCGAACAATCTCGACGACGCGCCCGTCACCGACGCTCCCGACGATCTGTCCACAGTCGACAGCGAGCTCGATACCCTCATTCCCGATCCGGCCAACCAGCCCTACGACATGCACCGGGTGATCGAGCACGTGCTCGACGACGGCGAGTTCCTCGAGGTGCAGGCGCTCTACGCCCGCAACATCGTGGTCGGCTTCGGGCGGGTCGAGGGCGCTCCGGTGGGGGTGGTCGCCAACCAGCCCCTGCATCTGGCTGGCTGCCTGGACATCGCGGCGTCGGAGAAGGCGGCCCGGTTCGTCCGTACCTGCGACGCGTTCAACATCCCGGTACTGACCTTTGTGGACGTACCCGGATTCCTGCCCGGCACCGGCCAGGAGTGGGAGGGCATCATCCGGCGGGGCGCCAAGCTCCTCTACGCGTACGCGGAGGCAACCGTACCCAAGGTCACGGTCATCACGCGCAAGGCGTACGGCGGCGCCTACGACGTGATGGGGTCCAAGCATCTCGGCGCGGACCTGAACTTCGCGTGGCCAACGGCGCAGATCGCGGTGATGGGTGCGCAGGGCGCGGTGAACATCTTGTACCGGCAGGAGCTGCGCACCGCCGAGGACCCGGCGGCGGAGCGGGCCCGCCTCATCACCGAGTACGAGGACGCGCTGGCCAACCCTTACATCGCGGCCGAACGCGGCTACGTCGATGCGGTCATCAAGCCCTCGACCACCCGCCCGAACCTCGTGAAGGCGTTGCGGGCCCTGCGCACCAAGCGCGAGACCCTGCCGCCGAAGAAGCATGGCAACATCCCACTGTAGAAATGTCTGAACCTGATCGGGGGAGGCGCCGCGCAGCGAGGACCCCCGTGCGGTGGCGATTGGCCCGGGCCCGCTCGGCTAGACTCCCGGCGTGGCGGAAGAGATCCGGATCGTCAAGGGCACGCCGACCGACGAGGAGTTGGCGGCGGTGGTCAGCGTCCTGCGGGCGCTGCCGGCTCGGGGCAGCCAGACACCGATGCCGGTGAGCCGCTGGGCGCGCTCGAGCCGACCAGGCGCGACCCCGCTGTCCGCGGGGCCGGCCGCCTGGCGCGCCTCGGCGCTGCCGCGCTAGCCATGCGACTCACGGTCGTCGGTTGCTCGGGCTCGGCACCCGGGCCGGACTCGGGCGGGTCCTGCTACCTGGTGGAGTCAGGGGACGTCCGCCTCGTGCTGGACCTCGGCTCCGGCAGCGTCGGTACGCTGCAGCGGTTCGTCGACCCGACGCGGATCGACACGGTCGTCGTCTCGCACGCGCACTCCGACCACTTCGGTGACCTGGACCATTTCGGGTACCTACGGGAGCGGGCCGGGGTGAAACCCGTGAAACTGATCGGAACCGCGGGCCTGCCGTCATACGTGTGGGAGAACCCCGACGTGTACGAGGCGAGCCTCCCGACCGCCGAACCGTTCGCGGTGGGACCCATGACCGTACGCCTGGCGCCGGTCGACCATGGCGACTGCTGGGCCACGCGGGTTTCTTCGGCCGCCCACGGCTCCGCCCGGCCGGCTGCCCTCTGCTACACCGCCGACTCGGCGCCATGCGCCGCCCTCGATGAGCTCGCCGCCGGGTGTCGGGTGCTCCTGGCCGAGGCCTCCGGCTTGGACGCCGACGGTCCTGTGCCCCGCCACCTCACGGCCGGCGACGCGGCCCGCCTGGCCGTGCGGTCCGGCGCCGAGTTGCTGGTGCTGACCCATCTGCGGCCGTGGCTCGACCCGGTGGCTCTGCTCGAGGAGGCGGCGACGATCGCCCCGGGCCCGGTGGTCCTCGCCACCACCGGCCTGCGGGTGGCGCTGTGACGTCGCCGGCGCCGAGGCTGGTGCTCGCGTCGGCGAGTCCGGCTCGGCTGCGGATGCTGCGGGCCGCCGGCCTCGACCCCGTGGTCCTGGTCAGTGGGCTCGACGAGTCCACTGTGGACACAGCCGATGCGCGGGAGCTGTGCACGGCGCTGGCCCGGCTCAAGGCGGAGGCGGTCGTCGCCCGGATGCGCGAGGCGGGCGAGGCGCAGGATCAGACGCTGGTGCTCGGCTGTGACTCGGTACTGGAACTCGCCGGCGAGATCTACGGCAAGCCGGCCGATGACGACGACGCGGCCGCCGCCTGGCGCCGGATGCGCGGTCGCATCGGCACCCTCCACACCGGACACTGCCTGATCGATGCCGGCCGGGGTGAACAGGCCGAGGGGGTGGCGAGCACGTCGGTCACGTTCGCCAACGTCAGCGACGAGGAGATCGCGGCCTACGTGGCGACGGGCGAGCCCGTGCAGATGGCGGGCGCGTTCACCATCGACGGGTTGGGCGGTTGGTTCGTGGACCGCGTCGACGGTGACCACGGCACGGTCATCGGTGTGTCCTTACCCCTGCTCCGCCGGCTGCTCACCCAGGTGGGCGCCGGTGTCCCGGCACTGTGGGGTGCGGTCGAGGGCCATCCCGTACGGTCGGTCCATGACCCTGAAGTCGATCGGCCTCAGTGACGACCTGCACGCGTACCTGCTCGCCCACAACCCGCCGGCCGACCCCGTGGTGACGGACCTCCTCACCGAGAGCCTGACGGAGCTGCCCCAGTACGCGACGCTGCCGATCGCGCTGGAGCAGGCATCGTTCATGACGTTCCTCACCCGGCTGATCGGAGCCCGGCGCGCGGTCGAGATCGGCACCTTCACCGGCCTGTCATCGCTGTCGATCGCCCGCGGCCTGCCCCCGGGCGGCCAACTGATCTGTCTCGACATCTCTGAGGAGTTCACCGCCATCGCTCGCCGCTACTGGGAGCGCGCGGGGGTGGCCGACCGCATCGAGCTGCGGCTCGGCCCCGCGGTGCGGACCCTGGCCGAGCTGCCCACCGAACCGCACCTCGATCTCGCATTCATCGACGCTGATAAGGTCAGCTATCTCGACTACTGGGAGGCGATCGTGCCCCGGATGCGCCCGGGTGGAGTGATCCTCGTCGACAACGTGCTCTACCACGGCAGCGTGCTCGCTCCGCACAACCCGGACGCCGCGGCGATCGTGGCCTTTAACGACATGGTGCTCGCCGATACCCGGGTCGAGGCCGTCATGATCCCGTTGGCCGACGGCCTCACCCTGGCCCGCCGCCGCTGACCCCCTCCGGACGCTCCCTTTGCCGCGATCTTGGGCGTAGCGCGGTGGTTTGATCTCCAATCACGCTGCTACGCCCAAGATCGCGGTTAAGGGGGTCAGCGGACGCTGGTGGCGAACCGGCGCGCGGCCCACACCACCGCCAGCACGGTCAGCGCGCCCACGATGAGCAGGCCCTGCCAGACCTTGTCGTCGCCGATGTCACCGGCGAACAGAGCCCGCGTGCCGTCCACGGCCCAGGCGAACGGGTTCCACTCCGCGATCCGCTGCAGCCACAACGGCGCGAAGATCAACGGCAGCAGGATGCCGGAGAGCAGGAAGATCGGCTGGGAGATCGTATTCATGAGGGGCGCCAAGGCGTCCTCACTCCGCACTGCCAGCGCGACCGCGGCCGAGACCGCCGACGTCATCAGCGTGAGCAGGCCGAGCATGAGGTAGGCGAGCAGCAGATAGCCGATCTGAACCCGCAAGCCGAACGCCAGCGACAGCAGGGTGATGATGACCGCCTGCACGATGAGCGTGACCACGTCGCGCAGGCACCGGCCGAGCAACAGGGCGAACCGGCTCACCGGCGTGACCCGGGAGCGCTCGATGACGCCGGCCCGCAGTTCGGCGATGAGACCGAACCCCGAGAAGAAGCCACCGAAGAGGGCGAGCAGCACCAGCAGGCCGGGCACGAACAGGCGGTATACGTCGGCGTCGCTGGTGACGCCGAGGGGCGACAGCGCCGGCTTGAGCAGGGGAGCGAAGAGCAGCAGGTACATGACAGGCTGGAACACCCCGACGAAGACCCATACCGGCTGGCGGATCAGCAGTTGAATCTGGCGGGAGAAGATGAGCCATGTATCACGGCCGAGCTTCAAGGGCGAGGCGAGGGTCATCGTCTGTCTCCTGTGGAGTATCGGGATCAGGACTCGCGCAGCGAGCGGCCGGTCTTGGTGAGGAACACGTCATCGAGACTGGGGCGGTGCAGCTCCACTGTGGACAACGGCAGCCCGGCCGCGTCGGCCGCACGCAGCACCTGCGGGATGGCGGTGGCCCCGTCGTCGACGGACAGGCGCAGCGCGCCCTCGCCGGTGATCTCCAGCCGGTTCACGTAGGGCTCCCCGCGCAGCAGCGCGGCGGCGGGCTCGGCCGCACCGGGCGTCAGGCCGACGACGAGTACGTCCCCGGAGATGTCACGCTTGAGATCGATCGGCGTGCCCTCGGCCACGATTGTGCCGTGGTCGATGATGGCCACGCGGTCGCAGAGCGCATCCGCCTCGTCGAGGTAGTGCGTGGTCAGGAAGACCGTCATCCCCTCAGCGCGCAACCGCCGGATCTCGTCCCACATGTGGGCCCGGCTCTGCGGGTCCAGACCGGTCGTCGGCTCGTCGAGGAAGACGACCCGGGGTCCGTGGATGATGCCGAGCGCGATGTCGACCCGGCGGCGCTGGCCACCGGAGTAGGTCTTGCACTTGCGGTCCGCGTACTCGGCGAGCTGGAACGACTCCAGCGCCCGGGCGGAGCGTTGGTGGGCCTCGACCTTGCTCAGGCCGTACAGGCGCGCCTGGAGTACGAGCTCCTCGCGGGCCGTCGACTCGTCCCAGGTGCTACCGCCCTGCGCCACGTAGCCGATGCGACGCCGCACCTCACCGGGCTGGCGCAGCAGGTCCGCGCCGGCCACCGTCGCCTGGCCGCCGTCGGGCGGCAGCAGCGTGGCCAGCATGCGCAGCATCGTGGTCTTGCCGGCACCGTTGGGGCCGAGGAAGCCGAAGATCTCGCCCTCGCCCACCGCGAGATCGACCCCGCGTACTGCTTCGACAGCTTTCGATCCCTTGCGATCGCGGGAGCGGAACGACTTGGTCAGCCCCCGGGTCTCGATCAGCACCGTATCCGACATTCACGTCTCCAACCTCGAACGAGTCTTCCGTCCGCGCCCCCACCACCGCCGACAGACACGGCACGGCGCGACAGATCGCGACTATATCGCGATATAGCTCGGCCGGTCAACCATCGACTGCGGCCGCGGCCGTACGCCAGGTCCGCGCGCGGTGATCCGACTCTCGCGACAGCAGCACACGGCTTAACCATCGTTACACTCTCGAAGATCAGACGCCCCGGGAGGACGATCGACGTGCATAAGGTGGTAATCGCCAGCCGGGGTGAGATCGCGGTCCGGATCATCCGGGCCTGCCGCGACGCCGGCCTGACCAGCGTCGCCGTCTACGCCGACTCCGACCGCGACGCAGTGCACGTGCGGATGGCCGACGAGGCGTACGCCCTCGGCGGACAGACGAGCGCCGAGACCTATCTACGCATCGACAAAGTTCTGCACGTCGCCGAGCGCTCCGCGGCCGACGCGGTACACCCGGGCTACGGCTTCCTCGCTGAGAACGCCGACTTCGCGCAGGCCGTCATCGACGCCGGCCTGGCCTGGATCGGCCCGACGCCCCAGGCGATCCGGAGCCTGGGCGACAAGGTGACCGCCCGGCAGATCGCCCACCGGGTGGGCGCTCCGCTCGTACCCGGTACGGTCGCCCCCGTCCGCGACGCCGACGAGGTGATCGCGTTCGCCGCCGATCACGGCCTGCCGGTCGCCATCAAGGCAGCCTTCGGCGGTGGTGGTCGCGGCCTGAAGGTCGCCCGGACCCTCGACGAGATCCCCGGCATGCTCGAGTCGGCGACCCGCGAGGCGGTCGCCGCGTTCGGTCGGGGCGAGTGCTTCGTGGAGCGGTACCTCGACCGGCCCCGGCACGTCGAGGCGCAGGTGCTCGCCGACCAGCACGGCACGGTGATCGTCGTGGGCACCCGCGACTGCTCCTTGCAGCGCCGGCACCAGAAGCTCGTCGAAGAGGCACCGGCCCCCTTCCTCACCGACCGGCAGCGTTCGGCCATCCACGAGTCGGCGAAGGCGATCTGCCGCGAGGCCGGCTATCACGGCGCGGGTACGGTCGAGTACCTCGTCGGCTCCGACGGCACCGTCTCGTTCCTCGAGGTCAACACCCGGCTGCAGGTCGAACACCCGGTGACCGAGGAGACCTCCGGCATCGACCTCGTACGGGAGCAGTTCCGCATCGCCGCCGGGGAGAAGCTCCGCCTCACCGAGGATCCCCGGCCGCGCGGTCACGCCATCGAGTTCCGTATCAACGGCGAGGACCCGGGGCGCGGCTTCCTCCCGGCGCCCGGGACGGTGACCGCGTTGGTCCTGCCCGCTGGGCCGGGGGTGCGGGTCGACAACGGCATCGCGCCGGGCGCCGTGATCGGCGGCAACTTCGACTCCCTGCTGGCCAAGGTGATCGTGACCGGCGAGACCCGCACCGAAGCGCTCCAGCGCGCCCGCCGCGCCCTCGACGAGATGGTGGTCGAGGGAATGGCCACGGTGCTGCCGTTCCACCGGCTCGTCGTGCGCGATCCGTCCTTTGTGGACGAGCCCTTCCAGGTGCACACGCGGTGGATCGAGACCGAGTGGTCCAACCCGGTCGAGCCCTTCGTGGCCAGTCCCGGCGGACCGTCGGCGGCGGAGGACCGCACGACGGTCGTGGTCGAGGTCGCCGGCAAGCGCCTGGAGGTCTCGCTGCCTACCTCGTTGGGCGCGGCGCATGCCGGCAACCCCGGGTCGGGCCCCCGCTCCGGCGGCGGCCGGCGTTCCCGCGACGGACACGCCCCGGCGATCTCCGGGGACGCACTCACCAGCCCCATGCAGGGAACGATCGTCAAGGTCGCGGTGGCCGACGGCGACAGCGTCGCGGAGGGCGACCTCATCGTCGTGCTCGAGGCGATGAAGATGGAGCAGCCCCTGCCCGCCCACCGCTCCGGGGTCGTGCGGAGCCTGTCCGCGGAGGTCGGCGCCATCGTCAGCGCCGGCGCCACCATCTGCGAGATCGCCTGACCTCTCGACCGCCCCCCCCGATGTTAGTGGACGTAAAAGTGTGTGTTTTTGTGTATTAACACCCCAAAATACACGAAAAACCC